>NZ_CATKIF010000010.1:0-118566 GCF_949752865.1 Burkholderia sp. IT-111MI5 | reverse complement strand
GAAATTCCTGCTGCGCGTGCGCAAGGAGTAGCGTCCGCTCACGCCGATAAAAAAAGCCACCAGGCCCGACGGCCCGGTGGCTTTTTCGCATGATCGGCCGGGCAGCGACCTGCGCCGCCGCCCGCGATTCACAGGCAGCTTACTTGCCGCCGATGCTCTTCAGCGGCTTCCACTCGCCCTTCTCGACCTTGTACATCGTGATGCCGCCGTTCTTCAGGTCGCCCTTCGCGTCATACGCGACGTGCGTCGACGTGACACCCGCCATGTCGCTCTTCGCGAGCACCGGCAGGTACTTCGCCGGATCGGTCGAATCGGCCTTCTTCATCGCGTTGAGCATCGCCATCGCGCCGTCGTATGCGTACGGCGAGTAGGTCTGCACGTCTTCGCCGAAGCGCTTCTTGTACTTGTCGGCGTAGGCCTTGCCACCAGGCATCTCTTCGAGCGGGAGGCCCGCCAGCGAAGCGATCGTGCCTTCCGATGCGTTGCCCGCGATCTTCAGGAACGTCGGCGTCTTCACCATTTCGCCGCTCATCAGCGGTGCCGCGATGCCGAGCGCCTTCATCTGCTTGACCATCGGCGCTGCCTGCGAATCCGCGCCGCCGTAGTAGACGAGGTCCGGCTTCGCCGCCTTCAGCTTGGTCAGGATCGCCTTGAAGTCGACTGCCTTGTCGTTCGTGAATTCGCGGTCGACGATCGTCGCGCCGCCGGCCTTCGCGGCCTTCTCGAACTGGTCGGCGAGACCCTGGCCGTAGGCCGTGCGGTCGTCGACGATCGCGATCTTCTTCATGCCGAGATCCTTCGACGCGAACGTGCCGGCCACCGAGCCCTGCTGCGTGTCGGACGTCATCATGCGGAAGGTCGTCTTGTAGCCTTGCTGCGTGTATTCCGGCGCCGTCGCCATCGCGATTTCCGGAATGCCCGCGTTCGCGTAGATGCGCGAAGCCGGGATCGTCGTGCCCGAGTTGAAGTGGCCGAGCATGCCCTTGATGCCGTCGTCGACGAGCTTCTGCGCGACCGTCGTGCCCGTGCGCGGGTCAGCCTGGTCGTCCTGCGTGCTGAGCACGAACTTCACCGGCTTGCCGCCGATCTTCGGGTTCGTCGCGTTGAAGTCTTCCAGCGCGAGCACGATCCCGTTCTGCATATCCTTGCCGTAGTGCGCCTGCGCGCCCGTCATCGGCCCTGCGTAACCGATCTTCACGTCATCCGCATGGGCCGTCCCCGCCAGCGACATGACCGCGACGAACGTCGCGCCTGCCACCTTTTTCATCGTGTGTTGCATAGCATCTCCTTGGTACCAGGGTAAGTGAAGCGGCTTCGGGATCGCCTTGCCGCTTCTTTGTTTGATCCGAACGGCAAGGATGATCAGCCGATCGTCATCAAATTCGCATTGCCGCCCGCCGCGGCCGTATTCACGCTGACCGAGCGCTCGGTCAGCAGCCGCTCCAGCGCGTAGTCTTCCGCGTCGCCGTTCTCGAACGCGCCCACCGACACGCCCTGCACCGACACGATCGGGCCCGGCCGCTGCGCGACGTCCTTCACGAGCGTCTGCAGTTCGTCGCTGTCGCCTTCGAACAGCACCGCGTCGAACGCCGCGTCGGCCTGCTTGCGCACGGCCGCGTGCGGCTTCAGCGACGCCGGCAGCGCGGCGACGAGCGCCTCGCCGGCCGCGCCGGCGAACAACGCGCGGTTGCCGGTCGCGAGCACCGCCGCGAACTGCGCGCGCGCGCCGCCCGGCGTCGCCGCGACACACAGCACCGTGCCGCGCGGGCCGAGTGTATACGTGTTTCGTTCGCCCGTCGGGCCGGTCAGCACCGCGGTCGCGCCGGCCGGCACCTGCGCGAGATAACCGTCGCAACGCGCGGCCAGCGCCGGTTCGCGCTGCTCGATCAGCCAGTCGCGCAGCGTCGTGAGCGCCGCCGCCGGGTTGCCGCGCGCATCGCCTTCGACCGCGCCGTCCGCAATCAGCGTCTGCGCGAGCGAGCGCGGCAGGCCCGACGGACGCGTCGCGAGCAGGCGCTGCAGGTACAGCGCGCCGCCGGCCTTCGGGCCCGTGCCCGACAGCCCTTCGCCGCCGAACGGCTGCACGCCGACCACCGCGCCGATCACGTTGCGGTTCACGTAGATGTTGCCGACGTGCGCGTTCGAGATCACGTGCGCGATCGTCTCGTCGATCCGCGTGTGGATGCCGAGCGTCAGGCCGTAACCCGTCGCGCGGATCTGCTCGAGCAGCTTGTCGAGCTGGTTGCGGCGGTAGCGCACGACGTGCAGCACGGGGCCGAACACTTCACGCTTGAGCTCGTCGATGCTGCCGATCTCGATCAGCGTCGGCGGCACGAACGTGCCGTGCGCGCACGCATCGGGCGCCGGCAACTGCGTGACCGCGTGGCCCTTGTCCTTCATCGCCGCGACGTGCGTGTCGATCGTCTGCTTCGCTTCGCCGTCGATCACCGGGCCGACGTCCGTCGACAGCCGGTCGGGGTTGCCGAGCGCGAGCTCGTGCATCGCGCCCTTGAGCATCGTCAGCGTGCGGTCCGCGACATCGTCCTGCAGACACAGAACGCGCAGCGCCGAACACCGTTGACCGGCCGAGTCGAACGACGACTGCATCACGTCCGCGACGACCTGCTCCGCGAGTGCCGACGAATCGACGATCATCGCGTTCTGGCCGCCCGTTTCCGCGATCAGCGGAATCGGCTTGCCGTCCGGATCGAGGCGCGCGGCGAGCGTCTTGTTGATCAGGCGCGCGACTTCGGTCGAACCCGTGAACATCACCGCACGCGTGCGCGGATCGGCGACCAGCGCCGCGCCGACGGTCTCGCCGTCGCCCGGCAGCAGTTGCACCGCGCCGGCCGGCACGCCGGCCTCGCGCAGCAGGCGCACGGCTTGCGCGGCGATCAGCGGCGTCTGTTCGGCCGGCTTCGCGAGCACCGTGTTGCCGGCTGCGAGCGCCGCCGCCACCTGGCCCATGAAGATCGCGAGCGGGAAGTTCCACGGGCTGATGCAGACCACGGGGCCGAGCGGGCGGTGCGTGTCGTTCGAGAATTCGTCGCGGATCTGCGCGGCGTAGTAGCGCAGGAAGTCGACCGCTTCGCGGATCTCGGCGATCGCGTTCGGCAGCGACTTGCCGGCTTCGCGCACGATCAGGCCCATCAGCGTATGCATCTGCGCTTCGAGCAGGTCGGCTGCACGCACCAGGCAATCGGCACGCGCGTCGACCGGCGTCGCCTGCCAGATCGGCGCGGCGGCCACCGCGTGCGCGAGCGCCGCGCTCACGTGTTCGGCCGTCGCTTCGCTGACCGTGCCGACCGTGTCGCGCTGGTCGGCCGGGTTGCGCACGTCGCGGGCCGGCGCGTCGGCGAGCGCGTCGTCGGCGAGCATCGGCGCCGCGCGCCACGGGAAATGCGCGCTCGCGAGCAGCGCGGACGACAGCGACGCGAGACGGTGTTCGTTCGACAGGTCCAGGCCCATCGAGTTGGGACGCTCGTCGCCGTACAGGTTGCGCGGCAGCGGAATCTTCGCGTGCGGCGCGCCGAGCGGCACGACCTTCATCGCTTCATCGACCGGATCGGCGACCAGCTCCTTCACCGACACGGTTTTATCCGCGATGCGGTTCACGAACGACGTGTTCGCGCCGTTCTCGAGCAGGCGGCGCACCAGGTACGCGAGCAGCGTCTCGTGCGTGCCGACCGGCGCGTACACGCGGCACGGGCGGTTCAGCTTGTCGCGGCCCGTGACTTCCTCGTACAGCGGTTCGCCCATCCCGTGCAGGCACTGGAATTCGTACTGGCCCGGGTAGTAGTTCTGGCCCGCGAGCTGATAGATCGCGGCCAGCGTGTATGCGTTGTGCGTCGCGAACTGCGGGTAGACGGCGTCGGGCGCCGCGAGCAGCTTCTTCGCGCACGCGAGGTACGACACGTCGGTGTAGATCTTGCGCGTATAGACCGGATAGCCTTCGAGGCCGTCGACCTGCGCACGCTTGATCTCGCTATCCCAGTACGCGCCCTTCACGAGGCGGATCATCAGGCGGTGACGGCTGCGACGCGCGAGATCGATCAGGTAGTCGATCACGAACGGGCAGCGCTTCTGGTAGCCCTGCACGACGAAGCCGATGCCGTTCCAGCCCGCGAGATCCGGATCGAAGCACAGCGCCTCGAGCAGGTCGAGCGACAGTTCGAGGCGGTCGGCTTCTTCCGCGTCGATGTTCAGGCCGATGTCGTAGCGGCGCGCGAGCAGCGCGAGCGCGCGCACGCGCGGCAGCAGCTCGCTCATCGTGCGGTCCTGCTGCGAGCGCGAGTAGCGCGCGTGCAGCGCCGACAGCTTGATCGAGATGCCCGGGCCTTCGTAGATGCCGCGGCCGCCGGCCGCCTTGCCGATTGCGTGGATCGCCTGCTCGTACGATGCGTAGTAGCGCTGCGCGTCCTCTTCGGTCGTCGCCGCTTCGCCGAGCATGTCGTACGAGTAGCGGAAGCCGCGCGCTTCGTACTTGCGGCTGTTGGCCAGCGCTTCGGAGATCGTTTCGCCGGTGACGAACTGCTCGCCCATCAGGCGCATCGCCATGTCGACGCCCTTGCGGATCAGCGGCTCGCCGCCGCGGCCGATCAGGCGCGTGAGCGCCGACGACAGGCCCGCTTCGCTGTTGGTCGTCACGAGCTTGCCGGTGATCATCAGCCCCCAGGTCGCCGCGTTGACGAACAGCGACGGCGCATGGCCGACGTGCGAGCGCCAGTCGCCCTTGCTGATCTTGTCGCGGATCAGCGCATCGCGCGTCGCGCGATCGGGAATGCGCAGCAGCGCTTCGGCGAGGCACATCAGCGCGACGCCCTCCTGGCTCGACAGCGAGAATTCGTGGATCAGCCCTTCGACGCCGCCGCCCGAACTCTTCTCGCGCAGCGCCTCGACGAGCTTCGTCGCCAGCGCCTGCGCGTCCGCCTGCAGGTTCGCGGGCAGGCGCGCCTGGCCGAGCAGGAACGGCACGCATTCCGGCTCGGGGCGGCGGTACGCGGCCGTGATCGCCGCGCGCAGCACCGACTGCGGCTGCACGTTCTGCGCGAACTCGAGGAACGGATGCGGCGAGTTGTCGTCGTCGCCGTCCGCAGCCTGACCGTCGGCGAGCTCCGTGACACCGCTGTGGCCCGACAGCTCGGGCGGCAGCTGGCCGTGCTCGATCCGCTCGAGATACGCGAAGATCGCCTGCTTGATCAGCCAGTGGGGAGTGCGCTCCAGACGCGCGGCGGCGTCCTTGAGGCGCGAGCGGAGAATGTCGTCGACTTTGACGCCGAGAGTCGTGCTTGCCATGGTGGGTTCGTGCGCCGGTGCGAGCCCGGCAATGTGGTGTGAGAGGATGCGCGAAATCCTACGGCACGCAATAAAAAGGTGCAACCAAATTGAGAGATGGGTTGCACCCTTGAGTTAGTCAATATAATCAGCCACTTAGAAGGTTGCAACCTAGGAGTTGCCCGCGGTCCGGGGATCGGTGTTTTCCCTGATCGAGCCGATTCGACATGCGTGTGCAACCTCCGGCGCGCACGGCGGCGGACGAAAACGGGTTGCACTGGGTGTGGCGGCGAGTGTGCCGCCTGGTATGAGCGCGCGACGAGAGACGGTTCGGAGGGGCCCGGCGGCCCGGGCTTCAACGCGGCGGCGCACCGCGCGACGGCTGCGCGGGCGCCGCTCAGATATCCAGCGGATCGACTTCGACGCTCCACCGCAGCACGCCCTTCAGCGCACGCAGCTCCGGCTGCCATGCGCGCAGCGCATGCTGCAGCGCCGCCCGCGACGCACTTTCGAGCAGCAACTGCGCGCGGTGGACGTTCGCGACCTTGACGATCGTCATCGGCACCGCGTCGTACACGGTCACGCGATCGGCGCCCGGCAGCCCCGGCAACGCGGCCGCGGCCTGCAGCAGGAACGCGAGCGCCGCGTCGAGCGTGCGCCCTTCGGCGCGCAACAGCGCCTGGTAGACGAACGGCGGCAGGTGCGCGTCGCGGCGCTCGCCGAGCGTCGAATTCGCGAAGCCGACGTAATCCTGCCGCCCGAGCGCGTGGTACAGCGCGTGACGCGGGTAGCGCGTCTGCACCATCACCTCGCCCGGCAGCCCGGCGCGGCCCGCGCGGCCGCTCACCTGCATCAGCTGCGCGAACAGCCGTTCGCTCGCACGGAAGTCGTGCGAGAACAGCGCGGTGTCGGCGTTGAGCACGCCGACGAGCGACACGCGCTGGAAGTCGTGCCCCTTCGCGATCATCTGCGTGCCGACGAGGATGTCGACCTCGCCCGCGTGCACGTCGGAAAAGAGCGCCTGCGCGCTGCCCTTGCGGCGCGTGCTGTCCGCGTCGATCCGCAGCACGCGCGCGCCCGGCACGGCCTCGGCGAGCGCCTCCTCGATGCGCTGCGTGCCGCGCCCGAGCGGCGCGATGTCGACGTTGCCGCACTCGGGGCACGACCGCGGAATGCGCGCCTCCCAGCCGCAATGATGGCAGCGCAGCGCATGCTCGGGCTTGTGCAGCACGACGTACGCGCTGCAGCGCGGGCAGCCCGCGACCCAGCCGCATGCGTCGCACGCGAGTTGCGGCGCGTAGCCGCGCCGGTTCAGGAACACGAGGCTTTGCTCGCCGCGCTCGAGCCGCGCCTTCAGCGCCGCGACGAGCGGCCCCGACAGCCCGCCCATCGACGCGCGCCCGCGCCGCCGCTCCTCCTCGAGATCGATCAGCCGCACGGTCGGCAGCGTCGCGTCGGCCACCGCGCGGCGCGACAGCGTGAGCCGCGTGTAGCGGCCCTGCTCGGCCTGCCACCAGGTTTCGAGCGACGGCGTCGCCGAGCCGAGCACGACCGTGATGCCGAGCTGCTTCGCGCGCCACACGGCGAGATCGCGCGCCGAGTAGCGCAGCCCTTCCTGCTGCTTGTACGCGGGCTCGTGCTCCTCGTCGACGACGATCAACGCGAGCGTCGGCATCGATGCGAGCACCGCGAGGCGCGTGCCGAGCACGATCCGCGCGCGGCCCGTGTGCGCGGCAAGCCAGTTGCGCGCGCGCTCGCCCTCGGCGAGCCCGCTGTGCAGCGTGACGATCGCGTCGTCGGCGAGCGCACCCGCGAAGCGCGCGCGAAACGCGGCCTCGAACTGCGGCGTCAGGTTGATTTCAGGGACGAGCACGAGCGCCTGCGCGTCCGGCCGCGCGTCGAGCAGCGACGCGAGCGCATGCAGATAGACCTCGGTCTTGCCGCTGCCCGTCACGCCGTGCAGCAGGAACGGCGCGAAACCCTGCGCAGCGCGGATCGCGTCGAGCGCCTCGGCCTGCTGGTCGGTGAGCGCCGGCGGCACGGCTCGTCCACCGGTTGTCGACAGGTTATCCACAGCTTTGGGCACAGGCGCGTCGTTCCAGCCGATCTCCTCGACGTCGACCCAGCCGCGCGCCGCCCAGTCGTCGAGCGTCGCGGCCGCCTTCGGATGCAGCACGCGCGCGTCGGGCAGCCCCAGCGAGCCGGTGTCGACGAGCGCCTGCGCGAGCCGTCGCAGCGCGGCCCCGCGTGCGGGCAACGCATCGGGCAGTGCCGCACGACCGGCTTCCGTCGGCCGGTAGCGCACCTCGGGCGCCAGCAGCCGCCCCCAGCGTCCGGCGTCGCGCAGCGCCTGCGGCAGCGCCGGCAGCGCGACCTCGCCGCGCCCGCGCTGATAGTAGTCGGCCGCGAACGACACGAGCGCGAGCCAGTCCGCCGACAGCGGCGGCAAGTCGGTGCAGATCGCATCGATCGCGCGCAGCCGGGACGGCGGCACGTCGGTGTGAGTCGTCACTTCGCAGACGAGCCCGACGGCCTGCCGCTTGCCGAACGGCACCTGCACGAGCGTGCCGGGCACGGGTGCCGGTTGCGCATCGCAGCGGTAGTCGAACAGGGTCGCGAGCGGATGGTCGAGCGCGACGCGCAGGTAGGTGCCGTTCATCACGGCGCCCCGGCGGCGGTACGTGCCGCATGGACGGCTTGCACTCGCACCCGCATCGCGGCAGCGAACTTAAAGTAAAACTTCAGATTCGGCGCTAAGTTTTGGATTCGCATTAGGAATCGCCGTATACCCTGCCCAGCCTGTGGATAACTTTGTTGAGAACTCGCCGCTCAATGGCCGCAACGCGCGCCGGGCCGTGTTTTCCGCGGTTTTCCGCCGTTTGCGGCGGTGCCCCGCGGAGCCTTATTCCATAAGGCTGCTATTCAAATTACCAAACCATAGCGAGACAATTTGACCGACACAGGGCTCTACCGCGCTGCAACGTGGAAAATGTGTATAAGTCAAGTCTTGACAAGCAACGAATCGGCAACCGGTACGGGGTTGCGCCCTGTTTAGCGCCGGCAGCGAAACGCTGTCACCCCGCAGTGCAGCATGACAGCGCTTGCGTTCAGCCGGCGGCTCCGCTACGGATCGCGCGGCTGTGGTTATGTACCTCGTCGACGAGTTCGGCGACGTGATCGGGCGACGTGAATTGCGAGATGCCGTGCCCGAGGTTGAATACGTGGCCCGGGTGGTTGCCGTAGCTGTCGAGCACCGCGCGCGCCTGTTCGCGCACCGCGGCCGGCGGCGCAAACAGGATCGTCGGGTCGAGGTTGCCCTGCAGCGCGACGCGCCCCGCGACGCGCTCGCGCGCGGCACCGAGGTTGACCGTCCAGTCGAGCCCGACCGCGTCGACACCGGTCGCCGCGATCTCCTCGAGCCACAGCCCGCCGCCCTTCGTGAACGTGATCACCGGCACACGCTCGCCGTCGTGCTCGCGCTTGAGCTGCGCGACCACGCGACGGATGTAGTCGAGCGAAAAGCGCTGGTATGCGCCGTCCGCCAGTGCGCCGCCCCACGTGTCGAAAATCATCACGGCCTGCGCGCCCGCTTCGATCTGCGCGTTCAGGTACGCGGCCACCGCCTGCGCGTTCACGTCGAGGATCCGGTGCATCAGGTCGGGGCGCGAATACGCCATCGACTTCACCGTGCGGAAATCGTCCGAGCCGCCGCCTTCGACCATGTAGCACGCGAGCGTCCAGGGGCTGCCCGAGAAGCCGATCAGCGGCACGCGCTGGCGACCCTGGCCGTCGGTCAGCGCGCGGCGGATCTCGCGCACGGCGCCGGTCACGTAGCCGAGCGTGGCTTCGATGTCCGGCACCGCGAGCTTCGCGACGTCGGCCTCGGTGCGCACCGGATGCGCAAACTTCGGCCCTTCGCCGACCTGGAAGTCGAGGCCGAGCCCCATCGCGTCCGGAATCGTCAGGATGTCCGAGAACAGGATCGCGGCGTCGAGCGGGAAACGCTCGAGCGGCTGCAGCGTCACCTCGGTCGCGTAGTCGGGATTCTTCGCGAGGCCGAGGAAGCTGCCGGCGCGCGCGCGCGTCGCGTTGTATTCGGGCAGGTAGCGGCCGGCCTGGCGCATCAGCCAGATCGGCGTGTAGTCGGTCGGCTCGCGCAGAAGCGCACGCAGGAAGGTGTCGTTGAGCAGGTTATGGGCCACGGTAGGAGCGACGATGCGAAGGCAAAGCGGCATTTTACCGGACAGCCGGCGTCAGGCTGCGCATGCCGATGCGATGGCGGCCATATGACGCGCGCGATGGCTCCGTTATGATCGGACGCTCATATCGAACCGAACGAAGGAGGAGACCGATGAAGACATTCGCCACGCTCGCCGCGGCCGCATTGCTTTGCTGCGCCGCCGCGCACGCGCAGACCGGCGCGGGCAGCGCCCCTGCCGCCCCGGGCGCCGGCTCGCGGCTCGACGACGTGCTCGCGCGCGGCACGCTGCGCGTCTGCACGACGGGCGACTACAAACCGTATTCGTACTACCGCGCGGACGGCCGCTTCGAGGGCATCGACATCGACATGGCCGAATCGCTCGCGAAGTCGCTCGGCGTGAAGGCCGACTACGTGAAGACGAGCTGGTCGAACCTGACCGGCGATTTCGTCGCGAAATGCGACGTCGCGGTGGGCGGCATATCGACGACGCTCGAGCGCCAGAAGCGCGTGTTCTTCACGCAGCCGTACGTCGTCGACGGCAAGACGCCGATCGTGCGCTGCGCGGACGCCGACAAATACCAGACCGTCGCGCAGATCGACCGGCCCGAAACACGCGTGATCGTGAACCCGGGCGGCACCAACGAACGTTTCGCGAAGCAGTACTTCACGCACGCGAACCTGACCGTCTATCCGGACAACGTGACGATCTTCAAGCAGATCCTCGCGGGCAAGGCGGACGTGATGGTGACGGATGCGTCCGAGACGCAGCTGCAGCAAAAACTGAATCCGGGGCTGTGCTCGGTTCATCCGGACAAGCCGTTCCAGTTCGGCGAGAAGGCGTACATGGTGCCGCGCGGCGATGTCGCGTTCCAGCAGTACGTCGACCAGTGGTTGCATCTCGCACTGTCGACCGGCGAATACCAGGCGATTTCGGACAAGTGGCTGAAGTAAGCGCGCATGTTTTGCGGCGGCCGATGACGGGCACCGACCCCGTGGCCGCTGCCCGCTGAAATCGCTGCGCGGCGGCGGCCGGCCTGCCGCAGTTACACATCGCCACCTTGCCCCGGCGCTCCGCGGCCGCGCGAAATCACCCGAATCGGCCAAACGGCCGACTTCCACACATCCCGATCACGTTTCAAAATCTTTCTGACGAATGAATCGTCATGCGCGGTATCTGCCGCGCGGTGCGTTTTCTCACGTGTAAATCGGCAATTCATCGCGCCCGATACGCGTGAAAAACGCGCCGTATGCATATGATGAAAACGCTGCGGAAAATATGGGTAAAAATGACCTTTTTCAGGACCCCGAAAACAGCAAAAAATCCCGGAAAGCCTTATCTGGCGGGCGTTACAACCTGAAACACTTTGTTACCGCGATGGGTCGGTAATTCGCCCACAATGGCCTCAACGGTTTCAACACGGATGCGGTCTCGTGTGCCAAGTGTGAGCGGACGCGAAGCGCTGCGAGCCAGTCGGTCACGTACCGAAGCCCTTCCCAGGGGCATCCCTGTTGGAGTCGTTTCCGGCCCCCCGCCGGACTCGGTTTCATCTTTGGTCTCCTCGCGCTAACCCCGTAGCGTGTGGTTTTTAGCGGGCTAATAAGCCCGCTTTTTTTCGTCCATCGAAAACGCAACGACCCGCAGGCCGCCGCGTTTTTCCGCCGCCGGGCCGCAGGCCAACTTACGCGGTCTTCTGCACGTCGAGCTTCAGTTCCTCGATCATCCGGTCGCGCATCACGAATTTCTGCACCTTGCCCGTCACCGTCATCGGCAGCTCGTCGACGAAGCGGATATAGCGCGGAATCTTGTAGTGCGCGATCTGCCCGTTGCAGAACGCGCGCACGTCGTCCTCGGTCATCTGCTCGTCCGCGCGCAGCACGATCCACGCGCACAGCTCCTCGCCGTATTTTGCATCGGGCACGCCGAACACCTGTGCGCTCTGGATCTTCGGATGCCGAAACAGGAATTCCTCGATCTCGCGCGGATAGACGTTCTCGCCGCCGCGAATCACCATGTCCTTCAGCCGGCCGACGATGTTGCAGTAGCCGTCCGCGTCGAGCGTCGCGAGATCGCCCGTATGCATCCAGCCGTCGACCAGCACCTCGCGCGTCTTCGCGTCGTCGTCCCAGTAGCCGAGCATCACCGAGTAGCCCTTCGTGCACAGCTCGCCCGTCGCGCCGACCGGCGCGATGTCGCCGCTCGGATCGACGATCTTCACTTCGAGATGCGGCTGGATGCGCCCGACCGTCGTCGTGCGCTTCTCGAGCGGATCGTCGGTCGAGCTCTGGAACGACACGGGGCTCGTCTCCGTCATCCCGTATGCGATCGTGATCTCCGACAGGTGCATCTGCGAGACGACGCGCTTCATCGTCTCGATCGGGCACGGCGAGCCGGCCATGATCCCTGTGCGCAGCGTCGACAGGTCGAATGTCGGGAACTCGGGATGATCGAGCTCGGCGATGAACATCGTCGGCACGCCGTGCAGCGCGGTGCAGCGTTCGTCGGCCACGGCCGCGAGCGTCGCGACCGGGTCGAATGCTTCGCCCGGGAACACCATCGCCGCACCCTTCGATACGCACGCGAGTACCGCGAGCACCATCCCGAAGCAGTGATACAGCGGCACCGGGATGCAAAGCGAATCCTGCTCGGTGAAGCGCATCGCCATCGCAATCGAGCGCGCGTTGTTGACGACGTTGCGATGCGTGAGCGTCGCACCCTTCGGGCTGCCCGTCGTGCCGCTCGTGAACTGGATGTTGATCGCGTCGGTGGACTCGAGCGTCGCGCCGATCGCATCGAGCAGCGCGGGGTCGACGGCCTGGCGGCCGCGCGTCATCACGTCCGCGAAACGGAACATGCCGGCCGGCGCGACGTCGCCCATCGACACGACCGTACGCAGGCTCGGCACGCGTGCCGCCTGCAGGTTGCCCGGCGTCGCGGTCGCGAGCTCCGGCGCGATGGTCTGCAGCATCTCGACATACGCCGACGACTTGAAGCACTCGGCCGCGATCACGGCCTTGCAGCCGACCTTGTTCAGCGCGTATTCGAGTTCCGACAGCCGGTAGGCCGGGTTGATGTTGACGAGCACCGCGCCGATACGCGCGGTCGCAAACTGCGTGAGCAGCCATTCGCTGCGGTTCGGCGACCAGATGCCGACGCGGTCGCCCTTCACGATCCCGAGCGCGGCGAGGCCGGCCGCGAGCACGTCGACCTCGTCCGCGAATTCGCGCCAGGTCCAGCGCACCTGCTGCTCGCGGAACACGACCGCCGGACGGTCGGGAAAACGGCCGGCGGTATCGCGCAGGAACCTGCCGATCGTCGCTTCGGATAGCGGCACGTCGGTCGCGCCGCGCACGTACGACAGTCCGTTTTCGGGCGCGATCAGCGCCCCCACGCCAAGGTCTGCTGCCATGAATGTCTCCGTCTTTTTTGTCTGATCGGACCGCGGGCGCTTGCTGCGCCCGCCTCCGTCGCCACACTCGCGACGGGCGGCCTGACTGCGGATGATGACGCGCTCCGCTGACGACACTCTGACATCAATTCGCGGCGGACGGATGAAATAGCACGACCGGACGAAACACCGCGGCACGCAAAGGACCAGCGAAAAAAAAGCAGCCCGAAGGCTGCTTTCCTTTCGCGGGATACGCGGCGCGGCTCAGTGCCGGCTGCGGATCTTCGCCAGACGCTGGATCGCCTCGAGCTGCGCCATCGCGGTCGCGAGCTCGGATTGCGCCTTCGCGAGGTCGAGATCCGACTTCGCGTTCTGCAGCGTTTCCTCGGCACGCTTGCGCGCTTCCTCGGCTTTCGCCGCGTCGAGGTCCTTGCCGCGGATCGCGGTATCGGCGAGCACCGTCACGGCGCCCGGCTGCACTTCGAGAATGCCGCCCGCGACGAACACGAATTCGTCGTTGCCGCCCTCGACTTCGATGCGCACCGCACCCGGACGAATCCGCGTGATCAGCGGCGTGTGGCCCGGCAGAATACCCAGCTCACCCGTTTCGCCCGGCAGCGCGACGAATTTCGCCTCGCCCGAGAAGATCTGCTCTTCCGCGCTGACGACGTCTACTTTGATGGTTGCCATATCGACTCCTGTCGACGGGAGTTAGCGCTTTAGCGCTTACTCCCGTCCCATGCCGCGGTTGGCAAGAGTTGGCGCTTCAGCGTCTACTCTTGCCCCGCGGCGGTCGACCGGAGTTAGTGCTTCAGCACCTACTCCCGCCCCATGCCGCGGTTGGCAAGAGTTAGCGCTTCAGCGCTTACTCTTGCCCTGCGGCGGTCGACGGGAGTTAGCGCTTCAGCGCTTACTCCGATCACATGACCCTTACTGGATCTTCTTGGCCTTCTCGAAGGCTTCGTCGATCGTGCCGACCATGTAGAACGCCTGTTCCGGCAGGTGGTCGCACTCGCCGTCGACGATCATCTTGAAGCCGCGGATCGTTTCCTTCAGCGGCACGTACTTGCCCGGCGAGCCCGTGAACACTTCGGCAACGTGGAACGGCTGCGACAGGAAACGCTGGATCTTACGTGCGCGCGCGACCGACAGCTTGTCTTCCGGCGACAGTTCGTCCATGCCCAGAATCGCGATGATGTCGCGCAGTTCCTTGTAGCGCTGCAGCGTCTGCTGAACGCGACGGGTGATCGAGTAGTGCTCTTCACCGATCACGTTCGGGTCGATCTGGCGCGACGTCGAGTCGAGCGGGTCGACCGCCGGGTAGATACCCAGCGAAGCGATGTCACGCGACAGAACGACGGTTGCGTCCAAGTGGCCGAAGGTCGTAGCCGGCGACGGGTCGGTCAAGTCGTCCGCAGGGACGTACACGGCCTGGACCGACGTAATCGAGCCCTTCTTGGTCGACGTGATGCGCTCTTGCAGCTTGCCCATTTCTTCAGCCAGCGTCGGCTGATAGCCCACTGCCGACGGCATACGGCCGAGCAGTGCCGACACTTCGGTACCGGCCAGCGTGAAACGGTAGATGTTGTCGACGAAGAACAGCACGTCGAGGCCTTCGTCACGGAAGTGCTCGGCCATCGTCAGGCCGGTCAGCGCGACGCGCAGACGGTTGCCCGGCGGCTCGTTCATCTGGCCGTACACCAGCGCGACCTTGTCGAGAACGTTCGAGTCCTTCATTTCGTGGTAGAAGTCGTTCCCTTCACGGGTACGCTCGCCCACGCCCGCGAACACGGAGTAACCGCCGTGTTCCTTCGCGATGTTGTTGATGAGCTCCATCATGTTGACGGTCTTGCCCACGCCAGCACCGCCGAACAGGCCAACCTTGCCGCCCTTTGCGAACGGGCAGATCAGGTCGATGACCTTGATACCCGTTTCGAGCAGTTCGGTCGACGGCGACAGTTCGTCGAACGCCGGAGCCTTCTGGTGGATCGAGCGCGTGTGTTCGCTCACGATCGGGCCGGCTTCGTCGATCGGACGGCCGAGCACGTCCATGATCCGGCCGAGGGTCGGCTTGCCGACCGGCACCGAGATCGGATTTGCCGTGTTCTTCACGGTCAGACCGCGGCGCAGGCCGTCGGATGCACCCAGACAAATGGTGCGGACCACGCCGTCGCCCAGCTGCTGCTGGACTTCGAGCGTCAGTTCCGAGCCATCGAGAATAAGCGCGTCGTAGATCTTCGGCATGCTGTCGCGCGGGAATTCCACGTCGATAACGGCGCCGATGCACTGTACGATCTTGCCTTCTACCAAAGCAGCAGTACTCATCGCTTTTCCTTTAAATACCTGATTCTTTACTCGCGCAAAGGCGCAGTTGTCGTCCGGGCGCGCGCTTAAACAGCGGCTGCGCCGCCGACGATCTCCGACAGTTCTTTCGTAATCGCGGCCTGACGGCTCTTGTTGTACACGAGCTGCAGTTCGCTGATCACCGTCTTCGCGTTGTCGGACGCAGCCTTCATCGCGACCATCCGCGCCGATTGCTCAGACGCCATGTTCTCCGCGACGGCCTGGTACACCAGCGCCTCGACGTAACGCACGAGCAGTTCGTCGACGACTGCCTGCGCGTCCGGCTCGTAGATGTAGTCCCACGACGTGGCCGGCGTACCGTCGTCGGCCTCGAAGTGCTCCGACGACAGCGGCAGCAGCTGCTCGATCACGGCTTCCTGCTTCATCGTGTTGACGAAGCGCGTGTAAGCGATATAAACCGCCGACAGCTTGCCTTCCGAGTACAGGTCGAGCTGCGTCTTCACCGCGCCGATCAGCTTGTCCAGATGCGGGGTGTCGCCGAGGTGCACGACCTGCGACATCACCTTCGCGCCGAAGCGGTTCAGGAACCCGAGGCCCTTGCTACCGATCGCGGTGGCTTCGACCTTCTGGCCCTTCTCTTCCAGCTCCTTGAACTTCTGCACCGTCGCACGCAGCACGTTGGTGTTCAGACCACCGCACAGACCCTTGTCCGTCGTGACGAGGATGATGCCGGCCGTGTTCGTGCCGTCGTTCGCCACCATGAACGGGTGACGGTACTCCGGATTCGCACGGCTCATGTGCGCGGCGATGGCACGGACCTTGTCCGCGTACGGACGAGCAGCGCGCATGCGTTCCTGCGCGCGGCGCATCTTCGATGCGGCCACCATCTCCATCGCCTTCGTGATCTTGCGCGTGTTCTGCACGCTCTTGATCTTGCCGCGAATTTCCTTCATTCCAGCCATAGCTTGCTCCTTGACCGAAGCGGCGCGGGCGCATCAGCACCCGCGCGGCCTCAGTGTGTCACTCGCGGATCAATAGGCACCGGACTTCTTGAAGGATTCGATCGCCGAGCGCAGTGCGCCTTCGTCGTCCTTCGAGAGATCCTTGGTGTCTTCGATGCGCTTGATGAGGTCAGCGTTGCTGGTCTTCAGGCTTTCGCGCAGGCCCTTCTCGAACGGCAGCACTTGCTTCACGTCGAGGTCGTCGAGGTAGCCGTTGTTCGCGGCGTACAGCGACACGGCCAGTTCCCACACCTGCAGCGGCTGGTACTGCGGCTGCTTCAGCAGTTCCGTCACGCGGCGGCCGCGCTCGAGCTGCTTGCGGGTCGCTTCGTCGAGGTCCGATGCGAACTGCGCGAATGCGGCCAGTTCACGGTACTGCGCGAGGTCGGTACGGATACCGCCCGACAGCTTCTTCACGACCTTCGTCTGAGCGGCGCCACCGACTCGCGACACCGACACGCCGGCGTTGATTGCCGGGCGGATGCCTGCGTTGAACAGGTCGGTTTCCAGGAAGATCTGGCCGTCGGTAATCGAGATCACGTTCGTCGGAACGAACGCGGTCACGTCGCCTGCCTGCGTTTCGATGACCGGCAGTGCCGTCAGCGAACCGCTCTTGCCCTTCACTTCGCCGTTCGTGAACTTCTCGACGTACTCTTCCGACACGCGAGCCGCACGCTCCAGCAGACGCGAGTGCAGATAGAACACGTCGCCCGGGTACGCTTCACGGCCCGGCGGGCGGCGCAGCAGCAGCGAGATCTGACGGTATGCCCAAGCCTGCTTGGTCAAGTCGTCATAAATGATCAGCGCGTCCTGGCCGCGGTCGCGGAAGTATTCGCCCATCGTGCAGCCGGCGTACGGTGCCAGATACTGCATTGCTGCGGAATCCGATGCCGTGGCGGCGACGACGATCGTGTATTCCATCGCGCCCGTTTCTTCGAGCTTGCGAACCACGTTCATGATCGACGAAGCCTTCTGGCCGATCGCGACGTAGATACAGATCAGGTCCTTGCCCTTCTGGTTGATGATCGCGTCGAGCGCCACCGCGGTCTTGCCGCACTGACGGTCGCCGATGATCAGCTCACGCTGGCCACGGCCGATCGGCACCATCGCGTCGATCGACTTGATGCCCGTCTGCACCGGCTGCGACACCGACTTGCGCCAGATCACGCCCGGGGCGATCTTTTCGATCGCGTCGGTCAGCTTCGCGTTGACCGGGCCCTTGCCGTCGATCGGGTTGCCGAGCGCATCGACCACGCGGCCGACGAGTTCCGGGCCGACCGGGACTTCCAGAATGCGACCCGTCGTCTTGACGACGTCGCCTTCCGAGATGTGTTCGTATTCGCCGAGAATCACCGCGCCGACCGAGTCGCGCTCGAGGTTCAGCGCGAGGCCGAACGTGTTGCCCGGAAACTCGAGCATTTCGCCCTGCATCACGTCCGACAGGCCGTGGATACGCACGATACCGTCGGTCACGGAGATCACGGTGCCCTGGTTGCGAACGTCTGCGCTCGCTTCAAGGCCCTGGATCCGGCTCTTGATCAGCTCGCTGATCTCAGAGGGATTGAGTTGCATTATTCGCTCCTGATAGTCAATTCTGTTGCGTGCCGGCGTGGCGCTCAGGCGGTCAAGGCAGCCTGCATCGATGCGAGGCGCGCGCGAACCGAGGTGTCGAGCACTTCGTCGCCGACCGTCACGCGCACGCCGCCGATCAGCGACGAATCGACTTCGACCGTCGGTTTCAGCTTGCGCTTGAACTTGCGTTCGAGGCCCGAGACGAGACTTTCGAGATCCGCGCCGTTCAGCGGGAACGCGCTCACGATCTCGGCGTCGGCAGCACCTTCACGTTCGTTCTTGAGCGCCTCGAACTGCTCGGCAATTTCCGGCAGCAGCGCGATGCGATGATTGTCGACCAGCATCTGCACGAAGTTCTTCGCTTCGGCGCCGGCCACGAGCGGCGACTTCACCGCAGCAAGCAGCAGCTCGGCTACTTGCGTGCGCGTCACCTTCGGGCTCGACGCGACCGACAGTACTTCCGGCAGACGCGCAACCTGGGCCAGCTCTTGCACGAGCGTGGACCAGGCGGCGATGTCACCGCCCTCGGCCACGCGGAACAGCGCTTCTGCGTAAGGGCGGGCGATGGTTGCAAGTTCGGCCATGATCAGAGCTCGGCTTTCAGTTGATTCAGCAGTTGGGCGTGGGCCGTTTGATCGACTTCGCGCTTCAGGATCTGCTCGGCGCCCTTCACGGCCAGCGAGGCGACTTCGCCACGCAGCGCTTCGCGCGCCTTCACGATTTGCTGTTCTGCTTCCGCCTTCGCCTGGGCGACGATGCGGGCGGCTTCAGCCTGGGCGTTGGCCTTGATTTCCTCGGCGACCGCCTGGGCACGCTTTTCAGCGTCGGCGATGCGCTGCTGGCCGTCGTTGCGGGCCTGCGCGAGTTCCTGGTCCACGCGCTTGTGCGCTGCGTCGAGTTCCGCCTTGCCCTTCTCCGCGGCGGCGAGGCCGTCGGCGATCTTCTTCGAACGTTCGTCGAGGGCGTTGATCAACGGCGGCCACACGAACTTCATCGTGAACCACGCGAGGACCAGGAACACGACCATTTGCGCAAACAGAGTTGCGTTGAGATTCACGGTGTTTCCTTATCTGCTATTCCGGAAAAATGAAACGGTAAGGCGCTCATCGAGTTGCATTCGATCAGCGCCCCAAGTCTCCGTTCCGCCCTGCGCCGGCTCACGCCGGACGCAAATTTCCGAGGAACCTTAGCCTGCGAGCTTCGACAGGAGCGGGTTCGCGAACGCGAACAGCATTGCGACACCAACGCCGATCAGGAATGCAGCGTCGATCAGACCAGCCAGCAGGAACATCTTCGTTTGCAGCGGGTTGATGAGTTCCGGCTGACGTGCGCAGGCTTCAATGTACTTGCCACCCATCAGCGCGATACCGATACAGGCGCCGATTGCACCCAGGCCGATGATGATGCCGATACCGATGGCGGTCAGACCCTGGATGTTGGCGATGTAAGCTTGCATGATCACTCCTTTGTGAAAAGACTTGGAACTGAGATTTAAAAAACTAAAACGAAGACTCTTTCTTGCACGCCGCGCTTAGTGCGTGTCGTGCGCCTGGCCGAGATACACCAGCGTCAGCATCATGAAAATGAATGCCTGCAACAGAACAATCAGGATGTGGAAGATTGCCCAGACGCTACCCGCGATCACGTGACCAACGAAGCCGAGGAACGTTGCGTCGCCACCGAAGCTCCACATGCTGCCGAGCAGGGCGATCAACAGGAACAACAGCTCACCCGCGTACATGTTGCCGAACAGCCGCATACCGAGGGAGACGGTCTTCGCGAGATATTCGACGATGTTGAGCGCGAGGTTCGGGATCCACAGCAGCGGGTGGGCACCGAACGGGGCCGACAGCAGCTCATGCACAAAGCCGCCCGCGCCCTTGATCTTGATGCTGTAGTAGATCATCAGGACGAACACGCCGAGCGCGATGCCGAGCGTGCCGTTCAGGTCGGCCGTCGGGACGATGCGATGGTGGGAAATCACGTCCGACAGACCGAGCAGGCCGATCACGCGGCCCGGCAGGTCGACCGGGAGGAAGTCGAGGGAGTTCATCAGCGCGACCCACACGAACACCGTGAGGGCGAGCGGAGCGATGAAGGTGCGATTGCCGTGGACGATGGCCTTCGACTGGTCTTCGACCATTTCGACGAGCATCTCGATCGCGCACTGGAAACGGCCCGGCACGCCCGACGTCGCCTTGCGGGCGGCCAGACGCAGCAGGAGGATCGTCACGATGCCGCATACGATCGACCAGAACAGCGTGTCGAGATTCCAGACGTGGATGTCGAAAATCGACGTCTGATGCGAGGTGGAGAAATTCTGCAAGTGGTGCGCAATGTACTCGGACGGATCCGGACCGCGCGTGCCTTCGCTAGCTGCCATATCGTTAATGCCACCCAAATTGTCGAAAATCGTTTTGCCTGTTCCGCAACACGCTATTGCGGGAACGGGCCGGTGCGGTTCGTTGTCGAAACCGCACGCTGCTTGTTGCTTACCGCCAGGCCAGTGCGATCCAGTACGTCTTCAGCACGACGAGGTACGTGACGAGGAACGGCACCCAGTGCACGCCGGCCCAGCCGAACGCCACTGCTGCGAACATCCCGATCGTCAGGCCGAGCTTCAGGGCTTCGCCCATCACCCAGCTCATCACGGTGGCCGAACCACCTGCCTTCAGTCGTGCCACGAACAGCGCACTTGGTACCCAGCCGATCGCTCCACCCAGAAACGCGGATTGCGCAGCGGCGCCCGGCGACTTCGAAAACAGCCACCACGCCAGCGTTGCAACCAGGGACAAGACCACTTGCGCGATCACCACCTTGTAGGGGGTCACGCGCGAGGGCTTGCTCACGTCCGGGCCGAACAGCCTCTCGGCTTCCGCCCGCGTGAGCGGAACGATGTTGTTATCTTGTTGCTCGGCATCCCAGTCATCGTCGGATTCGCGCCGCTCGCCGGCCGCCGAAGCGGTGCGTTGCGTGCGCTGATCATCGTGCCTGTCGTCCGGCGCCTGACCCGCCATCGCAATCTTCCGCAAAATCCTTGAACCCGGCCCCAAGCTTTCTGAAAGCTTTCAGGGGTGCCTAGCTAACAAATCCGGGCGATTGTAAGCGATAGTTGCAAGTGATTCAAGGCTTTAGACGCGACAAAAACCTGCGTAAAACGACGCCTCATCATGTGAAAAACACGCGATTCGACGACGTACGATGACAGTTGTAAGGTCGAATTTTTGCACCGGTATTTCTTGCTCGAAAAATGTCCGGTGATGGTAGATGGCGTGGAAGCGATGCCCGACGCGGGCTCGAACGAAGCGGCACGATCGCCGCCGAAAAACCGCTGTGAAGCAGCTGCCCGGAACGACTCGGCCCGACACCCCGGGACAGGCAAAACACCGTGGCCGGTCAACCGTGCCCGATGCACGAAATTCGATCGGATGCCGACGCGTCGAATCATCCAATCAGTTGTCGCACCACCACAGGCGATCGACTGTGAATCGCAGCACTTATCAACAGCCTCGCAATCATCGCGAACGTCGCGCCCCCTCCCCGCCACTCGAACGGCACGCCAGTGCCGCACGCATCCGCAACGCTCAACCGTGCACGAGCAGCCACGCGCCGAGTGCCGCGCTCACGAGCGCGAACGGAATCGAGACCAGGTGGAACGGCAGCCACATGCGCGGCTCCTTCGCGAGACGCACCGCGATCAGGTTCGCGAGCGAACCGATCGCGAAACCGAAACCGCCGACCGATACGCCGAACGCGAGCGCACGCCAGTCGTGCGTGAATTCCGATAGCAGGATCGCGGCCGGCACGTTGCTGATCCCCTGCGACAGGACGGCACCGGCCGCAAATACGCGCAGCGGCGAATCGAGACGCGCATGCGCAATCGCGTCGTGAACGACGGGCAGCGCAGCCGCGCTGCGCAGCACCACGAACATCAGGACGAAGATCAGCAGCAGCAGCCAGTCGATCTTCAGGACTGCGTCACGTTTTACGACGAACAGCACGATCGCGACCGCCACCAGACCCGGCAGCGGATGGTGCGCATCGGCGAGCAGCACGAATGCCGCGAACAGCACCGCGGCGATCAGCGCGTGCATGCGCTGCACGGGCAATGCGACGACGTCGCCGGACAGGTCGAGCGGTTTTGCGCGAAACGCGCACGCGGTCAGCGCGAGCAGCAGCGCCATCAGCGCGATCGCGAGCGGCCCGAGCGTGACCACGAATCGGCCGAACGACATGCCGCTCAATTGCCACAGGAATAGATTCTGAGGATTGCCGAGCGGCGTCGCGACGGACCCCGCGTTGACGGCCAGCGCGACGACAATCACGAGCCGCCGGAACGGCAGCGGCGTCAGCGCACGCAACGACACCATCAACGGCACGACGACGAACAGCGCGACGTCGTTGGTCAGCCATATCGACAGCACCGCCGCGAACACGACGAGCAGCATCGCGAGCCCGCGCTCGGAATGCACGTGATGCACGATGCGGTGCGCGAGCCACATCAGGCAGCCGGACAACTCGAGCGCCTTGGTCAGCATCAGCAGGCCCGCGAGCGTCGCGACCGTCTGCCAGTCGACGCGGCCGGCGAGTACGGAAAATGGTTGCGGACGCACCCATTGCAGCACGATCAGGCCAAGCACGAGCACCGATAGCACGGGCTCCTGCGCAAGCCATCCGAGCCACCGGCGCGGCGCCGGTGCGCCCGTCTCAGTCATCGCCAACTCGTTACTCTTCGGTCGCTACGTTGCCGCGCAGCCGCGCGAGAATGCCCTCGAGCGCATCGAGGTTGCCGAAGTCGATCATCACCTGCCCTCGCCCGCGGCGGCCGAGCTTGATCTTCACCGTCGACGCGAGCAGGTCAGACAACTCCTCCTCGAGACGGCGCGTGTCGCGGCCGCCGTCGTCCTTCGCGCGAGCCTTCACGGCGGGCGCTTCCTTCGTCGTATGTGCGACGAGCTTCTCGGTTTCGCGCACCGACATGCGCTTGTTGACGACCTGATGGGCGAGCGTGATCTGCGTTGCCGCATCGACCGCGAGCAGCGCGCGCGCGTGCCCCATGTCGAGATCGCCGGCCAGCAGCATAGTCTGCACCGGCGAAGCGAGGTTCAGCAGGCGCAGCAGGTTCGACACCGCGCTGCGCGAACGGCCGACCGATTCGGCCGCCTGTTCGTGCGTGAAACCGAACTCGTCGAGCAGGCGCTGGATGCCGTGCGCCTCTTCGAGCGGGTTCAGATCCTCGCGCTGGATGTTCTCGATCAGCGCCATCGCCGCGGCGGCCTGATCGGACACGTCCTTCACGAGCACCGGCACTTCGTCGAGGCCTGCCAGGCGCGCCGCGCGGAAACGCCGCTCGCCCGCGATGATCTCGTATTTGTCTGATGAAATAGGCCGTACCAGGATCGGCTGCATCACGCCCTGCGCGCGAATGCTTGCCGCGAGCTCCTGCAGGCTGCCTTCGTCCATCCGCGTCCGCGGCTGGTACTTGCCGGCCTGCAGCTTGCCGAGCGCGAGCGTGTTCGGTGCGCCTTCGATCTTCACCGCTTCGGTGATATCGGCGCTGCCGCCGAGCAGCGCTTCGAGGCCACGTCCCAAGCCCTTCTTCTTTGGTACCGCGTTCATGTCTTTCTTCCTCGCTTCGCTCATGTCCGGATCACGACACCTCGAACGCGCGAACGCGTTCAATCATCTCGGCACCGAACTGCAGATACGCTTGCGCACCGCGCGAGCTGCGGTCGAACACGACGCCCGGCAGCCCGTAACTCGGCGCTTCCGCCAGGCGCACGTTGCGCGGAATCACCGCGTCGAACACCTTGTCGCCGAAGTGCGCTTTCAGTTGATCGGAGACTTGCTGCTGCAGCGTGATGCGCGGATCGAACATCACGCGCAGCAAGCCGATGATCTTCAGGTCGCGGTTCATGTTCGCGTGAACCTGCTTGATCGTATTGACGAGGTCCGACAACCCTTCCAGTGCGAAGTATTCGCACTGCATCGGGATCACGACGCCATGCGCCGCGCACAGCCCGTTCAGCGTCAGCAGCGACAGCGTCGGCGGGCAATCGATCAGCACGAAGTCGTAGTCGTCGGCCACGTGCTCGAGCGCCGCCTTCAGCCGGCGCTCGCGGTTGTCGATGCTGATCAGTTCGATCTCGGCACCGGACAGCTCGCGGTTCGCGGGCAGCACGTCGTAGGTGACGCCTTCCGGACGCACGCGTGCATCGGTCACGGACACGCCGTCGACCAGCACCTCGTACACGGTCGATTCGCACGCGGCCTTGTCGATCCCGCTGCCCATCGTCGCGTTGCCCTGCGGGTCGAGATCGATCAGCAGGACTCGTTGCTCCTGCGCTGCAAGGCTTGCGGCGAGATTGACCGATGTCGTCGTCTTGCCGACGCCCCCCTTCTGGTTCGCAACGCAGAAGATCTTTGCCATCGTTGGTGTGTTCCCTTTACCTTCAAACAAACGGCGCGTACCGCGCGCCTTCATTTCGCTTCGTCGACGGCCACTTCGATCAGATGCCGCTCGGCATCGAGCATCGGCACCGTCAGCCGCATCGTCTGCTTCACACGGCTGCCTTCCGGCAACCGTGCAATCTCGTCGTCCGGGTGTACGCCCTTCATTGCCCAGATCGATCCGCCCGGCGCGACCAGATGTCGAGCAAGTTTAACGAAGTCGGACAGATCAGCGAAGGCGCGGGATACGATCATGTCGAATTTTTCCGGCACTTCGACGCCCGGCTGCAGCGATTCGACCCGCCCGGTGACCACCGACAGGTTCGCGAGCTTCAGCTCCGCGCGCATCTGCGTCTGGAATGCCGACTTCTTCTGCACGATATCGTTCAGCGTGACCCGCCAGTCCGGCTCGACGATCGCCAGCACGATCCCGGGCAACCCGCCGCCCGAGCCGACGTCGAGCACGCGGGCCGACGCACGGCCACGCAGATGCGGGACGATCGAAAGCGAATCGAGGATGTGCTGGATCAGCATCTGCTTCGGGTCGCGGATCGCAGTCAGGTTGTAGACCGCGTTCCACTTGCCGAGCAGCGCGACATAGTCGAGCAACTGGTTGCGTTGTGCATCCGTCAGGGTGAGGCCGAGCGCCGTCGTGCCGTCGACGAGCATCTGTTCCAGTACGTCCCGATTAACCGCCGGCGCGCGACGCGCCGTCATTGTTGCGTCGGGACGGCGCCGTCCCCCTGCTCCGTTGCCTCTGCGGCAGTGCCATTACGGCGGCCGAGGCCGCGGCGCTTCAGGTGCACCATCAGCAGCGAGATCGCCGCCGGCGTGACGCCCGAAATGCGCGACGCCTGCCCGATCGTTTCCGGCCGGAACTCGTTGAGCTTCTGACTCACCTCGAACGACAGGCCGCGCACTTCGCGGTAATCGATACCGTCCGGCAGACGCGTGCTCTCGTTCGCGTCGTTGCGTTCGATCTCGGATGCCTGACGCTCGATATAACCCTGATACTTGATGCCGATCTCGACCTGCTCCTTGATCTGTTCGAGCAGCACCGGATCGTCGGCGAGCGGCTCGGCCGGGCCGCATTCGCCGCCTTTCAGGCCGCACACGCCGTCGTAGCTGACGCCCGGACGGCGCAGCAGCTCGGCGAGGCTGTATTCATGATCGATCGCCTTGCCGAGCAGCGCGGTCGCCTCTTCCGGCGGCAGCGTCTTCGGCGTGACCCACGTCGATTTCAGGCGTTCGGTTTCACGTGAAACAGCGTCGCGTTTCCGGTTGAATGCGTCCCAACGCACGTCGTCGACGAGGCCCAGTTCGCGGCCGATCTCGGTCAGGCGCATGTCGGCGTTGTCTTCACGCAGGCTCAAGCGATATTCGGCGCGGCTCGTGAACATCCGGTACGGCTCGGCCACACCGCGCGTCACGAGATCATCGACCAGCACGCCAAGGTATGCCTGGTCGCGGCGCGGGCACCATGCGTCCTTCTCCTGCACGTAGCGGCCCGCGTTGAGGCCGGCCAGCAGGCCTTGCGCGGCCGCCTCTTCATAGCCGGTCGTGCCGTTGATCTGGCCCGCAAAGAACAGCCCGTTGATCGCCTTCGTCTCGAGCGATGCCTTCAGCGCGCGCGGGTCGAAGTAGTCGTACTCGATCGCGTAGCCGGGGCGCAGGATATGCGCGTTCTCGAGGCCGCGCATCGAATGCACGAGCTCGAGCTGGACATCGAACGGCAGGCTCGTCGAGATCCCGTTCGGGTAGAACTCGTTGGTCGTCAGCCCTTCCGGCTCGAGGAAGATCTGGTGCGATTCCTTCGATGCGAACCGGTGGATCTTGTCTTCGATCGACGGGCAATAACGCGGCCCGACGCCTTCGATCACGCCTGTATACATAGGCGAACGGTCGAGGCCGCCGCGAATGATGTCGTGCGTGCGCTCGTTCGTGTGCGTGACCCAGCACGGCAACTGCTGCGGATGCTGCTCTACACGGCCCAGGAACGAGAACACGGGGATCGGATCGAGGTCGCCCGGCTGCTCGTCCAGCTTCGAGAAGTCGATCGTGCGGCCGTCGATACGCGGCGGCGTACCGGTCTTCAGGCGGCCCTGCGGCAGCTTCAGCTCCTTCAGGCGCGACGACAGCGACACGGCCGCCGGATCGCCCGCGCGACCGCCCGTGTAGTTGTTCAGGCCGACGTGGATCTTGCCGTCGAGGAACGTACCGGCCGTCAGCACGACCGCGCGAGCGCGGAAGCGGATGCCGATCTGCGTGACGGCGCCCACCACGCGGTCGCCCTCGACCATCAGGTCGTCGACGGCCTGCTGGAACAGCCACAGATTCGGCTGGTTCTCGAGCCGGTAGCGGATCGCGGCCTTGTACAGGATGCGGTCGGCCTGCGCACGCGTCGCACGCACGGCCGGGCCCTTCGACGAATTGAGGATCCGGAACTGAATACCGCTCTCGTCCGTCGCCGCGGCCATCGCGCCGCCCAGGGCGTCGACTTCCTTGACCAGATGGCCCTTGCCAATGCCGCCGATCGACGGATTGCAGCTCATCTGCCCGAGCGTTTCGATGTTGTGGGTCAGCAGCAGCGTCTTCGCGCCCATTCGGGCGGACGCCAGCGCCGCTTCCGTGCCGGCATGACCGCCACCGACGACGATGACGTCAAATTCTGTGGGAAAAAGCATGGTGGATTCCGTACGCAGGGCTGCGCACGAACCTATCAGAGAAATGTATGGGCCGAATTATAGCGGGTTCGCTTTTCACTCGAAGGCCGTCCGAATGGTAGGGTCCGTTCATTTAGTCGTTTTTTCGACTGTGGATGGATGAATTCGTGGGGTCGCGCCTTCTGCAGCAAGGCTCTCGGCCGGAATGGCGCACATCGTCGTGGCTGTGCAAAAAACAGATCAGCGTGGAAATGGCCCGCAGAGGACAGACCGACATCGATTCCTGTGGCCGGCGCGACAACCCCTTGGCGCCAGATCCTGTGCCCTCGCCTCCTCACAGACTTCCCTGTTATTGGTCCGGCACTTATCCCCCGAGATTCGACACGTCGTCAGCCTGTGCAGAGACCCATGCGCCAGGAATCTGTGGACACATTACCCACCGCCACCACACAGAACTTCCGACTATTCCCCCGACACTTATCCCCTGGCCGCGAACCACCGGCCATCGAGACATTGCTCCAACCCCACAAACAAAAACGGCGTGTTTCACGTGAAACACGCCGTCCGTTTCCCGCCAACCGCCGCGACTATCAAGCCGTCTTCTTCGCCAACCCGAGGTACGTTTCGATCACGCGCGGATTCTGCGCAAGTTCGGCCGCCGGCCCTTCCAGCGCAAACTCGCCCGTCTCCAGCACATAACCGTAGTCGGAGATCTGCAACGCGGCCCTGGCGTTCTGCTCGATCAGCAGCGTTGCAACGCCCGTACCGCGCAACGCACTGATGATATGAAAGATCTCCTTCACGATCAGCGGCGCGAGCCCAAGGCTCGGCTCGTCGAGCATCAGCAGGTCGGGCTTGCCCATCAGTGCGCGGCCGACCGCGAGCATCTGCCGCTCGCCGCCTGACAGCGTGCCGGCCGCCTGTTTGCGCCGCTCCCTCAGCCGCGGAAACAGCGCGAACACGTGATCGAGCTGGTCGAGGAAGTTCGATTCACCAGCTTGCTTGCGCCGATACGCGCCCAGCACGAGGTTGTCCTCGACCGTCATCGTGCTGAACAGCTCGCGCTTTTCCGGTACGAGGCACATCCCGCGCGCGACCCGCTGCTCGACCGGCAATGCGCCGACGTCGTTGCCGCGATACACGACCGCGCCCGACGCATGCCCGCTCACCGGCAGCGCGCCCATGATCGCGTTCAGCAGCGTCGATTTGCCTGCGCCGTTCGGGCCGATCACGCTGACGATCTGCCCCGCACCGACCTTGATCGCCGCGCCGTGCAGCGCCTCCACTTTCCCGTACCGGACTGCCAGCCCGCGCACGTCGAGAATCGGCATCGTTGTGTCCGTCATCACTCCACCCCGCCCAGATACGCTTCGAGCACCGCCGGGTCCTGCTGCACGTCCTGCGGCAGACCTTCCGCGATCCGCGTGCCGAACTCCATCACCACCAGCCGGTCGGTGAGGTTCATCACGAAGTCCATGTCATGCTCCACGAGCAACACGCTCATGCCTTCCGCCTTCAACCGTCGCAGCAGGTCGGCGAGTTGCTGCTTCTCCTGGTAGCGCAGCCCGGCGGCCGGCTCGTCGAGCAGCAGCAGTGTCGGGTCGCAGCACAGTGCCCGCGCGATTTCGAGAATCCGCTGCTGACCGAGCGCAAGGCTGCCCGCTTCGTCGTACATGTGCTTTTCGAGCCCGACGCGACGAATCTGGCGTGCCGCTTCGGCCAGCAACTGCGCTTCCTCGTGTGCATTGAGCCGCGCGACGCTGCGCCAGACACCGGTATGGCCGCGCAGATGCGCGCCGATCGCGACGTTCTCGAGCACCGTCATCGCCGGCAGCAGCTTCACGTGCTGGAACGTGCGACCGATGCCGCGCCGGACGATCTGGCGCGACGTGAGCCCGTCGATGCGTTCGCCGCGGAACGTGATCGCGCCGCCTGTCGGCTTCAGCACGCCCGTCACGAGGTTGAACGTGGTCGACTTGCCGGCGCCGTTGGGGCCGATCAACCCGATGATCTGCCCGGCTTTCACGTCGAAGCTGACGTCGTTGACGGCCACGAGCCCGCCGAACTGCTTGCGTGCGTTGTCGACGACGAGCAGCGGCTCGCCGGCCGCGGGCTTCGCACGTTGCGGCAACGGATCGGCATGCTCGGGCACATGCGCACGCGGCCCGCGCGGGAACAGCCTCGCGACGAACGGCCACACGCCCTGGCGCGCGTACTGCAGCAGCAGCACCATCAGCACGCCGAACACGATGATCTCGAAGTTGCCTTCCGAGCCGAGCAGCTTCGGCAGCAGCGTCTGCAGGTAGTCCTGCAGCACGGTGAGGATCGCTGCGCCGAGCACCGCGCCCCACACGTGCGACACGCCGCCGACCACGGCCATGAACAGGAATTCGATCCCGTGGTTCAGGCCGAACGGGGTCGGGTTCACCGCGCGCTGCAGGTGCGCGTACAGGAAGCCCGACACTGCTGCGAGCACGGCCGCATAGACGAAGATCACGACGCGCATCCAAGCGGTGTTCACGCCCATCGCCTCGGCCATCACGCCGCCACCGCGCAGCGCGCGGATCGCACGGCCCGGCCGGCTGTTCAGCAGGTTCTGCACCGACACGATCGCGGCCAGCACGACGGCCCAGATCAGGAAATACAGGCTGCGGCCGCTTTCGAGCGTGATGCCGAACAGGTTCAGCGCCGGAATCCCGTTGATCCCGTCGTACTTGCCGAGCAGTTCGAGGTTGCCGAACAGGTAGAACAGCGCGAGGCCCCACGCGATCGTGCCGAGCGGCAGGAAGTGCCCGGACAGCCGCATCGTGACCGCGCCGAGCACGAGCGCGACGAGCGCCGTCAGCACGACTCCGACGATCAGCGCGAGCCACGGAGACACACCGTAGCGCGTCGTCAGGAACGCGGTCGCATACGCGCCGATGCCGACGAACGCGGCCTGCCCGAAGCTCGTCATCCCGCCGACGCCCGTCAGCAGCACGAGCCCGATCGCGACGATCGCATAGAGGCCGATGTAGTTGAGCAGCGTGATCCAGTACTCGGGCACCTGCAGCGCGCCGGGCAGCACCGGCAGCGCGAACAGCACCACGAGAAACACCCAGAAGGTCTTGTTGCGTACCATCGTCTTCATCGCGTCACTCCTCTTCCTCTTCTGCGTGCGGCGTCACGAAGCTCCGCCACAGCAGCACCGGAATGATCAGCGTGAACACGATCACCTCCTTGTATGCGCTCGCCCAGAACGACGAATACGATTCGAGCACGCCGACGAGCAGCGAGCCGGCGGCCGCGAGCGGATAGCTGACGAGGCCGCCGATGATCGCGCCGACGAAGCCCTTCAGGCCGATCAGGAAGCCGGAGTCGTAGTAGATCGTCGTCAGCGGGCCGACGAGGATCCCGGACAGCACGCCGAGCCCCGCCGCGAACGTGAACGCGAGCCGCCCTGCTTCGGTCGTGCCGATGCCGACGAGCTGCGCGCCGAGCCGGTTCACCGACGTCGCGCGCAGCGCCTTGCCGGCGATCGTGCGGCCGAAGTACACGTAGAGCGCACCGATCAGCACGAGCGCCGTGACGACCACCAGGATGCTCTGCACCGACACCGTCATGCTGCCGATCGACAGCGACGCATCCGAGAATCCGTTGGTGCGCGAGCCTTCCGCACCGAACATCACGAGCCCGAGGCCGACCATCGCGAAATGGACGGCGACCGACACGATCAGCAGCAGCAGCGTCGTGCCCTCGGCGATCGGCTGGTACACGAGCCGGTAGACGAACGGCCCCATCGGCACGACGATCGCGAGCGTCAGCGCGATCTGCGCGAGCATCGGCATCGGCTGCGCGGCAAAACTGCGCGTGATCGCGAACACCGCGAGCGGCAGCAGGATGTAGCGGCTGCCGAGCGTCGCGAGCGTGCGGCCGAGCTGATGGCGCCGTTCGCGATGCCGGATCAGGCCGCCGACTTCGAGCAGGAAGCACGCGACGCCCATCACGAACAGCAGCCAGCAGGTGGCGGGAAATTTCTGCGCCTGCAACGCCGCAAGCGTCAGCGCACCGTAGGCGACGAATTCGCCCTGTGGAATGAAGATCACCCGCGTGACGGAAAACACCAGCACGAGCGCCAGCGACAGCAATGCATAAATGGCGCCGGTCGTGATGCCGTCTTGCGCGAGGATCGCCGCAATCGAGAGATCCATACGTGTCTTGTATCGAGAATGCTGCGGAAAAACGGCGACGGGAACGGCCGGCGCGCACGGACGGCAAGATCGGCGCGTCGGCGCGCCACGCGGCGAGCCCCGGTGGTTCCATGCGGCACGGGCGCGGCCCGTCAGGCCCGGCGCCCTGCCGACGGCGTGCACGGCGCCGTTCGCGCCCGCGCACGCCGGTTTCACGTGATGCTTACTCGGCCTGCAGCTTCCACTTGCCGTCGGCGATCTGCACCATCACGCGCGCACGCGTGTCGAAGCCGTTGTGATCGGTCGACGTCATGTTGATCACGCCGTGCGACACGGGCAGATCCTTGACGCTTTCGAGCGATGCGCGCAGCGCCTCGCGGAATGCCTCGCTGCCCGGCTGGCCCTTCTTCAGCGCTTCCGGAATCGCGCGCTGCAGCAGCAGCCCCGCATCCCACGCATGGCCGCCGAACGTCGCCAGCGAGCCCGCGCCGTAGGCCTTCTCGTATGCGGCCTTGTAGCCGAGCGCCGCCTTCTTCACCGGGTTCGAATCCGGCAGCTGGTCGGTCACGAGCACCGGACCGGCCGGCAGGATCTCGCCTTCGCAGTCCTTGCCGCACACGCGCAGGAAGTCGTTGTTCGCGACGCCGTGCGTCTGGTACACCTTGCCCTTGTAGCCGCGCTCCTTCAACGTCTTGGCCGGCAGCGCGGCCGGCGTGCCGGAGCCGGCGATCAGCATCGCATCCGGATTCGAGCCCATCAGCTTCAGCACCTGCCCCATCACCGATGCATCGGTGCGGTTGAAGCGCTCGTTCGACACGATCTTGAGGCCGTTCTTCTCGGCCGCCGCGCTGAACGTCTTGTACCAGCTGTCGCCGTACGCATCGGCGAAGCCGATGAAGCCGACCGTCTTCACGCCGTGCTTCGCCATGTAGCCGGCGATCGCGTCGGCCATCAGCTGGTCGTTCTGCGGCACCTTGAACATCCACGCGCGCTTCGCGTCCATCGGCGCGATGATCTGCGCGCTCGCCGCGAGCGAGATCGTCGGCGTCTTGCCCTGCGACACGGGGTCGAGCATCGCGAGCGAATTCGGCGTGACGGACGAACCGATGATCGCGTCGACGTGGTCTTCGTCGATCAGCTTGCGCACGTTCTGCACCGCGCGGCTCGTGTCGGACGCATCGTCGAGCACGATGTACTGCACGCTCTTGCCCGCGATTTCCTTCGGCAGCAGCGCGATCGTGTTCTTTTCCGGAATCCCGAGCGACGCGGCCGGCCCGGTGGCCGACAGCGTCACGCCGATCTTCACCTGCGCCGACGCCGTAGCCGCCGCGCACACGAGGCCAGCGGCAAGCACGGCCTCCATCCATCGATTCATCTTCATTTACGTTGTCTCCAAACGCTGCTCGAAAAATCCGCGGGTCGCTCGGGCGGCTCCCGTTTCCCAAACAAGTTAATAATTTAACTATCTCTGATTGCCGCGCCTACGCTCGTTTTCCCGTGAAACGCCGCCACCGCGACAGGATCCCGACAGCGCGGCGCATGCACGTGCGCGTACATCGCGGCCGACACGTTCGTTCGACTGCCACGATGCGCAGCAGCAGTGTCGCCGGGATGAAGAAGGCAAAGAAATGCGGGATCGCGCGGGCGATCGATGCGTGCGCAACGATCGCCGGAAGGTGCGCCGGCCAGGCTCGGCCCGGCCACGCGCGCCGGCGGCGAAAGATCGGAAAAGCGGCGGTTCATGCCGAGACGGGTGCGAGCGCAACGACCGGCGAAGGCGCCATGCCGGCAAATCGCGCCGGAACGCGCGTACCGGCCGCAGGACGGCTCGGGAAGGCCGGGAAATACCGATGCGCACCCAATGACGAACGAGCGGCGCCAGCCGCCCTTCCTGCCCCGATCCATCGTCCTGCGCTGCTCATCCAACCGTACTCCCTCTTCTGCATTGTGCTTGTAGGAGAACTGCCGACCGATTTTCCCGACCGTGCGGTCGGCGAAAGCCAAGTGTAACGGACGCGTTTCGCGCACGCCAACCGGGTAAGCCCGGACGGCCTGCGCATTGCAACGCACCGTCTGCGACCGGATTACGGGAAAGGGAAAAAACGGGGGACGCGGCGAAGCGCGGAAAAGACGCGATGCGAACGCAAGCGCGGAATACGGCAATTGCGCAGGCCGATGCACCATCGGTGGAAATCCGTGCACGCAAATGAAAAAGCGCTGTTGGATTCCGTCCAACAGCGCTTTGGGGTCCGGGCACTTTGTGCCTCGATTGTCTCCTCGTTCTCCACCTGCAAATTCGTTTCGCGGTGCATCAGAACTGAAGTGAATCTTAAAGAGGCTTAAGCACCACGGCAACTTAGCATTTACCCCTATGGTGCATCGCCGCACGAAAATGGGGCACCAGCCTGCCGCGCGGCACCGTCTCGAGCCCGCTGCAGCGCCGTTCCGGAGCGCGCCGGATGGTGCTTCGCATCAACGTGCGGCGACGCATGCGGCACACGCTCAGGACGCCCTGAGCGGCTTGATCCGCGCGACCATCTCGCCGACGATGCCGCGCCGGAACGCGAGCACGCACGCGATGAAGATCAGCCCGGTGACGATCGTCGTCGATTCGCCGAGCGAATGGAACCACGCGACGCCCGTCGTCGACGCGAGCCATTCGCCGATGTCGCCGAGCCGGTCTTCCAAAGCGACGATCAGCGCCGCGCCCAGCAACGGCCCGAACAGCGTGCCCATCCCGCCGACGAGCGTCATCAGCACGACGAGGCCCGACATCGTCCAGTGCGCATCGGAGAGCGTCTCGAAGCCGAGCACGAGCACCTTCAGCGAGCCGGCCAGCCCCGCGAGCGCGGCCGACAGGATGAACGCGAGCAGCTTGAAGCGGTCGGTGTCGTAGCCGAGCGAGATCGCGCGCGCCTCGTTCTCCTTGATCGCGACGAGCACCTGCCCGAACGGCGAATGGACGACCCGCACGATGAACGCGCACGCGGCGACGACCACCGCCAGCACGACGTAGTACAGCGTGACGTCGTTCGTCAGGTCGAGCAGCCCGAACAGGTGGCCGCGCGGCACGCCCTGCAGGCCGTCCTCGCCGCGCGTGAACGGCGCCTGCAGGTAGATGAAGTAGACCATCTGCGCGAACGCGAGCGTGATCATCGCGAAGTAGATGCCCTGCCGGCGGATCGCGAACAACCCGACGACGAGCCCGAGCAGCGTCGCGGTGACGGTGCCGACGAGCACGCCGAGCTCCGGCGTGAAACCGAGCGTCTGCATCGAATAGCCGGTCGTATAGCCGGCGGTCGCGAGGAACATCGCATGGCCGAACGACAGCAGCCCCGTATAGCCGATCAGCAGGTTGAACGCGGCCGCGAACAGCGCGAACGTGAGCACCTTCATCACGAAAACCGGATACGCGCCGATGAACGGCGCGGCGAGCAGTGCGGCGAGCAGCACGCCGTAGAGCACTTTTCTCTGCATCATTTTTCCTTGCCGAAGAGGCCCGCCGGGCGGAACAGCAGCACGATCGCCATGATCACGAACACGACGGTGGCCGACGCTTCGGGATAGAACACGCGCGTGAAACCCTCGATCACGCCGAGCATCAGGCCCGTGACGATCGAGCCGAGGATCGAGCCCATCCCACCGATCACGACCACCGCGAACACGGTGATGATCATCGGCTGGCCCATCAGCGGCGACACCTGGATCACCGGCGCGGCCAGCACGCCCGCGAACGCGGCGAGCGCGACGCCGAAGCCGTAGGTGAGCGTGATCATCATCGGCACGTTCACGCCGAACGCCTCGACGAGCTTCGGGTTCTCGGTGCCCGCGCGCAGGTACGCGCCCAGGCGCGTCTTCTCGATCACGAACCACGTCGCGAGACACACCGCGAGCGACGCGACGACGACCCACGCGCGATAGTTCGGCAGGAACATGAAGCCGAGGTTGGTTGCGCCGGAAAGCTGCGACGGCACGTCGTACGGCTGGCCCGACGCGCCGTAGATCGAGCGGAACACGCCCTCGACGACGAGCGTCAGGCCGAACGTCAGCAGCAGCCCGTACAGGTGATCGAGCTTGTACAGCCAGCGCAGCATCGAGCGCTCGATCGCGATCCCGAACGCACCGACGACCAGCGGCGCCAGCACGAGCATCGCCCAGTACGGCAGCCCGAGATACGACAGCCCCATCCACGCGAGCATCGCGCCCAGCATGAACAGCGCGCCGTGCGCGAAGTTGATCACGTTGAGCAGCCCGAAGATCACCGCGAGCCCGAGGCTCAGGATCGCGTAGAACGAGCCGTTGACGAGCCCGAGCAGCAACTGGCTCAGCATCGCCGGCAACGGAATGCCAAAGATTTCCATCGACTTAGCCGTCAGAATGAGTTTCGTTGCGTGCGCAACCTTTCTGCATTGCACACGCGGGCGGCGCAGCGGGCACATCGCTGCAGCCGCCACCGCGCGGCGCGCCCCTGCGCGCCGCTACGTCGCACTTACTTCCACATCGCGCAGCGCGTTTCCTGCTTGGTCGTGAACGCCTGTTCGCCCGGAATCGTCGCGATCACCTTGTAGTAATCCCACGGCTCCTTCGATTCGGACGGCTTCTTCACCTCCATCAGGTACATGTCGTGGATCATGCTGCCGTCCGCGCGGATATAGCCCTTCGCGTAGAAGTCGCTGATCTTGATCTTCTTCAGCTCGGCCATCACCTTGTCGGAGTCGGTCGTGCCGGCGGCCTGCACGGCCTTCAGGTAGGTCGTCACCGACGAATAGTCGGCCGCCTGCAGACTCGACGGCATCTTCTTCATCTTGCCGAAGTAGCGCTGCGCCCACTGGCGCGATGCCGCATCGCGGTTCCAGTACCAGCTGTCGGTCAGCACGAGGCCCTGCGTCGTCTCGAGGCCGAGGCTGTGCACGTCGTTGATGAACATCAGCAGCCCGGCGAGCTTCATCGTCTTCGTGATGCCGAATTCCTTCGCGGCCTTGATCGCGTTGATCGTGTCGCCGCCCGCGTTCGCGAGGCCGAGGATCTGCGCCTTCGACGATTGCGCCTGCAGCAGGAACGACGAGAAATCCGACGCGGACAGCGGATGCCGCACCGCACCCAGCACCTGTCCGCCGCTCGCCTTCACGACGTCCGACGTGTTCTTCTCGAGCGCCTTGCCGAACGCGTAGTCGGCGGTCAGGAAGAACCACGTCTTGCCGCCCTGCTTCACCACCGCCGAGCCGGTGCCTTTCGCGAGCGCCATCGTGTCGTACGCATAGTGCACTGTGTACGGCGTGCACTCCTCGTTCGTCAGCGTGTCCGCGCCCGCACCGATGTTGATGTAGACCTTCTTCTTCTCCGCGGCGAGCTTGGCCATCGCCAGCGCCGTCCCCGAATTCGTGCCGCCGACGAGCAGGTCGAGCCCGCCGCGGTCGATCCATTCGCGCGCCTTCGACGCGGCAATGTCCGCCTTGTTCTGGTGATCCGCGTACACGACCTCGATCGGCTTGCCGAGCACCTTGCCGCCGAAGTCGGCGACCGCCATGCGGATCGCCTCGAGGCCGCCCTGCCCGTCGATGTCCGCGTAAAGCCCCGACATGTCGGTGACGAAGCCGATCTTCACGGTATCCGCGGCATGCGCGGCGCCGGCAGTGAACGCGGCGGTCGCGAGCGCGAGACAGGCGTGTGCGAGGGTCTTCATTTTCATTGACGTCTCCTGTTGTTCTGATGCGTTGTGGTTATTCGAGGGCCGCCACGGCTAGCGGCAAGGGAAACGGGGCGGCGTCACACCCCGAGCAGGTCGTGCAGCGTCGGCATCTTGCTTTCCAGTTCGGCCGCGAGGAAATGCTCGACGATGCGGCCGTGCTCCATCACGTAGAAGCGGTCGGCAAGCGGCGCGGCGAAGCGGAAATTCTGTTCGACCATCACGATCGTGTAGCCGCGCGCCTTCAACGCGACGATCATCCGCGCGAGCGCCTGCACGATCACCGGTGCGAGGCCTTCGGAAATCTCGTCGAGCAGCAGCAGGTTCGCGCCGGTGCGCAGGATCCGCGCGACCGCGAGCATCTGCTGCTCGCCGCCGGACAGCCGCGTGCCCTGGCTCTGCCGGCGCGACGCGAGGTTCGGGAACATCGCGTAGATCTCGTCGAGCGACATCGCATGCTCGCGCGACCCGATCGGCGGCGGCAGCATCAGGTTCTCCTCGCACGACAGGCTCGAGAAGATTCCGCGCTCCTCCGGGCAGTAGCCGATACCGAAATGCGCGATGCGGTGCGTCGCGAGGCCGATCGTCTCGTTGCCCGCGACCTTGATCGACCCGCTGCGGCGCCCCGTGAGGCCCATGATCGCGCGCAGCGTCGTCGTGCGGCCCGCGCCGTTGCGGCCGAGCAGCGTGACGACCTCGCCGCGATGCACTGTCAGGTCGACACCGTGCAATATGTGGGATTCCCCGTACCAGGCCTCCAGGCCCGTGATCTCCAGCGCGGGCGTACCGCTCTCGACGCCGCTCAATTCGCGTTCCTCCCGTTCGCTGTGCTTCATGCGTGCGCCCCCGCGAGCGCCGCATCGGCGCTGCCCATGTAGGCCTCGATGACGAGCGGATTCTTCGACACTTCCGCATACGAGCCTTCGGCCAGCACCTCGCCGCGTTGCAGGACGGTGATCGTGTCGGAGATGCCCGCGATCACGTTCATGTTGTGCTCGACCATCAGGATCGTGCGGCCGCTCGCAACCTTCTTGATCAGCGCGGTCACGCGGTCGACGTCCTCGTGGCCCATCCCCTGCGTGGGCTCGTCGAGCAGCATCAGTTCGGGCTCCATCGCGAGCGTCGTCGCGATCTCGAGCGCACGCTTGCGGCCGTACGCGAGTTCGACGGTCGGCACGTGCGCGAAATCGGTGAGGCCGACCTGCGTGAGGAGATCCATCGCGCGATCGTCGAGCCGCTTCAGCGTGCGTTCGCTGCGCCAGAAGTGGAATTCGGTGCCGAGCGCGCGCTGCAGGCCGATGCGCACGTTCTGCAGCGCGGTCAGGTGCGGGAACACGGCCGAGATCTGGAACGAGCGGATGATGCCGCGCCGTGCAACCTGCGCTGGCCGCTCATCGGTGATGTCGATCCCGTTGAAGACGATCTGGCCGGCCGTCGGTGTCAGGAACTTGGTGAGGAGGTTGAAGCAGGTCGTCTTGCCCGCGCCGTTCGGCCCGATCAGCGCATGAATCGCGCCGCGCCGCACACGCAGGTTGACGCCGTTCACGGCGGTGAAACCCCTGAATTCCTTCGTCAGTCCGCGTGTTTCCAGAATCGTGTCGCCGAGAATCATGTTCCCTTCCGTACGAAGTCAGGCGAAGCACCGGGAAGCGTGGCGCAAGCGGCCGCGAACAGGTCAGCGGATCAGCCGGCTGCCCCCGGGCGCCGTGGTACGCCTCGAGGGTGGTCTCCCGCGCCGACGCGTATGCACATTGCGCAACATTGTCGCGCCGTTGGTGCAGTGCAATCATCGGGATTTGCACTTATAGGGCTGGCCGCGATGCCGCATGCGGCCATGCACGGTTTTTCACCACGCTTTTTTGGCACGTGCATCATCGCTTGTTGACCGCCCGCACGGCGCAGTACGCGTGCAATTGAAAAAGCAGCGCGGCTCGCGTGGATCTTGCCGCTCGAACCGCCGCAACCGGCATGGCCGCTGCAACGGCACCGCAGCTTGTTTCGCATATCGAATCAGCAGGCGCCCGCATGACGGCCCGCTGTCGCGCGTGTCAGCGTGCCGTCATGCGGCCGTCACCGTGGCCTCCGTTCGCACCGGCGTCGCGTCGCGCGCCGCGCGGCGATCGGCACGGATCATGTCGCTCGCGCGCTCGGCGATCATCAGCGTCGGCGAATTGGTGTTGCCCGACGTAATGAACGGCATCACCGATGCATCGACGATCCGCAGCCCCGCGATGCCGCGCACGCGCAGCCGGCTGTCGACCACCGCGCGCTCATCGTCGGCACGCCCCATCCGGCAGGTGCCGACCGGATGGAAGATCGTCGTGCCAACGGCGCCCGCCGCTTCGATCAGTTCGGCCTCGGTCCGATACTGTGTGCCCGGCAGGATTTCCTCGGGACGATAGCGCGCAAGCGCCGGCGCGGACGCGATCCTGCGCGTGAGGCGCAGCGCGTTCGCGGCGACATGGCGATCGTGGTCGGTCGACAGATAGTTCGGCGCGATCGCGGGCGCGATGCCCGGATCGGCGCTCGTGACATGCACGCTGCCGCGCGACGTCGGCCGCAGATGGCAGACCGATGCCGTGAATGCGTTGAAGCTGTGCAGCGGCTCGCCGAAGCGTTCGAGCGACAGCGGCTGCACGTGGTATTCGAGATCGGGGCGCGTGAGCGCGGGATCGTCTGGATCGGATTTCGCGAACGCGCCGAGCTGCGACGGCGCCATCGACATCGGCCCGCGCTGCAGCAATGCATATTCGGCGCCGATCATCAGCTTGCCCCACCAGTGCGCGGACAGCGTGTTGAGCGTGCGTACGCCTTCGACGCGAAACGCCATCCGCAATTGCAGGTGATCCTGCAGGTTTTCGCCGACGCCCGGCAGATCCTGCACGACGTCGATGCCGAGCGCCTGCAGCCGCCGGCCGCAGCCGATACCCGACAGTTCGAGCAGTTGCGGCGAATTCACGGCACCGGACGTCAGCAGCACTTCCGCACACGCCCGCGCGACATAATCGGTGCCGCCGCCGTGATACTCGACGCCGACCGCGCGCCGCCCTTCGAAGATCACGCGCTGCGCCTGCGCGCCGGTGATCACGGTCAGGTTCGGGCGCGCCATCGCGGGCCGCAGGAACGCCTTCGACGTATTCCAGCGCACGCCGCGCTTCTGGTTCACCTCGAAATAGCCGACCCCGGAATTATCGCCGCGGTTGAAATCGTCGGTCGCCGGGATGCCCGTCTGCTGCGCGGCCTGCGCGAACGATTCGAGGATCTCCCAGCGCAGCCGCTGCTTCTCGACGCGCCAGTAGCCGCCCGCGCCGTGCGCGTCGCTCGCGCCCGCATGGTGATCCTCGCTGCGCTTGAAGATCGGCAGCACGCTGTCCCACGACCAGCCCGCATCGCCGGTTTCCTGCGCCCAGCTGTCGTAATCCTCGCGCTGGCCGCGCATGTAGATCATCCCGTTGATCGACGAGCAGCCGCCGAGCACGCGGCCGCGCGGATACGACAGCGCGCGGCCGTTGAGCGCCGCTTCGGGCTGCGTCTTGTACAGCCAGTCGGTGCGCGGGTTGCCGATGCAATACAGATAGCCGACCGGGATATGGATCCAGTGATAGTCGTCCTTGCCGCCCGCTTCGAGCAGCAGCACGTGGATGTCGGGATCCTCGGTCAGGCGGTTCGCGAGCACGCAGCCTGCGGTGCCCGCGCCGACGATCACGTAATCGAATTCGCCTTCGAGCGTGCGTTGAGTAGTCACTGTTTGTCTCCTGTCGACCAGCGTTGGCGCTTTAGCGCTTACGCTGGTCCCATGGCGTGGCTGGATGGAGTTAGCGCTTCAGCGCTTACTCCATCCCCACGGCGGTCGACCAGCGTTGGCGCTTTAGCGCTTACGTTGGTCCCATGGCGTGGTTGGATCGAGTTAGCGCTTACGCTGGTCCCATGCAATCTCGTTGTTTTATCCCGCGCGCTGCGATACCGCGCATCATTTCCAGCATAGTGCGTCACGGCGGGTGTCTGCAGCAGCGCCCGCCTGCCCTGCCATACCCCCGGCCAGATGCCGGCCGGAACGCGCCGGGCGACGCGACCGATGAAGCGTACTCCGGCTGCCGGCCGCCGATCCAATGAGTTATGCTGAACTGCGTTATAAGCAGCGCTCATATCACGACGATGGATCTCATCCTGCTCCGCGCGTTCGCGACGGTCGCGCGCGAAGGCAACCTGACGCGCGCCGCCGCGCAACTGCACCTGACGCAGCCGGCCGTCAGCCTGCAGATCAAGCATCTGCAGGAAACGCTCGGCGTCACGCTGTTCACGCGCACGTCGCGCGGGCTCGCGCTCACGCGCGACGGCCAGACGCTGCTGCCGCATGCGGAACGCGCGCTCGCCGCGGCCGCCGACGTGCAGCGCGCCGCGGCTGCGCTGCGGCACGAGGTGCGCGGCCGGCTGCGGATCGGCACGATCCTCGATCCGGGTTTCCTGCGGCTCGGCGGCTTCCTGCGCGCGCTGGTCGAGACCCATCCGCAGATCGAGACGGCGCTGCGGCACGGGATGTCGGGCTGGGTGATCGAACAGGTGCGCGCACAGGCGCTCGACGTCGGCTACTACATCGGCCGGCCGGGCGAGGACGATCAGCTCGACGGCGCGCTGTTCCACACCGTCACGCTCACGCATTTCCAGTACCGCGTGCTCGCGCCGGCCGGCTGGAAGGAGCGCGTGCAGCGCGCGCACGACTGGCGCGCGCTCGCCGCGCTGCCGTGGATCTGGACGCCGCCGGCATCCGCGCATCACCGGCTGCTGTCGCGGCGCTTTGCGGAAGCCGGCGCGCAGCCCGTGAAGGTCGCCGAGGTCGATCAGGAGCAGTCGATGCTCGACCTCGTCAAATCGGGCATCGGGTTGACGCTCGCGCGCGACTCGACCGCGCTGGCCGAAGCGCACGCGCACGCGCTGACGATCGTCGAACGTGTGACGGTGCCGACCGAACTGACGTTCGTGACGCTCGCCGAGCGGCGCGACGAGCCGGCGATCGCAGCCGCGCTGCGGCTGATCGAAGCCCAGTGGGCGATATGAGCGGTGCTGATGAACGCGCAACCGCCGCGGGCCACGCGCTACGGGCCACACGCCGTGCACCAGCGTCGCGCACAACACGCAACACGCGTCATCTCGCCGCCCCCCGCCCGTCGTCACGCCGCCGTCCCCGCCTTTTTGCTAGATTGTGCGTTCGCACACCGCGAGACCCCGATTGAAGGAGACCCGCATGGCCCGCAACATCGAGATCAAAGCCCGCGCCCGCGAATTCGACCAGCTGCGCGAACGCGCGGCGACGCTCGCGGCCGAAGCGCCGCTGTTCTACCGCCAGCAGGATTTCTTCTATGACGTGCCGCGCGGCCGGCTGAAGCTGCGCCGCTTCGAGGACGGCACGCCGGCCGAACTGATCTTCTACCAGCGCGACGACCGCGACGGCCCGAAGGCGTCGTACTACACGCGCAGCCCGGTGACGAATCCCGACGCGATGCACGCGCTGCTCGCGACCGCGCTGACCACGCGCGGGATCGTGACGAAGGAACGGCACGTGTACCTCGCAGGCCGCACGCGCATCCACCTCGACCGCGTCGACGGCCTCGGCGACTTCATCGAACTGGAAGTCGTGCTCGGCCCCGACGACGACGAAGCCGGCGGCGAAGCCGAAGCGCACGACGTGTTCACGAAGCTCGGCGTGTCGCAGGACGATCTGGTCGCGGTCGCGTACGTCGACCTGCTGAACGCCGACACGCCGCACGAAACGGCCTGATCCGGCCCCGCCGGCGACGGTGCGGCACGCGCCGCCTGGGGCCGGTTCCCGCTAATAGCGGGCTTGCGCTGGCCGCCGCGTCACGCGGCGCCGGGCGCCAGGTGCGCGAGCGGCAGCGCGCCGTTGCGCTTGAAGGTCGTCAGCACGATATTCGAGCGCACGCTGTCGACGCCCGGTACGCGCATCAGCTTCTTCATCACGAACTGCGACAGCGCGTTCAGGTCGGGCGCGACGATCCGCAGCAGGTAGTCGGCATCGCCCACCACCGCATGGCATTCGAGCACTTCCGGCAGCACGTCGATCTGCTGCTGGAACTGCTCGATGATCGAATCGCCGTGGTGCTTGAGCTTCAGGCTCGTGAACGCGGTGACGCCGAGCCCGAGCTTTTCGGGCCGCAGCATCACGCGGTAGCCTTCGATCACGCCGGCCGCCTCGAGCCGCTGCAGCCGCCGGCCGATCTGCGACGGCGACAGCGGCACCTCCTCGCCGAGCTGCTGATGCGTCGCGCGACCGAAGCGCTGCAGCACGTCCAGCAGCGCGAGATCGAAGTGATCGAGTTCCAGCATGAGCGTTCTCCGCATTGATTCGTGATTTGATGCGAGATTATCGCATCACCAGGCAAATCAACGCCAACTTTGCGCCCATTCCGCGCGAAGGCCGCTCTACACTTGCATGGTTCCCAACCACAGCGTGCAGAGCCTGATCATGTCCACCGTCGTCACCGCGAAACTGCAGGAGCAGTTCGACGCGGGCCTCGAAACCCGCGCAGATTTCACCATCGACCAGCCGCTCGAACGCTACGGCCAGGTCGACCATGCGGTGTGGAAGCAGCTCTATGCACGCCAGTCGGCGCTGCTGCGCGGGCGCGCCTGCGACGCGTTCGTCGCGGGGCTCGGCAAGATCGACCTGCCGGCCGATCGCGTGCCGTCGTTCGCGGACGTGAACCGCCAGTTGAAGCCCGCGACGGGCTGGGAGATCGTCGCGGTGCCGGGCCTCGTGCCAGACCGCGTATTCTTCGGGCATCTCGCGAACCGGCGTTTTCCGGTCACCTGGTGGATGCGCCGTCCCGACCAGCTCGACTACCTGCAGGAACCCGACTGCTTCCACGACCTGTTCGGCCATGTGCCGCTGCTGATCGACCCGGTGTTCGCCGACTACATGCAGGCGTACGGCCGCACCGCGCTCGCGGTCGCCGACGACGAAGCGGCGCTTGCGCGGCTCGCGCGCCTCTACTGGTATACAGTTGAATTCGGGCTGATCCGCGACCCGCGCGGCACGAACGGGCTGTCGATCTACGGCGCCGGGATCGTATCGAGCAAGGGCGAGAGCCTGTACAGCCTCGAAAGTGCGGCGCCGAACCGGCTCGGCTTCGACCTCGAACGCGTGATGCGCACGAAGTACCGGATCGACACGTTCCAGAAGACCTACTTCGTGATCGACGATTTCGCGCAGCTGTTCGCGCTCGCCGACGTCGACGGCCGCGCGCTGGCCGACCGGCTCGCGGCGCTGCCCGAATTCGCGGCCGGCGCGGTGCTCGATACCGACCGCGTGCTGCATCGCGGCACGGGCGAAGGCTGGCCCGACGACGCCGACGCGTAACGCGCCAGCGCGCGCCGGACGCCGGGTGCCCGTCGCCCGTCCCCGGATGGCCGTCCCACAACTATGAAACAATGACCGGTGCCGGCTGCGCCGCGCGGCGCAGCCGCGCACGAGCGCCGTTACCGAACGAGAGGTGCAAGATGATCCACAAGCTCACATCAGAAGAACGCAAGACCCGGCTCGAAGGCCTGCCGCTCTGGACGGCCGTGCCGGGCCGCGACGCGATCCAGCGCAGCCTGCGCTTCGCCGATTTCAACGAAGCGTTCGGCTTCATGACGCGCGTCGCGATCAAGGCGCAGGAAATGAACCACCATCCTGAATGGTTCAACGTGTACAACCGCGTCGACGTCACGCTGTCGACCCACGACGCCGACGGCCTGACCGAACGCGACATCGAGCTCGCGCTGTTCATCGACCGCGCCGGCGCGCACGCGAAACCCGCCGCCTGAGCCCTTCCTCTACCGCCGCGCATCGTTCGGTGCGCGGCGCGTCAACTTTTCATTTCGCTGAACGTTTTCTAGGATGTAGTCAGCGAAAGCCTTCAGCTTTCCAAGCCATCCTTAAGCCGCACGTAAGTCTCGTACGCTTTCCGCGCCTTGGGGTCCAAACCTTCCAGTTGCAGCGCGCTTTCGCGCTGTACAATCAGCAGCGCATACGGCTTGGAGAGCGCGCTGGCCTCTTCGCAGAGTTTGAGTTCGTCGCCGCTCGACGGCGAGCGGGCGCGCCAGAAATTGATCGCGGCTTCAAGGTCGTTGATCGAAATATCGGACATGATTGGATTTAATCGTTCGCTGGCCGCCATGCTTGATGTCACGCGATGCGGCGCCCCTGTGGAAACGGCTTCGTGCTGTCCGCGTGCCTGAACCGCCAACCCATTGTACTTGAGCGAACTTCATGCGACTCCTTCTGATCGAAGACGACCGCCCCATCGCACGCGGTATCCAGAGCAGCCTCGAGCAGGCTGGCTTCACCGTCGACATGGTGCATGACGGCATTTTTGCCGAACAGGCGCTGGCACAAAACCGCCACGAACTCGTGATCCTCGACCTCGGCCTGCCGGGCATCGACGGAATGACGCTGCTCACGCGCTTCCGCCAGACCAACCGCCACACGCCCGTGATCGTGCTGACCGCACGCGACGAGCTGAACGACCGGATCCAGGGCCTGAACTCGGGTGCCGACGACTACATGCTCAAGCCGTTCGAGCCGGCCGAGCTCGAAGCGCGCATCCGCGCGGTGATGCGCCGCAGCGGCCCGCACAGCGACATGCCGCGTCCGGAAGTGTCGCTCGGCGGCGTCCGCCTGTCGGGCGTCGACCGCCGCATCTTCAACGACGACAAGCCGCTCGAACTGTCGCCGCGCGAATTCGCGGTGCTCGAGATGCTGCTGCTGCGTCACGGCCGCGTCGTCAGCAAGGCCCAGTTGCAGGATCACCTCACGCACTTCGGCGGCGATCTCGGCGATACCGCGATCGAAGTCTATGTGCACCGCGTGCGCAAGAAACTCGAGCAGTGCCGCGTCGAAATCGTCACGGTGCGCGGCTTCGGCTACCTGCTGCAGGAAATCCGCCAGACGGCGAGCGTCTGAGCGGCCGCACACCGGCCGGCCGCGTGCCGCCGGCATGTGTGCGCCCTGCTCCGCGTCGCCGCCCGGCGCACGACCGCGCCGCTCCCCGTGAGCGGCGCTTATCCATTTGCCCGTCGAAATGTCTCCTGATCCGGCTGTGACCACCAGCCTGCGCCGCTCGCTGCTCCGGCGCCTCGCCGCACCGCTGTCGATGCTCGCGCTGATGAGCGGCCTGATCGCCTACTGGCTCGCGTGGCAATACACGCAGCACGTGATCGACCGCTCGCTCGCCGATCTCGCGACCGCCATCTCGAAACAGATCCAGATCGCCGGCCCCGACGCGCCGTTCACGGTGCCGCCGCTCGCGCAGGCGATGTTCTCCGATCCGGCCGAAGCGCTGATCTACCGGATCAGCGACGGCGAACAGGAACTCGCCGGCGATCCGAAGCTGCCGCTGCGAGGCATCAACGTGCGCCGCATGCATCACGCGTACGTGTTCGAGGCCGAGTACGACAACCGTGCGGTGCGCGTCGCGCAGGTGCGCGTCGACGATGTCGAAGGCGGCAAGCCGATGGTCGTCGAGGTCGCGCAGCCGGTGCGGCACCGCTACCGGATCGCGGCCGAATTCCTCGTCGCGATCATGATGCCGCTGCTGCTGCTGCTGCTCGCGGGCTGGGGCATCGTGTGGCGCGTCGTGAACCAGCAGCTCGGCCCGCTCACGCATCTCGCCGATTCGCTGAACCGGCAGACTCACACGTCGCTGGAACCGGTCGACGAAACCGAGGTGCCGCTGGAGATCCGGCCGCTGACGAGCGCGATGAATGCGCTGCTCGGCCGCCTGAAGACCGCGCTCGACGCGCAACGCAAGTTCATCGCCGATGCCGCGCACCAGTTGCGCACGCCGCTCACGGCCGTGAAGCTGCATGCGGAGCAGGCGGCCGTCGCACGCGACCCGCACCAGACCTTCGCCGCGGTGCGCGAACTGCGCGCGGCCGCCGACCGCGCGGTGCGGCTGTCGAACCAGTTGCTGTCGCTCGCGCGCGCGGAGCCGGGCGAACAGGCCGCGCGGTTCGTCGACGTCGATCTCGCGGCGATGGCGTTCGAAACGGGTGCCGAGTGGGTGCCGCGTGCGCTCGCGTCGCATGTCGACCTCGGCTTCCAGCGCAGCGACGACCCCGGCGACGACGAGAAGCTGATCGTGCGCGGCAACCCGGTGCTGCTGCGCGAGGTGATCGCGAACCTGCTCGACAATGCGCTGAAATACGTGCCGCTCGCGCGGCCGGACGGCGCGCGGATCACGGTGAACGTCGCACGCAGTACGCTCGAAGACGGCCAGCCGGCCGCCGAGATCGTCGTCGAGGACAACGGCCCGGGCGTGCCCGCGAACCAGCAGTCCGACCTGTTCAAGCGCTTCTTCCGCGGCGACGCGCAAAGCGGCAACGGCGTCGAGACGGGGGCCGGGCTCGGCCTCGCGATCGTGCACGACATCATCGCGATGCATGGCGGCACCGTGTCGTACGAGGATGCGTCGGAAGGCGGTTCGCGCTTCGTGGTGCGGGTGCCGCTCGCCCAGCGCACGGAGAAACCGGCCAGCGAAACGCCGGCCGCCGCGTCGGCGCATTGAGCGGCCATCGGGCGATTCGCGTCGGGCGACCGTTGCCGGGCCGCCCGACGGATAAGGAAACGGGAAGGACTGCCGCGCAACGCGACGGCCGTCTGCGGAATCGGCAGCGCACGATGCGCCGCCGCCGGTTTTACTTCTTGTTTTTCTTGTCCTTCGCGCCGGACTCGGACTTGCCGTCCTTCTTGTCCTTCTTCTTTTTCTTCTTCTCGCCGTCGTCCGACGTCGCGAGCAGCGTGCCGCGGCACGAAACCGCGCCGCAATGGCATGCGTATTCGCGCTTGAGCTTCTTCGTCAGCTTCGCGTCGATCACGAGGCCGTAGTCGTAGAACAGCTCCTCTTCCGGCCCGATGTCGCGCAGCGCGTGGATATATACGCGGCCCTTCACTTCCTCCGCTTCGCAGTTCGGCGCGCACGAATGGTTGATCCAGCGCGCGCTGTTGCCGTCGATCTTGCCGTCGATCACGCCGCCTTCGTCCAGTGCGAAGTAGAACGTATGGTTCGGCTCGCTCGGATCGTGCGGATGGCGACGCAGCGCTTCCTTCCACGAGATTCGCTCGCCCTTGTATTCCACTACGCGTTCGCCGGCCCTGATCGGCGCCACCGCGAACACGCCCTTGCCGTGTACTCCCGAGCGGCGCACCGCGATCCTGCGTGAACTCATCGAACGAATCCTTGTGAAGACGAATGAATGGAAGACAGCCGCGATCGCGACCTGGCGCGCGCCAAACGAAAACGCGGCACCGGTCGGTGCCGCGTCGGGGCATGCGGCGAATCACCCGCATCCTACACGTTCGATATTGCTTCGTTCAACATCGCGCGCAATATTGCGGCGCTCGACGCGTCAACGCTGGCCGAACGCGATGTCGCCGAACAACGCCTTGTGCTCGCGCGGCTGCGAGCGCCAGTACTGCGGCGGCGCCGTCACCTGCGCACCGAGCTCGGCCGCCGCGTGCCACGGCCAGCGCGGGTCGTACAGCATCGCGCGCGCCATCGCGACGAAATCGGCATCGCCGGCCTCGATGAGCCGGTTCGCATGCGCGGGCTCGTTGATCAGGCCGACCGCCATCGTCGGCATGCCGACCGCGCGCTTCACGGCCTGCGCGAACGGCACCTGGTAGCCGGGCGACAGCGGAATCTTCTGCAGCGGCGACACGCCGCCGGACGACACGTCGATCCAGTCGCAGCCACGGCGCTTCAGTTCGTGCGCGAACGCGATCGTGTCGTCAAGCTCCCAGCCGCCTTCGACCCAGTCGGTCGCGGACACGCGCACGCCGACCGGCCGGTCCTCCGGAAACGCCGCGCGCACGATCTCGAAGATCTCGAGCGGAAAACGCATCCGGTTTTCGCGCGAGCCGCCGTATTCGTCGGTGCGCCGGTTCGCGAGCGGCGACAGGAACTGGTGCAGCAGGTAGCCGTGCGCCGCATGCACTTCGATCGCGTCGATGCCGAGCCGCGCGGCACGCCTCGCGGCAGCCGCGAACGCATCGCGGATCCGGTTCAGGCCCGCGGCGTCGAGCGCGAGCGGCGGCGTCTCGCCTTCCTTGTGCGGTACGGCCGACGGCCCGTGCGGCAGCCAGCCGCCGTCGGCGACGGACACGAGCTGACCGCCCTGCCAGGGCACGTCGCTCGACGCCTTGCGCCCCGCATGCGACAACTGCATCGCGACGCGGACCGGCGAATGCTTGCGGATCGCGGCCAGCACGGGCTTCAGCGCGGCTTCGGTTACATCGTCCCAAAGGCCGAGGTCGCCGTGCGTGATGCGCCCGTCGGGTTCCACCGCAGTCGCCTCGATGCACAGCAGGCCCGCACCCGACAGCGCGAGATGGCCGAGGTGAATCATGTGCCAGTCGGTCGCTTCGCCGCGTTCGGCCGAATACTGGCACATCGGGGAGATCACGATCCGGTTCGGAAGGGTCACGCCGCGCAGCGTGAACGGGGAAAACAGCGCAGTCATGGAAGCCGCTCGCCTGGAAAGGGAAAGAGCGGACGAGCGTAGCACGCAGGCCCGAAGCGTGCAGATGGCCCAAACGATAGTAAGCGGATGGTCAGGTGCGACCGGCAGCAGGTTGCCGGCGCGGCAGGAACCGCGTTGCAAGCAGCGATGCGCCGGCCTGCAACGGATGCGGGCCGGGCCAAGGATTCGCGGCGAACGGCGCCGCCCGCGGCGTCACAGCCCGATGCTGTCGAGCCACTCCGCGAACATGCGCCGCGCGGCCGTCTCGAGCGCGGGGCCGTGTTGCGCGGTATCGGCGCGCAACTGGCGGGCGTCGATGCCCGGCGTCGCCGCGATTTCGCCGGCGTTCCCGATCAGCCAGGGTTCGAAGCGGTCGGTGCGGATTTCCGGATGGCATTGCAGCGCCAGCACGTGCTGCCCCCATGCGAATGCCTGGTGGCGGCAGGCCGGCGTCGATGCGAGATGGATCGCGCCGCCCGGCAGGTCGAACGTATCGCCGTGCCAGTGCAGCATCGATGTCGCCGCGCCATCGAGATGGCGCAACGGCGACGCACGGCCGGCATCGGTGAGCGTCAGCGGCGCCCAGCCGAGTTCGTGCTGCGCGGCCGGATAGACGCTCGCACCGAGCGCACGGGCGATGAACTGCGCGCCGAGGCAGATACCGAGGATCGGCAGCCCAGCGTCGATGCGCTGGCGCACGAGCGCCGCGAGCGGCGCGATCGTCGGATACTGCGCATCGTCGTACACGCTGAGCGGCCCGCCGAGCACGACGAACAGCGACGGCTGGAGCACGTCGAGCACCTCGAACCGCGACGACCCGACGTCTACATAGCGCACCCGCCGGCCCCGTTCGCCGAGCACCTGCTCGAAGCTCCCGAGATCCTCGAAATGCACATGGCGGATCGCCACGACTTCAGCGTTCATCATCGGCCTCCCGGTCGATCGACGGACGTCAGCCTGCGAAAATCTTCCAGGTCTTCTTCTGCGTCGCCGCGTCGGCTTCTTCCTGCACCGAGCAGTCGAGACGCAGGTCGCTGTCGGCCATCGAGATGTCGAGCGCCGCGCAGTAATGCACGGTCTTCTTCGACAGCTTGCCCGGCTGGAAGTGGGCGCACGTCACGCACATGCGCTGCGGCGGCGTCGCGCCGGCCACCTGCAGCTCGCGCAGCGTCTTCAGCAGCGCGCGATACAGTGCGCCCTGCTCGTCCGCGCCGAGCTTGCCGACCGCTTTCGTCAGGAATTCAGGCCATTGCAGCGCCTTCTTCGCGGCCGTGCGGCCACGCGCCGACAGGCGCACGGCCAGTGCGCGGCCGTCGTCCAGCGCACGGCGCTTCTCGACGAGCCCCTTCGTCTCGAGCGTGCTGACCGCATCGCTCGTGGTCGCCGCGGTGAGCTGCGTCTCGCGCGCGATCTCGCCGAGCCGCATCGGGCCCTTGCGCTGCAGCAGCAGCACGAGGATCTCGCCCTGCGTCGGCGTCAGGCCCGCGCCTTCCGCCCAATCCCATGCCTGGCTTCGCATGGCCGTACTCAACCGCAGCAGGCTGTGGGTGACACGTCCCGAAGCCTGGTTCCCGTAAACGCCTTCGCTCATAGTCTTTTCGCTTTGCCGCCGCCCGGAATGCCGAGCGGCCGTAGTGTGGAGATCGAATGTCCATCTCAAAACAGACGCGCTCTTGCGAGTGCGTCAGCACGGCCGTCGCGAGGCACACGCGGCGGTCGCATTCGCGGCGACCGGTGAGACACGCGTCGTTCCGGTGTCCGCAAAGCCGACATTCTAAGCGAGAGCGGAAAATCGCACAGCTAAGTTATCCCCTGCATTCTGTGGAAAATCGCTGGATAACTGAATTTTTTCGTTGTGCCTGCAATGCCGCGCACCCGCGGAACGGGGCGCATCGGCATTTTCCTGTTCGGATCGGCCATCGGGGGAATGGCAATGATCCACCGGGTTATCCCGCCCGCAGAGCGTTGACTTTGCAGAGGAATGTCGGGTTATCCACAGATTTTCAGGGCGACTGGCAACGATTTCGGCCTGAAACCGGGCCGACCGTCGTTCAGCGAATCGCGACGCGGTCGAGCCTGTAATCTGCAAAACATTTTTTCATTCGCGCCAGCGTAAGCACTGCTGCCGGACCGTTTCGTTCAGCGATTTTTCCTGTTTGAAAACGGTTCTCAACCACGATGCGTCGTTCACGCGCGCCTTGGCAAGCGCGCCGATCTCGTCGAGCGCCGCGCGCGAACCGAGCGCAGCCGCATGCGGCGCGATCCGGTCGAGCGTGTCGAGGATGTCTTCTGCGATCGTGCGGCGTTCACCCGTCTGAGGATTCACGCAGGTGCCCTCGAGCCCGAAGCGGCACGCTTCGAAACGGTTGAACGTATAGACAAGGTAGTCGTCCTCCGACAGCTTCAGCGGCCGGTCGGTCAGCAGGTAGCGCGCGAGCGTCTGGATGTAGCAGGCGATCGCCGCCGCGCGGTCGACCGACAGCGGCGTATCCATCACGCGCACCTCGATCGTCCCGTAGCCGGGCTTCGGGCGAATGTCCCAGTAGAAGTCCTTCATCGAGTTGACGACACCCGTGTTCACCATCTTCATGAAGTACTCCTCGAAGCTGTCCCAGGTCAGCACGAACGGCGCGCGGCCCGACAGCGGGAACGCGAACACCGAATTCAGGCGTGCCGAATGGAAGCCCGTGTCGACGTTCTGCACGAACGGCGACGACGCGGACAGCGCGATGAAGTGCGGAATGAAGCGCGACATCGAGTGCAGCAGGAACAGCGCGCTGTCGGGATCGGGACAGCCGATGTGCACGTGCTGGCCGAACACGGTGAACTGTTTGGCCAAATAGCCGTATAGCTCCGAGATGTACTGGAAGCGCGGCGCATCGTAGATCTGCCGGTCGCTCCATTGCTGGAACGCGTGCGTGCCGCCGCCGGCGAGCCCGACGTTGAGCTGGTCGGCCGCCTTCACGAGCACGTCGCGGATCGCATGCAGCTCGCTGACCGCCTGCTCGTGCGAATGGCAGATGCCGGTCGACAGCTCGATCATGCTCTCGGTAATTTCGGGCGTGATGTTGCCCGGAAAGGTCTCGCCCTGGATCAGGCGCATCAGGTCGGATGCAGCCTTGGTCAGGTCGTAGTTGTGCGTGTTGACGACCTGGATCTCCAGTTCGACACCGAACGTGAACGGTTCGGAATTGACGAAGGTTTCGAGTGCCATGGCAGGTTCCGGAATCAGTTGCTGTCGCTGCGTTCGCCGACCGCCGACAGGCAGCGGTAGACCACGAACGGGCTGACGAGCTGCAGGATCACGATCGTGCACATCACGATCGCACGCAGGTGCGGGTCGAAATTCGGATAGAGCTGGTAGGTATCGTCGACGAGCAGGTACGACAGCGCGGACATCGGCGTGAGCGCGATGCCGAGCGCGACGCCCTGTTTCATCCCGATGCCGCTCGGCTTCGCGAACGCGACGACGCCGGCCAGCTTCGCGACGAGCCGCGTGACGATCAGCACGATCGAGAGCAGCCCGCCGAGCGCGATGTCGCCCCACGTGAACGACGTGAGCGTCAGCACGAACAGGACCACCGTCAGCAGCCAGCCGGCCGTGCCGAAATGCTCGGGCCACAGCTGCGGACGCGCTTCGAGGTTCTTCACGATGATGCCCGCGAGCAGCAGCGTGAGCAGCGTCGACAGCTTCAGCGCCTGTGCCACCGCGATCGCCAGCATCACGAGCCCGAACAGCGCGACGAACGAATGCTCGTCGCGCATCGTCGACGTCATGTGGCGGAACAGGAAATTGCACGAACGCGCGACGAGATACGCGACGATGAACGAACCGGCGATCAGGTAGAGCGGCTGCAGGATCGTCGCGAACACGTTGCCGTACGCTTCCTGGTGCAGCCAGCTCGTGACGAGCTTGGTCAGCACGATCGCGTACACGCTGTTGAGCGCGGTCAGCGTGATGAGGCGCTGCGACACCTGCCCTTCCGCGCGCAGTTCGGTCTTGAGCTGGATCACCATCGATGGCGACGTCGCGATCGCGATCGCCGACAGCACGAGCGCAACCATTCCCGACACACCGAGCGCAAGCATCACGAACAGCACGAGCACGAACGTCAGCGTGGCTTCCGCGAGACTCGACGCGACGAGCCACGGATTGCGCCGGATCCAGCGCAGGTCGAGGCGGCTGCCGAGCTCGAACAGCAGCAGGCCGAGCGCGACGTCGATCAGCAGCCGCGACGTTTCGTCGGTGCTTGCGTCGATCACGCCGAATCCGAACGAACCGGCGACGAGACCGATTACCGCATAGCCGGTGATGCGCGGCAGGCGCCATGCGCGATAGCACAGTTCGCCACACAGGCCGGCCGCGAACAGCGCGAGCCCGGCCCAGAACACGGCATCCGGCGCGAGCGGCCAGTTGGGCAGAAATGAGAACGCCGACTTCATCGTGGTGACTTCTCCTTTGGAAGCAACCGCCAGCGACGCAGGGTCAAGCGTCAGAAATGGATGCGCGCCGGCTGGGTATCGCCCCGAATGTGATTGTTGTGGTCGACGACGGCGGGACATGGGGTCCGCCTGTTCCGCCATCCGGCGGAAAGTCGCACAGGTTGCCGATCTGGATTGTCGGCCTGGTGTGTGAACGGACTGCGCAGTCTCGAAGATTCAGATTCGAAACCGTGCCGACCGTTCCATTGAAGCTTGTCCGGCGCCTGGCCGGACGAACGCGAAGGAAACCGATTGTGCCACAGCTTTTTCGGTCTGGAACCCATTGAATCGACTCGCGGCGCTGTGCGGCACCACAGGTCTTTGGTTTCAAAGGTTTACCTGTATATATACGTAGTAGAAGTTAACAAAGGGCGCACAGTTCTGTGGATAACTTCGGTTTACGCTGACGGATCAATGCGTTGGCGAAACCATAACCCGTTGCACAGGCTGTTCGTGCACAGAAGTTTGAGATGAGCAACTTTGGGGCCGTTTCACAGCTGTGCCGAGTTGCCCAGTTTACGTCCACTGTGATTACACATGAAGTGCGTGTGGATTTCGCAAGGTTATCCACAGCGCCGGGTGGATAACCTTGCACGGGGAAGCCGGAAAACTGTGAGCGATTCGTGCGACAGGAAGCCGGTCAGCCGGCCGAGCCGACGCGGCGCGCGCGCAGCGCGCGGATCAGGAAGCGGGCGGGATCGACGGCTTCGGCGAGTTCGCGCTCGAGCGGCCACGGCTCGCCTTCGAGCTGCGATGCGATCAGTTCGGCGCCGAGCGCGGCCCACACGAGGCCGCGCGAGCCAAAGCCGAATGCGCCGTAGAGGCCGGGCGTGCGCGGCAGGTCGCGCGCCTTTGCGCCGCTCAGCGCGCGTGCGTTCGCGACGGCCTGTGCTTCGTCCGCGAGCGGGCCGATCAGCGGCAGACGATCGGCGACGACCCAGCGGAATGCAACGCGGCCGCGCAGCGTGCCCAGGTCCGGCACGTCGCCGATCAGGCCCGGCAGCAGGTGCCGCACGCGGTCGAGGTTTTCGATGTGACCGGCCGCGCGCATCGCCGGATCGACGTCGTCGGGTTCGAACGTCGCGCCGATCAGCAGCGTGCCGTCGTCGAGCGGCACCGCGTAACCGTCGCCGATCGCCGGGCACGGCAACGGCGCCGCGGTGCCGGGCGGCAGCAGCGTGAGCTGGCCGCGCACCGGTTGCAGCACGACATGCTGCAGCCCCGCGAGACGCACGGCGTCGCCCGCGTTCGCAAGCACGACGACGGGCGCTTCGGCCAGCGTGCCGCCCGTCGAATCAAGCGCATGCCATGTGTCGCCCCGCCGCTCGAGCCGCGCGACACCGGTAGACGCGAGCAAGCGCACGCGTTGGCCGGCCGCCGCGCATTGCGCCGCGCACAGCCCGGCCGGCCAGACGGCGCCGCCATGCGGAAACAGCAGGCCGCCATGCGCGACCGGCAGGTTCAGATGCGCGCGCGCGGCATCGGTATCGAGCAGCGACGCATAGTCGGACGGTGCGCCGAACGCATCGAATGCATCGCGCATCCGCGCGAAGTCGCCGGCCGATTCGGCGAGATGGATCATCCCGTGCGTGCTGCGCGCGAACGCATGGCCCGCGCGTTCGAGTGCGCGCCAGCGTGCAATCGCGTGCAGGAAGCCGCTGCGCGTGAGCCGGCTTGCGACGTTGTCGTCGCGTGTCATCAGCGGATGGAATACGCCGGCCGGATTGCCCGACGCTTCGCTCGCGATCCGTTCGTGCCGCTCGATCAGCGTGACTTCCCAGCCGCGCGCGGCCAGGCGTTCGACGACCGCGCAGCCGGCCAGGCCCGCGCCGATCACGATCGCGCGGCGCGCCGCAACGGGCAGTGCGCGCGGCGGCTCGTGCCGGCGCGCGCGCCAGCGCGGCGCATATTCGCCGACGAGCGAATCGTCGACTTCGCGATACGTGAAACCCGATTCGCCGAGTGCGTGTTTCACGGCGCCGGAATTCGCATGCGTTGCAAACGTCGCGCCTTCGCCGGCGATTTTCGCGAGCGCACGAACCACGTCGGTCGCGCGGAGATCGGCGTCGTTCGACGACGTGAAGCCGTCAAGATAAAACGCATCGGCGCGCGCGACGAGCTTGGTCAGCATGTCGACTGCATCGCCGAACGCGAGCGTGAGCACCACGCGCCCTGCGTCCAATTCGAGCCGGTGCAGGCCCGGCACGAGCATCGGCCAGGCGTCGACCAGTGCATCGACGTCGACCGATATGGTTGTGTTCGCAACGATATGCGAAACCGCGCGGCGCAGGTCGTCGCGCGAGAACGGATGCGGCTCGACTGCGACGAAATGCAGCCGCTCGCAGCGCGCCGGATCGTCGCGCCACGCGCCCCATGTCGCGAGGAAGTGGCTGCCCGCGCCGAATCCCGTCGCGACGATCGTGAACGCGCGGCGGCCTTGCCAGCGCGCCGGCAGCCCGTTGCCGGAGACGCACAGGTGATGCGCAAGCGCACCTGATGCGCCGCGATGGAGGTCGCCGTACTCGGGCGAAACGAGCGTGCCGTCGTCGCGAAGCGCGAGCGTGGCGGGAACAAGTCGGTCGGGCATGCGAAACAAAAAACGTGGCAGCCAAGCCTGGCAAGGGATTGCGCGGGGTCGTCCGAGCGCCCGTTGGAAAAAGCCAACGGGGCGGCGCACGGGCGGACCGCGCTGCGTATCCTGTCCGGTTGGCGCAGGTCAAAAAACTGGCAATCGACGATTCATTCGGCGAAATACTGATGAAAATCTTTGAAACCCTTGTCGTTATTGGGTTTGCGCTGCGCTATCATAGCAACGCCGTACCGCGGGGTGGCCGCCGGCAAGCCGGAGGGCGCGTCGCGCGGGCCAGGATTCGGCGCTGTGTCGTCGGAGTCTGACTCTCGACGGCACGGTTCGCGCACGTATAATCGGCGCGTTCGCGCTGTTCGTGTCAACCTAACCTGATAAAGGAACCTTAATGAACAAACAGGAACTGATCGACGCCGTCGCCGCCCAAACGGGCGCCAGCAAGGCTCAAACCGGCGAAACGCTGGACACGCTGCTCGAAGTCATCAAGAAGGCCGTGTCGAAGGGTGATGCGGTTCAGCTGATCGGCTTCGGCAGCTTCGGTTCGGGCAAGCGCGCAGCACGTACGGGCCGCAACCCGAAGACCGGCGAAACCATCAAGATCCCGGCAGCCAAGACGGTCAAGTTCACGGCTGGCAAGGCGTTCAAGGACGCCGTCAACAAGCGTTAAACCAGCGCCTGTTCCAGAAAAAAACCCGCCTTTCGGCGGGTTTTTTGTTGGGCGCGCGCGGCATTTTCGCCACAGTCCGCGCCGCTCTTGCAAGATTTAACGGTTGTTTTTACAAGCCGTTACCACGCCGTTACGCGTGCACGATTTGCGTGTCGCCGTGATCGTCGTCGTCGTGCGAATCGACATCCCACGCCGGGAACGGATCGTCGAACGCGCTCCATCCCGCCGCGCCGACGGCGAATTCCGCATCGGTCAGCAGGCACGCGTCGAGCTTCTCGCGCCATGCATCGGCATCGAGCGCGATGCCGATCAGCACGAGTTCCTGCCGGCGATCGCCGACCGTGCGATCGTCGAGATCGCCGTGCCATTCGGCGCGGATTTCGGCGAGCAGCTCGTCGTCGTCCGGCCATTCCGCGCGATCCTGCGCGGCCCACCAGAGACCCGCCGGGCCATGCCGGCATACGCCGCCCGCCTGCGACAGCGAGCCCGCGATGTCGTTGCGCGTCGCGAGCCAGAAGAAGCCCTTGCTGCGCAGCACGCCCGGCCACTCCTGGTGCAGCAGCGCCCAGAGTCGTGCCGGATGGAACGGCCGGCGCGCGCGGTAAACAAAATTGCCGATCCCGAATTCGTCGGCTTCGCCGTGCACGTGCGCATGATGTTCGTCATGGCAGTCGGGGTCGTCGCAATGCGTGTGATCGTGATCGAGCGACGCGAGCCAGCCCGGCGCATTCGCGGCCTCGTCGAAATCGAAGCGGCCCGTGTTCAGCACTTCGTCGAGCGGCACGTTGCCGAACCTCGACACGACCTGGTGCGCGCGCGGATTGAGCCGCGCGAGGATGTGCTGCAGGCGCGCGAGTTCGTCCGCGCCGACGAGGTCGGCCTTGTTGATCACCAGCACGTCGCAGAATTCGATCTGCTCGATCAGCAGTTCGACGAGCGTGCGGTCGTCTTCGTCCGATGCGGCGATGCCGCGCGTCGCGAGCGCGTCGTCGGAGCCGTAGTCGCGCAGGAAGTTGTACGCGTCGACCACGGTGACGAGCGTGTCGAGCCGCGCGATTTTCGACAGCGACTCGCCGTCGTCGTCGACGAACGTGAAGGTTTCGGCGATCGGCATCGGCTCCGCGATACCGGTCGATTCGATCATGATCGCGTCGAAGCGGCCTTCGGACGCGAGGTTGCGAATCTCGACGAGCAGGTCGTCGCGCAGCGTGCAGCAGATGCAGCCGTTCGACATTTCGACGAGGCGTTCCTCGACGTGCGACAGCGCCTGCGCGTCGCGCACGAGCGACGCGTCGATGTTGACCGCCGCGAGATCGTTGACGATCACGGCGACTTTCAGGCCCGCTCGGTTCGCGAGGACGTGATTGAGCAGCGTGGTCTTGCCGGCGCCGAGGAAGCCGGACAGCACGGTGACGGGCAACGGCTGGTTCATTGCGGTACACACCAACGGAAAAGATGAAAAAGCGGCCGCGGCGCCCTTCCGGGGCGCGATCGGCCCGCGGACGGGCGAACCTGCGGCGTGAGCCCGCATTGTGCATCAAACGCGCGCCGGCCGGCCGGCGCCGCGTCAGGCCGCGATGCGGCGCGGCGTCACGGCGAGGGCGGCAGCAGCTTCCATTGCGTCAGGATGCCGGCGATCTGACGCGCGTACTTGTCGCGCAGCGACGGCGTTTCGGAATGGTAGGCGCCGATGGCCTGCCACGTGTTGCCGTAGCGGTTCATCTTCTGTTTCAGATGCCACGCGGCGATGTATACGTTCTTGCACGGTTCCATCAGCGTGCCGCGGTCGATCCCGTAGCGCGACAGCGTCGACAGGTGGACCGAATTGATCTGCATCAGGCCGTAGTCGATCGAGCCGTTCGTGTTCTTGTTCAGCGCGCCGGGCCGGTTGCGCGATTCCTGCCAGGCGATCGCGCGCAGGATCAGCGGATTGACCTGCTGGTATCTGGCCGCTTCGTCGAAACAATCCGCGCGAGCGTTTGCGCTGGCGAACCACACGCCGGCGGCGATCCACGCAATCGAAGCGAACCGTCTGTTCATGGTGCGAAAACGAAAGGAAAATGCGTGAGGGGCGGGAAAACCCGTGCCTGTTATTCGTGCGGCGAGAAACCCGTCGCACGTATCATACCGACAGTCCGTCAGGTTGCGACATGCGGAAATACGACAGCCGGGTTATACCGCATTTCCGTGTCGGTTCATCTCGAAACGGGGGCGATGGCCGGCATGCCGATATAGCACCGAATCTTACATATCACATACGACTCGCCCGATACAGGTCGTATGTGAGACAGTCTTCGGATCAATGTGATATTTCGGACATGAAAAACTGCTAATGTCGCCTTTTTCGGACTTGGATCCCAGCACTACCGCCGGAAGCGGCCTGAGCCGGCATCGACCCATTCATCCATGACAAGAAATCGCTTCGTTATGCGGCGCATTGCCACGACCCTCGTCGTCGCCGGCATCATCGTCTCGCAGGCCGCCTACGCTCAGGTCACGCTCAACTTCGTGAATGCGGATATCGACCAGGTCGCGAAGGCGATCGGCGCCGCAACCGGCAAGACCATCATCGTCGACCCCCGCGTGAAGGGGCAGCTCAACCTCGTTGCCGAACGTCCGGTGCCGGAAGACCAGGCGCTGAAGACGCTGCAGTCGGCACTGCGCATGCAGGGCTTCGCGCTCGTGCAGGATCACGGCGTACTGAAGGTCGTGCCCGAGGCCGACGCGAAGCTGCAGGGCGTGCCGACCTATGTCGGCAATGCGCCGCAGGCGCGCGGCGACCAGGTGATCACGCAGGTGTTCGAGCTGCACAACGAATCGGCGAACAACCTGCTGCCCGTGCTGCGGCCGCTGATCTCGCCGAACAACACGGTGACGGCCTACCCGGCGAACAACACGATCGTCGTGACCGACTATGCGGACAACGTGCGCCGCATCGCGCAGATCATCGCGGGCGTCGACAGCGCCGCAGGCGCGCAGGTGCAGGTCGTTCCGCTGCGCAACGCGAACGCGATCGACCTCGCCGCACAGTTGCAGAAAATGCTCGATCCGGGCGCGATCGGCAACAGCGATGCAACGCTGAAGGTGTCGGTCACGGCCGATCCGCGCACCAACTCGCTGATGCTGCGTGCGTCGAGCGCATCGCGCCTCGCGGCCGCGAAGCGCCTCGTACAGCAGCTCGATGCGCCGAGCGCGGTGCCCGGCAACATGCACGTCGTGCCGCTGCGCAACGCCGATGCGGTGAAGCTCGCGAAGACGCTGCGCGGGATGCTCGGCAAGAGCGGCAGCGACAGCGGCTCGTCGGCATCGTCCAACGATGCGAACAGCTTCAACCAGAGCGGCGGCTCGTCGTCGAGCGGCAACTTCTCGACCGGCACGTCCGGCACCCCGCCGCTGCCGTCGGGCGGCCTCGGCGGCTCGTCGTCTTCGTCGTCGGGGTACGGCGGCTCGTCGGGCAGCGGCGGCGGTCTCGGCAGCGCCGGCCTGCTCGGCGGCGACAAGGACAAGGGCGACGACAACCAGCCGGGCGGGATGATCCAGGCCGATGCGGCGACCAACTCGCTGATCATCACCGCGTCCGATCCGGTTTACCGGAACCTGCGCTCGGTGATCGACCAGCTCGACGCGCGGCGTGCGCAGGTCTATATCGAAGCGCTGATCGTCGAGCTGAACTCGACGACGCAGGGCAACCTCGGCATCCAGTGGCAGGTGGCGAGCGGCCAGTTTCTCGGCGGCACGAACCTGAACCCCACGCAAGGTCTGGGCAACAGCATCGTCAACCTGACGACCGGCGGCACGGCAGCCACCACCGGGCTGGCGGCCAACCTCTCGACGCTGACCCAGGGCCTCAACATCGGCTGGCTGCACAACATGTTCGGCGTGCAGGGGCTCGGCGCGCTGCTGCAGTATTTCGCGGGCGTGAGCGACGCGAACGTGCTGTCGACGCCGAACCTGATCACGCTCGACAACGAGGAAGCGAAGATCGTCGTCGGCCAGAACGTGCCGATCGCGACCGGTTCGTATTCGAACCTGACGAGCGGCACGACGAGCAATGCGTTCAATACCTACGACCGGCGCGACGTCGGCCTGACGCTGCACGTGAAGCCGCAGATCACCGACGGCGGGATCCTGAAGCTGCAGCTCTATACCGAGGATTCGGCGGTCGTCGCCGGCACCACGAGCGCGCAGACCGGCCCGACCTTCACGAAGCGCTCGATCCAGTCGACGATCCTGGCCGACAACGGCGAGATCATCGTGCTCGGCGGCTTGATGCAGGACAACTATCAGGTGTCGAACAGCAAGGTGCCGCTGCTCGGCGACATCCCGTGGATCGGCCAGTTGTTCCGTTCGGAATCGAAGCAGCGCGCGAAAACCAACCTGATGGTGTTCCTGCGTCCGGTGATCATCTCCGATCGCAGTACCGCGCAGGAAGTCACGGCCAACCGCTACGACTACATCCAGGGCGTGACGGGCGCGTACAAGTCGGACAACAACGTGATTCGCGACAAGGACGACCCGATCGTCCCGCCGATGCCGCTCGGCCCGAGCCAGGGTGGCACACCGGCAGGGAACCTGTTCGATCTCGACAAGATGCGCCGCCAGCAGGTGCAGCGTCAGGTCGTGCCGGTCCCGGCCCAGCCGTTGCCGGAGCAGACGCCCGCGCAGCCGCAGAGCGTGCCGCAGCAGGCGGTGCCGCAACAGCCGCTGACCGCCCCGGGAGCCTCGCAGTGAGCGACGTGCGCGCGTCTTCCGCCCACGACGGCGCGCCGGGCGAACGGCAGCCGCCGTCGCCGCTCGCTGCGCGCCTGTTGCCGTACGGCTTCGCGAAGAGCGGCCAGGTGCTGATCGCGCACCAGCTCGACGACACGCTCGAGGTGTGGATCAGCGAACGCACGAGCGACGCCGCGCTCGCGGAGATCGCGCGCAACTTCGGCTCGATTTCCGTGCACCGCGTGCCGGCCGACGAGCTCGCGCAGGCGATCAACCAGGCATACGCGCGCCAGGACGGCAGCGCCGCGCAGGTGGTCGGCGAGGTCGAAGGCGAAGTCGATCTGTCGCGGCTGATGCAGGACATCCCCGAGGTCGAGGATCTGCTCGAATCGGAAGACGACGCGCCGATCATCCGGATGATCAACGCGCTGCTCACGCAAGCGGCGCGCGAACAGGCATCGGACATTCACATCGAGCCGTTCGAGAACTCGTCCGTCGTGCGTTTTCGCGTCGACGGCACGCTGCGCGACGTCGTGCGCCCGAAGAAGGCGCTGCACGGCGCACTGATCTCGCGGATCAAGATCATGGCGCAGCTCGACATCGCGGAGAAACGGCTGCCGCAGGACGGCCGCATCACGCTGCGCGTCGGCGGCCGGCCGGTCGACGTGCGCGTGTCGACGCTGCCGACCGGGCACGGCGAGCGCGCGGTGCTGCGTTTGCTGGAAAAGGACGCGAAGCGCCTGAACCTCGAAGCGCTCGGGATGGGCCGTGACACGCTCGTCCAGTTCGACAAGCTGATCGCGCGACCGCACGGCATCGTGCTCGTCACGGGCCCGACGGGCTCGGGCAAGACGACGACGCTGTATGCGTCGATGTCGCGGCTCGAAACCGCGACGACCAACATCATGACCGTCGAGGACCCGATCGAATACGATCTCGGCGGCATCGGCCAGACGCAGGTGAACGAGCGGATCGGGATGACCTTTGCCCGTGCGCTGCGCTCGATCCTGCGCCAGGATCCGGACGTGATCATGATCGGCGAAATCCGCGACCTCGAAACCGCGCAGATTGCGGTGCAGGCGTCGCTGACGGGCCACCTCGTGCTCGCGACGCTGCACACGAACGATGCGGCATCGGCCGTCACGCGTCTGACCGACATGGGCGTCGAGCCGTACCTGCTCGCATCGTCGCTGCTCGGCGTGCTCGCGCAGCGCCTGGTGCGGCAGCTCTGCCCCGTCTGCAAGGAAGAGCGGCACGAGGATGGCCGCACGCTGTGGCATCCGGTCGGCTGCGACAAGTGCGGGCATTCGGGCTACGCGGGCCGGCGCGGCGTATACGAGCTGCTGCTGGTCGACGACTCGATCCGCTCGCTGATCCATCGCAACGCGGCCGACGCGGAGATCCTGGCCACCGGCCGCGCGGAAGGGATGCGCACGCTGCGCGACGACGCCGAACGCTGGCTCGCGGCCGGCGCGACGTCGCTCGAGGAAGTGCTGCGCGTGACGGGAGGCGCATAGCGCGATGCCGGCATTCCGTTTCGAAGCGATCGATGCGGCGGGACACGCGCAGAAAGGCGTCATCGATGCCGACAGCGCGCGTGCCGCGCGTGGCCAGTTGCGCACGCAGGGGCTCACGCCGCTCGTCGTCGAGCCGGCCGCCAGCGCGACGCGCGGCGCGCGTACGCAGCGGCTCGCGTTCGGCCGCAAGCTGTCGCAGCGCGAACAGGCGATCCTCACGCGCCAGCTCGCGAGCCTGCTGATCGCGGGGCTGCCGCTCGACGAGGCGCTCGGCGTGCTGACCGAGCAGGCCGAGCGCGACTACATCCGCGAGCTGATGGCCGCGATCCGCGCCGAGGTGCTCGGCGGCCATTCGCTCGCGAATGCGCTGGGCCAGCATCCGCGCGATTTTCCGGAGATCTACCGCGCGCTCGTCGCGGCGGGCGAGCATACGGGCAAGCTCGGCATCGTGCTGTCGCGCCTGGCCGACTACATCGAGCAGAGCAATGCGCTGAAGCAGAAGATCCTGCTGGCCTTCACGTATCCGGGCATCGTCACGCTGATCGCGTTCGGCATCGTCACGTTCCTGCTGAGCTACGTGGTGCCGCAGGTCGTCAACGTGTTTGCGAGCACGAAGCAGCAGTTGCCGATCCTCACGGTCGTGATGATGGCGCTGTCGGAATTCGTGCGGCACTGGTGGTGGGCGATCCTGATCGCGGTCGCGCTGATCGTGTGGTTCGTGAAGGCGACGCTGTCGCGCGACGGGCCGCGGCTCGCGTTCGACCGCTGGGTGCTGACCGCGCCGCTCGCGGGCAAGCTCGTGCGCGGCTACAACACGGTGCGCTTCGCGAGCACGCTCGGCATCCTCACCGCGGCCGGCGTGCCGATCCTGCGCGCGCTGCAGGCGGCCGGCGAGACGCTGTCGAACCGCGCGATGCGCGCGAACATCGACGACGCGATCGTGCGCGTGCGCGAAGGCTCCGCGCTGTCGCGCGCGCTGAACAACGTGAAGACGTTTCCGCCGGTGCTCGTGCACCTGATCCGTTCCGGCGAAGCGACGGGCGACGTGACGACGATGCTGGATCGCGCGGCCGAAGGCGAAGCGCGCGAGCTCGAACGCCGCACGATGTTCCTGACGAGCCTGCTCGAGCCGCTGCTGATCCTGGCGATGGGCGGCATCGTGCTCGTGATCGTGCTGGCCGTGATGCTGCCGATCATCGAGCTGAACAACATGGTGCAGTGACGGCCTGACTGGTTGGCGAGGCCGTCGCCGTTCCGTTCAGCGCATGTAGATCGCGGGGGACGGCGTGTTCGCCGGAAGCTGGATTTCGGCGCGGGCGCCGTTGCGGTCGACGATGATCGAGCGGGGGCGGACTTCGGCGAGCTTCGCGCCGGGCGTGACCTCGGCACCGAGCGACACGGCACGCGGCGGTTCGCCGCCGACGCCGATGATCGCCGCGGCGCCGCGCTGGAGCGCGAGGATGCCGAACAGGTGGATGTCCTGCACGGGATTCTTGTCGAGCTGACCGCCGAAGAGCGCCGCGGCGTCCTCGGTGCGGATCGGCGGCCGCGCGGCGGCGGCGGGCAGCGGCGCTTCGCGGGCCGACAGCGTGACGACCCAGTAGGTGGCCGTCGCGCACAAACCCGCGAAGAGGGCTAGGGAAAGGATCCGGATCGAGAGCGCGTTCATGCGCGCTATTGTACGGATGTATATGAAATTTGCGTTGGGTGAAAGCCCTCGGCGATGCGCGCCTTACAATGCGTGCTCCGCGCCCGCGGGTCCGGAAGGTTGCTGTCAGGTAATCGTCCCGGTGCGCCGGGTGCGTCACTCAATCGACGACATTTTTTGGAAAGAGGTAGTCAGTCATGCAAACGTGGATCACTCGCCGCAACGCGGCCGTGCGTCGTCAGCGCGGTTTCACGCTGATCGAGATCATGGTGGTGGTCGCGATCCTCGGGATCCTGGCGGCGCTGATCGTGCCGAAGATCATGAGCCGCCCGGACGAGGCACGCCGCATCGCCGCGAAGCAGGACATCGGCACGATCATGCAGGCGCTCAAGCTGTACCGTCTCGACAACGGCCGTTATCCGACCCAGGAACAGGGCCTGAACGCGCTGATCCAGAAGCCGTCCACCGATCCGATCCCGAACAACTGGAAGGACGGCGGCTATCTGGAGCGCCTGCCGAACGATCCGTGGGGTAACGGGTACAAGTACCTGAATCCGGGCGTGCACGGCGAGATCGACGTGTTCAGCTACGGTGCCGACGGCAAGGAAGGCGGCGAGAGCAACGACTCCGACATCGGTTCGTGGCAATAAGCCGGCGCTGATCGTCCCGACGCTTCGTTCCCGCTCTTCATGCTCGCCATTCGCACGACTTCCCGCTGCGGCCGCGATTGCCGTGCGCATCGCGGCACGGCGCCGTCCGTATCGGCGCGCGCCGATGGCGGGCCGATGACGCATGGCGTGCGGCGCGCACGCGCGCGCGGCTTCACGCTGCTCGAAATGCTGGTCGTGCTCGTGATCGCGGGGCTGCTCGTGTCGCTCGCGTCGCTGTCGCTGACGCGCAATCCGCGCACCGACCTGCGCGAGGAAGCGCAGCGCATCGCGCTGCTGTTCGAGACGGCCGGCGATGAAGCGCAGGTGCGCGCGCGCCCGATCGCATGGCAACCGACCGCGCACGGCTTCCGTTTCGACGTGAGCTCGCCCGACGGCTGGCGCACGCTGCGCGACGACCTGCTGCGCCCGCGCGACTGGGACGGCGGTGTGACGGGCGCCGACATCGACTACCCGGGTTCCGACACGCGCGCGAATCGCGTCGTGTTCGGCACCGAGAGCGTCGACACGCCGGTGCGCGTGACGCTGCATTCGGCCGTCGGCAGCGCGACGATCGTCGGCACCGGCAACGGCCGCTACGAGGTGCAATGACGATGCGTCGTCGCCTGCCCTTCCCTGTTTCTTCGTCGCGCGGCTTCACGATGATCGAAGTGCTGGTCGCGCTCGCGATCATCGCGGTCGCGCTCGCCGCGTCGATCCGCGCGGTCGGCACGATGGCGACCAACGCATCCGACCTCCATCGCCGGCTGCTGGCCGGTTGGAGCGCCGACAACGCGCTCGCGCAGTTGCGGCTCACGCACGCGTGGCCGCAGATCGGCGACCAGAGCTTCGACTGTTCGCAAGGCAACGTGCAGCTCGTCTGCACGCAGAGCGTGAGCGCCACGCCGAACCCCGTGTTCCGGCGCGTCCGGGTTTCGGTGAGCATGCCCGGGCGCGCCGGCGTGCTCGCGCAGATGGTGACGGTGGTCGCGAATGAAACCAGCCGTCCGCTCTGACGCGCCGATGCGACGCCCGCACGCGCGCCCCGCCCGGGGCTTCACGCTGATCGAGCTGATGATCGCGATCGCGATCCTCGCGGTGGTCGCCATCCTCGCGTGGCGCGGGCTCGACCAGGTCATGCGCGGCCGCGACAAGGTTGCGTCCGCGATGGAAGACGAGCGCGTGTTCGCGCAGATGTTCGACCAGATGCGCATCGACGCGCGGCTTGCCGCGACCGACGACGAGGCCGGCCAGCCGGCGATCGGCGTCGCCGGCAACACGCTGCAGATCGTTCGCGAATTCGACGTGCCGGGCGCCGCGCCGCGGCTGCAGGTGGTCCGCTACCGGATCGCCGGCGGGCGCGTCGTGCGCTACGCGTCGCCGCCGCTCGACGATGCGAACCGGCTGCAAGGCGTGCTGAAGGACAGCAGCGTCGAAGGCTGGAGCTGGGTCGCGTTGATGGGCGGCGTCGGCGCGATCGACGCGAAGCTGTACGTGCCGCGCGTGGGCTGGACCACCAACCTGCAGACGGCCGACGACGCGCTCGCGCAGAACAACGATGCGCTCAAGGTGCCGCAGATCGGCAACGCGCCGCCGCCGCGCGCGGTGACGGGGCTGCAGGTCAGCATCGGCGCGACGTCGCTGCGCGTGCCGGTCACGCGCGTGTTCCTCGTCGGGGAATGACGATGCGCGCGCGCCCTCACCGTTCATCGCTCGCCAACCGCGCCGCCGCGCGCGCGCATGCATGCGGCCGCCAGCGCGGCGCGGCGATCATCACCGCGCTGCTCGTCGTCGCGCTGTCGGCGATCCTCGTCTCGGGGATGCTGTGGCGCCAGCAGGTGCAGATCCGCCGCATCGAGAACCAGCGCGTGATCGCGCAGGCGCAGTGGGTCGCGCGCGGCGCGCTCGACTGGACGCGGATGATCCTGCGCTCCGAAGGCGATACGGCGCCCGGCATCACGTATCTCGGCGGGATCTGGGGCGTGCCGATCGCGAAGACGAAGCTGTCGGACTTCCTCGGCCGGATCGGCGCGCCCAACGACAACGGCGGCGAAGATACCTATATCTCCGGCTCGATCGAGGACGCGCAGGCGAAGTTCAACCTGCGCAACCTCGTGGCGTCGCCGGCGCCCGGCGTGCTGCAGTTGAACGTCACGCAGCTGCAGGCGTTCCAGCGCCTGCTGACGACGCTCGGCTACGACGGCGCGTTCGCGAAGCGCATCGCGCTGCAGGTGCGCGCGGGCCTCATGCATTCGGCGACGCGCTTCCAGATGCCGACGCTGCCGGGCGGCGGCGGCACGGCGCCGGCCACCGCGCCGGTGACCACCGACCAGCAGGGCGGCGGCGGCTTCACCGACGATCCCGGCATGTCCGGCGGCGACCGCGGGCCCGCGCCGCTGATGATGACGGGCGTCGACAGCCTGCTCGACGTCGACGGCGTGACGCCCGAGATGGTCGCGCGGCTGCGCCCGTTCGTCACCGTACTGCCGACCACGACGCCCGTGAACATGAACACCGCGCCGGCCGAGGTGATCGCGGCGCTCATGCCGGGGATGAGCGTGTCGTCCGCGCAGGCGCTGGTGTCGCGCCGCGAGACCGTGTTTTTCCGCAACGTCGGCGACGTGCAGCTCGCGCTGCGCGGCGCCGGCGCGCCGAACGTGACGCTCGACTCGAGTCTCGTCGACGTCAATTCGAGTTATTTCATCGTGCATGGCCGGATCCAGCACGAACGCGCGGAGGTCGATCGCACCTCGCTCGTGTATCGTGATCCGACCACGCACTCGACGCGGGTCGTGCGTATCCGCGACCAGCTATAACGACGCCATTCGGGAGAGGAGCTCTTGTGAGCACGTTGATTGTTTCTTTGCCGCCGCGCGAGCCTGCCGTGCCGTTGCAGGAATGGCAGTGGCCCGAGCTGCCGTTCACGCTCGTCGACAAGGCCGGCCAGGTGCAGCGCGCGGGCCGCGCCGCGCTCGCGCTGCTGCCGCGCGCGAATGCGACGGTGCTGATCGTCGCCGCGCGCGACGTGCTGCTGCTGGCCGCGAAGGTGCCGCCGCTCAAGGGGCCGAAGCTGCGCCAGGCGCTGCCCAACATCGTCGAGGATCAGCTGATCCAGGATCCGCTCGGCTGCCACATCGCGCTCGATCCGGTCGCGCTGCCCGACGGGCGCCGCGTGCTGGCCGTGGTCGATCGCGCGTGGTTCCGCGCGATCTGCGACGCGTTCGCGGCGGCCGGCCACCGGCACCTGAGCGCGGTGCCCGCGACCCGCTGCCTGCCGGCGCCGCGCACGTCGGCCGAAACGGCTTCGGTCGCGCCGGTCGACGGTGAAGCGGCTGGCGCGGCGGATGCCGCGCTTGTCGCGGACGCGGTCGAGCCCCCCGCCCGCCCGGCGACGGTCGCCGCCGTGCTCGGGCTCGCGACGGCGGTCGAACCGGCGCTCGTCGAAGCCGGCGCGCTGCCGGCCGTGGCCGGTGCGCCGCGCCTCGAACTCGCGGTTGCGCGCGGTGCGCTCGGCGAAGGCTTCGCGGCGCCCGCGTCGCGCGCGGCCGGCACGCTGGCCGCGCTCGCGGGCGGCGGCGACGTCGAACTGTACGAACTCGGCGAGCCGGGCGCGGAGCCGCGGCTCGCGTCGGTCGGCCGCACCGACGGCCCGCTGCTGCCGGGTGCCGCGCCGCTGTCGTTCGACACGTTCGCGCGGCGCGCGCTGACCGAGCGTTTCGATCTGTGCCAGTTCGAATTCGAATCGCAGCCGTGGCGCTTCGACCGCGCGACGGTGAAGCGCCTGCGCGTGCCGATCGCACTCGTCGCGGCGACGCTCGGCGTCGCGGTGGTCGGGATGAACCTGCACTGGTGGAAGCTGTCGCGCGAGCGCGATGCGCTGTCCGCGCAGATCACCGAAACGCTGCTGTCCGCATTCCCGAAGACGACGACGGTGCTCGATCCGCCCGCGCAGATGCAGCGCCAGCTCGACCAGTTGCGCCTGGCGGCCGGCGAGCTGTCGCCGAACGATTTCCTCGCGCTGGCGAGCGGGTTGACGCGCTCGATGGGCGCGCTGCCGCTGAACGGCATCGCGTCGCTCGACTATCACGACCGGCGGCTCGACGTCGGCTTCAAGCCGGAGGTCAAGGTCGATCCCGATTTCACGCAGCGCCTCGCGCGCAACGGCCTGTCCGGCGAAGTCGACAGCAATACGGGCAAATGGACGATCCGGAGCCGCTCATGAAGACGGAACAACTGAACCAGACGCTGACCCAGTTCTGGGGCGAGCGCTCGCAGCGCGAGAAGATGCTGCTCGGCTGGGGCGGCGCCGTGCTGGCGGTCGCGATCGCGTATTCGGTGCTGTGGTCGCCGGCGCAGGAAGGCCGCGCGCGGATCCAGCGCGAGCTGCCGAATATGCGCCGCGAACTCGCGCAGATGACCGCGCAGGCGAACGAGGCGAAGTCGCTGACGGCCGCCGCGCAGGGCGTCGCGCCGACCGGCCTGGCGCTGAAGGACGCGCTGACCGCGTCGCTGTCCGATCACGGGCTGCAGGGTGCGCAGGTGCAGATCGTCGGCAACGGCGTGCAGATCCAGATGAAGAACGTGTCGTTTCCGGCATGGACGCAGTGGCTCGACGATGCGCGCCGGCAGTTCAAGGTGCAGGTCGGCGAGGCGCACGCGACCGCGCTGAAGGACGACGGCCAGGTCGACCTGACGGCCGTGATGCAACCGTCGACGCAGAAATGACGCAGTGGATGACGCAAGTGGCGGTCGGCCGATGAGGCCATGGACGAAGCGGCTCGCCACCGCATTGCCGTGGGTACTGGCGGGCGGACTGGCGACGGCGGTGACGCTCGTCGCGCTCGCGCCGGCCGCGTGGATCGCGCCGCAGTTCGCGCGCGCGACCGGCGGACACGTGAATCTCGTCGATCCGGACGGGTCGCTGTGGCACGGCTCGGGCACGCTGATGCTCGCGCCGGGCGCCGACCAGAGCGCGGCGACGCTGCTGCCGGGCCGGGTCGAATGGACCACGGGCTTCTGGCCGCTGCTGACCGGGCGCGTGCAGATGCGCATGCGCCAGACCGAGGCGATGCCCGATGCCGTCACGCTCGATGCGACGTGGCGTGGCGCGGTGCTGTCGGCGGGCACGATGGCCGTGCCGGCGTCGCTGCTCGCGGGGCTCGGCGCGCCGTTCAACACGCTCGACCTGCAGGGCGACGTGCGGCTCGGCTGGAGCGACTGGCGCCTGTTCGGCAACAACGCGTTCGGCCAGTTGACGGTGACGATCGACTCGATGAGTTCGCGCGTGTCGCGCGTGAAGCCGCTCGGTTCGTACCGCGCGGTGCTGCAGGCGAAGGGGGCGGGCGCCGATCTCGACCTGTCGACGAAGCAGGGCCCGCTGTTTCTCGACGGACACGGCAGCTTCGGCCCAGGCCAGGGATCGTTCCGCGGCACCGCGCATGCGGCGCCCGAGCAGCAGGCGAACCTCGCGGGGCTGCTGAACCTGCTCGGCCACCCGATCGGGAACAACGAGGTGTCGCTGATCTTCGGCGACGCGATGCGCTGACGCGCGCGTCAGCCTTGAGCACTAGCGAAACGCGCGATCGGTCTGAATGCCTTTCACCGATATTGCCCGGTCGGGCGCGCAATGCGCCAATCATTTCCTCGATGCGGATATCGGAGCGTCGGGTAATGAAACGAAGGGCCGGCAAGGCCGGCCCGTGCAACTTACTTGTCGCCTGTCGGCGTTTTCAGAACCCAATGCGACTCACCATTCGGTGTGGGCGGCATGATATTGCCGATACCGATAGAGCGTGTGTCCTTCGGATTTCCGACGGGATGCCACGTACCGCCCTGAGGACATTTTTCTCCGATTTTCGCGATCATTTTCGTAATCTCCTTGTTAATGACTGAATGTGCATCATGGTGTCGATGCAGTGAATTCGTAAGCTCAGTCATTAATAAGTTCAAGGATTTTATTTTGAGATGACGGAGAGAAGACAAAAATCAAACTTGATATAGTGATTTTTCAATTTCAAATATCAGTTTTTAGGACGTGACTGAAATATGTCATTTTCCGGTCATTTCGATAAACGGCATGGCATGCAGTCGTTCAACGAAAGGATTCGCGGCCTTCAGCGTCTCTTCCTTCAACGGCATTACAGCCGGTTCGGCAGTCGAGACGCCATGCGCACGGAACGCGATTTTCACTTCTGTGCGATCGGTGCGGCCGCTGCACTACTTGCCGGCACGGGCGCCGGCGCAGCCATGTCGCCGGTTTCGCGCGTCATGTCCGACGCATCCCAGCCGCCGCCGAGCGCCTTCACGAGCCCGACCGACGACACCATCCGCTGCCCGGCGATCGTCGCGAGCTTCTGCTGCGCGGTAAACGCGGTGGTCTGCGCGGTCAGCACGTTCAGGTACGCGACCGTGCCGGCCTTGTACTGGTTCGTGACGATCGCGAGCGAGTGCTCGGCGCTGTCGACGGCCTGCCGCTGCACGTCGATTTCCTGCGCGAGGATGCGCTGCGACGCGAGATTGTCCTCGACGTCCTGGAATGCGGTGAGCACCGCGAGGCGATACGCGGCGACGTCCTGGTCGTAGGTCGCGCGCGCGGCGTCGGTCTGCGCGGCGCGCAGCCCCGCGTCGAACAGCGTGGCCGCGAGTTGCGGGCCGACCGTCCAGAAACGCGCCGGCAGCGTGAACAGCTGCGACCACACCGAACTCTGGAAGCCGCCGGTGGCCGACAGCGTGAGCGTCGGGAAGAATGCGGAAATCGCGACGCCGATCTGTTCGTTCGCGGAAGCCGCGCGGCGCTCGGCGGCCGCGATGTCGGGCCGGCGCTCGAGCAGCGCGGACGGCACGTCGACCGGCGTGATCGGCGGCTCGGCCGCGAGCGGGTTCGGCGGCAGCGAGAAGGTCGACGCCGGTTCGCCGATCAGCGTCGCGATCGCATGCTCGTACTGCGCGCGTGCGACGCCGTTGTCGATCGACGCCGCCTGCGCACTCTGCAGTTGCGTCTGCGCCTGGATCACGTCCGCGCGCGCGGCGACGCCCTGCGCATACTGGTTCTGCGTGAGTTTCAACGACTGTTCGTACGACTTCACGGTGTCGTCGAGCAGCTTCTGCAGCGCATCGGACGTGCGCAGCTGGAAATAGGTTTGCGCGAGCAGCGCCTGCTGCGACAGCCGCGCGTTCGCGAGATCGGCCGCGGCGGCCGCTTCGCCGGCGCGCTGCGCGCTGACGGTGCGGCTCACCTTGCCCCACAGGTCGGGCTCCCAGCTCGCGTCGAGGCCGATGCTATAGCTGTTGCCGATCGATCCGGACGAGCCGCTGCCGAAACTCGACGAAGCGCTCGACGTGCGCGGCGTGCGGGCGCGCGAGCCCGACGCGGTCAGCCCGACGGTCGGGAAATACGCGGCGCGCGCCTCGGTGACGAGCGCGCGCGCCTGCCGGTATGCGGCCGCCGATTGCGCGATGGTCTGGTTCGACGCATTGAGCTTGCCGATCAGCGCATCGAGCTGCGGATCGTTGTAGACCGTCCACCACGGGCCGCGGTCGGCACGATCGGCGGGCTGCGCGACCTTCCAGCCGGCCGGCGCTTCCTTGAATGCGGCGGGAATCGACGTGTCGGGCCGGTGATAGTCGGGCCCGACGGCGCAGCCGGCGAGCAGCACGGCCGTCGCAACGGCGACGGCGGCGCTCAGCGGGCGAAGGGCGCGCGGGAGGGGGGCGTACGGCATCGTGGTTTTCCTGTCTGGGCGCGACGGCCGGCGAGCGGCGTCGCGCGATGCGGTCGTCATGCCGCTGGCGGACAAATGGTAACTGACGGCGGGGAAGCCGCGCAGCCCTAAGGGTACGGTGCGCGGCGGCCGGAATGTGTTACCGGCGCGAGCGGCCGGGTTACCGGCCATTACGGATCGCTTGCGGCGAGACAGCCGCGCGACAGCGGCCGCAGCGGGCGCGGCCGGCGATCAGTCGGAACAGGCAGGACAGTCGGGAAAGCGGGAGTGACGCGACGTCAGTGGCACCGCACGGGCACCGGGACGGGCTCGGTGGCGGGCCGCCATGACGACGGTTCCGTCGCGGCCGGCTGGCTCGTGCGGCGTGCGCCGCCCTTCGCATTGCGCTGCCGGCGATGATCGAACCATGCGAACCCGAGCGCCGCGAGCGAGCCGCCCGGCACGACCAGCATCGTCACGTACAGCGCGATTTTCCAGCCGCGGTGCGGCCCGGAAAACACATGATGAGCGGTATCGGTCAGGTTGCGGCGCAGCGCGCCGGCGGCATTTTTCAGGAACAGCATCGCGAACATCCTCGGATGCCCGGCAGCGCGGGCGAATCGGTCAGAACATAGTCTCCGGCAGTGCAACATGCACGTCGTAACTGGTTGCCTCAAATAATATTGACTAAGCAATCATTTTTCAAGATACTGGGCGCGTTTTAACCTGAAACGCACTGTTGCTGCGTGCGCAATCGCATGACCGGCAGCCTCTACGATCCCGAGAACATCGCGCTGGAAACGAGCCTCGGCTATTACCTGTCGAAGGCGAAGCAGGCGCTCGTCGAGCGGATGGATCGCGCGCTCGAGCCGCTCGACCTCACCGCACAGCAGATCGGCGTGATCCTGCTGCTGTCGCGAGGTTATGCGCGCACGCCGTTCGAGCTGTCCCGCAAGATGTCGTACGACAGCGGTTCGATGACGCGCATGCTCGACCGGCTCGAACGCAAGGGGCTGGTCGCGCGTTCGCGCAGCGAGCAGGACCGCCGGATGATCGAGCTGACGCTGACCGAGCGCGGCGCCGATGCGGCCCGCGCGCTGCCGTCGCTGATCGCGACCGCGCTCAACGCGCAGCTCGACGGTTTCTCGGCCGACGAACTCGCGACGCTCACCGGCCTGTTGCAGCGCTTCATCGCCAACGGGCCCGGCACGACCGGTTGCCCGAAGCCCGACGAACCGGACTGCTGATGCGCGCGGAGGCCTCATGTGTAGGTTAAGCATTCATTTATTTCTCTGTCTGGGCAGAAGATGACAAGGCACGTGCTGCGTTTCTTTCCTGATCCGTTCCACCCGGCCGGGCTGCGCTGCGTCGCGCACCCGTGCGTTGTGCCGGCGCGTCGCGCGCGCCGCGTCTAGGAGATTCCGATGTCCGCCACCACGGCATCCGCCGCCTCCCCCGCCGCCGAACCCGCGCCGCTGACCGGCGGCGCGCTCGCGCTGCTCACCGTCGGGCTCGCGCTCGGCACCTTCATGGAAGTGCTCGACACGTCGATCGCGAACGTCGCGGTGCCGACCATCTCGGGCAGCCTCGGCGTCGCGACGAGCGAAGGCACGTGGGTGATCTCGTCATATTCGGTCGCGTCCGCGATTGCGGTGCCGCTGACCGGCTGGCTCGCGCGGCGGGTCGGCGAGGTGCGGCTGTTTACGCTGTCGGTGCTCGCGTTCACGGTCGCGTCGGCGCTGTGCGGCCTCGCGACCAACTTCGAGACGCTGATCGCGTTCCGGCTGCTGCAGGGCCTCGTGTCGGGGCCGATGGTGCCGCTGTCGCAGACGATCCTGATGCGCAGCTACCCGCCTGCGAAGCGCGGGCTCGCGCTCGGGCTATGGGCGATGACGGTGATCGTCGCGCCGATCTTCGGCCCGCTGCTGGGCGGCTGGATCAGCGACAACTACACGTGGCCGTGGATCTTCTACATCAACCTGCCGATCGGCGTGTTCTCGGCGACCTGCGCGTACTTCCTGCTGCGCGGCCGCGAGACGAAGACGTCGAAGCAGCGGATCGACGCGGTCGGCCTCGCGCTGCTCGTGATCGGCGTGTCGTGCCTGCAGATGATGCTCGACCTCGGCAAGGATCGCGACTGGTTCAACTCGTCGTTCATCGTCGCGCTCGCGCTGATCGCGGTCGTGTCGCTCGCGTTCATGCTCGTGTGGGAGGCGACCGAGAAGGAGCCGGTGGTCGACCTGTCGCTGTTCAAGGACCGCAACTTCGCGCTCGGCGCACTGATCATCTCGTTCGGCTTCATGGCGTTCTTCGGCTCGGTCGTGATCTTCCCGCTGTGGCTGCAGACGGTGATGGGCTACACGGCCGGCAAGGCCGGCCTCGCGACCGCGCCGGTCGGGCTGCTCGCGCTGGTGCTGTCGCCGCTGATCGGCCGCAACATGCACCGGCTCGACCTGCGGATGGTCGCGAGTTTCGCGTTCATCGTGTTCGCGGGCGTGTCGCTGTGGAACGCGACGTTTACGCTCGACGTGCCGTTCAACCACGTGATCCTGCCGCGGCTCGTGCAGGGGATCGGCGTCGCGTGCTTCTTCGTGCCGATGACGACGATCACGCTGTCGAGCATCTCCGACGAGCGGCTCGCGAGCGCGTCGGGGCTGTCGAACTTCCTGCGCACGCTGTCGGGCGCGATCGGCACCGCGGCCAGCTCAACGTTCTGGGAAAACGACGCGATCTACCACCATGCACGGCTGTCGGAATCGGTGAGCGTCTACACGCAGAACACGACCGACTACCAGGGCGCACTCGCGCAGCTCGGCATCGTCGGGCAGACGGCCAACGCGCAGCTCAACCAGCTCGTCACGCAGCAGGGCTTCATGATGGCGACCAACGACTTCTTCCACCTGTCGGCGGTGATGTTCATCGCGCTCGCGGCGCTCGTGTGGATCACGAAGCCGAGGAAGGGCGCGGGGCCGGCGATGGGGCATTGATGGCGGCATGGCGCAGCGGCGTGTGTCCTAGATCTTCCGGCTGATTGCGCAGATCTCACTGCTCAATTAAACTAAGCCCAAGTTGTTGTTAAACTTAGTTTAATTGGGGATGCCATGCAGACCTACAACATGCACGACGCGAAGACGAATCTATCGCGCCTGATCGACGAAGCCGTCCATGCCGGTGAACCGTTCGTGATCGCAAAAGCCGGCAAGCCGCTTGTCAAGGTGGTGCCGATCGATACGCGGGAACCGGCTCCGCCGAGCCGGATCGGTTTCATGAAGGGACAGATTCGCGTCCCGGACGATTTCGACTCGATGGGCGGGGACGACATCCGGAAGCTGTTCGAGGGCGACGCGTGAAGCTGTTGCTCGATACCCATTTGATCCTCTGGGCCGCCGCCGACGCGGCGGAACTGCCGGGCCGCGCCCGTGCGCTCATCGAGGATTCCGCCCATACCCTGCTCTTCAGCGTGGCGAGTCTTTGGGAGATCGTCATCAAGCGTGGGCTGGACCGTGACGATTTCCAGGTCGAGCCGCATGTACTTCGCCGCAATCTGCTCGACGTCGGCTATGTGGAGCTGCCGATCACGAGCGCACACGTCCTCGCCGTCGAGCAGCTGCCGCCGGTGCATCGCGACCCGTTCGATCGCCTGCTGATCGCGCAGGCGATCTCCGAGGGCGTTACCCTGCTCACGCACGATCACACCGTCGCCCGGTATCCGGGCCCTGTCCAGCACGTCTGATCGTCCCCGCGCCCGGCCGTCACTCCCTCGCCCGCAACCCGCCGAACGCGAGATCGTCGACGGGAGCGACGGGCAGCGTCGCCCGTGCCACTTCCAGCCACGCGCGCGCCGCGTGCGACAGATACCCCTTCTTCAGCCAGCCGAGCGCGATCGCCCACGTGATTTCCGGTTCGACGATCGGCCGGCACGTGAACTGCCCCGCGTCGAGCCGCCGGCAGTACGGCTCCGGCAGCAGCGCGATGCCGACGCCCGCATGCACGAGCGCGGCCATGAAATCCCAATGGCCGCTGCGGCTCACGATCGACGGCGTGAAGCCGGCCTTCCTGCACGCGTCGAGCACCGCGTCGTGCAGCGCGAGGCTTTCCGCATAGAACACGAACGACTCGCGCGCGAGATCCGCGAGCGGTACGGTCGCTTGATCCTCCCAGCGCGACTCGCGCGGCGCGACGAGCCACAGCGGCGCGCGCACCATCGGCAGCCGCTCGAACACGGCCGGATCGACCGGCTCCAGCAGCCCGCCCAGCTCCAGCTCGCCCGACATCAGCGCCGCCTCGATCATCCGCGCGCCCTGCTCGAACAGCTTCAGCTCGATGTTCGGATAGCGCTGCTTGTACGCGGCGATGATCGGCGTGAACAGCGAACCGCCGAGCGGCGGGATGCCGATCGTCAGCTCGCCGCGCCCGAGCGTGCCGAGATCGTTCAGCTCAGACTGCAGCTGCGCCTGCGCGGCGAGCACGTCCTGGCCGCGCTGGAACACGATCCGCCCCGCGTCGGTCAGCACCATCTGCCGGCCGTCGCGCAGCAACAGCGGCGAACCGATCTCGTCCTCGAGCGCCTTCACCATCTTGCTGATGGTCGGCTGGGTCACGAACAGCTTGTCGGCCGCCGCGGTGAAGCTCTGCTGGCGGACCACCTCGACGAAGTACCGCAGCGCGCGCAATTCCATCGAAAACTCCCCACATTGGTGCAACGATTGCAAACCGAATTCCGAATTGGAATGCAAAGGATAGAGACAAGTCATTTTATTTATGGTTAGGGGAAACCCTATACTCACACCATCAACGGAATATCTGTATGGAGCCTGCCATGACCAAGCCGACCGCTACTGCCGCCGCCCGCCCCGCCGCTTCGGGCAGCATGACGCGCACCGGCCGGATCGCGCTGCAGGCCGCCGCGCTCGGCGCGCTGTGGCTGGCGGTCGACTGGGCCGTGCGCACGGTCGGGCTGCCGATCCCGTCCGGCGTGATCGGCCTCGCGGTGCTCCTCGTGCTGCTGTTCTCGGGCCGCGTCGCGCCCGCGTGGGTGAAGGACGGCGCGAACTGGCTGCTGTCCGACATGCTGCTGTTCTTCGTGCCGGCCGCCGTCGCGGCCGTCCAGTACGGCGGGCTGTTCCGCGAGGACGGCTGGCGCATCGCGCTGGTGATGCTCGCGGGCACCGCGTTCGTGATGGTCGCGGTGGCCGTCGCGGTCGACCTCGCCGCGAAGCTCGAACGCCGGCTCGCCGCGCAGCGCGTGTTCGCCGAACGCCGCCGTGCGCGCCTGAGCGCCGTGTCCGCCCACTGAGCCGGAGCCGCGCATGCCTGCCTTGCTGTCGAACCTGTCCGCCGACAAGGTGAATACCGCGATCTCGTTCGGCTGCTTCGTGCTGACGGTCGTGCTGTATTTCGTGTCGAAGCGGCTCTACGCGTACAGGAAGACGCTGCTGTTCTCGCCGCTCGTGTTCGTGCCGGGCGTGCTGGTGCTGCTCGTCTTGCTGACCGGCATCCCGTACTCGGTCTATTTCCGCGACACGCGCTGGCTGATGTGGCTGCTCGGCCCGGCGACGATCGCGTTCGCGGTGCCGATCTATGAATATCGCGACCTGATCCGCCGGCACTGGCTGTCGCTGTCGGTCGGCGTCGCGGTCGGGATCGGCGCGGGCGTGTGCGGGTCGCTGCTGCTCGCGAAGCTGCTGCACCTGTCGCCCGAACTGCAGCGCTCGCTGATGACGCGCTCGGTGTCGACGCCGTTCGCGCTCGCCGTGTCGGACAAGATCCACGCGCCGAAGGACCTCACGGCCCTGTTCGTGATCGCGACCGGCATCTGCGGGATGCTGCTCGGCGAGATCGTGCTCGCGCTCGTGCCGATGCGCACGCGGCTCGCGCGCGGCGCGCTGTTCGGCGCGGCCGCCCACGGCGTGGGCACCGCGAAGGCGCGCGAGATCGGCAGCGAGGAAGGCGTCGTGTCGAGCCTCACGATGATGATCGCCGGCGTCGCGATGGTACTGATCGCGCCGCTGCTGACGCTGCTGCCGATCTGAGCACCCGCGCCGGGCGGCTGGCGCCTGCCGGTCGTGCCGGGCCACCCCCGGCCCGCGCCCTGAATGACGGCCTTCCGCCGCTGCTCCCACCCTGCATCGGGCCGCGCCGGCCGACAATCGGCTGAGATAGCCGCAAATCCCCCCTCTTTTCCGCCCATCGGGCTCGGCCCGGATGCCGAACAATGCATGCTACGAGACATCACGCACGCATTCACATGGCCTCCACGACCGCAAACCCGACCGCCGACAAGCCGGCTTCCTCCGGCAAGTTCAAGCGCATCGCGCTCATCGCCGTCATCGCGCTGGGCGCGGCCGCCGCCGCAGCCGGCGGCATGTACGTGTTCCTGAGCAAGGAAGGCGTCGGCCATGCGAGCGCGCCTGCCGAGCCGCCGCCGCTAGCCGCGCCGGTATTCTTCCCGCTCGACCCGCTGACCGTGAACCTGCAGTCGGACGACGGCGCGCAGCACTACCTGCGCGTCGGCCTGTCGCTGAAGCTCACCGACCCGAAGGCGCAGGAGCAACTGACCGCGCGGATGCCGGAGATCCGCAGCCGGATCCTGCTCGCGCTGTCGAACAAGCATCCCGAGGATCTCGCGACGCCGGACGGCAAACGTTCGCTCTCGAAGGAACTGCGGGAACTGATCGAGCAGCCGACGCAGCCGGGCAACCAGCGCGCGAAGGTCGACGACGTGTTGTTTACCGAATTCGTCGTCCAGTAACGCGGCCGCGAAAGGAGCGCGCATGGGCCACCAGGAGTTCATGTCCCAGGAGGAGGTCGATGCCCTCCTCAAGGGCGTCACGGGCGAAACCGATTCAGTCGACGAGCTGCGCGACACATCGGGCGTCCGCCCCTACAACATCGCGACGCAGGAGCGGATCGTCCGCGGCCGGATGCCCGGCCTCGAGATCATCAACGACCGCTTCGCGCGCTTGCTGCGGATCGGCATCTTCAACTTCATGCGGCGCACGGCCGAAATCTCCGTGAGCCAGGTGAAGGTGCAGAAGTACAGCGAGTTCACCCGCAACCTGCCGATCCCGACGAACCTGAACCTGGTGCACGTGAAGCCGCTGCGCGGCACGTCGCTGTTCGTGTTCGACCCGAACCTCGTGTTCTTCGTCGTCGACAACCTGTTCGGCGGCGACGGGCGTTTTCACACGCGCGTCGAAGGCCGCGATTTCACGGCCACCGAGCAGCGGATCATCGGCAAGCTGCTGAACCTCGTGTTCGAGCACTACGCGACCGCATGGAAGAGCGTGCGGCCGCTGCAGTTCGAGTTCGTGCGCTCGGAGATGCACACGCAGTTCGCGAACGTCGCGACGCCGAACGAGATCGTGATCGTCACGCAGTTCTCGATCGAGTTCGGGCCGACGGGCGGCACGCTGCACATCTGCATGCCGTACTCGATGATCGAGCCGATCCGCGACGTGCTCAGTTCGCCGATCCAGGGCGAGGCGCTCGAAGTCGACCGCCGCTGGGTGCGCGTGCTGTCGCAGCAGGTGCAGGCCGCCGAAGTCGAGCTGTGCGCGAATCTCGCCGAGATCCCGTCGACGTTCGAGAAGATCCTGAACCTGCGCGCGGGCGACGTGCTGCCGCTGGAAATCGCCGACACGATCACCGCGAAGGTCGACGGCGTGCCGGTGATGGAGTGCGGCTACGGAATTTTCAATGGTCAATATGCGTTGCGCGTGCAGAAGATGATCAGCGCGGGCGATTCGATGAAGGAAGGTGGATATGAGTGAGCTGAACCAGACGCCCGAGGACGACGTGCAAGCCATCGCCGATGCGGCCCTTGCGGCATCGGCCGCCGACGCGCAGGCGGCACCGGCCGCTGCGGAAGAGGAACAGGGCCTGGACGACTGGGCCGCCGCGCTTGCCGAGCAGAACCATCAGCCGGTGCAGGCGGGCGCGACGGGCGCCGGCGTGTTCCAGCCGCTGTCGAAGGCCGCGGCGAACTCGACGCACAACGACATCGAGATGATCCTCGACATCCCGGTCAAGATGACCGTGGAGCTCGGCCGCACGAAGATCGCGATCCGCAACCTGCTGCAGCTCGCGCAGGGCTCGGTGGTCGAGCTGGACGGCATGGCGGGCGAGCCGATGGACGTGCTCGTGAACGGCTGCCTGATCGCGCAGGGCGAGGTGGTGGTCGTCAACGACAAGTTCGGCATCCGCCTGACCGACATCATCACGCCGGCCGAACGCATCCGGAAGCTGAATCGATGAACGTCGCGAAGCCCGGCCGCCGCGCACGCATCGCGATCGCGGCGGCGGCCGTCGCCGCTTCGCTTTTCGTGTCGCTCGCCAGCGCGCCGGCCGGCGCCGCCGACATGAACGCGGTGAACCACGCCGGTTCGATCGCGTCGAGCGTGACGGTCGGCTCGGCCGCGCCGTCGCTCGGCATCGGCGCGGTGTTGCAGACGCTCGTCGGGCTCGCGGTCGTGATCGGTCTCGTATTCGCGTGCGCGTGGCTCGCGCGCCGCTTCGGTTTCCAGCCCGCGCGGCGCGGCGGCCCGCTGAAGGTCGTGTCGAGCGTCGGGCTCGGCGCGAAGGAAAGCGCGACGATCGTCGAGATCGGCGACACCTGGCTCGTGCTCGGCGTCGCGCCGGGCAACGTGCGGCTGCTGCACACGCTGCCGGCCAGCCCGGCGGCGGCAACCGCCGCCGCGGCATCGGGTTCGGCCGACGCACCCGCCGGCGTCGCCTCGTCCGAAGGCGGCCTGCCCGGCACGTTCGGTTCGCGGTTTCGCGACGCGCTCGCGGGCGAAGCCGCGAAGCGGCTCGGTCGCGGCAAGGACCGCTGACATGGCGCCGCGCCCTCTTTCCGTTCCCGCCTTCCGATGAAACACGAATTCCTGCGTCGCGCGGCGCGCTTCGCGCCCGTGCTGATCCTCTGCGTCGCCCCTGCGCTCGCGTACGCGCAGGCGAACGGCCTGCCCGCGTTCAACACAAGCCCGGGCCCGCACGGCGGCACCACCTATTCGCTGAGCGTGCAGACGATGCTGCTGCTCACGATGCTGTCGTTCCTGCCGGCGATGGTGTTGATGATGACGAGCTTCACGCGCATCATCATCGTGCTGTCGCTGCTGCGCCAGGCGCTCGGCACCGCGACGACGCCGCCGAACCAGGTGCTCGTCGGCCTCGCGATGTTCCTCACCTTCTTCGTGATGTCGCCGGTGCTCGACCGCGCGTACAACGACGGCTACAAGCCGTTCTCCGACGGCACGATGCCGATGGAGCAGGCCGTGCAGCGCGGCGTCGCGCCGTTCAAGACCTTCATGCTGAAGCAGACCCGCGAGACCGATCTCGCGCTGTTCGCGAAGATCTCGAAGGCCGCGCCGATGCAGGGGCCCGAGGACGTGCCGCTGTCGCTGCTGGTGCCGGCGTTCGTCACGAGCGAGCTGAAGACGGGTTTCCAGATCGGCTTCACGGTCTTCATCCCGTTCCTGATCATCGACATGGTCGTCGCGAGCGTGCTGATGTCGATGGGGATGATGATGGTGTCGCCGTCCACCGTGTCGCTGCCGTTCAAGCTGATGCTGTTCGTGCTGGTCGACGGCTGGCAATTGCTGATCGGCTCGCTCGCACAGAGCTTCACGTAAGCAGCGGAGGAATCGCGCGATGACGCCCGAACAAGTGATGGCCCTCGCGCACCAGGCGATGATGGTCGGCCTGCTGCTCGCCGCTCCGCTGCTGCTGGTCGCGCTCGCGGTCGGCCTCGTCGTGAGCCTGTTCCAGGCCGCGACGCAGATCAACGAGGCGACGCTGTCGTTCATCCCGAAGCTGCTCGCGGTCGCCGCGACGCTCGTGATCGCCGGCCCGTGGATGCTGACGACGATGCTCGACTACCTGCGGCAGACGCTGCTGCACGTCGCGACGCTCGGCGCCGGCTGAGCCGCGCTTAACCCCCGGCGGCGATGTTCTCGGTTACCTACGCGCAGCTCAACGGCTGGCTCACCGCCTTCCTGTGGCCGTTCGTGCGGATGCTCGCGCTCGTCGCGACGGCGCCCGTCATCGGTCACGCGGCGGTGCCCGTGCGCGTGAAGATCGGCGTCGCCGCGTTCATGGCGCTGGTCGTCGCGCCGACGCTCGGCGCGATGCCGGACGTCACCGTGTTCTCCGCGCAGGGCATCTGGATCGTCGTCACGCAGTTCCTGATCGGCGTCGCGATGGGCTTCACGATGCAGCTCGTGTTCGCGGCCGTCGAGGCGGCCGGCGACTTCATCGGGCTGTCGATGGGCCTCGGCTTCGCGACCTTCTTCGATCCGCACACGAGCGGCGCGACGCCCGTGATGGGGCGCTTCCTGAACGCGGTCGCGATGCTCGCGTTCCTCGCGGTGGACGGCCATCTGCAGGTGTTCGCCGCGCTCGCCGCATCGTTCCAGTCGCTGCCGGTGTCGGCCGACCTGCTGCACGCGCCCGGCTGGCGCACGCTTGCCGCATTCGGCGCGACCGTGTTCGAGATGGGGCTGCTGCTCGCGCTGCCGGTGGTCTCGGCGCTCTTGATCGCGAACCTCGCGCTCGGCATCCTGAACCGCGCGGCGCCGCAGATCGGCGTGTTCCAGGTCGGCTTTCCGGTGACGATGCTCGTCGGACTGCTGCTCGTGCAGCTGATGGTGCCGAACCTCGTGCCGTTCGTGTCGCACCTGTTCGACATGGGGCTGGATGCGATGGGGCGTGTGCTGCTCGGCTGGCGCTGACGCGCGGGTCATTCGTCGCGAGGTACAGGCGCTGCCTCGGCCGAGTCATTACGATTTCGTGTGGATTCAGCGCCTATTCATCCGGCCAATTGGCGACGATTCTACCGATTGACCCGGGAGTGATGCGTTCGCGTCAGATGAGGATACTTGCCAGCGTGTTGCGGGCGGCATGGGCGGTGGCGACGACCAAAAAGGGACGGCCGCCGGGGTAATCACGCAGCACGAAGACCGTTGCGAAAATCAGCCCGCCCCATAAAGCGACTGCCACGTACAGGATGCTGTAGCCGTGCGTCGCACCGAACACAAGAGTTGAAGCACCGATGGCTGACCAAACACTCGCTCCGAATGCGCGGCGAATCAACCGAATGGGAAGCCACTGGAAAAGAAATGTTTCCACTATCGGTACAGCGAGTGAGCCAACAAACAGGCGGGTCAACAGGTCGTGCTTCACTATTTCAGGCAGCGCGCCGGCAGACGAGCCAAATGGAAGTTCGAATACAAATTGGCCAACCCAGACAAAAATGCCGGCGACGTATGTGAGAACCCAAGTCAGAAGTGCCGAGACGAGCACCGGGCCGCGCGAGATAGTGCGAATCACACGGCTATCAAGACAGTCTCCCATTACAATTCGCCGTTCATTCAAAGGGAAATCTCCAGGCAAAATTTCACCGATGAAAATGTTCGAAAAATAGTCCTAAATAAACGTCGAACCTATCGCGGAACATCCAATTTTTGCTGATGTCGCCGCTTGCCGAAAACAGGCGGGGCGTTGACGGCCACCAACATGGGAACACCAGTGCTGCCGTCGCAACTGGCGAGGCTTGTCAAATTGTCGATTTGTTAGCTGATGGCGGCATTTCGCTCCGACCGGACTTCCTCGGCGTTCTCCTTTGCAGCGGCGCGCTTGCCTGGGCTTCGCGCGGCGAGCCGCTATCCCCTTTTAATGCACTGTCGCATTCCGCCCTTCGCGGCCCCGCCGGTACCAGCCGAAAATTGGACAAACGGCGATATCGTGCCGTCACGCATGACTGAATAATCCCCTGCTTTGCGGCGTAACCTCGCCGCGGTTCTTGCGACCGACATGCAGCGGCGCATACAGGCAGATGATTTCGACACGATCCTTCCGGCTGGTGGCCGTTCTCGGCTGGCTCGGCGCCGCATGGCCGGTGCATGCGGCCGACCTGCTCGACGCGGTGAACGCGGCGCGGCGCTTCGATGCGGGCATCGGCGCGGCTCGCAACGCGCAGCTCGCCGGTCGCGAGAAACGCTGGCAGGGTCTTGCCGGGCTGCTGCCACGCGCCGAACTCACCGGCAACTACACGAAGCAGGACCAGCCCACTGCGGCGTATGCGGCAGCGGTCCGCCGTCACAGCGCTTCCGCAACCGTCACCCAGCCGCTGTTCGATGTGTCGCGCGTCGCCGATTTCAAGCGTGGCGGCACGCTTGCCGACCAAGCGGACATCGAGTACGAGAAGGCCGCACAAACGCTGATCAACGACGTCGCCAACGCCTATTTCGACGTCCTGTACGGACGCGAAGTGCTGCAGGCTGCCGAAGCCGCACAGCAGGCGTTCGGCAAGCAACTCGACCAGGCGCAGGCTGCGCTGCGGATCGGCGACGGCACGCGCACCGACGTCGACGAGGCGCGCGCGAATCTCGACGAAGCACTGGCGCGCACGGTCGGCGCGCAAACGGATCTGGCGGTCGCGAGCGGCACGCTGCAGCGGATCACCGGGCTGACGGCGGCCGAGCTGGCGCCGATCTCGTGGCAATGTGCGACACCGGCCGCACCGGCCGATCTAGCGACCGCGATGGACGGTGCGACGCGCGACAACGTCGACGTGCGGATCGCCGACAAGCAGCTCGACCAGTCGCAGGCCGACATCGTCGCCGCGACGGGCGCGCACCTGCCGGTCGTGAACCTGCAGGCGAGCTATGGCACGAACTGGAGCCGCGGCGCCAACGAGAACGGGCTCGACTCGGTGTTCGGCACGACGTCGAAAACCCGTTCGTCGATGATCGGCGTGACGGTCACGATCCCGCTGTTCGCCGGCGGCGGCCCGCTGTCGGCGAGCCGCGAAGCCTACCGGCGGCGCGACCAGGCACGCGACGCGCTCGAGGATGCACGCCGCAAGGCCCGCGAGCGCGCCCGTGCCGCCTATCTCGGCATCACCAACGGCCTCGCGCTGATCCGCGCGCAGGAGCGCGCGCTCGCGTCGGCCGACAGCAAGGTGAAGTCGACCCACCTGGGCCGCGAGGTCGGGCTGCGCACGCAGATCGACGAACTCAACGCGCAGCAGCGCTATTTCGAGGCGGTCCGCGATCTCGCGGACGCGCGCTATCGCTATCTGCGCGCACGGCTGCAACTGTCGGCCGCGCTCGGCACGCTCGGCGAAGCGGACGTCGCCGCGATTGCATGCCGCCCGGCAGGCTGACCATGCGCGATTCCGTCTCCCTCCATTCGATCCCACCGGTAGCGACACATGACTGATTCGCTGTTCCGTCAGGAAGCGCTCGACGCGACCAAGCACAAGCTGATGGGCACGGTCAGCCTGTATTCGCCGCCGTGGCGCTGGCTGACGATCGGTGTCGCGACGGCTGCGGCGCTTGCGGTCGTCGCGTTCTTCGTGCTCGGTACCTACACCAAGCGCGAGCGCGTCGCCGGCCAGCTGCTGCCCGCGAAAGGGCTGCTGGCCATCATCCCGCCGCTGACGGGCACGGTGATCGACACGCGCGTGCGCGAGGGGCAGACCGTCGCGGCCGGCGCCGAGCTGATGGCCGTGTCGGCCGAAGTTGCGACCGAGCTCGGCGGCACGCGCGAGCGGGTCCGCGAACAGCTGGATCTTCAGCGTGCGCGCCTCGAGACCGATCTCGCGAGCCAGTCGCAACTGAGTGGCGAGGCGAAACGCGGGCTGCATGCGCGCACCGCGGCGCTGAACGACCAGCTCGCTCAGATCGCGCTGCAGAAGACGCAGCGCACGCGCCAGGCCGAACTCGCGCAGCGGCAGCTCGGCAAGCTGCAGTCGATGCGCGAGCAGGGCTACGCGTCGAACAGCCAGGTCGAGCAGCAGGAAGCCGCGCTGCTCGATGCGCAGGCGCGGCTGCAGGATCTCGCGCGCCAGCGGCTCGACGTCGAGCAGCAGCTCGACCAGATCCGCCAGCAGCTGCGCGAATTGCCGCTCAATACCCGCAATCAGCAGAACGACATCGAGCGCAAGCTCGCCGACGTCGACCAGTCGATCGCCGAAAACGAGGCGCGCCGCGCGGTGATTCTGCGCGCACCTCAGGCGAGCGTCGTTGCGACGCTGCTCGCGAAACCGGGGCAGGTCGTCAACGCGGGCCAGTCGGTCGTGTCGCTGCTGCCGCAGGGCGCATTGCTCGAGGCGCAATTGATGGTGCCGAGCCGCGCGATCGGCTTCGTGCGCACCGGCGCGCGCGTCGTGCTCCGCTACGAGGCCTACCCGTTCCAGAAATTCGGCCAGCAGTTCGGCCGCGTGACCGACGTGTCGCGCACCGCGCTGTCGCCTCAGGAGGTCGCGAACCTCACCGGGCGCACCAACGTGCCCGAGCAGCTGTACCGCGTGGTCGTCGCGCTCGATCGCCAGGACATCGTCGCGTACGGCAAGCGCGAAACGCTGCGACCCGGGATGGCGCTCGAGGCCGACGTGCTGATCGACCAGCGCCGGCTGATCGAGTGGGTGCTCGAGCCGCTGTACGCGCTCGGCCGCCGCGCGTCGGCATGAACGCCCCGCGCATTCGATTCGCTATGGAGCCTGTTGAACGATGAAATGGATGGATGCCCTGCAATTCGGCTGGCGCCGCCGCCTGCCCGTGATGCTGCAGACGCAGGCGGCCGAGTGCGGGCTCGCGTGCGTCGGGATGATCGCGAGCTATCACGGCCGCGATCTCGACCTCGTCAGCCTGCGCAGACGCTTCAGCCCGTCGCTGAAAGGGGCGACGCTCAACGACGTGATGCTGATGGCCTACCGGCTCGGCCTCGCGTCGCGCGCGCTGCGACTCGAACTCGACGAGCTCGGCAAGCTGCGGCGCCCGTGCATCCTGCACTGGGACATGAATCACTTCGTCGTGCTGAAGTCGGTGTCGCGCAGCGGGATCACGATCCACGATCCCGCGCGCGGCGTGCGCGACGTGCCGCTTGCCGAGGTGTCCGACCACTTCACGGGCGTCGCGCTGGAGCTGATGCCGTCGCCGTCGTTCGCGCGGGCGCGCGAGCGCGAATCGATCTCGATGGCGACGCTCATCGGCGGCGTCACCGGCATCCGCGCGGCATTCGCGCAGGTGCTGCTGCTGTCGGTCGCGCTCGAGGTGTTCGGCATCGTCACGCCGTTCTACATGCAGTGGGTGATGGACCAGGTGCTCGTGTCGGCCGATGCCGATCTGCTGACGCTGCTCGGCATCGGCTTCCTGCTCGTCGTGCTGTTCCAGAACGCAGTCGCGGCGCTGCGCTCGTGGGTCGTCACGTGGTTCTCGAGCCTGCTTGGCGTGCAGTGGACGGCAAACGTTTGCTCGCACCTGTTCAGGCTGCCGATGACGTACTTCGAGCAGCGCCACATCGGCGACGTCGTGTCGCGGTTCGGCGCGATCGGCACGATCCAGGGCACGCTCACGACGCAATTCGTCGGTGCGCTGCTCGACGGCGTGATGGCGATCGTCACGCTCGCGATGCTGTTCGTCTACAGCCCGACGCTCACGTGGCTCGTGCTCGGGCTGTTCGCCGCGTACGGCGCGATCCGCTGGCTCGCATACCGGCCGTTCCGGCAGGCGAACGAGGAACACATCGTGTACGCGGCCCGCGCGGAATCGAACCTGCTCGAGTCGATCCGCGGCGTGCAGGCGATCAAGCTCGCGAACAAGCAGGAGGCGCGCGTGGCGACCTATGCGAATGCCGTGGTCGAGACGACCAACAAGAACGTCGTGATCCAGCGGCTGTCGATCGGCTTCTCGACGCTGCAGGGCGTGATCTCCGGCGCGGGCCGCGTGGCGCTCGTGTGGCTGGCCGCGAAACAGGTGATCGACGGGCAGTTCTCGGCGGGGATGCTGGTCGCGTTCGTCAGCTTTGCCGATCAGTTCATGGCGCGCGGCGCGGGCCTGATCGGCACGGTGATCGATTTCCGGATGCTGCGGCTGCACGGCGAGCGGCTCGCCGACATCGTGCTGACCGACGCCGAAGCCGACATGGAAGCGAAGGCCGCGCGCGCGCCGGCGGCGGGCGGCCACGCGGCGGCGCCCGCGATCGACGTGCGCGACGTGCGCTTTCGCTACACGGAGACCGAACCGTGGGTGCTCGACGGCTGCTCGTTCTCGATCGCGCCGGGCGAATCGGTCGCGCTCGTCGGGCCGTCGGGCCAGGGCAAGACCACGATGGCGAAGGTGCTGCTCGGCCTGCTGACGCCCGAGCACGGCAGCGTGCGCGTCGACGGCGTCGACATCCGCAAGCTCGGGCTCCATCAGCACCGCGAGCTGATCGGCTGCGTGATGCAGGACGACATCCTGTTCGCCGGCTCGATCGCCGACAACATCGGCTTCTTCGATCCGCAGCCCGACCAGGCGCGCATCGAGGAAGCCGCGCGGCTCGCGCAGATTCACGACGACATCGCGGCGATGCCGATGGGCTATCAGAGCCTCGTCGGCGACATGGGCTCGTCGCTGTCCGGCGGCCAGTGCCAGCGCGTGCTGCTCGCCCGCGCGTTCTACCGGAAACCCGCGATTCTCGTGCTCGACGAGGCGACCAGCCATCTCGACGTCGAACGCGAGCGGCTGATCAACGACGCGGTGCGCGCGATGAACATCACGCGGATCATCATCGCGCACCGGCCGGAGACGATCCGGAGCGCGGATCGCGTCGTCGAACTCGCGCGAGGCAGCGCACGCGAAATGGGCGTCGACGCGCGGTTCGATCCGGCGGCCGCCTAGCGCCGCCGCAAGTGGAGTGCCCGTCGCGCGCGATGCGCGACGGGAAAGCCGATGCCGATCCGGCTTTCGACGATCGGCAATGCGTAACTGTAAGGAGAACTTCAAATGCGCGAGTTGACCACGATGGAATTGAATGAAGTAAGCGGCGGCTTTTTCCGCAACATGGGGGCGGGGGTGCTGGGCGGCATTGCAGGCCTGGTTGCCGGCGGCTTCAAGGGTGCCGCAACGGGCGGCAGCACGGGCGGCATCCTGGGCGCAGGCATCCTCAGTGCCGGTGTGGGCCTGCTCGTCGGCGCCGGACTGGGCCTGCTCGGCGGCAAGGTCTACGGCTGGGTCAATGGGGCGCAGCAGACGCTCAAGGTCTTCAACCGCGTGATGGAAGGCCTGTTCGACCCGAACCTGCCGGCACCGAAGTAATGCGAGGCCGGGCACCGTTCCTGCGGTGCCTGCTGCCGTCATAGCACCGGCCGGCATGCCGGCCATGCCAATCCGATTTCGTCAGAAGGTGAATCATGCGTGAAATCAGCAAGATGGAACTCGCAACCGTTTCGGGCGGCGCCATCGCCGACTGGATCAACAGCCTGTTCAAGCCGGGCGCGCCAAGCGAACCCTGGGTCAATCCGTTTCCTTCGGACAACACCCAGACGGGCGCCGTCGAGACGCTCGGCAAGGTCGTCTTCGCAGCAGGCGTCGCGCTCGCGGCCGCGGCGACCGTGTCGGTCCTCGCAGCTCTCGCCGCCGCGGCTCGCCCGACCGGCCGATAGGCAAGCGTTCGGTGCGACGACTCGCAATCCTTACGACTTGCGTACCGATTGCTTCGGTCGCTTCGACACGCTACTCAACCCCGCGGCCCGCATCGGCCAACGGGATCGTGAACGGGCGCCGTTTTTGGATGGATTGCGATAGTCGGAACGGATGCGGGCAAGTTAATTTTATCTCTCCCGACACGCTTGCGTGCCCGGTGGGAATTTTTGAGCGATTAAAAGGGATACCTGATCATGATGAAGAAAATTCTGATGGCCTCCGCAACGGCGTCGGCGATGTCGTTCATGCCGCTCGCGGCGCATGCATACGACGGCACCATCAACATCACGGGTGCGCTGAGCGGCGCCAGCTGCACCATCAAGGTCAACGGTGCCGACAACAACGGTACGGTCCAGCTTCCGAGCGTGGGCGCGGCTTCGCTTGCGTCGAAGGGCGCGGTAACGGGCGCGACGAACTTCACCATCGCGCTCAGCAACTGCACGAACGCGGGCCAATCGGTGCGCGCGTTCTTCGAGGCCGGCCCGAACGTCAACGGCGCGGACGGCACGCTCTACAACCGCGCACAGACCAACGCCGCGACCAACGTCGCCGTGCAGCTTCTCGACATGGACGGCAAAGCGCTGAAGGCCGGTGACGTCAGCCAGCGCAATGGCCGTCCGGTCGACCTCGTCAACAACGCGGCCTCGATGGTCTATAGCGCGCAGTACTACTCGCTCGGCTCGGCGACGGCCGGCAGCGTAAGCACGTCGGTCACGTATTCGATCGACTATCTGTAAGCCGTCATGCCGGCCGTCTCGTACGGCCGGCATCGACGACTCGCACGACGCGGGCCATTCCGGCCCGCGGTATCGCCGTTCCGGGGAAGCGTCCCGTCGCGCGGCCTTCCCCCTCCCTCTTCATCGAACGATGCACTCGCTCCTCTCGTTTCTCTTCCGCCGGTTGCCGATCTGCGCATGCGTCGTGCTGGCTTGCACCGTACAGCACGGCATCGCGGGCGTGATCATTTCCGGCACGCGCCTCGTCTATCCGGCCGGCGATCGGGAGATCACCGCCAAGATCGACAACGTCGGCACCGATCCGGCGCTCGTGCAGGCATGGCTCGACGACGGCGACCCGCGCTCGCGCCCGGGCACGGCCAAGGTGCCTTTCGTGTTGATGCCGCCGATCTTTCGCGTCGATCCGGGCAAGGGACAGACGTTGCGCATCGTCTATACCGGCGATCCGCTGCCGCAAGACCGGGAATCCGTGTTCTGGCTGAACGTACTCGACATTCCGCCGAAAACCGCCGATCAACCGTCGACGACCATGCTGCAGCTCGCGTTCCGTTCGCGAATCAAGGTGTTCTTCCGGCCGGCCGGCCTCGATGCCGATGGGGCGGTCGATGCGGCCAAAGGTGTGAAATGGTCGCTCGCGCCCGCGCCGGACGGCAGCAAAGGCTACCTGTTGCGCGCGACCAATCCGTCGCCGTTCAACGTCACCGTGCTGTCGGCGCAGGTCGTGCACGACGGCCGCACGTACACGATCGACGACGGCGCGATGATCGCGCCCGCTGCCGACCGTCTGTTTGCACCGAACATGCCGCTGCCGAGCCTCCCGGCCGGCACGAAGCTCGACTATTCGACGATCAACGACTTCGGCACCGACGTGAAGTGGCCGGCGGTGCTCGAGGCCACGCCTTGATTCGACCTCGGCATTCGAGCCGCCTGCGCGCGTCGCCGGGCGACGCGAGTCGGATTCGAACCGAGCCCGCGGCCCGTCGGCGATCCGTCCCATTCGAGCATCCGAAACGAAGCCCATGAAATGCATCCATCCCGCATCCGGTCCGCGCACCGGTCGGCCGACGCTCGCGCTTCGGCGGTCGTACGCGACGGCGTTGCTCGCGTGGTCGGCACTGCCGCTCGGCGCAGCGGCAAGCGAGCTTGCGCCCGCCGATTCGCAACCCCGGATCGGCGGGCCGGGCCACGGTGATGCACTGCCGTCCCGGGCGCTGCAGTTCGACCCGGACTTCGTGCTGACGTCGCCGGACGGCGGAATCGACCTGTCCCGTTTCGAGAAGGGCAACCCGGTCTGGCCCGGCGAATACCGGGCCGACGTGTACCTGAACGGGGCGCTGCTCGGCCGCGACGACGTCACCGTGCGCGAATCGGGCGCAAACGGCCCGCAAGTGTGCTTCAGCCGCCGCATGCTCGACAGGATCAATGCGGATACGAGCCGGATCGCGCCCGAAGCGCTCGCGTCGCTCGCCGATCCCGCCGCGTGCGAATCGTTCGATGCGCTGCTGCCGGGTGCGTCGGCGTCGTTCGACGCCGGCTCGGCGCGCCTCGACATCCATGTCCCGCAAGCGCTGTTGCGCCGCACGGCCCGCGGCTACGTCGATCCGTCGATGTGGGACAGCGGCGTGACCGCGGGATTCGTCGGCTACAGCGCGAATCTCTACGGAAACGTCGCGAACGGCCGGAGCGACAGCGCGGCATACGTCGGACTGAACGCCGGCATCAATGCGGGCGGATGGTACTTCCGTCACGACGGCGCGCTGAACTGGCAGAATCGCGGCGGCCAGCACTACAGCATCACCAACACCTACGTTCAACGCGACCTGACGGCGCTCAAGGCGCGCGTCAGGCTCGGCGACGCGAACACGTCCGGCGAGCTGTTCGATACGTTTCCGTTTCGCGGCGTGCAGATCGCCAACGACGATCGCATGTGGCCCGATTCCCGTCGCGGTTATGCGCCGGTCGTTCGCGGCATCGCGAATTCGAATGCGCGCGTGACCGTGCGCCAGAGCGGCGCGGTCATCTACGAAACGACCGTGCCGCCCGGCCAGTTCGTGATCGACGACCTCTATCCGACCGGTTACGGCGGCGATCTCGACGTGACCGTCACCGAATCGGACGGCAGCGAGCGCGTATTCAAGGTGCCGTACGCATCGGTCGTGCAGTCGCTGCGGCCCGGCATGAACCGGTTCGGTTTCGTCGCGGGCGTGGTGCGCAAGAGGAACCTGTCGTATACGCCGCGCATCGTGCAGGCAACCTACGCGCGTGGCGTGTCCAACCTGCTGACGCTGTATGGCGGCGTGCTCGCGAACGAGGACTACCAGAACCTGCTCGTCGGCGGTGCGTTCAACACGCCGATCGGCGCGATGGCGCTCGACGTGTCCGGCGCATTCACGTCGTCGAACGGCCGGCGGGCACGCGGCGCGAGCGTGCGCATCACGTACAGCAAGACGCTGGAAGCGACGAACAGCAACCTGTCGGTGGCCGCGTATCGCTTCTCGTCGTCCGGCTATCTCGATCTCGACAACGCGCTCGCCTACGTCGACAACGCCAGGCGCAACGCGACAGGCCTCGCTGCACAGCCGCTCTGGCGCGCGCGCAACCGGGTATCGGTCACCGCGTCGCAGCGGTTCGGCGACAACGGCGGCCAGTTGTTCGTGAGCGCGTACACGCAGAACTACTGGGAGCGCCGCGGCACCGATACGCAATTCCAGATCGGCTACAGCAACCGTTTCCGCGTCGTCGACTACAGCATCTCGGTCAACCGCGCACGCGCGATCGGCGGCGACGTCGATACGCAGTACATGCTGACCGTGTCGCTGCCGCTCGGTCGCTCGGCGCAAGCGCCGCGCGCGAGTGCGAACGTCGCGCACGACAGCGTGCGCGGCGTCACGTCGATGATGACCGCGAGCGGTTTCGTCGGCACGCGGAACCAGGGCAGCTATTCGGTTTCCGCGTCGCGCGACGCGGGTGCGACGTATTCGGGCAGCGTGTCCGGCCAGTACCGCACGCCGTACACGACGGTTCAGGGCGCGTTCGCCAAGGGCGATCGCTACGGGTCGGGCTCGGTCGGATTGAGCGGCTCGATCGTCGCGCATCCGGGTGGCGTAACGGCGTCACCCTATGCAGCCGACACGGTTGCCGTCGTCGCGGCGCCGGCGGCGGGTGGCGCCAGGGTGGTCGGATACGGCGGCGTCGCACTCGACGGGCGCGGCTATGCGGTCGTGCCGTACCTGAATCCGTACCGGCTCAACCAGATCGAGATCGACCCGCGCGGCCTGCCCGCCGACGTCGAGCTGCAGACGACGAGCCTGCAGGTGGCGCCGCGTCAGGGCGCCGTCGTGATGCTGCGCTACCCGACCGTGAAGGGGCGTGCGCTGCTGATTCATGCATCGACGCCGACCGGCCGGGAATTGCCGTTCGGCGCGCCGGTATTCGACGCGCGCGGCAACAACGTCGGCGTGGTGTCGCAGGGCGGCCAGATCTATGCGCGCATCGCGGAACCGGACGAAAAGCTGACGGTGAAATGGGGGCACGCCGACGCGTGGCAATGTTCGATCCGCGTGGCGTTGCCGCCGCTCGACGCCGGCGCGCGGCAGGTCGCCATCCAGCGCATCGACGCCCCATGCGAATTCGACGCGCGGCCGCCCGGTCCCGGCGATGCGCCGCGGCACGCGGCCCCGCCTGCATGACGGCGCCCGGCACGCGCGCACGACAACCTCGGATGAAATCGCACATGAACGACAGGAACACGCCCATCCATCGCATCAGGCTGGCTTGCACGGCGGCCCTGCTGGCCTGCGCGGCGGGCGCGGGCACCGCGCAGGCGGCCGCGAATTGCCAGAACGTGAGCACGGCGGAACTCGGTACGCTGCCCGATCCGTTCAGGATCGCGGCCGATGCACCGATCGGCACGGTGCTCTGGAGCAAGACCGGGATCGAGATCAGCGCGTCCTGCATGAAGACCGTTGCATCGGCGAACTTCGAGGCGACGCTCTATCGATGGATGGCCGACTCCGACCTGACGGCGAACGGCCTCGGCTTGTACGTGACCTATAACGGCAATCGCGGCACCGGGGACGCATCGTTTCCGATGGGGAAGATCATCAGTTCGTCGCTTCGGCCGACGACCGTTTCCGCGACGATCGACGTCGAGCTGGTGAAGATCGGCGCGACGCCGTCCACACCGACGCCGTTTCCGATCCTGTCGGTGCTGACGGCGCTGATCGGCGGCCCGGACAAGGACTATTCGAAAGCGGCCCGCTACGTCACCTACGGCTTCAAGAACATCTCGTTCCAGGCAACGACCTGCGCGCCGTCGACCACGCAGGTGGCCGTGGATCTCGGCACTCACAAGCTCAGCAAATCGTCGGGACTGGGTTCCGGCATCGGCACGACGTCGACGTCGAAAGTCTTCACGATCGGCCTGAAGTGCGATGCCCAGGTCGCCGGCAGTTTCGCGGTCCACCTGACGCTCGACGGCAACGCGTACGACGCATCCGAAGGCATCCTGTCGCTGTCGTCGTCGAGTACGGCGCAAGGCGTCGGCATCCAGTTGCTCGGGAGCGACGGCAATCCGGTGACGCTCGGCAAGCCGTGGAAGGTGACGGATGCGCCGCCCTCGAGCACCCTGTCGGTGCCGCTGGCGGCGCGCTATTACCAGACGGGATCCGGTGCCCGCCCAGGCACCGCCAATGGCACGGCGACCTTTACGATCAGCTACAAATAGCGCGCGAGCGGTCAGATCAATCCGTTTTCGTACGCGTAACGGATCAGGTGGACGTTGGAATCGGCCTGCAGCTTCTGCATCGCCATATGTTTCTGCGTCGACACGGTGCTGACCGATCGGCCGAGCTGCTTCGCGATACTCGCGAGCGAGTGCCCCGAGACAAACAGGCGAACGACGTCCAGCTCCTTGGTCGACAGCTTCGGCTGCGCGTCGCGCACGCATGCGCCGGCCTGCGCGACGATCGCCCGTATCATCGGCGAGAAATAGGACGCGCGCCCCGCACCGAGGAGCCGGCACGCACGGACGACCTCGCCGATGTCGTCTTCCTTGCTGACGATCGCCGCCACGCCCAGCCGGATCGCGCCCGTGAGCACGCTCGGATTCTTCTGCGCGGTAAACATCACGCATTTCGCGTCGGGCGCGACCTCGCGCAGCCTGCGCAGCAGCACGAAGCCGTCAATCGGGTTGTCCCCCCGGCTCATCGAATAATCGACGATGACGAGATCGGTCGGCGACCTTCTCAGTGCATCGATCAACTCCGCGCCGCTTCGGCAGCAATGCGTGATGCGAAAAGCCGGCGCCCATTGCGGCAGTTGCTTCAGCAACGCCACGACGACCGGGTGGTCGTCCGCAACGGCAATCGAGAGCGTACTCATGTATTCATTCACTGGAAATGTTAATTGGATACAAGTAAATTCGCCCGATAACGCGAGTGGCGGTTTTCAAAACAAACCGATCGGGAATGGATTATGGGCTTGGGTTATCTGTCGCATAACGATATATCGATGAAATAAGCCGCCTCCATTATTGAGCTTGCCATTGATAAATTGAAAAAATCGGGCAATCGCGAAATCCTTTTCCGGTTCCGCGTCGCCACGGCCGCTTGTCGCGGCACCCCGGGGCCCGTCGCCCCGAGCGGGTTTCCATGGAAAACCCCTAAAGGTTCGGACCACCCGCGAAAGGTTGCAGAAGGTTTCACGTCCCTATACTCGTTTCAACGATGCAACAAGCATCGCGCCACACGGAAAACAAACGGAGACAACCCGATGCGACCCATCCTGCGCACCCTCGCCGTTGCAGCCGGCCTCACCTGCGCGCTCGCCGCGCACCCCGCCTTCGCCGCCGACGACGCCGGCAAGGTCACGATCATGGTCGGCGGGATCGCGAAGCTGATCTACCTGCCCGCGCGGCTCACGCAGGAGCTCGGCTACTTCAAGGCCGAAGGGCTCGACGTCGAGCTGCTGTCGCAGCCGGCCGGCGTCGACGCCGAGAACGAGCTGCTCGCGGGCGCCGTGCAGGGCGTCGTCGGCTTCTACGACCACACGATCGACCTGCAGAGCAAGGGCAAGGACGTGAAGGCGATCGCGGTGTTCGGCCAGGTGCCGGGCGAAGTCGAGATGGTGTCGACCAAGGCCGCGCCGACGTTCAAGTCGATGGCCGACGCGAAGGGCAAGACGCTCGGCGTGACGGGCCTCGGCTCGTCGACGAGCTTCCTCACGCAATACCTCGCGCTCGCGCACGGTGTGCCGTCGACGCAGTACACGATGCTGCCGGTCGGCGCCGATGCGAGCTTCATCGCCGCGATCAAGCAGGGCCGCATCGACGCCGGGATGACGACCGAGCCGACGGTGTCCGCGCTCGAGAAGATGGGCGACGCGAAGGTGCTGGTCGACATGCGCACGCTGGAAGGCACGCGCGCCGCGCTCGGCGGCACCTACCCGGCCGCGAGCCTGTACGTGCAGTCGGCATGGGCCGATTCGCACAAGGCGGAAGCCACCAAGCTCGCGCACGCGTTCGCGAAGACGATGCAGTTCATCCACACGCACAGCGCCGAGGAAATCGCCGCGAAGATGCCGGCCGACTACCAGAAGGACAAGGCGCTGTACGTGAGCGCGCTGAAGGCGTCGCTGCCGATGTTCACCGCCGACGCGAAGATGCCGGCCGACGGCCCGGCGACGGTGCTGAAGGTGCTGTCGGCGTTCAACCCGTCGGTGAAGGGCAAGCACATCGACCTGGCGCGCACCTACACGAACGATTTCGTGAACGCGAAGTAGTCGATCTCGGTCAGGCGCCGGCGGCGGCGATCCCGCCGCCGTGCGCTCCCCGTTCCGGCCCGGTTGACCGGCCCGGCGTTGCGGCACGATGCGACGCCCTCTTCACCCGCAGGACGAATGCGATGACCCAGGCAGTCTCCCCGAGCACACCGGCGATCGAGTTTCGCAACGTGTCGTGCCGCTTCATTTCGCCGGAAGGCAAGGCCACCGTCGCGCTGCGCGACTTCAGCATGAGCGTCGCGCGCGGCGAGTTCATCGCGATCGTCGGGCCGACCGGCTGCGGCAAGTCGACGACGCTCAACCTGATCACCGGGCTGCTCAAGCCCGTGTCGGGTGAGGTGCGCGTGATGGGCCGCCCGGTCGACGGGATCGACCCGCGCATCGGCTTCGTGTTCCAGGCCGACGCCGTGTTCCCGTGGCGCAACGTGATCGACAACGTCGCGGCGGGCCCGCTGTTCCGCGGCCGCTCGAAGGACGTCGCGTATGCGCAGGCCGAGGAATGGATCCGCAAGGTCGGCCTCGACAAGTTCACGAAGCATTACCCGCACCAGCTCTCCGGCGGGATGAGGAAGCGCGTCGCGCTCGCGCAGACCTTCATCAACCAGCCGGAAATCCTGCTGATGGACGAGCCGTTCTCCGCGCTCGACATGCAGACGCGCACGCTGATGCAGGACGAGCTGCTGCAGCTCTGGTCGGCGAACAAGGGCTCGGTCGTGTTCGTCACGCACGACCTCGAGGAGGCGATCGCGCTCGCCGACCGCGTGTTCGTGCTGACCGCGCGCCCCGCGACGCTCAAGCACGTGTACGAGATCGACCTGCCGCGCCCGCGCGTCACGTCGGAGATTCGCTACGACACGCGCTTCATCGAAATTTCCAAGGACATCTGGCACGACCTGCGCGAAGAAGTGCAGATCGGCTGACGCATACGCCGCACGGCAAGAACAGCAAGGACAGGAGCATGACCGACATGACGCTTCCCCCCACCGCCCTACCGGCGACGACGCTCGAGGACGACGAGCGCGCCGCGCAACGCCGGCTGCGCCGCCGGCGCAACCTGATCGTCACGCTGCGGATCGCCGTGCTCGTGATCGTGCTGGGCGGGTGGGAACTCGCCGCACGGCTCAAATGGATCGATCCGTTCTTCTTCTCGATGCCGTCGCTGATCTTCGCGCAGCTCCAGGACTGGTTCGCGAACGGCACGTCGCAGGGCCCGCTGCTCACGCAGGTATGGGTCACGCTCGAGGAAACCGGCATCGGCTTCGTGATCGGCTCGGTTGCCGGCGTGATCTGCGGGATCGTGCTCGGCCGCAACAAGCTGATGGCCGACGTGTTCGGCCTGTATATCCAGATCGCGAACTCGATTCCGCGCGTGGTGCTCGGCTCGATCTTCGTGATCGCGCTCGGCCTCGGGATGGCGTCGAAGATCGCGCTGGCCGTCGTGATGGTGTTCTTCGTGGTGTTCGGCAATGCGTTCCAGGGCGTGCGCGAAGCCGACCGCTACCTGATCGCGAACGCGCAGATCCTCGGCGCGTCGCGCCGGCAGATCACCACGGCGGTCGTGATCCCGTCCGCGCTGAGCTGGATTCTCGCGAGCCTGCACGTGAGTTTCGGCTTCGCGCTGGTCGGCGCGGTCGTCGGCGAATTCCTGGGTTCCAAGCAAGGCATCGGCCTGCTAATCTCCACCGCCCAGGGCGCGTTCAACGCGAGCGGCGTGTTCGCGGCGATGATCGTGCTGGCCGTGGTCGCGCTGGCCGCCGACTACCTGCTGACCTGGCTCGAGAAGCGGCTCTTGAAGTGGCGCCCCGCCGCGTTCTGAACGCAGCGTCCGGACGCCTGACATGACACTCCCGACCGCGCCGGCGCCCCCGGCGCGGTTCGGCATTTCGGAGAAGGAGCGCAACAGGATGGCGCACAGCCTGCGCGGACGGCTGCTGTGGTGGCTGCTGCTGCCGCTCGCGGTGTTCGTGCTGATCGCGGGCGCGATGTCGTACGACACCGCGCGGACCACGGCCGGGCTCGTGCAGGACAGCGCGCTCGTCGCTTCCGCGCGCACGATCGGCGAAGACGTCGAATGGCGCAACGGGCGGCCGGTCGCCGACGTGCCGCCGGCCGCGCTGGAGATCTTCGAATCGCCGTCGCAGGATTCGGTGTTCTACAAGGTGATCGACGGCCACGACCGCCTGCTGGCCGGCACGCCGGCGCTCGACGTGCCCGCGCGGCACGGCATCGAGCCGACGCTGTACGACACGTCGCTCGACGGCGTGCGGCTGCGCGCGGCGGCCTACGATCGCCAGCTTTACGACGAGGGGCAGATCGAGACGGTCACGGTCGTCGTCGCGAAGACGACGCGCTCGCGCAACGCGATGGTCGCCACGATCTGGCGGCCGCAGCTCGTGCGCCTGTCGCTGATGCTGATGCTCGCGGTGGTGCTCGTCTATCTCGGCCTCACCTTCGAGCTGCGCCCGCTGATGAAGCTGAAGGACGATGTCGCCGACCGCGGGCCGATGGAGCTGGAGCCGATCCGCCCCGAGCGGCTGCAGCACGAGCTGCGGCCGATCGTCGACGCGATCAACCAGTGCATCGCGCGGCTCAATACGCATACGGCCACGCAGCGCCGCTTCATCGCGGATGCCGCGCACCAGCTGCGCACGCCGATCGCGGTGCTCGACACGCAGATCCAGTACGCGCAGCGGCGCGGCCACGACGATGCGGAACTCGCGTCGGTGCTCGACAGCATGCAGCGCAGCAGCCGCAAGATGGCCGACGTGACCGACAAGCTGCTGCTGCTCGCGCATGCGGAAGCGACGCCGTCGACGCTCCTGACCCATCGCGTCGATCTCGCGGCCGTGGTGTCGAGCGTGCTCGAGGAAACGATCGTGCTCGCGCAGCGGCGCGACATCGACCTCGGCGCCGATCTCGGCGAGCGGCTCGACGTCGCGGGCAGCGACAGCCTGCTGACCGCGCTGGTGATGAACCTCGTCGACAACGCGGTGCGCTACACGCAGCCGGGCGGCTGCGTGACGGTCGCCGCGCGGCGCGACGGCGACGCGATCGTGCTCGACGTGATCGACAACGGCCCCGGCATTCCAGCCGAGGCGCGGCCGCACGTGTTCAAGCGCTTCTACCGCGTGTCGGCCGACACCGAGGGCTCGGGCCTCGGGCTCGCGATCGTCCGCGAGATCGCGCAGGCGCACGGCGGCAGCGTGTCGCTTGCGCCGGGGCCCGGCAATCGCGGTATTGTCGTAACCGTACGGCTGCCCGCCTACGATTGAAGAGATGTCGTCATGAAACTCCTGCTGGTCGAAGACAACGCCGAACTCGCGCACTGGATCGTGAACCTGCTGCGCGGCGAGGATTTCGCGGTCGACAGCGTCGGCGACGGCGAACGCGCGGACACGGTGCTGAAGACCGAACGCTACGACGCGGTGCTGCTCGACATGCGGCTGCCCGGCATCAGCGGCAAGGAAGTGCTCGCGCGGCTGCGGCGGCGCAACGACAACGTGCCGGTGCTGATGCTGACCGCGCACGGCTCGGTCGACGACAAGGTCGACTGCTTCGGCGCGGGCGCCGACGATTACGTCGTGAAGCCATTCGAGTCGCGCGAGCTGGTTGCGCGGATTCGCGCGCTGATCCGCCGGCAGGCCGGCGTCGGCACGACGCAGCTCATGTGCGGCGATCTCGTCTATGCGTTCGGCACGCGCGAATTCCGCTGCGGCGAAACCGTGCTCGCGCTGCGCCGCCGCGAGCATGCGATCCTCGAAACGCTGATGCTGCAGCAGAACAAGACGGTGTCGAAGGCGCGGCTGATGGACAGCGTGTTCGCGCTCGACGACGAGCCGAGCGCCGACGCGATCGACATCTACATCCACCGGCTGCGCAAGCATCTCGCGGGCAGCGCGGCCGAGATCATCACGCTGCGCGGACTCGGTTACATCCTGCGTGCGAAAAGCGCGCACGACTGACGGGCGTTCCTCCTCGCTCCCGAACATCGATTCGTAGCACGAAACGTCACCGGAAACCCGGCGGGCGCGCGTCCGCACGCCTGCACCATCCGCGATGGTTGCGCGTTCGGTGTTTTCACCGATCCGATTCTTGCGTCGGGGAAAGCGTCGTGAAGGATTGCACCCTCTACGATGCTACGCGTCGGCCCTCTCGCTGTGGCCGGCAAGAGTCGGCATACATTGCGTACTGCCAACGACCAGATTCCAATGCGGCAGCTCGGAGGAGACGATCTTGAAACGAAAAACCCTTGCCCTTTCCATCGCGGCGGCAGGCCTGTGCGCCGGCACCCAGGCGCATGCGCAGTCGAGCGTGCAGCTCTACGGCCTGATGGACCTGAGCTTTCCGACCTACCGGACCCACGCCGATGCGAACGGCAAGCACGTGATCGGCATGGGCAACGAAGGCGAGCCGTGGTTCAGCGGCAGCCGCTGGGGCCTGCGAGGCGCCGAAGACATCGGCGGCGGCACGAAGATCATCTTCCGCCTCGAAAGCGAATTCGTGGTCGCGAACGGCCAGATGGAAGACGAAGGCCAGATCTTCGACCGCGACGCGTGGGTCGGCGTCGAGGACGAACGTTTCGGCAAGCTGACGGCCGGCTTCCAGAACACCATCGCGCGCGACTCGGCGGCGATCTACGGCGACCCGTACGGCTCCGCGAAGCTGTCGACCGAGGAAGGCGGCTGGACCAACTCGAACAACTTCAAGCAGATGATCTTCTACGCGGCCGGCCCGACCGGCACGCGCTACAACAACGGCATCGCGTGGAAGAAGCTGTTCGGCAACGGCATCTTCGCGAGCGCCGGCTACCAGTTCAGCAACTCGACGCAGTTCGCGACCGGCTCCGCGTACCAGGTCGCGCTCGGCTACAACGGCGGCCCGTTCAACGTGTCGGGCTTCTACAACCACGTGAACCACGGCGGCTTCAGGAACCAGACGTTCTCGGTCGGCGGCAACTACACGTTCGACATCGTGCGCCTGAATGCCGGCTACTTCCGCTACAACGGCGACCAGGGCTCGCTCGGCCAGCGCCACGACGATTCGTGGACGGTGTCGATGAAGATCGCGCCGAAGGGCGCGCTCGACTACGAACTCGGCTACCAGCAGATGCGCGTCAAGAACGCCGCGAACAACGCGGACGGCTTCACGCCGAACGCGAACCTCGGCGCGTTCAGCCTGACCAACGGCGTCGCCAACGGCTTCAAGGAGACGATCTACGGGTCGGTGTTCTACCACCTGAGCAAGCGCACCGAGGTGTACCTGGCCGGCGACTACATGAAGCTGCATGGCGGCTACACGGCGGCGTCGACGTTCGGCGCGAAGAACCAGCTCGAACTGACTTCGGGCATCCGTACGCGTTTCTGATCCCGGGGCCGGCCATCCGGTGCGGGGCCCATCGGGCCCCGCCGTACCCTCCGTCCGGGATTTCTGCATGCGGGCACGCCGGCGCTTTGCGCCGACCGTGCCCTTTTTTTCGTCCTTTCCGCGGTGCCGCGCGACGCCCGCGAAGCGGCCGCCGGCCTGCCGTGCGACAACCGGCCCGAAACCGCTGGCGGCCCGTCCGGCGGGCGATCGCGGCCGATGCACGTACGTTCGGCCCACATCGGCGCTTGACCTACGCCGACCGACTCGCTAGCGTTTCGGGTTTGCCCGGGCGGCCATTGCCGCCGGTGCCGTGAGCGCGCCCGACGTCCTGGCGCGCACGGCCGGGCTCCGATGGAAAAGACGATGCAGAAACTCGATGCGGCCAGCCCGCAGGCGATGTCGACGGATTTCACCGCCGACAACGTCGCGCGCCTGAAGGCGCTGTTCCCCGAACTCGTGACCGAAGGCCCCGACGGCGCGTCGGTCGACGTCGACGTGCTGAAGGCGCTGATCGGCGAACGCACGGTCGGCGACGCCGACGAGCGCTACGGCTTCCACTGGCACGGCAAGCGCAGCGCGCGCCAGGCCGCGCTGACGCCGTCGACGGGCACGCTGCGCCCCTGCCCCGACGACAGCGTCGCGTGGGACGACACGCGCCATCTCGTGATCGAGGGCGACAACCTCGACGTGATGAAGCTGCTGCACAAGAGCTACGCGGGCAAGGTGAAGCTCGTCTACATCGACCCGCCGTACAACACGGGCAGCGATTTCGTCTATCCGGACGACTTCAGCGACAGCATCCGCCACTACCTGGCGATGACCGGGCAGACCCAGGGCGGCGCGAAGCGCAGCACCAACACCGAGGCGAACGGCCGGTTCCACACCGACTGGCTGAACATGATGTATCCGCGCCTGAAGCTCGCGCACGCGCTGCTGTCCGACGAAGGGCTGATCGCCGTGCACATCGACGAGCACGAAGTGCATGCGCTGGTGCTGATGCTGCGCGAGATCTTCGGCGAGGAGAACGAGCTCGGCGTCGCCGTGTGGGACAAGCGCAACCCGAAGGGCGACGCGCGCGGTGTCGCGTACCAGCACGAATCGCTGGTGCTGTTCGCGCGCAATGCCGAGACGCTGCTCGAACAGGCGCCGCTCAAGCGCCCGAAGCGCAATGCACAGCGCATGCTCGACGCCGCGCATGACGCGGTGTACCGCAGCGGCAACCCGAAGGACGCGCAGAAGGCATACCGCGCGTGGATGAAGGCGCAGACCAACCTGTCCGGCGGCGAAGTGATGTACGACCGGCTGTCGGAAGACGGCCGCGTATACCGCCTCGTGTCGATGGCGTGGCCGAACAAGAAGAAGGCGCCGGAAGAATATTTCACGCCGCTGATCCACCCGGTCACCGGCAAGCCGTGCGCGATGCCGGCGCGCGGCTGGCGCAACCCGCCCGCGACGATGCAGGCGCTGATCGAGCGCGGCCAGATCGAATTCGGCGCGGACGAAAGCACGCAGCCGCAGCGGATCTACTATCTCGACGAGAACATGTACGAGAACGTGCCGTCGGTGCTGCCGTTCGCCGGCTCCGACGACGCGCTGCTGAAGACGCTCGGGATCCCGTTCGACCAGCCGAAGCCGGTCGATTTCGCGGCGGCCGTGATCGGCTGGTGCACGCGCGGCGACGACATCGTGCTCGACTGCTTCGCGGGCTCCGGCTCGACCGGCCACGCGGTGATGCAGGTGAACGCGACCGACGGCGGCGCGCGCCGCTACGTGATGGTGCAACTGCCCGAGGCGCTCGATCGCCGCGACAAGACGCAGCAGAGCGCCGCCGATTTCTGCGCGAAGCTGAAGAAGCCCGCGACGCTCGCCGAAGTCACGAAGGAGCGCCTGCGCCGCGCCGCGCAGCAAGTCGCGCGCGACTATCCGGAAAGCTATGGCGACCTCGGCTTCCGCGTATACCGGCTCGACACGACCAACGTGATCGAATGGGATCCGCGCCGCGACGATTTCGACCATGCGCTGTTCGCGTCCGTCGAGCACGTGAAGACCGGCCGCACCGAGGACGACCTGCTCGCCGAGCTGACGCTGAAGCTCGGCCTCGACCTGTGCACGCCGGTCGAGCATCACCAGATCGCCAGCAAGACCGTGCACCTGATCGGCCGCTCGATCGTCGCGTGCTTCGACGCGCGCATCTCGCGCGACGACGCGGGCCCGCTTGCCGACGGCATCGTCGAATTGCTCGACGCGACCGGCGCGTCGCATGACGTGACGTGCCTGTTCCGCGACAGCGGCTTCGTCGACGACGTCGCGAAGCTCAATCTCGCCGCGCTGCTCGAACAGCACGGCGTGAAGCGCGTGCGGAGCCTGTGATGCGGCTGCATTTCGAAGCGGATCTCGACTACCAGCGCGACGCGATCGACGCCGTCTGCGACCTGTTTCGCGGCCAGGAATCGTATCGCGGCGACTTCAGCGTGCTCGCGAACGCCGCGCCCGGCACCACGGCCGCAGCTCAAGGCTCGCTCGGCTTCGCGGTATCGGAACAGGGCGTCGGCAACCGGCTGTCGCTGACCGACGACGCGCTCGCGCGCAATCTCGCCGACGTGCAGTTGCGCGGCGGGCTGCCGCCGTCCGGCCTGCCCGGCTCGCGCGACTTCACCGTCGAGATGGAGACCGGCACCGGCAAGACCTACGTGTACCTGCGCACGATCTTCGAGCTGAACCGCCGCTACGGCTTCACGAAGTTCGTGATCGTCGTGCCGTCGATCGCGATCAAGGAAGGCGTGCACAAGACGCTCTCGATCACCGAGGATCACTTTCGCGCGCTGTACGCGGGCGTGCCGTACGACTACTTCCTGTACGACTCCGCGAAGCTCGGCCAGGTGCGCCACTTCGCGGCGAGCGCGGCGATCCAGATCATGGTGATGACGGTGGCCGCGATCAACAAGAAGGAAATCAACAACCTCTACAAGGACAGCGAGAAGACCGGCGGCGAGAAGCCGATCGACCTGATCCGCGCGACGCGGCCGATCGTGATCGTCGACGAGCCGCAGAGCGTCGACGGCGGGCTAGAAGGGCGCGGCCGCGAAGCGCTGGCCGCGATGGCGCCGCTCTGCACGCTGCGCTATTCGGCGACGCACGTCGACCGTCACCACATGGTGTACCGGCTCGACGCGGTCGACGCGTACGAGCGCAAGCTCGTCAAGCAGATCGAGATCGCGTCGGCGATCGTCGAGGATGCGCACAACAAGCCATACGTGCGGCTCGTCGGCGTATCGAACCGGCGCGGCGCGATCAGCGCGCGCGTCGAGCTCGACGTCGCGACGGCGGCCGGCGTGAAGCGCCAGATCGTGTCGGCCACCGACGGCGACGATCTCGAACGCCTGACCAAGCGCGCGCTGTACGCGGGGCTGCGGATCGGCGAAGTGCATGCGCTGAAGGGTGCCGAATACGTCGAGCTGCGCCATCCGGAAGGCGAGGCGTTCCTGTCGCTCGGCGAGGCATTCGGCGACATCGACACGCTCGCCGTGCAGCGCGAGATGATCCGCCGCACGATTCGCGAGCATCTCGACAAGGAGTTGCGCCTCGCGGAGCGCGGCGTGAAGGTGCTGTCGCTGTTCTTCGTCGATTCGGTCGAGCGCTATCGCCGCTACGACGAGAACGGGATGCCCGTGAAGGGCGACTATGCGCTGATCTTCGAAGAGGAATATGCGCGCGCGGCGCGCGTGCCGGCCTACCGGGCGCTGTTCGACGGCGTCGACGTCGCGCTCGAAGTCGGGCGCGCGCACAACGGTTACTTCTCGATCGACCGCAAGGGCGGCTGGACCGACACGAGCGAGAGCAGCGCCGCGGCCCGCGAGAACGCGGAGCGCGCGTACGGCCTCATCATGCGCGAGAAGGAAGCGCTGCTGTCGTTCGACACGCCGCTGAAGTTCATCTTCTCGCACTCGGCGCTGAAGGAAGGCTGGGACAACCCGAACGTGTTCCAGATCTGCACGCTGCGCGACATCCAGACCGAACGCGAGCGCCGCCAGACGCTCGGCCGCGGGCTGCGCCTCGCCGTCGACCAGGACGGCGAACGCGTGCGCGACGCGGGCGTGAACACGCTCACCGTGATCGCGACCGAGCGCTACGAGTCGTTCGCGGAGAACCTGCAGAAGGAAATCGAAGCCGATACGGGCATCCGTTTCGGGATCGTCGAGGAGCATCAGTTCGCGGCGCTGCCAGTGCAGGAAGGCGACGGGCCCGCGCATGCGCTCGGCATCGAGCTGTCGCGCGTGCTGTGGACCCATCTGCACGAGCAGGGCTACGTCGACGCGCAGGGCAAGGTGCTCGACCGGCTGAAGGATGCGCTGCGCCAGAGCGCGCTCGTGCTGCCCGACGCGTTCGAGATGCTGCGCGCGCCGATCGTCGCGACGCTGCGCAAGCTGTCGGGCCGCTTCGCGGTGCGCAATGCGGACGAGCGCCGCGCGATTGCACTGCGGCGCGATGCATCGGGCAAGGCCGTCGTGTTCGGCGAGGATTTCCGCGCGCTGTGGGACCGCATCCGTCATCGCACCGTGTACCGCGTCGAGTTCGACAACGCGAAGCTCGTGCGCGACTGCGCGGCCGCGTTGCACGACGCGCCGGACATCGCGCGTGCGCGGCTGCAGTGGCGCAAGGCCGAGATCGATATCGGCAAGGCCGGCATCGAGGCGATCGAGGTGGCCGGCGCCGGCACGGTGCTGATCGACGAAGGCGAGCTGCCGCTGCCCGACCTGCTCACCGAACTGCAGGACCGCACGCAGCTCACGCGCCGTTCGCTCGCGACGATCCTGGCCGACAGCGGCCGGCTCGACGATTTCCGCGTGAATCCGCAGCAGTTCATCGCGGTCGCGGCCGATGCGATCAACCGCTGCAAGCGGCTCGCGCTCGTCGCGGGCATCGCGTACCGCAAGCTCGGCGAGCGCCACGTGCATGCGCTCGAGTCGTTCGAGAGCGAGGCGCTGACCGGCTATCTGCGCAACCTGCGGCCCGATGCGCGAAAGTCGATCCATGAAGCGGTCGTGTGCGAGACGGACGCGGAGCGCGCGTTCGCCGATGCGCTCGAGGCGCACGACGGCGTGAAGCTGTACGCGAAGCTGCCCGCGTGGTTCCGCGTGGCGACGCCGCTCGGCAGCTATCACCCGGACTGGGCCGTGCTCGCGGAACAGGACGGCGGCGAGCGGCTGTACTTCGTCGTCGATACGCCGAATGCGGACGGCAACGTGCCGAGCGAGCACGAGCGCGCGAAGCTCGCGTGCGGCGAAGCGCATTTCCGTGCGCTGGTGGACGGCGACGGCGCGGCGCGGTTCGTGCGCGTCAGGCAGGCGGACGCGTTGTTCGAACCTGCGGCGCCGCTGGCGGGCGCCGGGCGCTGAAACGAAGGGCGGCGAAGGGGGGCGATGAGCCGCCCCAGACTGCTGACGAACCCCACGTTTTTCGGAGCGTGGGGTTTTTGTTTTTTCCGGGAACGGGCTCGGAGGTTGCGCAGAGCGAGCAGATCGATCTGCCGCGCAAACGGCTCACGAGGCGCAGCTTTTTTTCATGGATCAGGCCGTGCGCCGGCACCCGTGTGATGTCTGCTACCGGCGTCGATTTCCCGTTTGTTATCCGCGTGAAAGCGATTCGTATTCTCGCGCGTTTGCGGCGCGGTTACGGCTGGTTGCAAATCGGGTCGGCACGATGTTTTTGCGCGACAGCGGCATTGCGTTGCCGCAATGAAAAAGGGCGCCGAAGCGCCCTTCCATCACATTTGCGTGCCGTGCTTACAGCGTGCGGCCGAATGCGTTGCGATGCGAATGATGCGTGGACGTCGACGCATGCGCGGTATGGCCATGCGTGTGCCCGTGGCCCGGCTGCGTGCCGGCGCGATCGGCGATCGTATCGGAGCGGTCGGCCGCGCGCGCAAGGCCCTTGTCGCGGTCGCCCGCGTGCACGCTGTTCGAGTTGCTCAGCGCCGAGCCGCTCATGTGGCCAGCGGACATGCCGCCCGCGTTGCCGCCGGAGCCGCCTGCGCCATGACCGCCGCCGTTGCCACCGCCATTGCCGCCGGCGGCCGCATACGCGGAAACCGTGCCGAGCGCGAGCAGCGCGGCGGTCAGCACGGACAGGTATCGTTGATGTTTCATCTTGTGCTCCCTGGAGCGCGTTTGTGTGATTGCATTCTAGGAACGCGCACGATTCGCGCCACACCACGTTGTAAATGATCGTAACGATGCGCGCGGCATGCATTCATCAGATCAATCCGGATGGCGCCGCCATCCTGTCATGCGTAAACGGGGAAACGAAGCAGGCGGGCGCGGCGCCGCAGCGCCGCCCCGGTAACGATTGCGCTTACTGTGCCGGCTGCATGCCCTGCACGGCGGCCTTGTGCTGCGCGGCTTGCTCTTGCGCGTGCTTCTTCGCCATGTGGTGGCCGACGATACAGCCGCCGACCGCACCGGCGACGGCGTGGTGCCCGGCGTAGTGGCCGGCAACACCGCCGACCACCGCGCCCTTCATGCAGCCCGCCGCGTGCGCGCTGCCGATCGTTGCGAGCGCAACGATGGCGGCGGTCGCGCACAGCCTGATGTGTCGAATGGGCATCATGTGTTCACACTCCTCTTGTATTGATTATTCGAACCGCTTAATCCCAGCGGCCGCCGCGCCAGCCGCCGCGATCGCGCCACTCGTGCTCGCGCCATTCACGGCGACGCCACTCGTGTTCGCGCCATTCGCGCTCACGCCAGCCATCGCCGCGCCAGCCATCGCGCCAACCGTCGCCGCGATAGCCGACCGGTGCATACATGACCGGCGGGGGCGGAGCCACGTAGACGGGCGCCGGCGCCGCGTAGACGCCCGGCACGCCGATGCCGACCGACAGGTCGACGTGGGCCGATGCGACGCCCGAAGCTGCCAGCGCCGCTACACCGAGAACTGCACCGAGAATAAGTTTCTTGCTCATCAGTTGCTCCGAGAAACCCCACCGTTTATGGCGGAGAAGAAAGGAGTGCCGTTGACAGACGGCATTCCAACGTTAAAGTGACCAGCATGATTACTGTCTACCGATACCGCGTGAAGTCGCTTAACGGACTGCTTAACAAACAGAGCCGTGCGGTGAACTACGTCTGGAATTTCTGCAACGACACGCAGAAACACGCGCTCAGGTGGAACAAGAAGTGGCCAACGGGATTCGATTTGAATGTATTGACCACAGGCAGCAGCAAGGAACTCGGCATCCACTCCGGCACGATCAACGCAACGTGTGAGCAGTACGCGAAGTCGCGCAGCCAGCATCGACGGCCTTACCTGCGCTATCGCGGCAGGAAATCCCTTGGCTGGGTGCCGCTCAAGGGTCGCGACCTGAAGCGTGAGGGTGACGCGTTTCGCTTTGCCGGCAATACCTTCCGTGTGTTCAACAGCCGGCCGCTCCCGGAAGGGAAGATCAAAGACGGCACTAACTTTGCGCGGGATACGCGCGGCAACTGGTTCCTCAACATCGTGATTGAGATGCCTGATGTTCAGGTTCGCCCGATCCTTTTCGGTGTCGGTATCGACCTCGGCCTGAAAGACTTCGCCACACTTTCGACGGGCGAGAAGGTGCCCAACGACCGGTTCAGCCAGCGCGCGGCCGAGAAGCTCGCGAAAACCCAACGGGCGCGAAAACACAAGCGCCAAATCGCGAAGCTGCATGCGAAGGTGGCAAATACCCGCGCCGATTTCCAGCACAAGCTCGCGCTCGCCTTGGTGCGACGCTTCGATTACATCGCAGTCGGCAACGTGTCGGCCGCGAAACTCGCCAGAACCAGGATGGCGAAGAGCGTTCACGACGTATCCTGGTCGTCCTTCCGAAACAAGCTTCGTTACAAAGCGATAGCGCACGGGGTCACGTTCGAGGAAGTGGACGAAAGCGGTTCTACCCAGTCCTGTTCGTCGTGCGGGTCGAAAGACAGCACGACGCGGCCGAAAGGTATCGCGGGGCTGCGAATAAGAGAGTGGACCTGCAGTGTATGTGGTGTCTTGCATGATCGAGATACCAACGCTGCGTTGAACATTCTCCGATGCGGACGTGCATCGCCAAGTGTGGGAATCCTCCACCTTTAAGCGGGGGAAGACGTCAAGTGAATACGGTTCGGAGTCTAGGCAACGCGCACCGACACAGGTGAAACGGGTATGCGAGTCCCGTAACGGACGTTTACCGGCACGCGCAAAGCCTTGTCGGACAAGGGAGAGGCGGCATTCGAAGCACCGTTGCAACGGCGCATCGAGCCGGCAAGAAGGGGATTTTCGGTACGAAACCGGACGATCGGAGCGCGCCGGCGTGCTCGGCGTGCCCGGAATACGAACCGCCCGCACCGTGCGCGGGCGGTTCGCCGGAGCGCGCGTTACGCGCGGATATCGTCGACGCTGCGCAGCCAGTGCACGCTGAACAGGTTGTCCGCGTCGGTCCACACGGTATCGGGCTCGAATCCTGCGCGGCGCGCGATCGCATGGAAGCCGTCGATCGTGAACTTGTGCGAGTTCTCCGTGTGGATGCGCTCGCCGGCCTCGAAGCGGAACGCATGGCCGCGCACGTGCACCGTCTGCGCGAGGTCGCTGACCAGATGCATCTCGATGCGCTGCCGTTCGCGATCGTAGAACGCGCAATGCGAGAACGCGTCGAGATCGAAGTCCGCGCCGAGCTCTGCGTTGGCGCGCGCGAGCAGGTTCAGGTTGAACTGCGCGGTCACGCCCTGCGCGTCGTTGTACGCGTGATGCAGCGTGCGCTCGTCCTTCACGAGATCGGCGCCGACCAGCAAGCCGCCGCCGCGCAGCAGTCGCGCGGCATCGCGCAGGAACGCGTCGGCCTCTTCCGGCGAGAAGTTGCCGATCGTCGAGCCGGGAAAGAAACCGATGCGCCGCCGCGGCGTCGCGCTCAGCTCGGCGAGTTGCTCGGCCTTCGTGTAGTCGGCCGCGATCGGCGCGACGTCGAGCCACGGATAGGCCGAACGCAGCCGCGCGGCCGCGCCGTGCAGGTAGTCGGCCGAGATGTCGACCGGCACGTAGCGCGCCGGCGCGTTCGCGTAGTTGCCCGCGAACGCGTCGAGCAGCACGCGGATCTTCTCGAGCGAGCCCGCGCCGAATTCGACGATGTCCGCATGCGGGCCCACGCGCCGCACGATCTCCGCCGCGCGATCGCGCAGGATGCCGAGCTCGGTGCGTGTCGGGTAGTACTCGGGCAGTTCGCAGATGCGGTCGAACAGCGCTGAGCCAGCCGCATCGTAGAAGTATTTCGGCGGAATGCTGCGCGGCGTGCGCGACAGGCCGTCGATCAGGTCGCGCTCGAACGCGCTCGGCCGCGAATCGCGGGCGGGTTGCTGGCCACCGCTCTTGGCCGTGAGGTCAGACGTCTCGCGCAAGTCGCACCCCCATGAATTGCCAGCGCGCGGCCGGCGGAAAGAAATTGCGGTACGTCGGCCGTTCGTGCCCGGGCGGCGTCGCGATGCTGCTGCCGCGCAGGACCTGCTGGCCGACCATGAACTTGCCGTTGTATTCGGCCGCGACACCCGCGAGCGGTCGAAAGCCCGGATACGGCTCGTAGGACGAACGCGTCCACTGCCACACGTGCCCGAGCATCTGCCTGATGCCGTCCGCGGCGAACGCGGCTTCCCATTCGAACTCGGTCGGCAGCCGCGCGCCGGCCCATTCCGCATACGCGGCCGCTTCGTAGAAGCTCACGTGACACACCGGTGCATCGGGCGCGAGCGGTTCGACGCCGTGCAGGCCGAACGTGCGCCGTACGCGCGTCGCGGCTGCATCGTCGTCGTCGGGCATCCAGTACGCAGGGCCTTGCCACCCTTCCCGCTGCACCGTGGCCCAGCCGTCGGACAGCCAGTATTCGGGGCGCGCGTAGCCGCCGTCGGCGACGAACGCCGCGAATTCCGCATTCGTCACGAGGCGGTTCGCGATCTCGTATGGCCGTATGAGCGCCGTATGGCGCGGCCGTTCGTTGTCGAACGAGAACGCATCGCCGTCGTATCCGATCTCGACGAGCCTGCCCGGCTGGTGCAGCCAGTGCTGCGCGCCGGCATCGCCTGCGGCCATCGCATCACCGTCGATTCGGTCGGCCCCGTTGCGTGGCCGGAATGCCGGCTTCAGCGGATTGCACGAGAACGCATGCAGCATGTCCGTGACGATCAGCTCCTGGTGCTGCTGCTCGTGATGCAGGCCGAGCTCGATCTCGGGCGCGATCACCTCGAGCAGCGCCGGATCGGCACCGGCCAGCGCGCGCAGCATCGCTTCGTCGACGTGCTGCCGGTACGCGTGCACCTCGTCGAGCGACGGCCGCGTGAGCAGCCCGCGCTGCGGCCGCGGATGGCGCGGGCCGAGCGCTTCGTAATAGGAATTGAAGAGGAACTGGAATGCGTCGTTGAACGGCGCGTAGCCGGGCACGCGGCGCATCAGCACGACGGTCTCGAAGAACCAGGTCGTATGCGCGAGGTGCCATTTCGTCGGGCTCGCGTCGGGCATCGACTGCACGGCCTGGTCTTCGGCGGACAGCGTCGCGGTCAACGCGACACTATGGGTGCGCACGTCCTGGAAACGGCGCTGAAGCTGTGATGCAAGGAGGCTCATCGGTTTACCGTTCACGTCGCGATTCGCTGCGTTGCGTTGCCGGAAAAGGGAAAGCCTTGCGCATGATGCGCGCGGCTGACGTGCGACCTGCTGCTGCGTCGTCGGGCAGCCGGCGCGCGCGCCGGGCCGCAGATGCGGCTTCACTTCATCTGCCCGTGCAGAACAGTATGGTCTAGAAATGTGAATGCTGCGAATCGGGATGCGGATGAAACGTGATAGAAAGAAAAATGAAAGCATTGGCCGTGAGCGTGTCGCATGCGTGACAGACCGTCGATGCGTGCTGGAGCCCTGCGTTGCGAGGCAGCGCAACGCGCATGCCGGCGGTTGCGGCTACTGACGACTCATGACATCCGCGCGGCGATCGTGACGGCTCGGTGACGCGTGGGGTTCTCGTCTGACAAACGCCGTCACGTCGTTCTGTCGTTCGTGGTCGTCGGCACCCTGCTGACCCGCGTTCCCGCGCGCTTCAGAAAAATTTTTTGCGTCAATGTCACACATGCGGGGGGCTCGCTCGTCATATCACCGGAACCCACACGAAAGGAGAAGGAACCATGACTGCGAAACTCAATCCGTTTGCCGCCGCGCCCGCACTGATGAAGAACTGGATGACCGTGTCGGTCGCCGCCGCCGGGAGCCTCGAGCCGACGCTGATCGAGCTGGTCAAGATCCGCGCATCGCAGATCAACGCGTGCGCGAACTGCATTAACATGCACACCGCCGAGGCGCGCGAGCAAGGCGAGACCGAGCAGCGCATCTACCTGCTGTCCGCGTGGCGCGAAGCGCCCTGCTACACCGACCGCGAACGCGCGGCGCTCGGCTGGACCGAAGCGCTCACGCGGCTGTCAGAGGGCCACGCCGCGCACGAAGCCGCCTATGCGGCGCTGAACGACCACTTCAGCCAGGAGGAACAGGTGAAACTCACGCTGATGATCAACGTGATCAACGGCTGGAACCGGCTCGCTGTCGGCTTCGGGCTGTGGATCGAGCCGGCCGACGCGAAGGCCGCTGCCGCGAAGATGGTGGCCTGATGACGAACCTCGATCCGGCCAGGGGCAGCGCCGAAGAACGGGCCGACGCGGCCGCGAGCTTCGACCCGCTGCGCCGCACGCTGATTCGCGTCGCGTACCGGATGCTCGGTTCCGTCGCGGATGCCGAGGACATGGTGCAGGAGGCGTTCATCCGCTGGATGGACGTCGACCGTACCGAGGTGCGCGTGCCCGAGGCGTTCCTGCGCCGCATGGTGATGCGCATGTGCCTCGACCAGCTGAAGTCCGCGCGGCACCAGCGCGAGACCTATATCGGCCCGTGGCTGCCCGAGCCGGTCGTCGAGGAAGACGAACAGGAAGACATCACGCTGCCGCTGCTGCTCGCGCTCGAACGGCTCTCGCCGCTCGAACGTGCGGCGTTCCTGCTGCACGACGTGTTCGGCCTCGAGTTCGATGAAGTTGCGACGACGATCCAGCGCGACCCAGCCGCATGCCGGCAGCTCGCCGCGCGGGCCCGCACGCACGTGCGCGAGGCGCGGCCGCGGTTTCATGTCGAGAAGCAGCGCGGGATCGAGCTGGCCGAGGCGTTCTTCGCGGCATCGCGCAGCGGCGACATGCGCGCGCTCGGCGCGATGCTCGCCGAGGACGTGAGCCTGCATTCGGACGGCGGCGGCAAGCGCTCGGCTGCGGGCAAGCCGGTGTTCGGCTTCGAGCACGTGATGAAGGTGCACGAATACCTGGCCGGGCTGTTCGCCACGCATGCGTCGAAGCTCGTGCGGGCCGGGTTCGTCAACGGGTTGCCGGGTTTCGTTACGCTGGAATCGGATGGTGAGCTGCAGACGACGGCGCTCGAGATCGAGGACGGGAAGATCGTCGCGATCTATGTCGTGCGGAATCCTGACAAGTTGAAGCATTTGCATTGAGTGCGGCGCGGGGGGCGTCGCGTGTCGTGCACGTGTGCGATGTTGCCCTCCGCCCGCTTTTCGCCCGCCTCTTCCTGCTTCTCCGCCCTGCTTTGCCGATCGTCGGTTGTCGCTGTTACTGCGTCGCGACCACGACGTTGTGGATCATGACCATCAGTAAACCGAGCAGCGGCGTCGCGATGGCGAACCCGGTCGCCGCAAGCCAGTTCGTGCCGCCTTGCGCCTCCAGCAGCGCGAGAAACGATTGGTTTGACGTCGCGTTCGGGCGCAGCTTTTCGATGTTGCGATCGACGTGCGTCCTGTAGATGCCGTTCCCGCACCAGCCGAGCGCAACTGCGATCCCGATGGTGACCGGATCGAGCGTGCTTGATTCGAAGTATTTCGGGAAGTACAGCAACTCGACCAACGTGATGCCGAGCGTGACGCCCAGCACGGCGGCCGCCTGCCAGTACATGCAGCGATACGCCATCCAGACCGGGCCCAGGAAACAGGCTGCCCAGTTCCAGGACTGCCGGTTCTTGCGCGATGCGGCGATCTCCCACTTTCGCTCGAACCACGCGGCTTTCTTGCCGACGTAAGCGGCGATTTCGTCGTTGCTCGCGGACGATGCGGTGGTCGTGACCTCGGACATGGTCGTTTGCTCTCAGTCGCGCGGATCGCGCGTTGTAGTTTTGATGCGGTTTTGATGCGGTTTGGATGCGCCGGAAATCGGGCGGCTTGCGGTGCAGCGCGCTTCGATGCGCACACGATTCTACTCGGTGTGTATCGCGGGTCGGGATGCCGATGAGGATGCGATGCCGTGAATCGCGTGCAACGCATCGGGGGCAACATGCGTTGTTTCGGCCGGGAAAAGACAAACGCCACGCGAAGTTGCCGCGTGGCGTTTGTCTGTTTGGCGAGCCGGATTGCCTGTAGGCAATTCGCGCTGCCGACCCCTTCATTTTGTTCGTTGGTAGGCTCGATTGGATTCGAACCAACGACCCCCACCATGTCAAGGTGGTGCTCTAACCAACTGAGCTACGAGCCTAAGAAGCCGCGAATTATAGAGACGGTTTTCGCAGAGCACAAGCCCCGTCGTGAAAATTTTTTGAATCGAGAGGCGTGTGGTCTTGCTGGTTGCTGCGCGTGCCTGATGTCTGGTGTCACAGCGAAACGCGTCGGCGCCGCGAGGTTATCCACACGCCCCTCTGGATAACCGTCCTGCAAGCCTCTGGATTCACAGTGGAACGATTGAGGATATGTCGCCGCGGCTGTGAATCGACGAAAAGTTGTTCTGTGCTCCGCGGAGCTGTTCACGTGACACGCCCATGGTTATGCATCCTGCTTCGTGTTGAAAATTCAGTGCGTTACGGAGGTTATCCACTGTGAGGCACGGGGCTTGTTAACTATCACTACGTATGTATACGAACCCTGTTAACACCTTTGGATAAGCACAGTCCGCCGACTGTGATCCGCTCAGGATATGCACTGCGTGCGGTGAATGGATAGACGAAGCGGCAAGCTGTGGCGCGCATCGGATGATGCGCGAGCCGCTGTATCTGTAGAATCGCCGGCATTCAGGATACGAAGGCCTGGCGCACAGGCTCACGGCAATGACCGATTCTTCGTTGACCCGGCTCGACGCGCTCGATATCGATGCCGTCGTACACCGGATGCAGCAACACCCGGGCGACATCGTGTTCGAGCAACGCGTGTCGATCCCCGAAGCCGAAGTGCTGTGTTGCCGCTACAAGGGCGAACGATTCAACGTGAAGTTCGATCTCGACTACGGGGTGTTTGTTGATCGCATCGGCGGGCTGTCCGACGAAGACTTCGCGGAGATCGTCAGATGGCTCACTCTGGGCGAGGCGATCGATGAAGACACCCGTCAATGAGACGCTTGTGATGGATATTGCCGGCCATGTCGCTGTTGTCGTGACGGACGTGGCGGCCGTCGTCGAGGCGCTGGTGCGGCTGGGCTTCGCTCGACATCCCGATTGCTGGGAACGCGCGATCGTGGACGATGACGATCGCCGCTCGCTCGTTGCCGAGCTTGTCGATCTCGACGCATTGTTTTCCGCGGGCCGCGACTGGAGCCCGCAAGCGCTCGTCGAGTATTACCGCGACATCGGTGTCGTGCGACGTGGGTACCGTTCGATTGCGTGGCGCAGTCCGGAGCAATACGTCATCGAACGGCATTGATGCGATGCTCATATCGCGGCTATACCGATGATGTGCTCGTGACGCGAACGTGCTCAGCCTTCGTTTGTGGATAACCGGCTCACGAAACGATTCGGAACGCTGTGCGCCCGGTTCGTGAGCGTGCGTTCGGATCGCAAGCTGGGCGCGGATTCCGGCGAACTCGAACGACTGTCGATCGCGTTGTTTTCCAAGACGTAATCGAGCGCTGAAGGTCCATCTGACCTGAGGCTGAATTTTGTGACCAATCAGGCAGTGAGTCTCGTGTCGATATTATCGGAATCCAGCCAGGCTCGACGGACCGTAGCGGGAGGTTGATAGCGATGTGCGCTATGG
>NZ_CATKIF010000009.1:0-132456 GCF_949752865.1 Burkholderia sp. IT-111MI5 | reverse complement strand
CGCGCCGCACTAAGCGGCGCGTTCGTTTGCCGACCTACGATCAAGCGTCGAGTTTCGCGGGCTTCATCTTCGGCGTGAGCACATGCATGACCGCCAGCGCGAGCAGGTACGCGAGCGCGCCGATCGCGAACAGCACCCAGTAGTGGCCCGTGCGCTGCAGCACCTGGCCGATCACTTCCGAGAACAGCACGCCGCCGATCGAACCGGCCATCCCGCCGATGCCGACCACCGACGCGACCGCGCGGCGCGGGAACAGGTCGGATGCCGTCGTGAACAGGTTCGCCGACCAGCCCTGGTGCGCGGCGGCGGCGAGACCGACGATCAGTACTGCGATCCACAGGCTTTGCACCTGCGACACGAACGCGATCGGCAGCACGCAGCACGCGCAGATCAGCATCGCCGTCTTGCGCGCGCGGTTCACGCTCCAGCCCGCGCGCAGCAGCATCGACGACAGCCAGCCGCCGCCGATGCTGCCGACCGTCGTCAGCGCGTAGATGCAGACGAGCGGCAGGCCGATGTGCTGCATGTCCATCCCGCGCGACTCGTTGAGCCACTTCGGCAGCCAGAACAGGTAGAACCACCACACCGGATCGGTCAGGAACTTGCCGACCAGGAACGCCCACGTCTCGCGTTTGCGGATCAGTTCGCCCCAGCGCGGCGCTCCGGCGTCCGCGTTCGCTGCATCCATCGCTTCGGCTTCGTCGCGCGGCTCGTCGTATTCCGCGGCGAGCGCGCGCGTGTCGGCCTGGCGATAGAGCACGAGCCACACCGCGAGCCACACGATGCCGATCGCGCCGATGATCACGAACGCCGCGCGCCAGCCGTAGGCCACCGCGATCGCCGGGATGATCGCCGGCGCGAACACCGCGCCGATGTTCGCGCCCGAATTGAAGATGCCGGTGGCGAGCGCGCGTTCGCGGCGCGGGAACCACTCGGCCGTCGTCTTGATCGCGGCCGGGAAGTTGCCGCCCTCGCCGATCCCGAGCAGCGCACGCACGAATGCGAAGCCCATGACCGAGCCGACCGCCGCGTGCAGCATCGCGGCGATGCTCCATACCAGCATCGCCACCGCATACGACACGCGCGTGCCGAGCCAGTCGACGATGCGCCCGAAGCCGAGCAACCCGAGCGCATAGAACGCGGAAAACGCCATCACGATGCGGCCGTACTGCACCTGGCTCCAGCCGATGTCGTGCTGGAGCATCGGCGCGAGCAGGCCGAGGATCTGCCGATCCATGTAGTTGATGACGGTCGCGAAAAACAGCAGCGCACAGACGGTCCAGCGGTAGCGGCTGGCGACGGCGCGCACCGTGCCGACGACGGCAGATTGCATGAATGTCTCCGATGCGCGGCCGCGCCCGTCGCGCCGCACGATATTCGTTGACCGGCGACCGGCGCCGGGGCGGACGGCCGCGTTGCGCTGTCGCGCACGGCCGATCGCCACTCCTTCTGGAAAACGTTTTTCAAAGGATAGGGCGTCGGCCGGCACGCTGTCAGTCGGGGATTTCGATGAGTCATCTCAAATTGGTCGCGGCAAAAGAGATGACTGTTTCGAAGAGTGGTATTAACCGTTTTTCCCGGATTTTCCAACGCACGAATCGGGGCACGGACGCCGAGACACATGTCCGATTCCAGCCAGAATCGATGACGGGGATGGTTTACAGTCGTTTCATGCGCCTCGATCCCGACACCTGCTACGACGCTCTGCTTTCGCGGAACCGCCGCTTCGACGGCTGGTTCTTCGTCGGCGTCGCGACGACGGGCGTGTATTGCCGCCCCGTCTGCCCGGTGAAGCCGCCGAAAGCGCAGAACTGCAGCTATTACCCGACCGCCGCAGCCGCCGAGAAAGCCGGCTTCCGGCCGTGCATGCGCTGCCGCCCCGAGCTCGCGCCCGGTCACGGCTTGCTAGACCTCTCAGGCAATCTCGCCGATGCGGCCGCCACGCTGATCGAGGACGGTTTCCTGAACACGCATTCCGTCGACGCGCTCGCGCAGCGCGTCGGCGTGACCGAACGTCATCTGCGCCGGATCTTCGCCGCGCAGTTCGGCGTATCGCCGGTCGAGTTCGCGCAGACGCACCGGCTACTGATGGCCAAGCGGCTGCTGACCGACACCGCGCTGCCGGTGGCCGTCGTCGCATCGACGGCCGGGTTCGGCAGCGTGCGGCGCTTCAACGACCTGTTCCGGCAACGCTACGGCCTCAATCCGCTGCGGCTTCGCAAAGGGGCCGGCGCGTCCGCCGATGGCGACATGACATTCCCGCTGCCGTACCGGCCGCCGTTCGCGTGGGCCGACCTGATGCGCTTTCTCGCGCAGCGGCAGATCGACGGTGTCGAGCGGATCGATGCGCAGGGTTATGCGCGTGTCGTCGAATTGCCGAATCGCAACGATGGTGGCCGCCTGACCGGCTGGTTATCCGTCGCGCACGTGCCGCAGCGCTTCGCGCTGGCCGTCACCGTATCGCCCGCGCTGACGCCGGTCGTGCCGGCCGTGCTCGCGCGCGTGCGGCGGCTGTTCGATCTCGACAGCCGCCCCGACGTGATCGACGCGCATCTCGGCGCACTCGCGAGCGGCTCGCCCGGCCTGCGCGTGCCCGGCGCGTTCGACGGCCTCGAAATCGCCCTTCGCGCGATCGCGGGCGAACGGCTCGCGGCAGCGCATGCGGGTGCGGTGCTCGCGCGCATCGCCGAACGCTTCGGCACTAAGGTAGAAGGCGCGCTGCCGGGGCTGACGCACGCACTGCCTTCCTCGGCGACGCTGGCCGCCCTGCCACCGGCGGCGCTCGAAGCGCTCGGCCTTGCGCGCGAAACGGCACAGGCGATCGTGTCGCTCGCACGCGCGGTCGCAGACGGCATGCTCGCACTCGAACCGATGGCGCCGCTCGACGCGACGCTCGCCGCGCTGCGCGAGATGGCCGGCTTCGACGAACGCGCGGTGCAGTACGTCGCGATGCGTGCGATGGCCTGGCCGAATGCGTTCCCGGCCGACGATGCGTTGCTTCCCGCACGCATCGAACGCGGCGAACCCACCGAACGCCCGCGCATGTCATCATCCGCGCCGCATGCCGCGCGCTGGGCGCCGTGGCGCGCGTATGCGGCACTGCATGTTTGGCGCCTTCAAGGAGACGTATTGCGATGACTCCCGCTCATCTGATTCCGAGCCCGCTCGGCGACATCGCCGTGCGCATCGAGGACGATGCGCTGACGGGCCTGTTCTTCGTCGGCCAGAAATACTTTCCGTCGCTTTCGATCGCGCAGGAAGCAAACGCGCTCGTCACTTCGCCGATCGCGCGCAAGGTCGCGGAAGAAATCGCCGAATACTTCACCGGCATGCGCGAAACGTTCTCGGTGCCGATCCACCTGCGCGGCACGACGTTTCAACGGCGTGTATGGAAGGAACTGCTCGCGATTCCGTTCGGCGAGCTCGTGTCGTACGGCGACATCACCGAACGCGTCGGGTTGCCGATGAGCGCCGCGCGCGCCGTGGGCGGTGCGGTCGGCCGCAACCCGGTGTCGATCATGGTGCCGTGCCATCGCGTGGTCGGCGCGTCGGGCAGCCTGACCGGTTATGCGGGCGGCATCGACCGAAAGCGTGCGCTGCTGTCGCTAGAAGGTGCCGGGTTCGAGCGTGGCGCACATCATCCGGTGCAGACAGCGCTCGCGTTCTGAGTGACGGCGCGCGGCACGCGTAGCCGTATCACGCGTTCAATACCGGCCGGCGCGCTTCACGCTTCGCATACGCACCGGGCGTCATGCGGAATTTCGCCTGGAACAGCGCGATGAACGACGAAGTCGAGTCGTAGCCCAGTTGCGCGGCCACCGCGCCGATCGGCTCGCCGGCATCGAGCAGCGGCAGCGACGCGAGCAGCCGCACGGCCTGCCGCCATTCGGTAAACGACAGCCCCGTGTCCTGCCGGAACAGCCGTGACAGCGTGCGCCGCGTCGCGCCGACCTGATGGCCCCATTCGTCGAGACTGCGCGTATCGCCCGGATGCGCATGCAACGCGCGCGCGATTTTCAGCAGGCGCGGATCGCGCGGCAGCGGCACCGTCAGCGGCGCAGGTCGCATCCGTGCGATCCGGTCGGCGATCAGGCATACGAGCGCGCCGTCCGGCCCCGCTTCGTCGTAGTTCACCGGCAATTCGGCCGTGGCAATCACCAGCTCGCGCAGCAGCGGCGTCATGCAGAGGATCGTGCAATCGTCGTTCGCATCGCTGCGTGCGATCGCTTCGTCGAGATACAGGCTGTGGAACGCGACGCACTCGCGCGTCGTCACCGCATGCGGCACGTGCGGCGGAATCCACATCGCGTAGTGCGGCGGCAGCAGCTGCCGGCCCGACGGCGTCGACACCTCGAGCACGCCGCTCGTCGCATACATCAGCTGAGCCCACGGATGACTGTGCGCGTCGACACTCACGTTGCCGGGAATCCCGAACGCACGCACGTACAGCGGCCTCGGCAGGCGCGCCATCGGCGGCGCCGCGTAAGGGTCACCCGATTGTCCCGCCAGCAACATAAGACGTCCTCCGAAGGTCATTGCACGAACGAGCGCGATGCTACCGTCACGGCTCTTCTTTCACACGGCTTCCGAACATGAGCGCTCATACCCGCACCACCCGCAAGACCGTCACCGCGATCCGTTCGACCAAAGGCATCGGCAGCCTCGTGTCGCTGACCGCGTATTCCGCGCCGATGGCGAAGCTCGTCGACGACGTGGCCGATGTGATCATCGTCGGCGACTCCGTCGGCATGGTGCTGTACGGGATGCCCGATACGCTGCGCGTCACGCTCGACATGATGATTGCACACGGCGCGGCCGTCGTGCGCGGCGCCGCACAGGCGTGCGTCGTCGTCGACCTGCCGTTCTCGACGTACCAGGAATCGCCCGCGCAGGCCTATCGCTCCGCCGCGCGGCTGCTCGCCGAAACCGGCGCGCAGGCCGTGAAGCTCGAAGGCGGCAGCGAGATGGCCGACACGATCCGCTTCCTGACCGAGCGCGGCATTCCGGTGATGGCGCACGTCGGCCTGATGCCGCAGCAGGCCAACGCGACGGGCGGCTTCCGCGCGCAGGGCATGGACCCGCGTTCGGCCGCGCAGGTGTTCGACGCCGCGTGCGCGGCCGAGCGGGCCGGCGCGTTCAGCGTCGTCATCGAAGGCACCGCCGAAGCGCTCGCGCGCCACCTGACCGAAACGCTGACGATCCCGACGATCGGCATCGGCGCATCGCCCGCGTGCGACGGACAAGTGCTCGTGACCGAGGACATGATCGGCGCGTTCGATGCATACACGCCGCGCTTCGTGAAGCGTTACGCCGATGCGAATGCGGTGATGCGCGACGCGATCCGTCAGTACGCGCACGACGTGCGGCAGCGCGTGTTTCCCGAACCGGCGCATTGCTTCGGGTACGGCAAGCCGCTGCAATTGGCGGACGCGGCCACTGCGTGATGCGACGCGATCACGCGCGTTTGCGCATCGCATGCGTGACCCGCGCGTTCGCCTCGAATTTCGCGCGATGCGTCGAGAAGAATGTCCGCACGTTGCGGACGTTCGATGCGCCGGTGAACAGCCTCCGCGCGAATTCGTCGTACTCGGCGACGTCGGCCAGATCCGCCACCACGACGAAATCGGGCCCCGGCGACACGCGGTAGCACTGCGTGACGGCCGGCTCCGCGCACACGTACGCCTCGAACGCGTCGTAGTCTTCGGCCGTCTGCCGGTCGAGACTGATCTCGATCAGCGCCGTGACGGCCGTGCCGATCGCGACCGGATCGAGCACCGCAACCTGCCGGCGGATCACGCCGGCTTCCGTCAGCCGGCGCACCCGACGCATGCAGGTCGGCGGCGACGACAGCGCGCGCTCGGCCAGTTGCAGGTTCGACACCGACGCGTCGTCCTGCAGGATCGCGAGGATGCGCAGGTCGAGATCGTCGAGGGTGATGCCGGCCATCGGCGGCTCCTTCCGGTCAGGATGTGAAATTTAATTTCAACATGATAGACGATCTACGTCTCGTTTCATTTATATCGATATTTTGAAATTTAATTCCATTCTACCGCCTCTACCATCGCTCTCACTGATCCAGACAGGACATTTACGGAGCGCGATATGTGTGGAATTGTCGGGGCGGTCGCCCAGCGGGACATCCTGCCGAACCTTGTCGACGGCCTGAAGCGGCTCGAATACCGCGGCTACGACTCGTGCGGCGTCGTGGTCTACCGTGACCGTGCGCTGGCGCGTGCCCGCAGCGTCGATCGCGTGGCCAACCTGCAGCGCGAGATCGCCGAGCATGCGCTGTCGGGCTACACCGGCATCGCGCATACGCGCTGGGCCACGCATGGCGCACCCGTCACGCTCAACGCGCATCCGCACTTCTCGCCGAGCGACGCCAACGCGCGCATCGCGCTGTCGCACAACGGGATCATCGAGAACTGCGACCAGTTGCGCGCGGAATTGCAGGCGCACGGCTACGTGTTCGCGAGCCAGACCGACAGCGAGGCGATCGCGCACCTGATCGACCATCTGTACGACGGCGACCTGTTCGACGCGGTGCGGCGCGCGGTCGCGCGACTGCGCGGCAGCTACGCGATCGCGGTGATGTGCCGCGACGAGCCGCACCGGATCGTCGGCGCGCGCGACGGGATGCCGCTCGTGGTCGGCGTCGGCGAAGGCGAGAATTTCCTGGCGTCCGATGCGATCGCGCTGTCGGGCATCACCGATCGCATCGCGTATCTGGAGAACGGCGACGTCGCGGATATCCAGCTGCATCGCTACTGGATCGTCGATGCGGCCGGCCAGCGCGTCGAGCGCGCGGTGCAGCGGGTCGCCGCGCATAGCGGCGCCGCCGACCTCGGGTCGTACCGCTACTACATGCAGAAGGAGATCTTCGAACAGCCGCAGGCGGTGGCCGATACGCTGCTCGACGTTGCGTCGATCATGCCCGAGCTGTTCGGTGACGGTGCGTGGCGCGTGTTCAACCAAGTCGATTCGGTGCTGCTGCTCGCGTGCGGCGGCAGCTATCACGCGGCGCTGACCGCGAAGTACTGGATCGAGAGCATCGCGAAGCTGCCGGCCAGCGTTGAAATTGCCAGCGAGTTTCGCTATCGCGACAGCGTGCCGAATCCGCGCACGCTGGTTGTCGCGGTGTCGCAGAGCGGCGAGACGGCCGATGTGCTCGGTGCCGTGCATGTTGCGAAGCAGAGCGGGATGATGCATACGCTCGCGATCTGCAACGTCGCGACGAGCGCGTTGATGCGTGAATGTGCGCTGCAGTTCGTGACGCGTGCGGGGATCGAGATCGGAGTGGCTTCGACGAAGGCTTTTACGACGCAGCTGGTTGCGTTGTTCCTGCTCACGTTGTCGCTTGCTCAGGTGCGCGGGCGGTTGAGTGATGAAGAAGAGAAGGAGCATCTGCGTGCGCTACGGCACCTGCCCGACGCGATGTCGAAGGTGCTCGCGCTGGAGCCGCAGATCATGGCGTGGTCGGAACTGCTCGCGCGACGCGACAACATGCTGTTTCTCGGGCGCGGGATGCATTACCCGATCGCGCTCGAGGGTGCGTTGAAGATGAAGGAGATTTCTTATATTCACGCGGAGGCTTATCCGGCGGGTGAGTTGAAGCATGGGCCGCTTGCGCTCGTTAGTAACGAGATGCCGGTGATCGCGGTTGCGCCGAATGACATGCTGCTCGAGAAGCTCAGGTCGAACATGCATGAGGTCAGTGCGCGGAACGGGCGGCTTTTTGTCTTTGCGGATGTGGATTGCGGGCTGGTGCCGAGTGATGGGATCGAGGTGATTCGGCTCAATGAGTACTACGGGCCGCTTTCGCCGATTCTGCATACGGTGCCGATGCAATTGCTGGCGTATCACGCTGCATTGGCGCGGGGGACGGATATTGATAAGCCTAGGAATTTGGCTAAATCGGTGACTGTGGAGTGATGACATCCACGAGCTGCCAGGGCGTTCCGCTCGCGACGCTCCCGGGCGAGTTCCTCCCGGTCCGGGAGGTAATTCGCGGGCTTGATGGAGATTCCGTGGTATTGCAAATCGAGGCTGCATGGCATCACGTAAGTGACGATAGCACCACTCATTACCTAGATTCGTATCATCGAATTACGACTCGCGTCAGCCAGAATTTCCGCTCGAGAAACGGACCGATGTCAAGCTTCGGAACTCATATCACAACGGGCGAGCTCGAAAGATCATCGAGCCGCGGACCATGAAGCGGAAAGTGTTTTTGCAACAGCTCGGTAACTTGCTCGATACCTCGCAGAACACCGGACCGATAATCGCCTTGCCGGAAATGAGCCTCCATGGCCTGGCAAATCGCCTCCCATTCGCGGCCATCCACCTTGGCGTGTATGCCTCGGTCCGCAACAATTTCGACGTCACGGTCCGCAAGAAGCAGATAGATAAGAATGCCGTTGTTGTGCTCCGTGTCCCAAACCCGGAGGTCCGAGAAAACCTCGATGGCACGGTCCCTCGCAGATGTGCCCTTCAGCAAGGCGCGGATGTGCAGCGCACCCTCTACAGCAAACCTGACTTGACCCACGTGCGCGCGATGACTGGTACGTACAGCCTCTTCGATGGCGATAAGCTCCCGCCGTGAGAATGCGCTGTTGACCCGCCAATGGGTCGTGACAAGATGCCGGAAGAGGCGTTTCAGGTCCATGCTCACCACCGTCCCGATGCGCCACCGCCGCCGAAGCCTCCGCCGCCTCCGCGAAAGATGTCGCGATTTGAATCGCGGCCAGAACTACCGCCGCTGCCGCCAATGAAGCGCCCGCCAGCTGCTCCCATCCCGCCCCCCAGCAACGTGAAGAGCAGCGCCATCAGTCCTGCCGCGATGGCGACAAAAAGCGCCCCCGACAAAACCCATGCGAGTACCCCAACGACTCCGCCTGTAACGGCCGCCCCCGGCAGTCTCCCAAGCATGGCGCGCAGAAGGCCGCCGGCCATGACCGTCAGGAGGAAGAGGACGGGAAGTAACCGTCCGGCGCCATCGCCTGCCCCGCGTTGTCGCCGCGGCGGAGGCAACTGTTCGCCGCTAGTGACTCGCATCATGCCGTCGAGGCCGGCAGTGATGCCGCCGTAGAAATCCCCGTTTCGGAACCGCGGAACTATCGCCTCGTTGATGATGCGATTGCTCGTCGCGTCGGTGAGCACGCCTTCGAGGCCGTATCCGACCTCAATTCGAAGCGTTCGGTCGTTTTTGGCGACAATCAGGAGCGCGCCGTCGTCGACATTCTTGCGCCCAAGCTTCCATTGCTCGACGACTCGCATCGAATACTGTTCGATGGTTTCGGGCTCCGTGGTCGGAACAACGAGAACTGAAATCTGCGCGCCTCTTTTCGCCTCAAACTCTCTCAACGTCTTCTCAAGGCTGGCCATCTGGTCGCTCGTCAGGGTTCCAGTCTCATCGGTTACTCTCGATGTCAGCGGCGGGACAACGACGTCCGCGTGGGCGCAGGCTCCCCCCAGGACAAAGAAGGCTAAGACGACGGCCATCGCCAGTCGGAACATGTTCAATTGGGGGCCTTGCCTGCAGATGCCGGCGTCGAGCCGAAGTCGACCCGCGGCGGTTTGGAAATCTCGGCTTCGTTGCTCACCGAGAAGTTGGGGCGCTCCAGATAGCCGAATGCCTTTGCAGTCAAATTATTCGGGAACGAACGTATCGTCGTGTTGTACGCCTGGACGGAGCGAATGTATCGATTGCGGGCTACGGCAATGCGATTTTCCGTACCCTCGAGCTGCGCCTGCAGGTCGCGGAAGTTCGCATCCGACTTCAATTGCGGATAGTTCTCCGATACCACGAGCAGACGTGACAGAGACGACGTGAGCTGTCCCTGCGCCGCTTCAAATTTTGCGAACGCCTGCGGGTCGCCAATGAGTTCGGGCGTGGCGCGAATCGAGCCGACTTGCGCCCGGGCCTCCGTCACACTTACGAGCACTTCCTTTTCCTGGTTCGCATACCCCTTCACCGTGTTGACGAGATTGGGAACAAGGTCGGCTCGCCGTTGATACTGATTTAGAACTTCCGACCAGCTGGCCTTTACCTGCTCATCTTCGGTCTGGATGGCGTTATAGCCGCACCCAGGGAGAGGAAGCAGACTCACCGCCAGTGCTGCCGTCAGAAGTGCGCGGGCCAGACGGCGCCGCGCGGAGATTGCTGCAGAATTTGCCGACATGGATGCGCCTCTGTTCGATATTCCGCGGCATTCTGCCGCTCACGGGTGCACTGCCTATCGTAAGGAGCTGGGCGGTCGCAGCGTTGATGCACATCAATGCTGCATTGTCGAGCACGTCCGGACCGATACACCCGCCCGGTCGCATGTTCGCTCCGCGGCCGCGCTACGTATGAAGAATTCGGTTCGTGATTCGTTGAGCCACGTCAAGCCATCGAAGGAGCGTCTGCATAGAGTGATTTTTGGGGTTCAACCGGCTCGCGAGAACTATGTTCGTGGAGAACAAGATGGCATTCCCGCAAAAACCCGCAATCGCAATTGCAACGCTCGGCATGGTCAGTGCCGTTGCAATCGCTGGTACGCCGGCGGCCGCTGACAAGTGATTCAGGATGGGAGACAGGCATGGATGACAACTCACATCGCGCTCGGCCGTTCTGGAAATCGCGGTCAGCCATTGCACTCGTAGCGTTCGCTGCAATAGCACTATTCCTCCTGCTTTCCGAACACCGCGCCCACTTCCTTGGGGTGTTGCCATATCTGCTGTTGCTCTCGTGCCCGCTGATGCATCTGTTTATGCACCATGGGCACGGGCACCACGGGACGAAAACGATCGACGGGCGCCCTGATTCGGGAGACGGTCATGACCAGCATCGGTGACGGTTACGGGCTATGGAGCCTCGCAGCTATCAATTCCCTTGTCTTCATCATCTTCGCGTTCAGCTTCTTCAAGCCGGCGACAAAGCGGGACTGGCGAACGTTCGGTGGATTCTCCGCCTTCATCGTCGCGCTATTCGCGGAAATGTATGGGTTTCCACTCACCATCTATTTGCTATCGGGCTGGTTGCAGACGCGCTTTCCGCAAACAAATTTTCTATCGCACGATGCAGGACACCTCTGGTGGACTTTGACTGGCAGGCACGGCGACCCGCATGGCGGACTTCCGCATCTTCTCAGCTTCTTCTTGATATTGGGCGGCTTCTACTTGCTGTCCACGGCGTGGCACGTACTGTATGAAGCTCAGCGTGGCAAGGAGTTGGCGACCACCGGGCCCTACGCGAAAATCCGACACCCTCAGTACGTCGGGTTCGTCGTCATCATGCTGGGTTTCCTGCTCCAATGGCCCACGCTCGTTACTTTGGCAATGTTCCCTATTCTAGTTTTCATGTACGTTCGACTAGCGATACAAGAGGAGCGCGATTCGGACGCGCAGTTCGGCGAGGCGTGGCGTGAATACGCGGCACACACGCCGCGCTTTGTACCCAACTTGGTTGGAAAACGCCCGGCCCAAGTACATTGAATTCAGGCGGCTCACCCATAGCTGGCACTGCTGCTGAACTCCATCGTAATCTTCCGGGATGAGGAGGCTGCCATGAGGCCCTTCAAGACTGGTGTGACGCTTTCAGTCACGGTTGTGCTCTTCTATGTCCTATGCACGCTTGTATGGATGGCACTTCCTGAACCGTTCATGAACTTCATGAACGCTCTTTTTCACGGACTCGATTTCCGCCGCCTTCAGACGGGCGAGCCACTGTCCCGGTGGTTTGTTATCTACCCGGCCTTTGTGTTTGCGGTCTGGTTCTTTGCAGCCGGCGCCTTCTTCGCATGGTTACACAACCGCCTCTGAGGGCCGAACTGACGCATTCCCGTATGCCTATACGTCTCTCCCGGACCGCATGTTGCCGGTGTCGGTCTCTGGGATCAGAAGATTGAGGTCACTGGTAGAACGGGAACGCGCGGAATCAACGTTGCTCCTGCGCTCTTGCTCAATACATCGGCACGCGGTAGCACCGTCATCACGGCAATATCGAATGCGCAGGGCGACGAGTCCCAATGGGAGCTGAACGGATGAGCAAAGGAGCGTCAAAATGAGCGGTCAACCCGGCGAAGACAGGCTTAATCGCCAACGGATTCTGGAGCACTCGTCGCCGGACGGGCATCCTGCAGATGGGGTGGACAAGCACGTCCATTCCGCTGAGCATGGACGCGATGCACATGCTCATCATCATGAGGGGTATGGCGAGCATGTTCGCACCCGGGATTCACTTCACGACCCAGTCTGTGGAATGAAAGTATCCGATGATTCAGGATTCCGTAGCGAATACAACGGCAAGTGGTACTTGTTCTGCAGCCAGGCATGCTTGGCGAAATTTCAGGCGGCACCGTCCAAATACGCCGAGCCCTCGACCGTTCAGCTGTCACAAGCAGCATCCGAGGGCACCATCTACACGTGCCCGATGCACCCGGAAATTCGCCAGAACCACCCCGGGCAATGCCCGAAGTGCGGCATGACGCTGGAACCGGTTCTGCCCAGCGTCGACGAAGGCGAAAATCCGGAACTGGTCGATTTCCGACGCCGATTCTGGTGGACGTTGCCACTGACCGTCGTCGTTTTCGTCCTGGCGATGTTTGGCCATCGCCTCGAATTGATGGACGCCGGCACCGAAAGCTGGGTTGAGTTCATCATCTCTACGCCGGTCATCCTGTGGGCAGGCCTGCCGTTTTTCGCGCGGTGCGTGCGCTCATTCATGAACCGCAGCCCTAACATGTGGACGCTCATCGGACTGGGGACAGGCGCGGCCTATATCTACAGTGTCATCGCCACCATCTTCCCCGGGGTGTTTCCAGAAACGTACAGTGCGCACGGCCGAGTCAGCGTGTATTTCGAAGCGGCGGCAGTCATCATTTCGTTGACGCTTCTCGGGCAGTTGCTCGAACTGAAGGCCCGCTCGCAAACGTCCGCCGCCATCAAGGCACTACTGGGTCTCGCACCCAAGACTGCTCGACGCATCAACCCGGACGGTTCCGAGGAAGACATTCCGTTGTCCCATGTTCATGTGGGAGACCTGCTTCGTGTGCGGCCGGGCGAGAAAGTCCCCACGGACGGCGTGGTGACCGATGGCTCGAGTTCGCTGGACGAGTCCATGATTACTGGCGAACCCATTCCCGTCACGAAGCGCGTTGGCAACCACGTCATTGGCGCAACGATGAACGCAACAGGCAGTCTCGTCATCCGCTCCGAAAAGGTCGGCTCGCAGACCGTGCTGTCGCAAATCGTGCAGATGGTCGCGCAGGCGCAGCGGTCTCGGGCCCCCATGCAGCGTATGGCCGACAAGGTGGCCGGCGTGTTTGTCGTCGGGGTCGTCAGCGTCGCTCTTCTGACGTTCTTCGTGTGGGGCATCTTTGGGCCTGAGCCCAGCTGGGTGTTCGGCCTCATCAATGCGGTGGCGGTGCTCATCATCGCGTGCCCCTGCGCGCTGGGGCTTGCGACGCCAATGTCCATCATGGTCGCAAGCGGCAAAGGAGCCGCGACCGGGATTCTCTTTCGAGATGCGGCTGCGATTGAAAATCTGCGCAAGGTCGATGTGCTCATTGTCGACAAGACGGGGACGCTGACCGAGGGGCGTCCAGCGTTCGAGCAAGCCGTGGGCGCAAACGGATACACGACCGACGAAGTGCTTCGTCTGGCGGCGAGTCTCGACCAAGGTAGTGAGCATCCGCTTGCTGCAGCCATCGTTGCGGCTGCCCGTGAGAAGAAGCTCATTTTGGACCGCACGGAAAATTTTGAATCCGCCACGGGTATTGGCGTGCGAGGACTGGTCGCCGGCAGGAAACTCGCGCTTGGCAACACCGCGCTGATGCAGACTGACGCCGTCTCCGTCGAATCGCTTGCCAAGGAGGCGGACGGCATGCGTGCGCAAGGCGCCAGTGTCATGTACTTGGCAGTCGATGGCGGCTTGGCCGGACTGCTGGCAGTCGCTGACCCGATAAAGGCGACGACGCCGGAAGCGCTTTCGACATTGAAGGAGAACGGTATTCGAGTCGTGATGGCGACCGGTGACGGCGTGGTCACTGCCAAGGCCGTGGCCGAGAAGCTCGGCGTCGACGAATTCCATGGCGAGGTGAAGCCCGCCGACAAGCTCAATCTGGTGACACAGCTTCAGCAAGCCCGGCATGTCGTGGCGATGGCTGGAGACGGCATCAACGACGCTCCGGCACTCGCGAAAGCCGATGTCGGCGTTGCCATGGGAACGGGCACGGATGTGGCGATGAGCAGCGCTCAGGTGACGCTTGTCAAGGGCGACTTGCGCGGTATCGCCCGTGCTCGAGAGCTGTCCGTGGCGACGGTCGCAAACATGAAGCAAAATCTTGGCTTCGCGTTCGTATACAACGCACTTGGCGTTCCGCTGGCGGCTGGGGTGCTTTATCCATTCACCGGTTTGCTGCTCTCGCCGATGATTGCCGCACTTGCAATGAGTCTAAGCTCCGCTTCAGTCATTTCGAACGCGCTGCGACTGCGCAACGCGAAGATTTAGCTTGTCACGCAGCTTGCGGCGGTCGCATAACGACCGTACAACTTCCGCCGCAGCGGGAAAGGCCTCGGGTGGGCGTGGTCCACATCCATGCAGCTCAGCGACGCAACGCCCCCTCGACATCGACATACCGAAACGTTGGTGCATTTCGCGCACGGCTGTATTGTTTCGAGCGGACGCCGACTACACCGCGGTCGCACGCAATCGTGCAGAGGATCGGCGCCTCATACAGGAAAAACGCTACTTCGACAGACGCAGCTTCTTCGACAGCACGACACCGCTCGACGGACTCACCAGCCAGATGCCATTGATATCCATGTGCAACCTGGAGATCCTGGTCGTAATGTCCGTCGGCTCGTCAATGCTCGGATCGACATGCTCGATTTTTTCGGTCAGGTAAGGCCGAACCAGGCGCCCGGAAAAAACGAGTGCGAAGTCGCCATGCGTTTGGGCGTACACGGCGGGCGAAAGCCGCATGCGGCTACGAACCGTGGTCATTTTGCCTTTCCCGGACTCGAGTTCGATGATGTCGACCCGCTGGATGTACCCTTTTGCCTTCGCTTCGGGTGCAATCACGAGCCCTCGCCCTCGCGGCCCCGTCGTGACCTTTTTGAGCAGGATGCCCGTCCGGTCGTCGCGCTCTACGTCGAACAGGTCGACATCCAGCGTCAATAGGTGCCGCTGTGACCGGTACCTCAGCCCGTACCGCACCGGCACCACGAACGTCACGTCACGATCCAGATCGACGGCCGCCAGGTCGGGATTCGGGCCGTGCCGGTCGGCAGCGCCGGGGACCAGGCCGCGAACCCGGTCGCTCAACGAAGGTGGGATGGTGCTGATGTGCTGCTTCTTCAGGGCATCCCGAATTGCAACCGGGTCGTCGCCGACAATCGGTCGTGCGGGTGACGTGTCGTGACTGACAGCGGGCGCGATGCGCGTCGTGCCGTCGACAGCCTCCGCCTCTGCATGCGCCGCGACTGGCGCCAGCATCATCGTCAGGGCGACGACGTACACGAAGTGCGGACGACCCAACTTGGATTTCCGGTGAAACACGGCGAACTCCTGATTTTCTTGCCGATCGGTCAACGACGGGCACTATAAGGTGGAATTATCGGCCACGCATCCACTGTTTGAAAACCGCCGGCAACGAGCGCAACCTTGCCTTCTATGGGTTTTGCTCCGGAACCCATCGAAATACTCCATCTAAAACCGCGCAGGCTGGTCAGTAAGCAGCTCGCGGAAATCTCTGCTCACTTGTGTGGTATCTAATCTGAACGCAAAGCATAGTTCATGTCATGAAGAGCAACCGAGTCGACCATCTGCGTTCCGCTCAGCAGCGCAGAACTCTCGCAGTCAACGTCACCCGCCGTCTCACACAACCACGCTTAACGCAAATCAGCACGACTATCGAAGGTCACGTAATCCACGTATCCCTCGGCCCCCTGTGTGAACCAGAAATCTCGCTGGTCGGCCGCCAAAACCCGTCGAGCCTGAAATCGCGCGGGCAAGTCCGGATTGGAGATAAACGGACGGCCAAATGCAATCGCGTCTGCTTGCCCGCTGGTTAGCGCCTCCTCAGCACGCCCCAGGTCGTAGTCGGAATTCAATATGGTGGTGCCCGAGAACGCTTTCCTGATAGCTGGTGCGAAAGGCGGACGGTCCGAAGCGCCGAAGCTGCCGTCAAGGGGAGGTTCGCGCAGTTCGAGATGAGCGACGCCTATGGAAGACAGCGCTTTGGCCGCGGCAACGAAGACGGACTCCGGGTCGCTGTCCCGCACACCTTGGTCAGTGCCGTTCGGCGTTAAGCGCACTCCGGTGCGATCTGCTCCGGCTTCGTCGGCAACGACTTCGGTGACTTCGCGAAGGAGACGAATGCGATTCTCAATGCTTCCTCCGTATGCGTCGTCCCGGAAATTGGTGCCATCTCGAAGAAATTCGTCGATGAGGTAGCCGTTCGCCGCGTGAACCTGCACGCCGTCAAATCCCGCTCGCAGCGCGTTTCGAGTCGCATTCCTGAATTCTTGCAAAAGCGCCGGGACTTCGTCCACTCGCATCGGCCGACCCGCTATATACGGCTGCTTGCCAGCGTACGTATGGGCGTGCCCCGGCGCCGCCGTCCCCGACGCCGAAAGCGGTTGCGCACCGTTAATAAAACTCGGATGAACGGTACGGCCCATGTGCCAGAGTTGCGCGATAATTCGGCCGCCTGCGTTGTGAACCGCATCAGTGACCGTGCGCCAGCCGCCCACCTGCTCATCCGACCAGATTCCCGTAGCGAAGGGCCACCCGAGCCCTTGCTGCGAGATGCCAATCGCTTCGGTGATGATCAGTCCCGCGCTCGCCCGTTGACTGTAATAGTCGGCCATGATGGGCGTCGGCACATGGCTTCGCGTTCCTCGCGCTCGCGTCATCGGTGCCATGAAGATGCGGTTCGGAACGTCTATCGCTCCAAGCTTCAAGGGGTCAAAAAGCGTCGTCATTTCAGTTTCCACTCTGTGAGCTAGTTAAAACGCCTAGCACGAGCTGACTGCGAAGCCGGACACGACGACGCAGTCAGCAGGCGCACAAACCGAAGATGGGTTAGACGAGGCGTGCGCCGCCGTCGAGATTCAAAGTGGCTCCGTTCATGAAGCCGTTGATCATCAGGAAGACGACTCCCGCACCTGCTTCCTGCGGGGTGCCGAGCCGGTGCAACGGCAGCGTCTTCTTAAGCCCCTCGACAAACGAGTCGCGCGCGTCGCCCAATGCCTTATGAAGGATGGGCGTGTCGATCGGGCCAGGCGAAAGCGTGTTGACACGGATGGGGGCGAGCTCGAGTGCGAGCCCACGCGCGAAAGCTTCCATGGCCGCTGACGCTGCCGCCAGGACGGCGGTGCCGTAAGCGTTCGGACGGTCAGCCAGACTTCCCGAGATGAGGGTAATCGACCCATCCTTGCTGAGTCGGTCGCCCAACGCGCGGATGACGTGTACGGCGGCCCAGATGCGCTCATCGAATGCGCGCTTGAGGTAGCCGACCTCGGCCTCACGCACCTTGCCGGCCACGAACGAACCGGCCAGAAGCACGAGGTGGTCGACCACGGGGATGTCTCGAACGGCGTGCTCCAGTTGGGCCGCGTCCGTCACGTCTGCGGCTCGCCAACCGGCAAAACCGTTCTCGGAAGCGACTTTCCGAGCGGCGTCCGCTTCGCGACCGAGAACGGTCACACGGGCGCCGGCCGCTTTGGCCTGCAGGGCGGCTTGCAAGCCGATTCCTGACGTTCCGCCAACAATCAAAACGTTCTTGCCGGCCAGTTGCGTTGCGTCGTTCATTTCCTATCTCCAGAAAGTAGCGCCGTTCGGCGTCGTTGAAAACAGGTTATTTCAAGGCAAAGAACTTGATAATCAGGCTCGAGTTCGCTTTAATAGTGCCATCATGGAACAAATCGTCATCGAAAGGCTCACGGGCCTCATTGCATTCGCGAGAGCAGCATCCCTCGGCAGCTATACGGCGGCTGCCCGGTCGCTCGCAGTCTCTCCGTCCGCCGTCAGCAAAAGCATTCAGCGTCTGGAGCAACACTTCGGTCTAAGGCTTTTTACCCGTACAACCCGCTCCTTGACGCTAACGCCCGAAGGCCGCGACCTTCTCGAGCGGACGCAACGTCTGCTGCGGGAAGCGGAAGGCATCGAGCAAGGCATCGCCGCGGCGAAGTCCGAGCCATCGGGCATACTCAAGGTAACGGCCCCGTTGCCGGTAGGAGTTCACATACTCGCCGGCGCGCTTCCGCGCTTTAGGAGAAAACATCCGAAACTCACCGTCGACGTTCGACTCAGCGACCGCTACGTTGACTTGATTGAAGAAGGTGTCGATGTCGCGATTCGGGTGGGAAACCCGAGCGACACCAGGCTGATAGCGCGCCGACTCGCTCCGCATCGCATATGTGCCTTTGCGTCCCCGGCGTACCTGGCCGAACGCGGCACGCCTGCACACCCGAACGATCTGCTCAATCACGACTGCGTCAACTTCCGGTACCAGTCGACCGGGCAGGAAGCGGTCTGGCCATTCCAGGTCGGCGACAAGTTGATAGAGTTTTCTCCGCCGGCAGGTCTCGTTCTTGACGTCAGCGATGCCGTTGCAGTAGCGCTGGCGGCCGGCGCCGGCATCGGCATTTCGGCCACGTACATCGCGGCACCCTACGTAAAGCGTGGAGAACTCGTTCCCGTACTCTTCAACCATGCCTACGACCGTTTCCACTTGCACGCGCTATGGCCCGAGAGCCGTCGAAGCAACCCGGCAGTGAAAGCGTTTATCCTCTTTTTGCAAGACCTCTTCCCCTCTCCCACGCCGTGGGATTCGCTGATTGAAGCCCGCGCTGCGGGACTTTGACCCGGCAGATGCTTCAACGGAATGCTATTTGCAGCAGCGCTTACAAGTGGTGCCAATCCGTGCCTGGGCGTTTTCACGCCAAAGCCGACTTTTCACTGCCTTTGCTTGCGGGACTATCTGCGCGGCGTCCTGCGCGAGTGGTGGAACCGATCACACCGGGCGTGGCACTACGCGCCCGTCAAAACACCGTATGCACCCCCACCCGAGCCACCGCCTGGCTCGCCGAACTTGAAGCCCCATTCGGATCCAGCACGCCATTAACCTGCGCATTCGCACCACTATTCGCCCGCTGATAATCAGCCGACACATAAACCATCGTCCGTTTCGACAACAGGTATTGAAGCGCCACGCTGAGCTGATGGGCATGGTTGTTGTTCACCGCTTCATTACCCTTCATGTACATGTATTTCGCGCCCAGCACGACATCCGGCCTGACGCGCCACACCCCACCGCCTTCGGCCATCCACACCGCGGCTTTGTTGAACGAATTCCGCACGGTGGTCACCAGCGCACTCGCGGTAACGACGCCAAAGTCGTAATGCATCCCGACGCCCCAGTTCCGAACACTCGTCGACGGCACACCGAGCGCCGGGCCGTACTTCTCATTCGTATAGGCCGCACCCACACCGAAAGCCCCCACCTCATAGTTCAGCCCGGCGCTGACGGCATTGTCCGCGCCGATCGAGCCGGCCACCCCGCCGAACGCATACATCACGCCGCCGGACAAACCCGCGACCGTCGGCGACGTGTATTTGACCGAATTCGCGATCGGCTTGCTACCCGCCGTGCGATCCCAATCGAACGCACCGGTCGGATTACCCGGCAGCGCGAGACGCTGGAACGGGCCATTCCTGAAACCGTACAGCCCCGAGATGTCCCTCGCAATCGCATTCCCCTTCGAAAAGAGGGAATCCACCATGAAGTCGTACTGATTGCCCAGCGTGACGCTGCCGAGCCGGTCGCTCTCGAGGCCCACGTAGGCATTGCGCCCGAAAATTCCGGACCCGATGATGGCGCCGTTCGCCATCGAGAACTGGTTCACGAGCGCGAACGTGGCGCGATACCCGCCACCGAGATCTTCCGTGCCACGGAGACCGAAGAGGTTGGGCGCGAATATCCCGTCGTCGAATTTGACGTTCTTTCCGCCGCCCTCGTTGCTGACATACGTGATGCCGCTGTCGATAAGACCGAACATCGTCACGCTGCCCTGCGCCCATGCGCCCTGCGCTACGGCAAGAATCGCCACTGCTCCAAACCTGAGTTTCATCACGTCTCCGTCTTTTTATGGAAATGCGAGCCTGCTACCCGCTACGTGGCGGATACTCGCTCAATGCTTCGCACAACAACGCCTTCATCCCGGCAGATATAACGACGCCGAAAATATGATTAGTTTTACTGATTTATAAATTCGAAGATCGCCGCATGGAAAATGGATTGCCCCATTCGTACCGATCAGAACACTCGAATCAAGCGCCTCGCCAGACAACCCACGCGGCAGAATCCACCTCGACAGCCACGGCTTCCAACGCCGAACCCGAGCAAGGTCCGTCGATACACACGCCGTCATCGAACCGGAACAACGCGCTGTGATGCGCACACATCAATACCTGCGACCTGTAGCAGGAAACATTGCCCGGCACAAAATCGAGCGGCACCGAGAAATGCGGGCATCGATTCACATACGCCCACACCTGCTCGCCGCGCCGCACCACGATGACGGGACGTCCGATGCACGCTTCGTCGACTACCCGCGCGCCGCCATCAGGCACGTCGGAGAAACGGCAGAGTTGCGTTGCGTCCATGATTCACACTCTCTGCTCGGGGTTTCCCAGGCTCCAGTCCCAAGGACGCACTTCCACACGCGAAAACAACCCCTCCTTCACATACGGATCGTTTCCGACAAACTGCATCACCGCATGAATATCGTCGGCCTCCACGACAAGCAGCGTTCCGTTCATTGCGTCGCCCTGCGGGTCCAGCGTCGGGCCGCCGAGCCGCACATACACGCCGTGCTGCGAAGCCGCGCGCAGGTAACTCCGATGACTGGGCCGCACACGGTCGCGCACGTCTCGCATACCGGGCTGGTCCGTCGCAAACACCGCGAAAAATCGAGCCATTCGATCAGCTCCGGTCGAGGACGAAGTCGTACGTCGCTTCGCGGTACGGGCCGTTCAGTCCGAACTGACGGGCGAGCTCGTCATGCGCGGCACGCTGGCGATACGCAACCATCAGCGACGGCTTCACGCCGAAGACGGCATCCGACTTCAGGTACGGGTCGTCCTCGTCGAAAAGATGCGTAACGAGCGTACGGAAGCCCGGCGCGTCGATCATGAAGTGCAGATGCGCGGGCCGCCACGGATGGCGGCCGGTGGCGTCGAGCATCTTCCCGACCGGGCCGTCGGTCGGAATGGGATAGCTGACCGGCAAAATCGTCGTGATCGCATAACGGCCTTCGGCATCGGTCCGGTAGCGGCCGCGCAGGTTGCCGTGCGGCTGCGCCGTGTCCTGCCCGGAATACATGCCGTTTTCCGCGGTCTGCCATACGTCGAGCACGGCGTCCTTCACCGGAACACCGTCGGTGGTCAGCACGCGGCCGTGCACGACAACCGGTGCGCCCGGCGTGAGCGCCATGTTCTCGCCATATGCACGCTCGGGCATCCCCTTGATGTAGAACGGGCCGAATACCGTCGTCTCCGTTGCGCCGGTTGCGAAGCGATGGTTGATCGCATCGACGAGCATCGAAACGCCCAACGTGTCCGACAACAGGATGAACTCCTGGCGCACCACGTCGTCGCACATCTGCCCCGTCTCGGTCAGGAAGCGGATCGCCGCCATCCACTCGGCTTCCGTCAGTTCCGTCTCGCGTACGAACGCATGAAGATGCCGCACGAGGCTCTGCATCAGCACGCGCAAGCGCGGGTTCGGCGTGCCTTCGAAGCTGGCGACGACCTGCTCGGTCAGCCTCGTGTCGCTGTCATGGTGGTCATTCATGTCTGTCTCCCTTTCCCTTTGCACGTCAGGCCGTTCAATGCGGCGCGCGCCCTTCCCACGCGTCCTGAAGCAGCGCACGAATCGCCGAGCGTTCGATCGGCCGCGGATTTGCATACGGATTCCGGCATGCGAGATCGGCCGCTTCGTCGAGGCCTTCCTGCGGCATCCCGATGTCGGCGAGCGCCGGCGCGATGCCGAGCTGCTCGTTCAGCCTGAACAGCAGCGGGCCGGCTTCGGCCGCATCGTTCCCGCCCAGCGCTCGCGCGACGCGGCGCAGCGCGTCGGGCGCAGCGGCGTGGTTGTAGTGCGCGGTATGCGGCAACATGGCCGCGTGCGTCTGCGCATGCGGCAGGTTGAAGGTGCCGCCGAGCGTATGACAAAGCTTGTGGTGCAGCGCCATGCCGACCGCGCCCAGGCAGGTTCCCGCGAGCCACGCGCCATACAACGCGCGGCTGCGCATCTCCCGGTTTTCCGGATCGCGCACCACGACGGGCAGCGCTTCGCCGAGCGCGCGAATCGATTCCTCGGCCATCAAACTGATCACCGGGTTCGCGTCTTCCGAATAGAGCGCCTCGACGGCATGCGCCATCGCATTGACACCGGACGCCGCCGAAATGCCCGGCGGCAGCGACAACGTCAACGACGGGTCGTAGAGCACGGTACGCGGCAGCACGCGTGCATCGCGCCCGGTGCGCTTCAGCCGGCCTTCGGTGAGCCCGTAGATCGGCGTCATCTCCGAGCCGGCATAAGTCGTCGGCACGGCCAGGATCGGCAGCGATGATTCGAGCGCAATGGCCTTGCCCAGCCCGATCGTGGAGCCGCCGCCGATCGCAATGCAACAGTCCGCGCCCAGCTCGGCGGCCATCTCGCGCGCGGCACGCGCGACTTCGACTGGAACGTGCATGACCACCTGTGCGCACACGCCTGCCGCACGCTCGCCCAGTACCGCCTTCACGCGGTCGGCGAGCGGCCGCTGCTCGGGCGTGGACAGGATAAGCGCGCGCTGCGCGCCGAGCGCCGACAGCTCGTCCGGCAGCCTGGCGAGCGCCCCCCATTCGAACACCACGCGGGAAGGCGTGCCCTGATAGACGAAACGTTCCATGAAAGCCTCAGCGCTTGAAGTGCGGCGGCACGTTGCCGTCGACATTGACCCAAACCGACCGAGCTTCAGTGTAGTCGTGCATGGCCTCGAAGCCCATCTCGCGGCCGTAGCCCGACTTGCCCACGCCGCCGAACGGGCTGCCCGGATTGACGCGCTTGTAGCAGTTGATCCAGCACATGCCCGCGTTGATCTGCGACGCCATCTTGTGGGCGCGCGAGAGGTTCTGGGTCCACAGGCCGCTGCCCAGCCCGTATTCCGTCGCGTTGGCGATGGCCAGCGCTTCTTCGTCGCTGCCGAAGCGCAGCACGGTGACGAACGGGCCGAACACTTCCTCCTGCGCGATGCGATCGGTCGCGCTCTTCGCTTCGATGACCGTCGGGCGCACATAGTAGCCGTTGGCCAACGCCGGATCTTGCGGCACGCTGCCGCCGGTGAGCACGCGGCCGCCCTGCTCGCGCGCGACGTCGACGAACGACAGCACGCGCTCGAGGTGCTGCTTCGACGTCAGCGGACCCATCTCGGTATCGGCGTCGAACGGGTTGCCGATCCGGATCGACGATGCGAGCGCAACGAATCGCTCGAGGAACGCGTCCGCGATGCGCTCGTGCAGCACGAGGCGCGACCCCGCGATACACGCCTGCCCCTGGTTGTGAAAGATCGCCCATGCGGCGCCGTTGATGGCCGCGTCGAGCTCGGCATCGTCGAAGACGATGTTGGCGCCCTTGCCGCCCAGCTCCAGTTGAACGCGCTTCAGGTTGCCCTGCGACGCTTCGACGATCCGGCGGCCGGTTGCGGTCGAACCCGTGAACGCGATCTTGCCGACGCCCGGGTGTTCGGCGAGACGCTGGCCGGCCGTATGTCCGTAACCGGGAACGATATTGACGACGCCTGCGGGGAACCCGACCTCGGCCATCAGCTCGACGATGCGCAACGTCGACAGCGGCGTGATTTCGGACGGCTTGAGCACCACCGTGTTGCCGGCGGCCAGCGCCGGGCCCATCTTCCAGCTCGTGAACATCAGCGGGAAATTCCACGGCACGATCTGGCCGACGACGCCGATCGGCGCGCGCTGCACATAGTTCAGGAAGCCGGTTTCGACGGGAATCACCGAGCCTTGCAGCTTGTCGGCCATGCCTCCGAAGTAGCGGAAGCACGCCGCCGTGCGCGGCACGTCGAGCGCGCGCGAATCGCGAATCGGGTGGCCGGTGTCGAGCGATTCGAGCTGCGCCAGCTCCTCCGCATGCGCCTCGATCGCATCGGCGAGGCGCAGCAGCAGCCGGCCGCGTTCGGCTGCCGGCATGGCCGACCATTTCGGGAACGCGCGGGTCGCCGCTTCGACGGCCAGGTCCACGTCCGCCGCAGTGGCCGCGGCGATCTTCGTGATGACGGAGCCGTCGTGAGGATTCAGCACGTCGATCGTGCCGCGGTCGACGGCGTCAACGAAGCGCCCGTCGATGAAGAGTTGGGTTTGCATGAATCGTCCTCGGTGTATTGCTGAAGCGAAATCTGAAGCGCTGCTCAGAACGCGATCGGATACGGCGCGAGCTCGCCGCTCTCGTAGCGTTGCGGCAGGTCCGGTGTCGCGTTTTCCCAGACCAGCAGCATCGAACGCTTCGTCGAGTAGCCCTGGTGCCGGATGTCGGCGGGCATCGCGCAAATGTCGCCTGCGCGCATCGTGACGCGTGCCCGCGGTGCGCCGGTGTTCTTGTCGCCGATGTCCCACACGATTTCGTCGGACAGTTGCAGGAACCATTCGACGCGGTCGTTGCCGTGGAACACCGGCAGGATGAATTCCTCGGTGGTCGGGCAGAACAGGCTGCGCCCGCACACCGACGTGACCGACGGATTCCACGTCACGTCCGAGCGCGACAGGTACTTGAACAGGTTGAACGCGTGCAGCTCGCCTTCGAAGCCCGGCTCGACATGCACTTCCGGCTCGTCCTGCGCGACGTCGAGAAACGCGCGGTTGACGGGCAGCTCGTCGCGCAGCGGCGAGTCGCCTTCGAGGCCCGGCATGCGGCGCGTCGCGATCCGCGTGCGCTCGATGGCCGAACCGTTGTCGCCGTGCTTGCGCCCGAATGCCGTGCCCGTTTCCTCGGGCGCCGCGAACGGGTCGAAGCCTTCGTTCGTCCAGTCGTGCAGCATCGCCTTGAAGGTCGCCATGATCGTCGGCGTTTCGAAGGTCTCGGTGTAGTCGACCCCGGCGTCCTTCAGGATGCCGTTGAAGGTGCCCGCATACATGTCCACCTTGCCGTAGTGATTGCGCGTGCCGAACACATGATCGAAATTCACCCAGCCGTAGAAGAAGCCCCACGCCACGTCGCGCATCATCGCGCGCAGGAACGCGTCCGCCGGCATCGCATGCGTGCGGGTCTGGCCTTTCGCGGGCCAACTGATCTTCACGAAATACTCATCGCGCTGAAACGCGAACTCGCCGAGCTGAAAGCGGCGGTAGCCGGTAACGGCATCGGCTTGCGTGGATCGCACCAGATCGGCGGCGAAACCGGCGGAAGGGTCGAGGGTCTCGAGGGTGGCCATAACGTGTCTCCTGGAATATTCGAATGTGAGCGGTCGGAACGGTCAGTGCAGGCAGATCTCGGCCCACTTCTCGACGGACAGCTCGCCGAGGATGGTCTGCACGAGCGCGACACCCGGCTTGCCGGCGACGAAGCGGTATGCACAGCCGGCCGGCAGCAGCGCTTGATGTCCCTTGCGCAGGACGACGTACCCCATCTTGCGGCCGGCCGGTTGTGCGCCGGCGCTGACGGTGCCGCGGCCCGATGCCGGCGGCGTGTCGAGCTTGATGAATTCGATCCGGACTTCGCCGTCCATCTGGATCGTGAACTCGTCATGGGCACATGCGAACCAGGGCGACTGGCCCTCGGTCCTCAGCACTTCGATCACGTATTCGAGATTCTTGCCGGCGACGACCTTTTCGTAAGGGGCCGACTTCGAGGCCACCTCGAAGACGTTCGAGAAGGCGTAGTGCTGGGCGCTGCCGCTGGTGATTTCGATCTCGCCCTTCCTGTAGCTGTCGAGCGAGCCAAAGACGGTGTGGAATGCCGTGTCGGTCATTGCTGTCTCCTGAGTTGAACTGCTTGTTGGATTCAACTCTAGGGGCAAGAGACAGCGGCAACAAGGCAACGGATGGCGATTACGGCATTTGCGTTTCGCGAATAATCGCGCGGGTCACCGCACCCAGCCATGCTCCAGAAGCGGAAGATCCCACGGGGGCTCGTCGCCGATATATTCGGCGAGGAATTCGACCAGCGCCTTCACCTTCAACGCCTGTCGCTGCGTTGCGGGATAGACGGCGGCAAAGCTCAGCGGCGCGAGCTGGTAGTCGGTCAGGATCGGCACCAGCCGGCCCGCGACGAGCGCGTCGCTTGCCACGAGCGTGGGCAGGCAAACGACGCCGCCGCCGGTCAGCGCGCACTCGCGCAGCAGGTGAACGGAGTTCGAGCGAATCATGCCCGGCAGCTCCATTTCGACGACCTCGTCGTCGCGCGTCATCGTCCAGCGATTGCGCGACGGATAGCCCGAATACAGCGCGGTGGTGCGCTGCAGCAAATCGCGCGGATGTTGTGGCGCACCATGCGCTTCGAGGTAAGCGGGCGACGCGCAGAAGAGACGCCTGACCGTGAACAGCCGCCGCTCGATCAGCGATTCGGAAATCGGCGGAAAGATCTGGAACGCGATGTCGAACCCTTCTTCGACGGGGTCGACCACACGATCATTGACGATGACGTCGAGCTGGATGCCCGGGTAGCGTCGATTGAATTCGACCAGCGGCGCGCCGAAGTGATCGAGTGCGAAACCGGGCAGCATCTGGATGCGCAGCCGCCCGGTCGGCGTCGCGCGCAGCTCGCGCATCTGGTCCGTCAACTCGTTGACGCGCCCCACCACCTCCGCGCACTCGCGATAAAACGCCTCGCCCACTTCGGACAAGCGCACGTGGCGCGTGCTGCGATGGAACAGCGGCGCATTGACGAACTTCTCCAGTTGCTGGATGCGGTTCGTCACGACCGAACTCGTCACACCAAGCTGCCGCGCGGCCTCGGCGAAGCTGCTCGCCTCCGCGACTCTTACGAATGCCTCGATGCTGAGGAACCGGTCCATACCGCGCCTTTTTTTCGACAGCGAAACCGGCAGTCTACCTGCACCGGGCAACGGGCTGTGTCATGCGAAAAGCGTCACTGTGTCGCCGAATCGATGTCAATCGCGGAGCGCACCGGCACTGGCGAACGCCTGCGCGCTCGCGCGGGCATTACCTCGGCTGCTTGCCGGCCGCCAGCTCCGGTTGAACGACCACGCGACGCTGCAGCACGGCGGGCGCGGTTTCCTTCAACAGCATGCTGACCACGATGCCCAGCATGACCGCGCACATCGGCAACCACAGAATGTTCTGGATGCCAAAGTGTGCGGCGACGTAGCCGCCCATCGCCGGCGCGATGCCGCCGCCGAAGATCTCGCCGACGCCGACCACCACGCCGATCGACGTCGACACGAGGCCGACGGGCGCAGCCTCGGTCGCGACCGGGCCGGACAGCAGCGACACCAGCCCGAGCGTGAAGAACGACGCGACGAACAGGACCCCGAACAATGCGATCGGCTGCGGACCGAGGCCGCGGAAGATATAGAGCATCACGGCCGTTCCCGCGAAGCCGACGATGCTCGCGAGGCGGCGCCCGACCAGGTCGGAGAGGCCGGGCAACCCGAACTGCCCGAGAAAGCCGCCGAAGCCGATCGCCGACACCACGAGGCCCATCTTCTGCGTGCCGAGCGACAGGTAATCGGTCAGGTACAGCGGCAGCAGCGCGCCGAGCACGAAGACGCCGGTCATCGCGCAGCACAGTGCGGCCATCGCCACGAGGATGTTGCGGCTCTTGAGCACGTGGCCGAGCGAAGCCGGCGCGTGTTCCGACGCGACCTCCTTCACGACCTTCGGCTCGCGGATGACGAAGAACATGATCGCACCGAGGATCAGGCCGGGAATCGCCACCAGCGCAAAGACCCAGCGCCACGACAGGAAGCCGAGCAGCTGCGTGGCGATGATCGGCGACAGCGCCAGCCCGAACAGCGCGAAGCCGCTTTGCTGCAGGCCGAGGTTCAGGCCGCGCCGCCGCGGATGCGATGCGTCGGCCGTCGCCGCGAAACTCGTCGGGCAGAACGAACCTTCCGCGACGCCCATCAGCCCGCGAATCGCCATCAGCCCGAGCAGGCCGCCCGCGAGCCCCGAAAAGCCCGACAGCAGCGAGAACGCGATGATGGCGGGAATCAGCACCTTCCTGCGGCCGATCTTGTCCGAGATGCCGCCCATCAGCGCCGCAAAGACGCCCCACGACAGGCCGAGCACGCCGATGCAGTTGCCGACGTCCTGCGCGGTCAGGTTGAGGTCCTTCATGATCGAAGGGAACAGCGGCGCGATGAGCCAGCGGTCGAGGCCGACCAGCCCGAAGCCGAGCGCCAGCAGCGTCACCGCCTTCCACTCATAGGAGGTATCCCACTCGTTTGCTTTCATTTCCGTCTCCGAGGACTGGTCCGCCTGTGCGCGCCGAAGCGCCTGTGCATAAGCCAGGTCCGATGTTTTTTGTGTGGTGTGCGACGCGAATCGCAACGAAGTGCCGGCCGCCTTTCCGGTTCGACGCATCGAATCCAGCCAGCCGACGCCACCACGATAGGTGCAAGGCTGCGGATCGGGTATGGAACAACCGGCGAACGCGCCATTCGCGAAATGCAAATAATCGGCCGCGAGGGGGCGGGAAGTGTCTACGGGGAAGCGCGGAGCGAATGGACGCGGCGTTGAAATGACGCTCACGCATGCGTCACGGGGAAATCCCTCATGGACATCGAAGAATCGGCGTACCGCTCCGTTTACGCCCCGCATGCAGACGATCCGGCATGCTCGGCTCCCTTCCGACACCGCAATGTGTCGCAGTCCATTCCGAATTGGGAAAAGTCTGATTTTTTGAAATTTGGCAACCCAATTCAGTTCGACGAAAAGTCAGTCACCACGGCGCGGCTGACCCGCAAAGATCAGACATGAATATCACCAAATATGCTCCACATAGGACTTTTATTAAAAAAATAGAACGCCGAAAAACGTCAAACACTGTTTCTTAATGAGTTATTTTTCATCTCGAAATATCAATATTCATTGAAATCGATATAAGTTTGATATTCTCCGCATCGAAATTACGAGTGCCGCTTTATTAAACCGAGAGTCCAATTCGAACAAGTCCGAATCCGGAAAATAATAACGAGATTGCCGTTATGTCGATAGCAGCAACATTTCGAAACTTTGCATCCGGTCTTGTCGACTGGAACAAGCGGCCGGTCGCCCTTCATTTCGGGCAGGCGCAACGCGCAGTCGGCCATCTGCTGGCGCTCCATCACGCCGATATCCGCGAAGGGTTGATGTCGGGCATCGACGGGTACCTGACCTGCGTTTCCACACGCGATCATCTATCCCCCACGCTGTTTCTCGGCCTGCCTGTATCGGTCCGCCTGACGACCGACCGGGGCGACGTGCGGACGATCAATGCAATCGTGCGGGACGTGCATATCGGTCAATCCGACGGCGAGCTGACGGTGTACCAGTTGCACGTCTGCGATGCGCTTTCGTTGATGGACTACCGCACCAACTCCCGCGTATTCCGATCGATGAGCGTTATCGAGATTCTTGCCACGCTGATGAACGAATGGCGACAACGCAGCGCCGCACTCGCGCGTGCATTCGATTTCGATCTGTCCGGATTGCGAACCGAGCGCTATCCGGCACGCGAACTGACGCGGCAGATCAACGAGTCGGACGCTCGTTTTGTGCGTCGACTGCTGCGGCGCGAAGGCATCACGGTTTTTGCGAAGGCCGGGCCGGTCGGAGGGGCGCGTAGCACGACCGAAGAGCGGCCGATTCATACGCTCGCATTCTGCGATGACCCGCTTCGATTGGCGGAATCACCCGCCGGTACCGTGCGTCTTCACCCGCGCGATGCAGGAACCGAACTACGCGATACGGTGACGCTGTTCGCTCGTTATCAAAGCCTGTCTCCCGGCAAAGCCAGCCGTCCGTCGTGGGACTACAAGAAGGCCCGCATGGACGTCTCTGCTATCGCAAGCAGCATCGATCAGGGCGACGCCGGCAACGACCTTGCCCAATTGCTGACCGATGTGGCGATCGATATTCCGCACGTGGGCGATTCGTGGAACGATCACGGCCGCATCACACACGACCGGATACTCGCCCACCAGTTCGAGGCTGAGCGCTACGACGGTATCGGTAGCGTACGCGATATGCCGGTCGGTTACTGGTTCACGCTGACGGGCGACCCCGAACTGGACATGAAGCTGGCCGAACGGCGGCAGTTCGTCATGACGTCGGTTCGGCACGATATCTGGAACAACCTGCCGAAAGACCTGACGAGCCGCGTGAACGCGCTGTTCGCGGCGAGCCGGAACCTCACGCGAACCACACCGTTCCTGCCGGCCGATGCGTCGGACCGAACAGACACGCGTTACGAGAACAGTTTCACGTGCGTGCGTCGCGGTGTGCCGCTCAAGCCGTCCTACGATCCGGAAATCGACTTGCCGCCGGCTCACCTGCTGACCGGCACGATCGTCGGCACGCAGGGAGAAGAAGTGTTCTGCGACAAAGCCGGCCGCGTGCGCGTGCGGATTCACGGCTTCGATCCGGCGGATCACGCGCACGCGCAAGGTGCCGGAACGAACGGGGCGGCCGGTGACAGTGCGCCGATACGTGTCGCGGCGAGTCTGGCAGGCAAGTACTTCGGTGCGCTCTTCCTGCCTCGGGTCGGGATGGAAGTCTTGCTCGGGTGCCTGTCTGGCGATCCGGACCGTCTGGTCATCATCGGGGTTTTGAGCAACGGCGCAAACCCGCCTGCGACTTTCACGCATACCGGCGCGCTACCCGGCAACCGCTACGTGTCCGGGATCAAAACCAAGGAAATCAACGGCGATCGGTACAACCAGCTTCGCCTGGACGATACGCCATCGCAAATCTCGGCGCAGTTGGCGAGCGAACACGCGCATACCCAATTGAATCTGGGGTACCTGACGCAGCCCCGGAAAGACGGACACGGAAGCGATCGGGGCGAAGGTGCGGAACTGCGCACCGACGCCGCCGCGGCGTTGCGCGCCGCCCAGGGCATTCTATTGTCGACCTATGCGCGCACACGCGCGACCGGTGGTCAGATCGATCGCGACGAGCTGATTCACTTGCTCGACCAGTGCGCCGAACTGTTCAAATCGCTCGGCGACTATGCCGGCCAGCATGGCGGACAGTCGGCCGATACCGTCGGCCAGGACAAGATCGCCGATGCGTTCCGCAACTGGACACCCGGCAGCGCGGAATCCGGTGCAGCCGGTGACGCATCCGCGTTGCTGGCGTTCGGCGCGCAGGCAGGATCGCTGCACGTCACTCCCAAAACGCATGTCATGTATGCGGGCGAGAACATCGATCAGATCGCACGGCAGCACGTGCAACTCGCCAGCGGCGAGCGCATCAGTCTGCATGGCGGTCATGGCATCGCGATGTTCGCGCACAGCGACGGCGTGTCGGCAATCGCGAATCAGGGGAAGGTGACGATCCAGTCGCAGAACGACGACACGCAGGTGGATTCGGCGAAGAACATCCAGTTGACTGCGGCGGGCGGCACGCTTGCCGGCATGGCAAACGATCAGGTGGTTCTCGTCACATCGGGCGGCGCGTATCTCAAGCTTGACGGCGGCAACATCGAACTTGGCTGCCCCGGCATCTTCACCGTGAAGTCGGCGGGCCATGCGTGGGATGGTCCGGCCAGCATGAACGCCGATATGCCGAAGTTCGACAAAGCCCCGCTTGGCCGCGTGCCGAAACTCGTTCGCGCGACCGATGGCGATGCGGTGGCGGGCTTCGACGGGCAAATTCAGAAGGCGTCCGGGGCACTGTCGAACCTCACGACCGACACGGCCGGCGAACTGCCGGCGGTCCATGCCGACCAGTTCGAGAAGCTGGCGGTGCAGTTCATCAAGAAAAACGTTTAAAACCATGGCCGCCTCGATTCTCGATCCCCGACCGGTAGCGAACGCGCGCACCGACGAGCCCGCCGCAAAGACCGACGCGCCCGACACGGCTGCATCGCGTTCCGAATCGCCGCCTATCGTCGTCGGCCGAACCGAAGGGCCGATGTTGTTCGACAAGAACAACCGGCTTGTCTGCGTCAAGCAACTTCCGTTGCCTGGGGTCGTCATCTTCGTCCACGGTGTCAACTCTGAGGGCGAATGGTTCGAAGCGTCCGAAGAAGGACTGTGCGAAGGCCTGAATCGCCGACTCGGGGGCCTGGACGATCAGATGAAGTATCAAGGCGTCGATGCCGGACAGTTGACGCCCGCGAAGTACACCGAAGGCGTGACGCCGGACGGGTTTCTGAACCCGCAGCTTTGGGCGGGAACCTATGTCAAACCCGATCCGTCGTTCTCACCCGTCATCCATTTCCGGTGGGGCTACAAGGCGACACTGGAAGAGCTGAAGGAATACGGCGACAAGATCTTTCTGAACGAGAAGGACTATTGGGGCGGCGGTCCGTTCACCAACGGCTGTTCGAGCCTGCCTGATCTTTGGCACGGCGGCCTCGACGACCGGGCATTCGGATGGACGTCCGTGCAGGGTATCAACCCGACCAACCGGCCACTGTATCGCGCGCCGCCGCGTGCGTATGGCGTGCTTGCCGCGTTGCGGCTCGCCAGGTTGATCGAGTCGATCCGCAAGATGCAGGCCAATGTACCGATCACGGTTGTGTGTCACAGCCAAGGGAATATCGTCGGCCTCACAGGCGCGTTCTTTGGTGATGCGTTACCGGAAGTCGAAGATCCTTGGGGGCGTAAGGGACGGTGCGTTGCGGACGCCTACGTGCTGGCGAATGCCCCGTACAGTTTCGCTCAGGGCGAAGGTCAGCAAAAATCCAGCATATTCATGGACACGTGGTCACAGCGCGGAACGAAGGACGACAAGGGCAATCGCGGACGACAGACTTACGCGGCACGCACGCAGACGTTCGGAAAATTCCTGTCGATCATCGGCGCCCGCGCCGCATACGAGCCGTCGCCCGACAAGGTCGATGAAGACATGGCAAATGACCGCGTATCGCCGACGAGCAACAAGTCCTATGCCGCGCAGGATGACCGCGCGCGTCACGGCCTGAACGGTTCGACGTACGGGCGCGTCACGTCGTATTGCTGTCCGCACGATCAGGTGATCTCGGCCGTAACTGTGCAGGGTATCGGCTGGCGCGGTATCGGCAAGCACGAACTCGACGACATCCGCGTATCCGGCGTCCTGACGCAGCGCGTGTTCGCGTCCGGCTTCGATGTCGGCGTGCAGAAACCTTATCGATATTGGGAAGACGACTGGCGGCATGGCGAGAAAGGGACGACATCGGGCTTCTGGTATCCCCCGTCGCCGCCGGCAAAATTCGGTCTGATCGGTGCGCTCAAAGGAAACGAATCCATCTTCGGGATGATGGGAACATTGATCACTGCGCCGATCATGTATGCGGCGACCGCTGCGACTTCCGCACTAAAGATGTTTCGTGTGAACGAAGATCCGCCGAAGGGGTGGACGATCGTTGCGGATGCACCTGCATTGGACGAAACATTTCCGCCGAAGGCGCTGCGGTTCGGCAAGCCGGTCGAAACGCGGGACGGCGACGCGGTAAGCGACTTCAACGAAGGTAACGATCCGCCGTCCGCATGGCGCGATGCGAGCAAGAGCGATGTGGACAAACAGGCAGATGACCCTTATGACCAGTACAAGGCGAAGAACAAGGACGGCGACGCCCAGGGGACGGCCGGGAGTGAAGCCGGGCAGCGTTACGAGGACCGTGCACTGATGCGGATGGAGACGCGCCGAACGTTGAACACCGAGTGGGTCGACGACGACGGTCATGTTATCGGAGAGGATGGGAAAAGCGATCTACCTGACGGCTACAAGGACTGGCGAGACAAGCAGATCACGGATTGGCTGGATCGTGGCCAGACCAATATCTGCCGTGGTGGGGCCGTCGTCACGACACGAACTACGGAACGCAGGGCTATTCGTGGTGATGCAAACCGACGCGGCAGCGCGTTTCGAGCGAACGCGGCCACCGCGACAAGTCATTCAGGAGATTGGTTATATGCGAGGAATTATTCGAGTAGGCGACGTACACACCCACGGCGGCCGGGTCGAGTCCGGAGCCGGAAGGAGCAAGGTAATGGGACGCGCGGTCGCCCGCATTGGCGACGCGTGTTCATGTCCGATTCACGGAACCGGTGTGATTGCCGAAGGTGACATGGCGTTTGATGTCGAAGGCAGCGCCGCCGCATTCGACGGCCACAAGACTTCCTGCGGCGCGGCGTTGATTTCTTCCCTGCAAACTTCCGGGCGTGTCTGAATGCGGCAAAGCCGACGCATGAGCGCCGAACAGTTCCGACTGTTGAAGCTCCAAGATACCCGGATCAAGCCCATCAACCATTGGGCGTTGTTTGAAATCTTCGTGAAGGGCCGGTCACAGCGTGCGCTTGCCGCCGAACTCGGCATGACGTGTTCCGCCATGTCGCAACTTGTGCGGAAGGCCTGGCAAAGGTATCTGGAGCTGCCGGGCAACGATACGCGCCTGACCACACTGACGATTACGATCCCGGCAAAGTACGAAAGCGCATTGCATGCATGGGTTCGGGACGCTCACCGACTGGCCAAGCCATCCGATCCACAGTAACGACTTGATCGAACCCGTGGAACAGTAGCGACCGCCCCCAAATACGAAACGACGCGGGAAGGCACCGCTCGCCCATCGTTTCACGGCAACCCGGCGATGGGGGCACGTCGCGCACGGCCCTGCCCACCAAGAAATAAATTCCACTATTCCACATTAAAAGAAAACGTTATTCCATATCAAGCTGGATCACCGACCTATTTTGGATCCATTTTCCCTCCTGTCCCCCGTATCATTTCTCCCATTCAGAATCAGCAAGAAACGGACATGAGCGACACCACCACGCTGCACTACCTCGACTACGCGGCGACGACGCCCGCGGATCCCCGCGTGATCGAAGCGATGACGGCCTGCCTCGGCTTCGACGGCATCTTCGGCAATCCCGCATCGAGCTCGCATGCCGCCGGCCGGCTGGCGCGGGAACAGGTCGAGCGCGCACGCGCGCAAGTCGCCGCGCTGATCGGCGCGGATGCCGACGAGATCGTCTGGACGTCGGGCGCCACCGAATCGAACAACCTCGCGCTGAAGGGCTATGCGGAAACCGCGACCGACAAGCGCCACCTGATCACGAGCCGCCTCGAGCACAAGGCCATTCTCGATACGATGGCGAACCTGTCGAAGCGCGGGATGTCGGTCAGCTTCCTGACGCCCACGCACGACGGCGAAATCACCGCCGACGCGGTCGCCGCGGCGATCGGCCCCGATACCGGCCTCGTGTCGCTGATGCTCGTGAACAACGAGATCGGCACGCTGACCGACATCGCCGCGATCGCGCGCATCGTGCACGCCGCGGGCGCGCTGCTCCACGTCGACGCCGCGCAAGCGCTCGGCAAGACGCCGATCGACGTGCGTGCGCTCGGCATCGACATGATGTCGATGTCCGCGCACAAGGTGTACGGCCCCAAGGGCATCGGCGCGCTGTTCGTGCGCCGCGACATCGCCGACCGGATCGCCCCGCAGATTCATGGCGGCGGACACGAGCGCGGGCTGCGCTCGGGCACGCTCGCGACGCATCAGATCGTCGGCATGGGTGTCGCGTGCGAACTCGCCGCCGAAAAACTCGACGGCGAAGCCGTGCGGATTGCTGCGCTCGGCGCACGCCTGACGGACGCGCTGTTCGCGCTCGGCGATGTCACGCAGAACGCCGCTGCTGCGCGCCGCATTCCGCACACGTTGAGCCTGACGGTGAACGCGCCCGGCTTTTTCCCGTTCATGCTCGGCGAAGCGCTCGCCGTGTCGTCGACGTCCGCATGCAACTCGACCAGCGGTGCACCGTCGCACGTGCTGACCGCGACCGGCCTCGATGCGGAAACTGCCGGCCGCACCGTGCGCGTGAGCTTCGGTCGCTTTACGACGGAGCAGGACGTCGATTTCGCGATCGCCTGTTTCCGGAAAGCGATCGAGCAATGTCGGGCGACGGCTGCGAACGGGTTTTCCGCTTCGCGGCAGATCACGCCGGCCGATCTGAAGGCGATCCGGAATGCGGGCTTCCGCTCGGTCATCTGCAACCGCCCGGACGGCGAAGGCGACGATCAGCCTGCGTTCGACGAGATCGCGGCGGCTGCCCGCGAACTGGGCCTCGAAGCGCGCTACCTGCCGGTCGAGCGCGATCATATCGGCGACGCGGAAGTCGATGCGTTCGGTGCGTTGGTCGACTCGCTGCAGAAGCCGGTGCTCGCGTATTGCCGAAGCGGGAGCCGCTCCGGCATGCTGTGGAATCGTTTGTCGAGCCGGCGTACGGCCTGACGCGGAACATTGCCCGAACACGCTGCACCGCGCGCCTTCGCACGCAAAGGATGCCGATGCGTTGAGACGTCGCCGGGTGGTGACGCAGGCCAACCAATCAAGCCTCGGCCACCCGGCTGACGCCTGCCGTTGCATGCCCCGCCGGCAATCCTGTCGCGCGCGCCCCTATTCGCCGCCGCCCCCATCGCCATTCACCGGCGAATAAATCGCCAGCTTCAATGCGGGATCGTCGTTCGCCTGAAACGTCGCGTATTCATAACGCTGCGTGCCGCGTTGCGCATGCACGAGCACCTTCTGGCCCGACGCCCCGCTGCGCACGTCGTGCGCATCCCACCATTTCGCGAACTCGTCGCTGCTCGCGCGCAGGCGCTCCACCAGCGCAATGAACGCCGGATCGTTCGCATGGAGATCATGGTTCGTGCGAAACAGCGCGATCATCCGGCGCGCTTCGTCGGCCCAACTCCCGGCGAAGAGCCGACGCGCGTGCGGCTCGACGAACATGTAGACCAGGATGTTGCGGTCGGCTTCCGCGAGCCGATCGAAGCCGAGCAGGTCGGCCGCGGCGGCATTCCACGCGAGGATGTCCCAGCGCCGCCCGGTCACGTACGCAGGCAGGTGAAGATTCGCGACGAGCCGCGCGATGGTGGGCGGCACGCACTCCGGCACGAACGCACGCGACGTGTCTCGCCGCGCGAGCGCGCGCAGATGGGCAGCCTCGGCCTTGTCCAGCCGCAATGCGCGTGCCAGCGCGTCGAGCGTCGCGTCCGACGGGCTGACGTCGCGCCCCTGCTCCAGCCGCACATACCAGTCGACGCCGATGCCCGCCAGTTCCGCGACTTCCTCTCGCCGCAGGCCGGGCGTGCGCCGGCGCGGGCCGTCGTGCAGGCCGACGGCATCCGGCCGCAGCTTCTTGCGCCGCGAGCGCAGAAAATCGCCGAACGGGGTTCGCGTCGTAACGGTCATCGGGGTCGCTCCGTGCAGGGTGGTATCGGTCGATCCTGGGCTCGTGCCGGGCCTTGTTGCGGATTCTAAGCCTGCCAGAATCGGCGCGTCCCCCACCCTCTGGAACAGTCATGAAAGCTGCGATTCTGAAGTCGCTCGGCATGCCGCTCGCGATCGAGACGATGCCGGATCCCGTGCTCGGCACCGGCGAGGTCATCGTGGATGTCGTTGCGGCACCGGTGCTGTCCTATGCACGGGAAGTGTTCAGCGGCGAGCGCCGGTATCCGATCGAACTGCCGATGGTGCCCGGCTGCGGCGCAATCGGCCGTGTCCGGCAAACCGGCCCCGACGCGACGAGGTTGCAGCCGGGCGACTGGGTGTTCTGCGATCCGACCGTGCGCGCGCGCGACGATGCGCTGATGCCCGATATCGTGCTGCAGGGCTGGAGCGCGCGCGGCGAAGGCGGCAAGCAATTGCAGCGCCACTTCCACGACGGCCCGTTTGCCGAACGACTGCGGGTGCCGACCGAGAACGCCGTGCGCATCGGCGACATCCCGCCGGCCGACGCCGCACGCTGGTGCGCGCTCAATACGCTGCTCGTGCCGTACGGCGGGCTGCTCGCGTCCGATCTGCGCGCGGGCGAGATCGTGCTCGTCAGCGGCGCAACCGGCAACTTCGGCAGCGCAGGCATCGCGGTGGCACTGGCGATGGGCGCGCGGTGCGTGGTCGCGCCCGGCCGCAATGCGCGCACGCTCGCGGATCTCGAACGCCGCTTCGGCGAACGCGTGCGCACCGTCGCGCTAACCGGCGACGAAGCCGCGGATCGCGCACGCATGCAGCAGGCGGCGCCGGGGCCGATCGACTGCGTGATCGACCTGATGCCGCCGTCGGTGCCCGCGACGACGGTGCGTGCCGCAGTGATGGCGGTGCGCCCGTATGGGCGCGTGGTGCTGATGGGCGGCGTCGGCATGCTCGGCGGTGCAGGGCTCGAACTGCCGTATCCGTGGATCATGCGCAACGACATCACGCTGCGCGGCAAGTGGATGTGCCCGACGGAAGCCGTGACGCTGATGACGGGGCTCGTCCGCGGCGGGCTGCTCGACCTCGGGCATTTCGACGTGACGGTGTTCGCGCTCGACGATGCGAACGAAGCGGTCGCGCATGCGGCGGCGAACGGCGGGCCGTTCAGGATGACCGTGATCGCGCCATAGCCTCGACGCACGGCATTCGTGAGTGCCGGGTGCCGACGCACACTCCGCGCCAGCACCCGGCCGTCAGGCCATACACCGCTACATCACTCGTCCTGCTGTTCCTGCTGCGCCTGCACCTGCCGCTGCTGGATGAACTGCCGTACATCGCTCATCGTCACGCGGCCCGTGTGCTTCGCATCGATCTCGTCGAAGTGCTTCGACACGAAACCGAGCCCGCTGCTCTGCGCCTGCGCCTTCGTCACGGCCGCACCGTTGCTCAGCACCGTATTGGCGCCGAGCCTCGCGTCAACACGCCGCTGCGCCTGCTGCTGCAGCGTCGTGCCGGTCGACGGCAACACCGGCGCCGCACGCGTGGCAGGAAAGAACGGACCGTCGACACCGCGCCCGCCATGCGGCAGCTTCACCGGCGCCACCGCCTGCGGCGGCAATGCGTAGGCGCTGCTCATCGCGGCACCGAGGACGATCAACGCAGACGTACGCCGAATCAATTTGATTAGGGACATGATCACTCGCATTCAATGGATGAATAGAGGGTTCCTTTGACAAGGAGTCCGTCGCTCAAGGGGCCGCCGCCAGCGTCGTCGCGGCCGTCGCGCCCGGGACGCTGCCGGTCGGCACGCTGGGCGGGTTCTCGTCCGGCCACGGCGGCGGCAGCGTATGCAGCGTCAGCGCCGTCGGAATCCGCTTGCCGCGATAGAACGTCGTCAGGTCTCGCTTCATCTGCGGGCGCGCGACATCGTCCAGATACGTCATGTGACCGCCCTGGAAGAAGTTCACCTGCAGCTTCGGGTTCAGCCCCTTCACCGTCTGCAGCCGCGCGAGTTGCTTCTCGGTGTTGAAGAACGGCGTCGCGAGATCGTGGAAGCCATTCTCCGCGAGCACGCGAAGCTTCGGGTTGAGCTGCAGCGCACCGAGCAGATCGGGGATCGTGTCGGGCATCGGCTGGCCGTCGTGCGAGAAGTCCCATACGCCGATGATGTTGTCGTTCAGCGGCAGGTAAGTCGCATTCGGCGCGGTATAGCCGAGGTAGTCCGGCATCTGCGTCGCGAGCGCGTTCGTGAACGGCTGCGAGATCAGGATGTCGGACGGATCGCCGTCGGTTTGCAGACGCGGATCGGAGTTCGGCAGCGACACGCGTCCGTCATAGCGGCCGACCGTCGTTCCGGGCAGCAGGCTCGTGCCGAACGGGTTCGCGTTGAAGTAGCCGCGCAGCGCCTGTTGCGTCAGGCTCGACGGGATCGACCACAGCTGGAGCGTCGCATCGCTCGGGAACACCGGCGTGCCGAGCGCATCCGGAATGCCGAGCTGGCTCAACACCCACGACTGCGAATACTTCTGCAGCTGGTTGTAGATCAGCGTCGTGAACAGTTCCGTCTGCAGTGCGTACAAAGCCTGGTTCACCGGCGCCGGCGAGACCTGGTTGAAGTACGCCGCGACCGCCGCGTAACCTGGCAGATAACCTGCCACCGTATCGGTTTCGAGCAGCAGCCCTTCCGTCGACTGCGTGATCGCCACCGCTTCCACTGCATCCGCGAAGTAGTTCAGGATTGCCGACTGCAGCACGATGCCCGTCAGGTGCACGCCGGCCGATTCGAGCGCGAGCGCCAGCATGTCGGTGCGCGGCGTGCCGTACGATTCGCCGTACAGGTAGATCGGCGAGCTGCCGCGGCTGTTGACGTTCAGGTAACGCTGGATGAAGTCGCGCATGATGTTCACGTCCGCATCGGAACCCCAGTACTTCTGGTTGGTGTTCGGCAACACGGCTTCCGACAGCCCGGTTCCCGGCGGGTCGATGAACACGAGGTCGGTGGTGTCGATCAGGCTTTCCGCGTTGTCGACGAGCGGATAGTTCGGCCAGTTGCTGCCGAACAGCGGATCGGGCGTGGCGACGCGGGTCGGCGCGAACGAGCCGAGGCGCAGCCAGATCGACGACGAGCCGGGGCCGCCGTTATACACGAACGTGACGGGCCGCGGCTTGCCGTTCGTGCTCGGCGCGGTGTACGCGACATACGACATCGACGCTTCCGCATTGCCGTTCGCGTCCTGCGCGGTCAGGTGGCCGGTGGTGGTCGTGTAGTTGATGGTCGTGCCGCCGGACTTCCACTGGTAATGCATGACCGCCGCTTTCTCGGACACTTGCGCGGCGGCGAGGCCGTCGGTCGCATTCATCGAATACGCGACCTGATCGACGTAAGGCTGGTTGGCCGCCGGCGCCTGGCTGGCGGCCGCTTGCGCGCTGGCCTGCTGGCTAGCGATCGCCTGCGCGAGGCTCGACGCGCCGACGGACGACGAATCGTCGCCGCCGCATGCCGCGAGCGCCAGTGTCATGACGGTCAATGCGCCTAGCCCGGCCAATCGGCCGTGACGACCACGGCGACCTTGGCGGCTGCCGGTACAGCTCCTGTCTGGTTTCATCTCTGCCCTTTGATTTGGTTCGGATACCGCTTCACAAAGGCCGCCTTCGCCGGCGAGACGCGCAGCAACACCCGCCACTCGCGCAAAAGGCGGTTGGGATCGGACTGCTTCAAGAGACTGAACGTGATACAGACACAGCAAACTGCCGGCGAGAATCGTGCTTGAACCGCCCCCTGCAGTTTGGACTTCTTTTCTGATTACCGAAATTTACGACATCGACAAAATAGGCGGTGCTGCGCCGCGTTGTCAAAGATCATTCCGATATTAAAAATCCCGTAATGATGCGAAGGCCGGTCAGTGTCTGGAATTTGAAAGAAAGCGGGATTATTCGTGCAAGGCACGCCTTGTCGGCAAGGCTTCGCCGAATATTTTGCTTTTCTCGCACAACGCAGAAGCGCCTTCTGTATTGACGAAGCGCTTCAAAGTTAGCCTTCAGATCGACAGGATTTTTCTTTCATTTTTATTATCACAAATCGATTAAAGCGGCGTAGCTTCATGCATACGTGATTCGATGACTCTATTCACTTCTACAATTTTTCAATCCGCGGGGCTTATGCGTGCCTCGCCATCCACAAAATACCGATTCCGCTAATTCGCCTCGGTTGCAGTGGAATTATTTACCCGATATCCGACCGGATTTTCCGCGGTGCGAGCGGCGCGCGATACACACGCGCCGTCGCCCGCCACAAACAATCAACCCGCCATCAACGCCCGCCGCCCGGCAGCGCGATATCGATCAGCACCGGATCGTGATCCGACGAACGATACGCATCCGGCGCGTAGAACGTCTTCTGCTGCTCGGCCGACTTGTACGCCATCGTGTATTGCAGCGCGAGCGGCTCGTCCGCGTTGACGTGCCATTCGTGCACGGCCTTCACGTGCGACGCGAGCGGCAGCGTCGCGAGCGCGTGATCGAGATAACCGGCCTCGCCGTTGTACACGTAGCTGTACGCGTTCGCACCGATCCAGCGCGCGACGAGGTTGCGGTAGCCGCGCGATTCGAGCGCGCGGATCGGGTCTTCATGCGTATAGCTGTTGAAGTCGCCGATCAGCAGCACGCCCTGGCCCGCGACACCGGTCGGCGTGCCGGCGAGCCAGTCGGCAACCTTCGCCGCCGCACGCGTGCGCGTCGGGTTCCAGCAGCCCTGGCCGTCGCCCTGGTCGAGATCGTCGTTCGCGGCGTCCGGGCAGTTCTTCGACTTCAGGTGGTTCACCGCGACCGTCAGCGCCTGCTTGCCGCCGATGCGGCGGAACGACTGCGCGAGCGGCTGGCGGTTCTTGTCGTCGATCGCGAGCGTGGCCGCGCGGCCGACCGGCTCGACCTTGCGGCTGTCGTAGATCATCGCGACCGCGATCGCGTCGCCGCCGAGGCGCGACGTGCCCGGATCGACGACGCGCCAGGTGTTGCCGAGCTTCGCCGCGAGCTGGCGCACCGCGCTCAGTTCGCCGTAGCCGTTGTTCTGGATTTCCATCAGGCCGATCACGTCGGCATCGAGCGCCTTCAGCGCACTGACGATCTTCGCTTCCTGACGCTGGAATTCCTGGTAGTTCTTCGCGCCGCGGTTGTTCGGATCGTCGAAGCCGCCGCCGAGACCGTTGCCGTTGAAGTAGTTGAGGACGTTGAACGACGCGACGCGCAGGTTCGATTTCGGATCGCGCGCGGGCGCGTTGGTGCGCGGGTTCGTGCGTGCGTCGAACGCCGGCACGGCCGCGCCGGGCAGCGGCTGCACGCGCCAGGCGCCGTAACGCACTTCGAGCACGCCTTCGACGTCGCGCACCGTGTAGCCCGCGCGCAGCGTGTTCGCAGCCGACAGGCCCGGCGCCGGATACGGCACGGTCGCGGGGTTCTGCTTGTTCGAGCCGTCGTCGAGTACCAATCGGTTGCGTGCGTTCGCATCGATCTGCGTCTGCGCCTGCGCGGGCGGCACGACGCTCGTCGGCGTGCGCAGGCGGCCGTTGCTGAGCAACACGCTGCCGTAGCGGCCGAGCTCGTAGTTGTCGGTGACGTTCAGCGTCTGCGGCAGGCGCACGAGCATCCCTTCATACGCGGCGAACGCGTTCGGGCCGTCGACCGGCAGCGCGAGCGTCGCGGGCGTGACGGTCTGGCCGTTCGCGCACACCGCGATCGCACCCGACTGCGTGAGTTGCGTCTGCCCGTATTTCTCCTCGACCTTGCCCGTCACGTGCACGAGATCGCCGGCCTTCGCACGCACTTTCGGCGCATAGACGAACAGGCCTTCTGACACGCCCGGCTGGTTGCGGCGCTGCGCGTCGGCCTGCTGGACGAAGAAGCCGCCGAAGCCGTCGGTGCCGCCGAAATCGGCGGTGACGACGGCTTCGATCGACACGTTCTGGCCGGCGAGCGGCGACGGCGCGCCCGGTCCCTGGATATCGGCGATCGGCGTCGCGCTGCCGCCGCAGTTCGCGCTGACGGGCGCGGCGGTGGCGGCGATCGCCGGCGCAGCGAGCGTGGGCAGAAGCAATAACGGGGCAAACAGGCGGATTGTCGAGCGCATGACGGGGAATCCCGGTTGTGAGGGTGGCGAAAGCTTAGCGGCGCTCAATGACAGTTTTTGGTAATCAGAAGACAGGCCGATGTAATTTTCGTCATCGCGCTGCGATCACAACCAGCCGCACGGGTTGTGCCGAAAAACGCAGGGGGATCGTCCGACAAAAATCCGCCGTCCGCGTGACGATTCCCCTGCGTGACCTGCAGCACCGCACCGCCGCGCTAGACCGTCCCCGGCAACGCACTCGACACGAGCACGGCCGCCACCATCAGCACGCCGGCCAGCACCACCGCCTCGATCCGCAACACCGCGCCGAACCGGCGCAACGGGCCGGCCGGCATCGCGGCGGCCGGGTCCTTCAGCGCGGCCAGCAGCTTCGGCATCCCGAAGAACCGGTTGTGTCCGCCGAGCGCCGCTGCAATCAGCACGAGCGCGAGCTTCAGCAGCAGGATCTGTCCGTACGTCGACGCGAGCAGGTTGGCGGGCGTATCGACACCGCGCCATCCGTTGTACGCGCCAGTCGCGAACAGCGCGATCAACGCATAGGTCGACGCATCGGAAAGCGACTGCACGAACGACGCGCCGGTCGCGCGTTCGCCCGCGGGCATGCCAACGAGTCGCGGCATCACGCCGAACGCCGTCACGAGCACGAGCCCGACCCACGCGCTGATCGCCAGCAGATGCAGCCAGTCGACCCACACCGGCACGCTGAACAGCCCCGCGTCGACCGGATGGCCGCCGTTGCTGCGCGCGAGCGCGACGCATGCGAGCGCGGCCCACATCGCGAACGGAAAGCGTGTGTCGTTCGCATGCCTGACGAACGACAGCAGCACGACGACGACCATGAACACGGCACCGGCCAGCCACGCATGGCCGAAGCCGGTGCCCACGAGCATCGCGCGGACGGACGGCCCGGCGTCGAGCAGCGACACTTCGCTCATCAGCGCGCAGTGCGCCCAGAATGCGGTGATGCTCGCGAGCAGCGACACGACCGACGCGATGCGCAGCGTCGCGACGAGACGCCGCCCGATGCCGTGCTGCCACGCCGACGCGCCGCGCGCGAGCCAGTGGCTGCCGAGCAGCGCGCCGACGATCACCGCGAACCCCGCGTTCTGGATCGCCACCGATACGAGCCGCAGCAGGCCGACGAAGCCCTCGTTCACCCTTTCACCTTGAACGTATAGGTGCCCTTGGTGCGATGCGCGTCGGCCGTCATTGCCGCCCACTGCACCGTGTACTCGCCCGGCGCGAGCTTCGGCATCGCGACGGTCATCACGCGCGGGTTCGACGCGTCGACCTTCGCCTTTTCCTGCGTGACCGCGTTGCCGTTCGCGTCCGACACCTTCACCGAACTGAACGTCGGTTCGAGGTCTTCGTTGAACGTCAGCCGCAACGTGTCGGGCGCCGTGTCGACCGTGCTGCCGGTCGCGGGCGCGGCGCTTTCCAGCTTGCCGTGCGCCGATGCCGCGACCGGTGCGGCCGCGAGAATCGCGCCGGCCGCGGCGAAGGCGGCCAGCCGCGTGAGAGTCGTGATCTTCATGTTCATGCCCGGCGTCACGGCTTCTTCAGTTCGACGACGGTCAGCGCGCCGCCCACGTCCTCGGCGACGAAGTCGATCTTGTCGCCCACCTTCACCTGCGACAGCATCGCTGGGTCCTTCACCTTGAACACCATCGTCATCGCGTCCATCCCGAGGTTGTCCAGCGGGCCGTGCTTGATCGTCAGCCTGCCCGCGGCCGTGTCGACCTTGCGGATCTCGCCGTGCGACATTCCGTGCTTCGCGTCGGCGCCCTGCATCGCGCCGCCGCTCATGTCCATGCCGGCCATGTCGCCGGCCGCGTACGACGCGGCGGAAAACGCCAGCGCGCAACCCATTGCAATCGAAACCAGTCCCTTCTTCATCGTGCTTGCTCCCGAGTGAGTGAATCGAAACCGGCGGCCGCATCGGCACGGCCGCCGCGTGCTGCTACTGCTGCTCAGCCGTCCGGCAATTCGCCGGTGTATTCGTATGCGACGGTGCCCTTCGGATGCCGGAACCAGCCCGGATCGCGATAGTCGTTGCGGCCGAGCCCCTGCCGCACCTTGAGCACCGTGAACATGCCGCCCATCTCCAGCGGCCCGAACGGGCCCGTGCCCGTCATCATCGGCAGCGTGTTGTCGGGCAGCGGCATCTCCATGTTGCCCATCGCGCCGCCCGTGCTGCCCATCGCCATGTAGTCGGGCACGAGCTTGCCGATCTTTTTCGCGAGATCCTTCTGCGGCACGCCGATCAGGTTCGGCACCTGGTGGCCCATCGCATTCATCGTGTGATGCGACTTGTGGCAATGGAACGCCCAGTCGCCCGGGCGATCGGCGGTGAACTCGATCGCGCGCATCTGGCCCACCGCGACATCGGCCGTCACTTCCGGCCAGCGCGCAGCCGGCGGAATCCAGCCGCCGTCGGTGCCCGCGACTTCGAAGCTGTAGCCGTGCAGGTGGATCGGATGGTTCGTCATCGTCAGGTTGCCGAAACGAATCCGCACGCGGTCGCCCGCGCGCACCGGCAGCGGATCGATGCCGGGGAACACGCGCGAGTTGAAGGTCCACATGTTGAAATCCGTCATCTCGTTCACGCGCGGCGTGTAGCTGCCCGGATCGATGTCGTACGCGGCGAGCAGGAACACGAAGTCGCGATCGACCGGCATCGTGCCGCGATCCTTCGGGTGCACGATGAACATGCCCATCATCCCCATCGCCATCTGCACCATCTCGTCGGCGTGCGGGTGATACATGAACGTGCCGTGCGATTCGAGCTGGAACTCGTAGACGAAGGTCTTGCCGGGCGGGATATGCGGCTGCGTGAGGCCGCCGACGCCATCCATCCCGTTCGGCAGCCGCAGCCCGTGCCAGTGGATCGTCGTGTGCTCGGGCAGCCGGTTGGTCACGAAGATGCGGACCTTGTCGCCTTCGACGGCCTCGATCGTCGGGCCCGGCGACTGGCCGTTGTAGCCCCACAGGTTCGCGTTCATGCCGGGTGCCATCTCGCGCACGACGGGCTCGGCCGTCAGGTGGAATTCCTTCCAGCCGTTCTTCATCCGCCACGGCAGCGTCCAGCCGTTCAGCGTCGCGACGGGCGTGTACGGGCGGCCGTTCGGCGGCACGAGCGGCGGCTGCGTGGCGGTTTTCGCCATCGTGGGCGCTTCGGGCAGCGACGCGGCGCCGGCCTTGCTGACCATCGCGGCGCCCAGCAGCGCGGCGCCCGAGCCGCTGAGAAATTGTCGACGGGACACCATGTCAATGACCTTCAGGATGCGTTGCGGGCGCCGGTTGCGCCGCGGGTGAGGAAGCCGGCTGCGGCGCAGCGTCGGTTCCGGGTTCGGGTTCGGCGGCAGCCGCCGCGCGCGGTGCGGGGCCCGTAGTCGGCAGCCGGCCGCCGACGGCCATCTGCAGATCGGTTTCGGCGAGCCAGTAGTCCTTCAGCGAATCGATGTAGCCGTTCACCGCGCCGACCTGTTCGCGTGCATCGGTCAGCAGCTCGAACACGCTCGCGAGCATCCCGTTGTAGCGCAGCAGCAGTTCGTCCGAGATCGTCTTGCGCAGCGGCACGACTTCGTCTCGATAGTGCTTCGCGACGTCATAGCTCGTCACGTATGCCGCGTAGGACTCGCGCACTTCGGAGCGCGCATCGATGGCCGTCTTCGCGAGCCGGTTCGCCGACTGCATGTAGACGGCCTCGGCCCGCGCGACCTTCGCGCCGCCCCAGTCGAACAGCGGAATCTCGACGCTGATCTCGTAGCCGTGCTCGTGACCCTTGCCGGTCTCGTAGTTGTTCACGTAGCCGAGATCGACCGCGTTGATGAAGCGCGTGGCCTTGCTGAGGCCGAGCGACGACGCGACGCCCTGCGTCTGCAGCTTCGCGGCCTGGATGTCGAGGCGGTTGCTCATCGCGAAGCGTTCGAGATCGGGCAGGTCCGGGCGCGCTTTCGGCAGGTCGGGCAAGCGGTCGGGCAGCGCGTACTGCGTGCGCTCGCCCCACAAGCCCATCGCGCGCGTGAGCTTTTCGCGCGCGGCCACGGCCTGCTGGCGCGCCTTCGCGTGCTGTGCGACCGCATCGGCATGGAACGCCTGTTCGCGCGCGTAATCGAGCCGGCTGAAGTTGCCGGCCTGCCGCATGCGCTGTGCGAGTTCGGCGGCCGCGCTCGCCGCATCGCGCACTTGCTGCGCGTAGTTCGCGGCCTGCTCGGCGGCGACGGCCTCGAGATACGCACGGCGCGCGTCGGCCGCGACCTTCAGCATCGCGTCGGCCGTTTCGAGCTTGGTCTGTTCGAAGCGGCGGCGCTCGATGTTCGTTGCGAGCGGCATCGTCAGCAGCGCGAACACGTTCGCCGAGAACGTGCGGCCGAGCGTCAGCTCGCCGTCGCCGGCGCGCGTGCGGCTGAACGAGAAGCGCGGGTTCGGCAGCCGGCCTGCCTGCACGAGGTCGGCTTCCGACAGTCCGAGCTCCGCGTACGACGCCTGCAGGCCGCGGTTGTTCAGCAGCGCAACCTGAACCGCGTCGTCCATCGACAGCGGTTTCGCGAGCAGTTCCGTGGTCCGCTTGTCGACGGCTTCGCGGTCGGCGTCGGTGCGGACGACGACGGCGTCTTTCCCGATCCGTTCCGACGCGGTGGACGACACGGCGCCAAAGCCGCCGTCCTTCGAAAACGTCGTGCAGCCCGCGAGGAACGCCAGCACGACCGCGGCCGCGCCGATCCTCGGCGATATCGTGAGGTGCTTCATCGCGCGGCCCCTCCGTGCGTCGAATGGGCGCCACCGTCGCCCGCCGGGTTGCCGGGCTTCGCGTCGGCGGTCGTGCGCCCCTTCGCGGGCCGCTCCAGTACGTCCCGGTTCAGTTGCTTCCAGCCCGGGCCTTCGTCGTCCCGATACGGCCGGTAGCCGTCGAACGCGGACGTCACGGCGACGTCCGGCACCGTCGCGGCGGCATCCGCCGGATCGGGAAACGGGGTTTGCGCAGGCGCGAGCGACGGCACGATGGCCGCCGCGCTCAACAGCGCCGCAGTGATCAATCGCATGAACAAGTCTCGTCGTAAGTCGTCCGGCGGACCGCGTACGGCCGCCAGCGTGGATTGCGGGTCGCGGCCGGTCGGCCGCGTGCAGGGACTAGACGGGAATCCGCCGAGGCGGCCGCTCGATGCCGCCGGTCAGGAACGACACGACGACGGCCGAAAGCGGATACGACGCGATCGCGATGCTGGCGTCCGCCGCAGCCGGCACCGCCGGCACACCCGACATGCCCGTGCCGAAGCAGCAGGACACACAGGCGGCACACGACGCCGCGTGGCTGTCGTGATCCCCATGGTTCCCCCGCGTGCCCGGTGCGGTCGACATCGTGTGCGGCGCCTCTTCCGCATGCGGCACCGCAGCGCCCGCGCACTGCATCGAAACGGTCGCGAACGACTGCATCGGCAGGCTCAGCGCCAGCAGCACGACGAGGATGAATTTGCGCCAGTACGACATGGAAACGGAATCAGGCAGGCAACGATCGGATCGGCCGGCGCAGCGCCGCGACGGCGCGCTCCGGGGACAACACGGCTGCAGCTTATCGCCGCCGCCGTGACGACGACATGGTCGAAACATGACGGGATTTTCATGAAACGCGGGCGGAGTGGCGAGTCAGCACTTCATGAAAATTCCGTCATCCGGCGGTCATCTTTCGCGCACGCACGGCGCCGTAAGCTCAGGCGTTACACTGACCGGCTGGAACCACGGACAGCCTGCCTCACCATGCGGATACTGATAGTCGAAGACGAACCCAAGATGGCGTCGTACCTCCGGAAGGGGCTGATGGAGGCGAGCTACACGGTCGACATCGCGGAGAACGGCAAGGACGGGCTGTTCCTCGCGCTGCACGAGGATTTCGATCTCGTCGTGCTCGACGTGATGCTGCCGGAGATGGACGGCTTCGAGGTGCTCCGGCGGCTGCGCGCGCAGAAGCAGACGCCCGTGCTGCTGCTCACGGCCCGCGAGGCGATCGAGGACAAGGTCACCGGCCTCGAACTGGGCGCCGACGACTACCTGCTCAAGCCGTTCGCGTATGCCGAGTTCCTCGCGCGCATCCGCTCGCTGCTGCGGCGCGCACCGCGCAACGTGCGCGACATCCTGTATGTGGCCGATCTCGAAGTCGACCTGATCAAGCGCCGCGTGCGGCGCGCCGACAACCGCATCGACCTGACCGCACAGGAATTCGCGTTGCTGCAACTGCTCGCGGAACGCGAGGGCGAGGTGCTGACGCGCACCTTCATCACGTCGCAGATCTGGGACATGAATTTCGACAGCGACACGAACGTCGTCGATGCGGCGATCAAGCGGCTGCGCGCGAAGATCGACAACGCGTACGACAAGAAGCTGATCCACACGATCCGCGGCATGGGTTACGTGCTCGAGGATCGTTCGTGACCGCCAGCCCGGCTTCGTATTCGCTGCTGCGGCGCCTGACGCTCGCGTTCGCCGTCGTCGCCGCGCTCGTGTTCGCGCTGACCGGCGCGTACCTCTATCGTTCGTTGTCCGCCGAACTGACGCGGCGCGACGACATCGAGATCTCCGGCAAGCTCAACCAGTTCCTGCAGCTCGCGCACGCGAGCGGATCGACAGCCGCGCTGCGCGCCGATCCGGCCGTGTTCCATGAAGTTCTGCTGTCGCATCCGGGCGTCTATCTCGGCATATACGACGGGCAGAACCGCCCGCTCGTCGAGCACACCGACGAAGCCGGCAACACGCTCGCCACGGTGATCGCCGCGCCGCATGCGTCCGGCGGAACCGGTAAAACCGGCCGCCCGTTCACCTGCTCGCCGCCCGGCATCGGCACATCGCGCTGCGTCTATGCGCGCGCCACGCTGCCGTCCGGCGAGGCAATCCAGGTCGCGCTCGCACGCACGGCGACGGATCGCCAGTCGCTGCTCGAAAGCTATCGCGTCGACATCTGGCTCGCGGCGGCCGTCGGCGCGCTACTGGTCGGCGCGCTCGGTTATGCGGTCGCGTCGCGCGGCCTGCGCCCGGTCGAGAGCCTCGGCCGGCAGACGTCGCTCATCGAGGCGCACAACCTGAACGCGCGCCTCGACGCGCGCGGCGGCCCGGTCGAGCTCCGCGAGCTCGCGACCTCGGTCAACCGGATGCTCGACCGCCTCGAACGCGCGTTCGTGCGGCTGTCGCAGTTCTCGTCCGATCTCGCGCACGACATGCGCACGCCGCTCGCCAACATGATCAGCTCGTCGCAGATCACGTTGTCGCGCGCGCGCACGACCGAAGAATACGAAGCGCTGATCGATTCGAATATCGAGGAATGCGAACGGCTGCAGCGGATGATCGAGAACATGCTGTTTCTCGCGCGCACCGACAATGCGCGGCAGCACCTGAAAACCGCCGAGCTCGACGCGGGCAGCGAATTGCGCCGGCTCGCGTCGTATTTCCAGGCACTGGCCGACGAGGCCGGCGTGCGCATCGACGTGCGCGGCAATGCGCCGGTCGTTGCGGACGCAACGCTGTTCCGGCGCGCCGTCAGCAACCTTGCGTCGAACGCGCTCGAACATGCGGAAGCCGAGTCGACGATCGAGCTGGCCGTTTCCGTGCAGGCCGGTTACGCGGTCGTCGAGGTCACGAATCGCGGCGCCGCGATTCCGCCCGAACAGGTCGACCGGATCTTCGAGCGCTTCTACCGCATCGATTCGTCGCGGCATGGTGCGGCGCGGAACGCGGGGCTCGGGCTCGCGATCGTCAAGTCGATCATGGAGTTGCATCGCGGCAAGGTCGAGGTCGTGAGCCGCGACGGACGCACGACGTTCGCGCTTTACTTTCCGCGCGGCACCGATAGTTAGTCAGGCAGTTCGCTGCCGGCTCGCGATCACCGGGCGTGCTCGGTGCCGAACGATCCGCGCAAGCGGACGAGCAGCGCAATGGTCGCCGCACTGAACACCGCCCCCGCGTAGAACGTGGCCGCGGCGCCCGCCCTGTCCCACAGGATGCCGGCGACGACACTCGATACGAGCGTCACGACGCCGCTGAGCAGATTGAAAACGCCGAACGCCGTGCCTCTCAATTCGGACGGCGCGGCTTGCGCGACCATCGTGGCGAGCAACCCTTGCGTCATCCCCATATGGAGCCCCCACAGCGCCACGCCGACGAGTACGGTTCCCCAGTGCGTGCCGTGCGCGAGCACGAGGTCGGCTGCGATCAGCATCACGAGTCCGGCCACCATCAGCTTCGTGTGGCTCGTCGTGTCGGCGAGCTTGCCGAACGGATAGGCCGACAACGCGTACACGACGTTCATCGCCACCATCACCAGCGGAACGAGCGCGACGGGTACGCCGCTGCCCATCGCGCGCAGCACCAGGAAAGCCTCGCTGAAGCGGGCCAGCGCGAACACGGCACCGACCACGACGACCCACCAGTAACGCGCGCCGAGTTGCTTCACGACGTCGCGGCGGATCGGGTTGACGCGCTTGTCGCCCGGCGCGCGCGCCGGCTCTTCGATACCGAACGCGAGCAGCGCCACGGCCAGCATGCCCGGGATCACGGCCAGCCAGAACGCGAGGCGGAAGTCGTCGCGCCACATCAGCATGATGGCGACGGCCAGCAGCGGCCCGAGAAACGCACCCACCGTGTCGAGCGCCTGTCGCAGCCCGTATGCGGCGCCGCGCAGGTGGACCGGCGTGACGTCGGCCACGAGCGCATCGCGCGGCGCGCCGCGGATTCCCTTGCCGATCCGGTCGACGATCCGCGCCGTCACCACGACGCCGATCGTCGGCGCGATGGCGAACAGCGGCTTGCTGAGCGCGCCGAGCCCGTATCCGGCAACCGCCAGCCACTTGCGATTGCGCAGATAGTCGCTCAACGTGCCGGAGAACACCTTGACGACCGGCGCCGTCGCCTCGGCGATCCCCTCGATGACGCCGATCGCGGTCGCGCTCGCGCCGAGCCCCGCCATCAGGAACATCGGCAACAGGCTGTGGATGATTTCCGACGATACGTCCATCAACAGGCTGACGCAGCCCAACACCCAGACGCTGCGCGGAATTTGACGAAGAATGCGGGTCGACGCTTCGGTCTGCATGGGTCGCTCTCGATTCGGGAATCCTGACACGGGATGCCACCGATACTACTGCGGGCCGGTGACACACACCACACGGACGCGTCGACGTTAATAGAGAGTCAGAGGCTTCGCTTGGTTTTCGGATCAGCCGCCCGGCCCGCCATTGTTGCGCGCGGCCGCCAGTAGCCCCCAAAGCGGGTTCGTCATCAGGTTGAACTGAGTGGCGTATTTTGAGGGTTATACGACCTTTGAGCCATTCACTTCCGGTTCCATAATTTGCGCAGGAATCAAGCCGGAACACGAGCACAAACGCGATTGCGGCTTGTGCGTCCGGTTTGACCAATCTCGAGCAAAGAAAGGAACGGAAGATGAGGCTCAAGAACAAGTCAGCTTTGATTACGGGCGGTACCAGCGGCATCGGTCTCGCGACCGCCAGGCTTTTCATTGCAGAAGGCGCCCGAGTTGCGGTTACCGGTCGCGATGATTCAGTGTTCGAGCGCGTGAAGGCCGAGCTTGGCGAGAATGCGTTGGTTCTCAAGGGCGATGTCCGTTCGATCGAGGACATGCGAGCGATTGCCGCAGAGGTAAAAGCGAAGTTCGGCGGGCTGGATGTCGTGTTCGCCAACGCTGGTTGGGCTTTCCCGTCCGCGGTCAACGACATCGACGACCACCTCTACAACGAGATCATGGACATCAACGTCAAGGGCGTGGTGTTCACGCTTCAAGCGGTGCTGCCGGACTTGCGAGATGGCTCGTCAGTCATCCTCAACACATCGTTCGTCGCCCAGACCGGCAAGCATGGCATCTCGTTGACGGCAGCGGCGAAGGCCGCCGTGAGATCGCTGGCCCGTAGCTGGTCCTACGAGTTTCTCGATCGCAAGATTCGGTTCAACGCGATCGCGCCGGGCGGCATGGACACGCCCCTGTTCGGCAAGTGGGGGATGTCGGACGAGGATGTCCGCAACTTCAAGAGCGAGTTCGCGAAGACCATCCCGGTAGGCCATCTCGGCAAGGCAGAGGACATTGCCTACGCGGCGCTCTATCTCGCCAGCGACGAATCCTCGTACGTCGTCGGCAGCGAGCTGATTGTCGATGGCGGTGCCTCGCAGCTTTAAGCCCGCGCGTTCCGATTCAAGAGCCCTGCACGTTCTTCCGGCTCATCCACACCTTGATCACACGTCCACCCGCATGCCTGTCGTGGTGGTTTTCAATCCGGCCCAACCCTGTTGCGCACGGAGGGGCCGAAGCGCAAGGAGAAATGATCTTGACCGACAGCAACGATAACAATGCCTACGGAAAGGCACTCACAGGAGCAGGTCGCTCGCGCCGCGATATGCTCAAGCTCGGCAGCATCGCCACGCTGGGCGCCGTGCTGGGTGGCGGAGCCCTGCTTGGCCGCACCACGCCTGCTCTTGCGCAGGCAGCCAGCAAAGGAGAACTCGCTCCGGATGCCCCGCTCAACATTTTGATTGTCAATTACGACGGCGGGACACTTCTCGACTTCGCCGGCCCCAGCGAAATTTTCCACCGCTTACCGAATACGAACGTTCGCTATGCGAGCCTCGATGGGGGCAACGTGACTCTCGAATTCGGGGTCGTGTATGGCAAGACCGAACGACTGGCCGATATCGAAAAGACCGACCTGATTCTGGTGCCCGGCGGGTCCGATTTGACGGCGCCGATGCGGCCCGAGTATCAAGCGCAGATCCGGCGTTTGGCGGAAAGCGCCAAACATGTCACGTCGGTTTGCAACGGATCGCTGGTGCTCGCTGCGACGGGCATTCTCAAGGGCAAGCGAAGCGCCTGCCATTGGGCCTTCGTCAACAAGCTGTCCGAATATGGCGCGATCCCCGTGCCGGATCGGTTCGTGGAAGACGACAACGGCCGCTTCATGAGCGGCGGCGGCGTGACGGCGGGCATCGATTTCGCCCTTCGCGTCGCAGAGAAGCTGCGCGGTCGGCAGGCCGCCGAATTCACGCAACTCGTGATCGAATACGATCCCGCTCCGCCGTTCCATTCCGGTCATCCCAGAGACGCACGGCCGGAACTCGTCGCGATGGTCGACAAGGAACTGCCTGGTGCATCCAGGGGGCTCGCACGCATCCCTGGCGTTCGCTGAGATGCCCGCGGCCAATGTCTGCGAGGACTCGCACGCGTTTCGATGAAGCCGCGGCCGACCTCGCTTGCCTCACCTGCGCAAGCTGGCGCAGCCCCTTCGATTCAAACCCTGATCGGAAATCCTGAAATGCAACAGATTCGTCGTTTTACTGCAGCCGTTGCAGCCTGCTTTTCATTTTTCGCGTTTGCGGCGCCAGCCATTGCCGGCGGCCCGCAGCCTCAAACCGAAGCGGCCATCAAAGCCGAGAACGCGCGATGGGCGGATGCCTTTGCGCGAGGGGACTACGACGCGATAGGCCGTCTATATACGAAAGACGGCGCACTCCTGCCGCCCGGCGGCGACAGGGTGACGGGGGGCAGCGCGATTGCCGCGCACTTCGCCAACGGGTATGCCGGGGCAAAACCCGACACCGTATCGTTCAGCAATTACGAGTTCTACGGTAACGACCGGACCGTGACGGAGGTTTCGGATGCGGAAATCCGTGACCCTGCTGGAAACCTCAAATACCGCGGCAAGCAGATCCTCCTCTTTCTGAAGGAGGGCGGCGCGTGGAAATTGCATCGCGACATCTGGAATGATTACGCTGCCCGGAAATCCGATGGCCATTGAGCGCCCCGCGATCCAGGTAGTGACGTACCGCGAGCGCCAATAGCCCGGCGCTCGATCAGCGCGCACTGTTCAATCTGCTCTCGCGGCGGATCGCCTGCGGAGGGTGGCCATACAGTTTGATGAAGGCCCTCCGCATGCGTTCCGGATCAGTGAATCCCACGGCCAGCGCAATTTGTTCGATGGGTTCACTACCGTCCTGCAGGCGCAGCCTCGCAGCTTCGACGCGCAAACGCTCGACCGCCCTGGCAGGTGTTTCCCCGGTTTCCCGACGAAATGCTCGTCCGAACTGCCTCGGACTCAATCTTGCCGCATCGGCGAGTCGTTCCACTGGCAGCGCTTCGGCCAGATGCTCTCTCGCGAAGTTCAGCGCGATGCGGATACGATCCGATTCAGGCTCCATTTGCGACATCGCGGAGAATTGGGACTGCCCGCCCGGTCGACGGTACGGAACGACCAGCAGCCTGGAAACGGCGCGCGCGACTTCCGCACCCATGTCTCTTTCGATCAAGCCGAGCGCCAGGTCAATTCCGGAGGCAATGCCCGCCGACGTCCAGATGCGGCCGTCCACGATATAGATGCTGTCGCCCTCGACCCGGGCGCGAGGGAAGCGGGACTGCAACAGCGCAGCGTATCGCCAGTGCGTGGTTGCTCTCAAGCCGTCCAGCAAGCCGGTTTCCGCAAGCAGAAACGCTCCCGTACACACGCTCGCCACCCGCGACGCCCTGGCGCACAATTTTTTTGCAGCGGCGATGTTCTCCGGTGTCTGCATCGGGCTGATATCACCGCCCACGAAAACGACGGTGTCGAACATGCGCCTTCCGATCGGCTTGGTCTCGATCGACAGGCCGGTATTGCCGCGTACCGGGCCTCCGGACTGCGAGATGACATGAAGATCGTACGGAGTATGGCCAGCGGCTCCGGCCACCTGATTAAAAGCCGACAGTGGCCCGCCAAGATCGAGCGCGTCGTAGCCACTGCAAACAAAAAACCCGATTCGATGCATGACGGAGTCGTTGGCCGAATACCCTGAGAAGGCGTATTTTACGGAAATCCCTCAAATCGTGTCATGCAGGCGGAAATGACGGCAAATCGTCATTTGCCCCTCATCCACCCGCTGAAGTGTCATTGGAACGGGAACGACTTCGACCGGTTACGTGCCGCGCGGCAGCCGGTCCGCGCCGCATGCGTCAGTCGTCGACCCGCCGGCGCGTGAACGCGGCGCGCCCCGCGACCGGCTCACTCTGCCAGCAATTCAGCGCCGCGGCGCGACGAGATGCCGACTAGCTGATCGGCGGGCTGCGGCCGCGCGAACAGGAAGCCCTGCCCCTGGTGGCAACCGATTTCCTGCAGGAAGGCCAGCTGCTTTGCCGTCTCGACGCCCTCCATCACGACATCGAGCCCCAGCGCACGCCCCATCGCAACGATCGCGCGCACGATCGCGTCGTCCGTGCTGCCCGAACCGCAGTCCGCGAGGAACGACTGATCGATCTTCAGCGTATCGACGGGCAGGTCCTTCAGATACACCAGCGACGAATAGCCCGTACCGAAATCGTCGATCGCCAGGCTGATCCCTCGCGTCGCCAGTTCGCGCAGCAGGATGCCCATTTCCTCGCGGGTGTTCATCGCCATGCTTTCGAGCAACTCGAGCTGCAGGCATTCGGCCGGCAATGCGGTTTCGCTGAGAATGGTCGTCAGGTCGCTGAGGAAGTGGTCGGTAAAGCACTGCCGTGCCGACACGTTCACCGACACACGCCCGAACTCGAAGCCCTCGTCGAGCCAGCGGCGCGCCTGCCGGCAGGCTTCGTGCAGCACCCACCTGCCGATCGGGACGATCAGCGCGGACCGCTCCGCCAGCCCGATGAAGTCGCCCGGCGGCACCAGGCCCCTGCGTGGATGCAACCAGCGCAGCAGCGCCTCCACGCCGACGATCCGGCCGCTGGCCAGATCGTATTGCGGCTGGTAGAACAGGCGGAATTCATTCTGCTCGAGCGCGCGGTGCAACTCGCCGAGCGTCTCCAGCTGCTCGATCGCCGACGACGTCATCTTGCTCTCGAAGAACTGGAACACGTTCCTGCCGCGGCTCTTCGCGCCGTACATCGCCTGGTCCGCGAGCAGGATCAAGTCCTCCGCCTCGGTGCCGTCGTCCGGATAGATGCTGATGCCGATGCTCGGCGTCACGAAGATCTCGCGACCACCGATATCGATCGCCCGCCCCACTTCGTCCAGCAGCTTGCGCGCAACTCGCCCGACGTCGCGGACATCGTCGACCTCCTCGAGCACGAGCGCGAATTCGTCGCCGCCCATGCGCGCCACCGTGTCGTTCGCGCGCACTTTCGCGACGATGCGCTCCGCGACCATCTTCAGCACCTCGTCGCCGGCGTTGTGGCCGAGCGTATCGTTGACCAGCTTGAAGCGGTCGAGATCGAGGTACATCACCGCGACCTTGCGACCGAGCCGCTTCGCGTGGACGATCGCGTGCGCGAGCCGCTCCTCGAACAGCATCCGGTTCGCGAGATTGGTGAGCACGTCGTGCGTGGCGAGATAGCCCAGCCGCTCCTCCGCCTGGCGCCGCTGCGTGATGTCGGAAAAGATCGCCGCGTAGTGAGAGATCTCGCCTTCGCTGTCGCGAATGCTGGTGATCGTCAGGTATTCGAGAAACAGCTCGCCGGTCTTGCGGCGATTCCAGATTTCGCCTTGCCAGTGGCCATCGGTCGTCAGCGAATGCCACAGCTGCTTGTAGAAATCGGGCGTCTGGCGCCCGGAACTCAGCAGGCCCGGGTTGCGCCCGATCACTTCGTCCTCGGTGTATCCGGTCAGGCGCGTGAAGGCCTGGTTGACGCGCTCGATCTTCGCGTGCCGGTCGGTCACCATGATGCCTTCGAGTGCCGATTCGAACACCCGATCCGCCATGCGCAGGTTGAAGCGCGCGAGGCCCAGCGCTTCGTCGCGCTCGCGCAAGGCGCTGCGCAGCTCGTTCGCGTATTCGTGCTCGATGCTCTGCAGCACGTCCGCGAAACAGAGCAGCCCGGTCAGCCTGCCATCGTCGTCCTGGATGCCGACATGCCGCATATTGTGCTCGGTCATGAAGCGCTGCGCCGCATACAGGCTCTGCTTGGCGGTCAGCATCTGCAGCGGCTTGCTCGCATGGGCCCCGACCGCGCCTTGGGCCCCGCCGTCCGCCAGGAGCCGGACGATGTCCCGTTCGGTCAGGATGCCGTGCTCGCCGTCGTCGTAGCCGACGAGGATCGCATCGAGCCGTTGCGCGCGCATCCGCGCGATGACTTCGTGCAGTGCGGCCTGCTCGGGCACCACAACGGGCGGATGGACGCAGATCGATTCGATCGGCTTCAGGTGCAGGAAAAATTCCGGCCCCTGGTTCACGACGACGTCGGTCTGCGTCAGCACGCCGATCGCGGCGCCATCCCGGACCACCACGAAGTGCCGCACGCCCGACTGCTTGAACTTCATCGCGGCTTCACCCAGCGGCGTATCGGCCTCGAGCGTCAGCACCGGATGGCTCATCACCTCGCTGACCGGCCGATCGAGTTCGCGCGAACTGTCGCCGGCCGACAGTGCATCATGCTCGGTCCAGATCCCGACGACCTGTTCATCCTGCATCACGACGATCGAGCTGCAACGTTCGGCGAACATGCGTCGCGCGACCTCCCGCACCGGCGTGGCGGGCGCGCAGGACAGAATCTGACGCGCGACGAGGCGCGCAATCGGAACATCGTAGCTGTTCGGATACATTCTCTAACCAAGACGAAAAATCCTCGCCGGCGCACGTCGATCCGGCAACCTTCGGGCTCGCCCGCGGCGGCAGGCAAGATGCGATCTCACTTGCCTCGAATGGTTGCGTACTCATCGAACTCGCAAACGGGGAATTGCCCCATCGCTCGAGGCGTCGTGGCGACGAGCGCGGCACTTTGGCCCCGTGACCACGGTCGACGCCCCCTTGTCCGGCGAATCCACATGCCGGAGCACCGCCCTCACCGCCCTTTCAGGGGCAGCCGCCCTGAGTTAACGGCAGATTCGGACAAGAGTTGAGTGCCACGACGACATCCGGGTTGCGCGGCGGCAAGTCGAGCGGCTGCGGGCAGGGTGAGGTCGACGGCGCGGCCATCGCTCCCTTATTGCGAGGCTCGCTGCGGGCGGTGTGCGGGTAGCCCACGCACCTGATCGTCGTACCACGCGGCGGCGGCAAGCCAGAGCATGGTCAGGTCGTTGGGGGTGAAGATCGTCAATTCATTGCACGCTGCGCGGATTGCGTTGAACTCCCCCGATTCGGCTGCCTCGCTGGCGTTCAATAGCAGACCCAGCTCGCCACGCCGTTCGAGCAGTGCCCGCCGGATATCGGCGTGGATCGGCAGCGTAGTCACGACGTCCTCGATCGTGTTGCCGAACAGCACATGAACCAGCGAGAACACGCCCGCAATGAACGCGGTCTCGGCAATCCTATCGTCATCGGGCCGCAGCCGGCTGGCGGCAAGTTCCATGAATCGCGCGCGCGTGCCGCACAGCTGCGCCAGCGGATCGGAGCGCAGCGCGTCCAGACGTTCATCTGCAAACAGGAGCAACTGTGCCCAGCGCGTGATTTGCCGCGTGCCGACCAGCATGATCGCCTCACGCAGCGATGAAACTGCCTGGCTAAGCCCGACCGCGCTCGAATTGAGCAGCATCAGAAGTTGAATGACGAGGTTCGGAATCCGCTTGAGTTCGGCTTCGAGTTCGACAATCTCCGGTTCGCCGCCCAGAAGCACGAGCAGGCGCAGCAGCGCGTCGCGCGATGGCTTGATGCGCCGCGATGTCAGCACCTGCGGCTTCGCAAAGTAGTAGCCCTGAAACAGGTCGAAGCCGGCGCGCATGGCCGCAGCATGGTCCTCCGGTGTTTCGACTTTCTCGGCGATCGACACCTTGCCGTGCTGCCTGACGGCGTCGATCAGTTCGCCAAGGTGTTCGCGCGGGCATTCGAGAAAATCGATCTTGACGATATCGACGTAAGGCAGAAACTCGAGCAGGCGCGGGGAAACCCGAGAAACGTCATCCAGCGCGAGCCGGTAGCCCGCGCGCCGCAGTTCGTTACAGCGCCTGCAGAGCGCCTCGTCGAACGTCACGGTTTCGAGGATTTCGAGTACGACGCGTTCACGCGGCAACAACCGGACGATGTCGGACATCAGCACCGTCCGGTCGACGTTCACATAGCCGGTGCGATCGCCCAGTGCAGCGTCGAGGCCAATATCGCCGATGAGTCTCTCGATGACCTGCGCAGTGGCAGCAGCGTCATCCGTGATTCGGGCAAGATTGGCTGTCCCGGAGCGGAACAGCAGTTCGAATGCGTTCAATACTCCGCTGCGGTCCAGAATCGGCTGCCGCCCGAGGTAGACGTATTCCGGTGTGGCGGCTTTGCTGTCCGACGTCGGTTGATCGTCGGCGGGGCCGGGCATCGGTGCTCTTGTATTCAATCTTGAACGATCCCCTTAGAGTTGAGGTCTCGCGGATGCCAAGCGGGTATCCGTCGCATCCGGGGAGTTCGTTGCGCTGATGACTGGCGTCGTCTCCGGCTTCTTCAACGCTCACGTAGACGCATGATAACCCTCCGTGCCGGCGTCGACCCGCGCGGTTTGCTCCGCCTGTCGGTCACTCGTGACGCGGATGGCCGCCTAAAAGCTGTCCCATTCTCCCGCCGCGGCGGTTTGCGCTGCCAGAACGGGCTGCGGTGCGGGCCGATCCGGGGCTGACCTGGCCGGGGTCCGGGCGCGCGTCGGAGTCGGAGCCGCAATCGTGTGCGTTTGCGTGACAGGGCGGCTGGCTTCGGCGTCGCGTGAGGCGTTCAGTCTGAACATCGAAACGGACGCTTTCAGATCGTCCGCCTGCGACTCGAGCGAGCTGGCGGCGGCCGCCGCCTGTTCGACCAGCGCCGCGTTCTGCTGCGTGACTTCGTCCATCTGCGTGACGGCCTGGTTGACCTGGCCGATACCCTTGCTCTGTTCCTGCGATGCGGCTGTGATTTCCCCCATGATGTCCGTCACGCGCCTGATCTCGTACGTAATCTCCCGCATCTTCGCACCCGCTTCCCGTACATGGCCGGCACCTGCCTGCACGCGCTCCACGGAATCGTGGATCAGCTCCTTGATTTCCTTGGACGCCGCCGAAGAGCGCTGTGCCAGCGAACGCACTTCCGACGCGACCACCGCGAAACCCCGTCCCTGCTCGCCCGCCCGCGCCGCTTCGACAGCCGCATTCAGCGCGAGGATATTGGTCTGGAACGCGATGCTCTCGATGATACCGACAATGTTGGCGATCTTGTCCGAGCTGGCGTTGATGCCATCCATGGTTTCCACCACGCGTGACACGACGGCGCCGCCCTGCTCCGCCACCTGCGCAGCCTGCGCGGCGAGTTGGCGGGCCTGGCTGGCATTGTCGGCATTCTGGGTGACGGTAGAGGTCAATTGCTCCATGCTGGCCGCCGTTTCCTCGAGCGAGGCGGCCTGCTCTTCGGTGCGCTGCGACAGGTCCTGGTTGCCCGCCGCAATCTGGTGCGTGGCGGTAGCGATCGAGTCGGCCGAAACCTTGATCGTACCGATCGTCTGCGTGAGCTGCTCCTGCATGCGCTTCATCGAAAAAAGCAGGCTCGAGCGGTCCTCCGGTGCGGTCTTCACCACGGCGGTCAGATCGTTGCCGGCGATCCGGTTTGCAATCTCGGCGGCATAGGACGGCTCACCGCCCAGCGAGCGCAAGATGCCGCGGTTGAGCAGCAACACGACAACCGACAGCGCGCCGGCCAGTACCACCAGAATCCCGAGGCTCTGGTACAGCGTCGAGCGGAATGCAGCATCGAGGTCGTCGACATAAAGCCCCGTCATGAGAATCCAGTCCCACGGCTGATATGTCACGTTGTAGACGACTTTCGGAGAGGCTTCGGTTCTCCCCAGTTTCGGAAAGGAATATGCGGTAAAACCCCGACCGGCATGCTTGATGACGGCGACCGTGTCCCTGAAGAAGTAGACGCCGTTCGGATCCTTGAAATCGCCGACGTCCTTGCCTTCCAGTTCCGGTCTTGCAGGGTTCATTAGCGCCATCGGCTGCGAATTGAGGATCACGAAATAACCGTCTTCGCCGTACCGCATGTTCCGGACGCTGTCCAAGGCCCGCTTCTGGGCGTCCGCTACCGGCATGGCACCGGCGGCAGCCTGATCGCCAAGGGTCTTGACCGCACTCAGCGCGATCTCCGCTGCATGTTTCAGGTCCGCCTTGCGCTCCTCCAGCCGCATTTCTCGAGTCTGGTAAGCGTTGTAGACCGATATGCCGGCGAGACACAGCAGGCTCAGGATGAGTGGCAACCAGAGTTTCTGCGCAAATGACAGCTTCATGTGCTTACCGACCTTGCAGATTGACCAGCGGGGGGGAGAAGGTGCGAAGCTCACTCTGCAGAGTGCAGCTTCGACGGAATACTTGCAGCAGATAACGGCCCGAGATCGATCGCGATTAGCAGTCGATTCTGGAGCGGTCCCTTACGGAAATTGCCAAAATGCTGGCTGCCGATATGTGATAGAAGCAGGCACGGGCGCCAAGGACCAAGAGGCGTGCCGACGGCCGCTTACGATCAGGTAACGGTCATACACGATAGTTGGCATGAAGGGCGGCTCATGGTCGGACAGCGACATCCACGGAAATCCGCGAAGAAACACTTTTCGAGGCGAAGGCTTGTCGAAAGAAATCCGCTCCGCTAGACTGCCCTTCGTCTTTGGGGAGTAGCCTGCTTTCCGCTCCGCGGAAAGCGAACGCGTCAACACACTCGGCTTTCGGCCGTGGCGCGTTCGGCCGATTCGGTCTGGCGAGACCATGGGCACATCGCGTCGTTCCTGGTCGGACGTCGGCGGTTGTGCCATGGTTCGTCAGCGTCCGACCACGGAGTCCCCATGTTCCTCCCAGCCGTTCCCCCGCGCCCCGTCGCCCGCTACGCATCAGCCTGCGGAGGTGTCGCATGACTTTCATGTTCGTCGAACTGGCGTTCATGCTGCTCGTGATCCTCGTGGCCGCCGAAGTCTTCACCAATGCGCTCGAACATCTCGGCGAACGTCTGAAGATTTCCGAAGGCGTGACCGGTTCGCTGTTCGCGGCCGTCGGCACCGCGCTGCCCGAAACGATGGTGCCGCTGCTCGCGCTGGCCGGCGGCACGGCGAACCAGGCCGTGAACGAGGAAATCGGCGTCGGCGCGATTCTCGGCGCGCCGCTGATGCTCGCAACGCTGACCACCTTCCTGATGACGCTCGCCGTGATCCGCTCGCGCGGGCTGCGCGGCACGATCGCGCCCGAGCGCACGGGCTTCGTGCGCGACATGAACTACTTCCTGGCCGCGTTCTCGCTGGCGACCGTGGCGATGTTCGTCCCGCATCACAACTGGGCCGTACGCGCGCTGCTTTCCGCGATGCTGGTCGGCATCTACGCGATGTACGTCGTGATGACGTTCCGCGCGTCGAGCCAGCTCGTCGATGCCGGGCACGGCACCGAGGCGCCGCACACGATGTTCCTGGCGCGCACGGGCCTGCCGACCAACCTGGCGACCATCGCGCTGCAGTTGCTGCTCGGCGTCGCGCTGCTGGTCGGCGGTGCGAAGGGCTTCATTCACGGCGTGGGAGGCGTGTCGCACGTGCTCGGCATATCGGCGCTGCTGCTGTCGCTGATCATCGTGCCGATTGCCACGGAGCTGCCGGAGAAGGTCAACAGCGTGCTGTGGATCCGCCGCAAGAAGGACACGCTCGCGTTCGGCAACATCACCGGAGCGATGGTGTTCCAGGGCACGCTGCTGCCGGCGATCGGCATCACGCTGACGCCGTGGGAGCCGCGCCCCGAAGTGCTGACCGGCGTGATCGTCACGCTCGCGGCGGCGGCCTGGCTGCGCGTCAATGCGCGCAAGCGCGGGCTCGCGATCTGGGCGTTGCTGGCGAACGGCGCGGGTTATGTGGTGTATCTGTTCCTGACGCTGGCGCGCTGAAGCCGGGATCGGGCGCATTGCCCGACACGCGCACGCGCGCGGACGCGGCAACGTCCGCCGCGTCCGCGCGATACGCTTCACTGCATTGACGCGGGCGAAAACGACACCCGCGTCTAGACGATCAGGATGCCTTGACGAGCTTGACGATCGTCATCGTGCCGTTGACGTTCTCGATCCGGACCTTGACCTTGTCGCCCACATGCACCTGCTCGAGCATGGCCGCATCCTTCGCCTTGAACGCCATCGTCATCGGCGGCATCCCGACGTTGTCGAGCGCGCCGTGCTTCAGCGTGACCTTGCCGGTCGCGGCATCGACCTTCTTCACTTCCGCATCGGTCAGCGCGGCATGCGACTCGGCCGCGCCATCGGACGACATCTTCATGCCGGACATGTCCATGCCCGACATGTCACCGGCGGCAAAGGCGGGAGCTGCAAAAGCGCCGATCGCGAGAACGGCAGCGGTGGTAGCAATCAATTTCTTCATCGGGATTCTCCGGTTTGGGTGGATGGCACGTTCATGCCGTGAGGAACTGCATCGGAATGCCGCGCATCGCTCGCGCTTCGCACACGACGGCGCTGAAGCAGAAGCCACGCGGCGGGAATGACGAACATCGACAGCAGCGGCGCGGTGACCATGCCGCCGACCATCGGCGCGGCGATGCGCTGCATGACTTCGGAACCGGCGCCGTGCCCGACCATGATCGGCACGAGGCCGGCGAGCACGACGGCGACCGTCATCGCCTTCGGCCGTACGCGCAGCACCGCGCCTTCGCGAATCGCATCGAGCAGCAGCGCATCGGTCAGCGGTTCGCCGGCGTCGAGCCGGCGCGTCAGTGCGCCCTTCAGGTACAGCAGCATCACGACGCCGAATTCGGCGGCCACGCCCGCGAGCGCGATGAAACCCACCGACGTCGCGACGGACACCGCATGGCCGAGCCCCCACACGAGCCAGAAGCCGCCGACCAGCGCGAACGGCACCGTCGACATCAGCAGCAGCGCGTCGGCCGCCGAGCCGAACGTGAGAAACAGCAGCACGAAGATCACGACGAGCGTCACCGGCACGACGGTGCGCAGCGTCGCCGCCGCGCGTTCGAGATACTCGAACTGCCCGGACCACGCGATCGAATAGCCGGGCGGCAACGCGACCTGTTGCGCGACCGCCTGCTGCATCGCGCGAACCGCGGTGCGCAGATCTGTGCCGCGGATATCGACGTACACGTAGCCGGACAGCCGCGCATTCTCGCTGCGGATCATCGGCGGGCCATCGGCGATCGCGATGTGCGCGACGTCGCCGAGGCGGATCTGCGCGCCGCGCGCCGTGACGACCGGCAGTTGCCGCAGGTTCTCGAGCGAATCGCGGATCTCGCGCGGATAACGGATGTTGATCGGAAAGCGCTCGCGCCCCGCGATCACTTCGCCGATATCGTCGCCGCCGACCGCCGACGACACTACCGACTGGATATCGGCGACCGACAGCCCGTAGCGCGCGGCGGCGAGCCGGTCGATGTCGACGTCGATGTAGCGGCCGCCGTTCAGCCGTTCCGCGAGTGCGGACGTGACGCCCGGCACGTGCTTCACGGCCGCCTCGACCTGCGTCGCGATCGCATCGATCCCCTTCAGGTCCGGCCCGGATATCTTCACGCCGACCGGCGTCTTGATGCCGGTGGACAGCATGTCGAGCCGGTTGCGGATCGGCGGCACCCACACGTTCGACAGGCCCGGCACCTTCACCGTGCGATCGAGTTCGTCGACGAGCTTCTCCGGCGTCATGCCGGGCCGCCATGCGCTGCGCGGCTTGAAGCGGATCGTCGTCTCGAACATCTCGAGCGGCGCAGGATCGGTCGCGGTATCGGCGCGGCCAGATTTGCCGAACACGGTATCGACCTCGGGCACGGTCTTGATCAGCCGGTCGGTCTGCTGCAGCAGCTCGCTCGCCTTGTCGGCCGAGATGCCCGGCAGCGCGGTCGGCATGTACAGCAGGTCGCCTTCGTCGAGCGGCGGCATGAATTCGCCGCCGAGCCGCGACAACGGCACGGCCGTCAGCACGAGCGCGGCAACCGCGACGCCGATCGCGAACCACGGGCGCCGCAGCGTCGCTTCGAGCAACGGCCGGTACACGCGGATCAGCACGCGGTTGATCGGGTTCGCGTTCTCGTGCGGAATGCGGCCGCGCACGAGATAGCCCATCAGCACGGGCACCAGCGTCACCGACAGCCCGGCGGCGGCGGCAATCGTGTAGGTCTTCGTGAACGCCAGCGGCGCGAACAGCTTGCCCTCCTGCCCTTCCAGCGAAAACACCGGAATGAACGACAGCGTGATGATCAGCAGCGAGAAAAACAGCGCCGGCCCGACTTCCGCGGCCGACGCCGCGACGAGTTCCCAGCGGCGCGCGGCCGTGATCGGCTCGCCGGGATGCGCGTGGTCGTATGCTTCCAGATGCTTGTGCGCGTTCTCGATCATCACGATCGCCGCGTCGATCATCGCGCCGATCGCGATCGCGATCCCGCCGAGCGACATCAGATTCGCGTTCACGCCCTGGTAGCGCATCACGATGAACGCGGCCAGCACACCGAGCGGCAGCGACAGGATCGCGACGAACGCGCTGCGCAGATGGAACAGGAACACCGCGCAGACGATGCCGACGATCACGAATTCCTCGATCAGCTTGTCCGTCAGGTTGTCCACCGCGCGCTCGATCAGTTGCGAGCGGTCGTAGGTCGTGACGATCTCGACGCCCGGCGGCAGCGAGCGCTTCAGGTCGGCGAGCTTCGCCTTCACCGCGTCGATCGTCGTCAGCGCGTTCTTGCCCGAGCGCATCACGATCACGCCGCCCGTCACCTCGCCCTGCCCGTTCAGCTCCGCGATCCCGCGCCGCATCGCCGGGCCGACCTGGATCCGCGCGACGTCGCCGAGCAACACCGGCGTGCCCGCGTCGTCGGTGCGCAGCACGACGTGCCGGAAATCGTCGAGCGTGCGCAGGTAGCCGGACGAACGCACCATGTACTCCGACTCGGCCAGCTCGACGACCGATCCGCCGGACTCCTGATTGGCCTGGCGAAGCGCGTCCGCAACCGCCGCCTGCGTGATCCCGTACGCGCGCAGCTTGTCGGGATCGAGAACGACCTGGTACTGGCGCACCATGCCGCCGATGCTCGCGACTTCGGATACGTCCGGCACGGCCTTCAGCTCGAACTTCAGGAACCAGTCGTTGAGCGCGCGCAGTTGCCCGAGATCGTGATGGCCGGTGCGGTCGACCAGCGCGTACTCGTACACCCAGCCGACGCCGGTTGCATCCGGCCCGAGCGACACCGTCGCGCCTGCCGGCAGCCGGCTCTGCACCTGGCTCAGGTATTCGAGCACGCGCGAACGCGCCCAGTACGGATCGGTGCGATCGTCGAACAGCACATAGACGAACGCATCGCCGAACGACGAGTACGCGCGGACGGTTTTCGCGCCGGGCACGCCGAGCAGCGTCGTCGTCAGCGGATAGGTGACCTGATCCTCGACGACCTGCGGCGCCTTGCCCGGATACGACGCCTTCACGATCACCTGCGTGTCCGACAGGTCGGGCAACGCATCGAGCGGCGTCTGCCGCAGCGAATGAACGCCCCATGCGGCGATCAGCACCGTAGCGAGGAGCACCAGGAAGCGATTGTGGACGGACCAGCGAATGATGCGCGCGATCATCGTTCGCCTCCCTGCGGCTCGACCTTCGTCAGCCGGTAGCCGTCGTCAGTCTGCGTAAACGCGAAGCGCACCGTCTGGCCCGGCTTCACATCCGGGAACGCCTTCGCCGACGGCTTGCCGAACGCCATCGTCATCGCGCCCCAGCCGAGCGCCGGAACGGGCTGATGCGAGAACGTGATGTCGTCGGCCGTGACCTTCTCGACCTTGCCGGTGGTTTCGTAGATCGGTGCCGCCGCTGCTGCGGACGATGCCGGCGTGCTTGCTCCCGCGGCCCGCTCCAGCTTCGGCAGCACGCTTTTCAGGCTGGCCTCGGAATCGATCAGGAACTGCCCCGATGCGACGACCGTATCGCCTTCGTTCAACCCGTCGAGCACTTCCGTGTCGCCGCCGACGTCGTTGCCGACCGTCACCGACACCGGCTGAAGCCGGCCGTCGCCGTTCTTCACGATGACGATCGTGCGCTTGCCGGTCGCGATCACCGTTTCGGACGGCACGAGCAGGCGCGACACCGTCTGTTTCGCTTCGACGCGCACGCGCATCAGCATGCCGGGCGTGAGCTTCAGCGCTGCGTTGTCGATCTCCACGCGCGCCTGCAGCGTGCGGCTGCCCGTGCTGATGCCGGGCAGCACTTCGCGGATGCGCCCGGTGAAGTGCCGCGCCGGATCGCCCGCGAACGTCGCGTCGACCGACATCCCCGGCTGCACGTTCAGCGCGAGCGCTTCGGGTACCTCGACGATGAGCCACAGCGTCGACAGCCCGGCGATCTTCGCAAGCGTCTGCCCGGGCGCGACCATCGCGCCGTCGCGTACGTTCAGCTCGCTGACGACGCCGGTTTCCGGCGCGCTCAGCACGACGTGCGTCTGCGCACGGCCGGTGCGATCGAGATTCGCGATCATGCCGTCGGGAATCGACAGCGCCCGCATCCGTGCACGTGACGCATCGAGCAGGCTGCCGTCCATCCCGCCGCGCTTGAGCGCGAGATATTCCTCCTGCGGCGCGAGCCAGTCCGGCACGAACAGTGACGCGACCGGCGCGCCCTTCGCGATGCGCTGCATCGGCGCGCGCGCATACAGACGGTCGATATAGCCGGTGACGCGCGACTGAACGACGTCCGCGCGCGATTCGTCGAACTGCGTGGTGCCCACCGCATCGAATCCCGCTGCCGTCTGCTGCCGGCGTACGGTCGCGTAGCGGATACCGAGGTTCTGCTGCAGGCCCGGATCGATCCGGATGCCTGACGAACCGCCACCTTCGTCCGCATAGACAGGTTGCAACTGCATGTCCATGAACGGCGATTTGCCCGGTTTGTCGAAGTGCTGGTTCGGCACCATCGGGTCGTGCCAGTACAGCACCTTGCGTCCCGTCTTCGGATCGGTCGCGCCTGCAGGTGCGGCAGGGGATGCTGCAGCCGCTGCGTCCATCCCCGCGCCGCCCGCCGCATGGCGGACGCCAGCGAAATAGCCGGCGCCGAGCAGCGCCGCGGCGGCGAACGTCAACAGCGCCGCGCGCGCCAGTGATTGCTTCGTCATGAGGTTCTCCTTCACTGCGCGGCGGCCAGCGTCGCCGGCACGACCTGATATTCGAGCTGCGCCCAGGTCTGCGACACGTCGCGCCTGAGATCGAGCACCTGCAACTGCGCTTCCAGTTGCGCACGCCGCGCGGCGAACGTGTCGGCAAGCGAACCCGTACCGGCCCGGTAGGCGGCATTGGCGAGCTGCACGCGCTGATCGGCGGCAGGCAGCAGCGCCGCGCTCAGGTTCGCGATGCGTTCGCGGCCGCTCGCCAGCGTTTCGGACTGCGTGCGGATATCGGCCTGCACCTGACGCAGCGTGTCCTCGTACATCAGCCGCGCCTTCGTCGCGAGTGCGGCCTTCTCGGCGACGTCGCGGTTCTGGCGGTTCTTGCGGTTGATCGGCAGCGGGATCGAGACGCCGACCGACACCATGTTCGAATACGCGCCGCCGCGCTGCTGGTACGCGATTTCCCACGTCCAGTTCGGGCTGCGCTCGCTGTTCGCGACCGCGGTGTCGGCTTCGGCGACCGCGATGTCGCCTGCAGCGGCGACGAGCGCCGGTTGCGACAGACGCAGTTCGTCCGGCGGCAGCGACGACACGAAGGATTCGGGCGCGGGCGGCGTGCCCGTCACGTCCGCAACCGGCGTGGCCGTCCAGCGGGCAAGCGCGATAAGTGCGGTGCGATATGCCTGCTGCGCCTTGAGCACCTGATCCTGCGTTTGCGCGAGCATCGCGCGGGCCTGCACGACGTCGCCCGCGCTCGCCTTCGCGCCGCGATACGACGCCTGCGTCGCGTCGAGTTCATGGTTCATGTGCGCGAGCAGCGCCTGCTGAAGCGCGAGCGCCTGCTTCGCATAGACGGCGTCGAGCCAGGCCGTCGCGGTCTGCCGGCGCACGGCGGCGAGCTGCACGAGATACCCCGCGCGTTCGCGGCCGACCTGCTCGCCGGCCAGCGCCGAGCGCAGCCGCCGCTTGTCGCCGGACACCCACTCCTGCTCGATGCCGATGCGGCGCATCGTCATGAAGTCCTGGCCGACGGTGAAGCGTTGCCCGCCGTTGACCGGCAGGTTGTCGATGCCGGCCTTGAGCATCGGGTCCGGCAACTGGCCGGCCTTGACGGCTGCTTCCGAACTCGCGTGCACCGAAGCCTGCGCGGCCTGCATCGAAGCGGAATGATCGGTAGCGGACTGCAGCGCAGCGTCCAGCGTGAATGGCGACTGCTGCGCGTGAACGGCGCCCGTCACCAGCAGCGCGGCGCACAGCACGGGCGCGCGCCGACACGCACGCCGCATGCGCGGCGTGCCGAAATCGAATGACATGGTTTAACCCCAACGTCGGAATCCATAGGGATTCCACGTCCTGAGCACAGGACGAACCTCACCGCCTGGGCGGTGAACCGGTCGGATCGGGATCAGCTAATGCGTGGAGGGCGCCACAACCCGCTCGGGTCGCGGACCGGGACGGACTGCGTGTAGTGGAAGACGATCGTGCTGGCGAATGCAGCGGGATGGGTGACGTCGACGCGGGCGGCCGGGTGATAGAGACTGCCGAACTGGCATTGGGCCGTCACCTTGCAGGCCATGACCTTGGCTTTGGCCTTCGCTTTCGCGTTGCTGGCGGAGAGCGACTTCATCGAGTCGCAATCGCTCATGTCGGCGGACATGGTCATGCCGGTATCCGCTTCCATCGACATCGTGTGCTGCATCGGACATTCACCGGTCAGGCCGCTGGCTGCCAGCCCGCTGATGGGCAGCACCGCGCAAAGCAGCAGCAAGATGAAGGTCCGAAGCAGTTTCATGGCGGCGATTATAGCGCGGCATTTTGCTGCGTGGCGGCGCCGCGATAGCGCGAAACGGCCGCGGTGCGACGGGATGACGCGCCGTATCCGCGACCGTCGCAGTCGCCATCGCCATCGCCATCGCCGCGCGCTACCGCGACAGGCCGTCCGCCGCCAGCACCGCCTGCACCGCCGGCCGTTCCCGCACGCGCTCGTACCACGCCCGCAGATGCGCATACCGGCTCAGGTCGATATCCGCGTTGTACACCGAGCGCATCCAGTCGGCCTTGCCCCAGCCGGTCAGCGCGAACAGGTACGCATCCACAACCGTGAACGTGTCGCCCGTGACGAACGTCTTGCCGTCGAGCTGACGGTCGATCCATGCAAAGCGGCTGTCGAGCTTCTGCCGCGCCGGCTCCACGTACTTCCCCGCCTGCACCGCATACAGCAGCGGGATGAAACCCTTGTGGATCTCGGTGCCGAGGAAGTTGAGCCATTCCATCAGCCGGTAGCGCGCGAGCGTGCCGTAGGCGGGCGCGAGCGCGGCTTCCGGGCGCAGATCCGCGAGATACTGCGCGATCACCGGCCCTTCGCGCAGCATCGTGCCGTCGTCGAGTTCGAGCAGCGGCACGTAGCCGAGTTCGGTCACGTCGTAGTAGTTGCGTCCGCCTTCGACGACATGCTTGCGCGCGTCGACGTTGACGATCTGCGCGTCGATGTCGCCTTCGTGCAGCACGATGCGGATCGCCTGCGAACAGCTGCCGGGAGCGTGATAGAGCTTCATGCGTTTCCTTCGTTGGTTGTCCGTGTATCGATTTGCCGCGACGCGGGCGCTAATATCTCGCATCGGCGCATGGGTGGGAAGACGGCAGTCATTTGTGCCGTAGTCACAAAAAATTTACCGACCAGGGTTCAGCAGGATGAAAACGAGTGCGACAGGATGTTCCGTTGAAGAAGCGATGCGCATGCTCGGCGGCCGCTGGCGGCTGTTGCTGGTGTCGTATCTGCTCGACGGGCCGCGGCGCTTCAGCGACCTGCGCCGCGACATGCCGGGCATCTCGCAGCGCATGCTGACGCTCGACCTGCGCGCGCTCGAAGACGCGGGGCTCGTGCGGCGGACCATCTATCCGGAAGTGCCGGTGCGCGTCGAGTACGATCTGACCGCGGACGGCGACCGGCTGCGGCCGGTGGTCGACGTGATGCGCGAATTCGGGCTGTGGCTGAAGGCGCGCGATGCCGATGCGTCGTGCGATACCGGCGTGGCGCCCGAAGCGGCGGAGGCGATCGAATCGGCAAGCCGCTCACCCCGATAACCTCGACAACCTATTACGCAGGAACCTACGTTCATGGACCTTCACGCTACCGTCGGCGCGGCAACGTCCGACCTCGACGACGACGAAAGCTTCGCCAACATCTACTGTCACGACGCGGAGCAGGACTATTGCTTCGCGCTGTCGCGCTTTCCGGACGACACGCTGATCGAAGTGATGGTGCGCGACCAGATCAACTGGCGCGTCAAGGATCTGTCGGTGCGCCTGACGGACAACACGATCGACGTCGAGATCGAACCGGGCATCGCTGCGCGTCTCGACGGCCAGACGCGTTACGTGATCCATCTCGCACCCGGCCAGTACGATCCGGTCGCGCTGCGTGCGGCGCTGAAGGAGATCTTCGTCGGCAAGAGCGGGTATCGCGACGACAGCGCGGGTGGTTAGCGGCTCAATCGCACGGTCATCGTCGCCTTCGCGATGGCCTGGTAGTGAGCGGTAAAGCCGACGACCGCAGGCGTCGCGTCACGCTCGACCGGCAGCGTCGCTCACCTTGAGCGCGGTCAGCGCAATGACGTAGCGATGTGTCTCGCCCTGCGGCGGGCACAGGCCAAGATAGCCGGCGTGGCCGGTGTCGTTCTTCATCGGGACGGCACCCGCCGGCAGTCTGGCAACGTCATTGCCCGAACCGGACGCGATGCCATGAGCCGACGCCGGGATATCGGCGACGACCCAGTGCCAGAATCCGGAGCCCGTCGGTGCGTCGGCATCGAACATCGTCAGAAGGTAGCTTTGCGTTCCCTCCGGAACACCGCGCCACCGTATGGATGGCGAAATGTTTTGACCGTGGCAGCCGAAGCTGTCCGATACCTGCGCGGGATCAAACGCGCCGCCGGCGAGCTCAGCGCTTTCGATCGAGAAATCGCCTGCTCGTGCCGTACCGGCAGCGATCATCGCAACACAAAGGGCGAAACCGGGCTTGAATGTCTTCATCGTCAACCTCACCAGCAAGCAGGAATGGAACGGACATCCTTGTCATCGCGCCGATCCTGAACAAGGCGGGCAAAGGTACCGGTATCGCGACTACCCGGCAACGTCCGGCCATGTCGGTCCCGCTCGCGGAACATGCCGGATGCCGGTACATTGGCGGCAAACGGAAGCCGGGCCCCGCCGGCCACTTTCATCCTCATCCACGCCTTTTATCCCTGATCCGACCATGACGCGTCCCTCGCGACTCAGTTCGCTGCTCCACGGCTCCCTGCTGCTGCTCGCCGCCTGTGCATCGATTGCGGCCAGACTGACCTGCCACCTTCGGGGGGACAAGCGATGTCTTGCGGGGCGCGAAGTCGCAAGGACACCCGCCGGTGTTTCCCCTTAATGACGTTTTTCACCGCAATCGCTACAATCCCGCCGCTTCTCACCGGGGAACCGCATGCCGCTGAACGTGGACCCCTCCCACCGCGACAACGACCGCTTCAACGTGTCGTTCAAGGCGCTGGGCGAGCTGATCGAGACGGTCGGCACGCCGCACTTCGTGCCGCGCCTCACGCAACTGCTGAACGACGTGGTGCCGCTCGACGTCGCGCACGTCGAACGCTCGCGCGTCGACGGCACGATGCCCACAGGCTATCGATGCGAATGGATCGGCAGCAGCGGCATCGGCACCGCGACGTCGGAAATCTCGGACGTGATGACGCTCTACTACGAGCGCTTTCTCGACAGCGACCCGCTATTCGCGGGGCTGCGCGGCAAGACCGGCACGATGCTCGTCGTGCGCGACATCGCGGCGATCCCGCCCGGCGAATTCCGGCAGCGACTGTTCGATGATGTGCATATCGGCCACGAATGCGTGCTCGCGCGCGGCACACGCTACTCGCAGCATTCGATCGCGCTGGAGCGCGGCCGCGACCGGCCGCCGTTCACGCTGGCCGAGATGAATCGCTTTCGCAGCATCAGCGACGTGCTGTTCCCGCTGCTCGAACTGCATGCGTCGACCACCGCCGTGCGGCGCGTCGCGCACCTGGCACCTGAAGTCCATCCGCTCGCGCAGTTCGATGCGCGGATCGCGGCCGACGGCGTGAAGCTGTCGAAGCGCGAATACGAAACCTGCAAGCACCTGATCTCCGGCAAGACGGTGCCGGAAACCGCCGGGATCCTCGGCGTGCGCGTCGCGTCGGCCGAGTCGTACGTGAAGCGCGCATTCGCGAAGCTCGGCGTGCGCACGAAACGCGAACTCGCTGCGTGGGGTTCGGCCACCACCGCGCTCCCTTCCGCCGGATCGCAAGACGGCGCCGCGCCACCCGCGATCGCGCGCTGACCTGGCCAGGCCGCGCACGTCGACGCCGCTGTGCGCGGTGCGTTCGCCGACTGGCGCGATACGCCGCCCGCCGAGCGCGGCCGCATTCTCGCGACGGTCGCCGAGCGTGTCGAAGCCGAACGTGACCGCCTCGCCGCGCTGCAGATGCAGGTGAGCTGCAAACCGCCGCTCGAGGCCGAAGCCGACGTCGGTGCGGCGCTGACCGCGCATCCGCTGATCGACAAGGTCTCGTTTGCCGGCAGCACGGCGGCCGGCCGCAAGGTGATGCAGGCAGCGGCCGAGGACATGAAGCGCGTGACGCTCGAACTCGGCGGCAAGTCGTCGCTGATCGTGCGCGAGGATGCCGATCTCGACGTCGCGAAGCAGTTCCAGAAACACGTGCGCGCGGGGCTCGTGTGGATCAATGCGCCGCAACTCATCTACCCGCACGTGTGCTGGGGCGGCTTCGGGCTCAGCGGGATCGGCAGCGAACTCGGCATCGCGTGGCTGCGCAGCTGTCATGAACTGCGCCACGCGATGCGCGCGATCGACCGACCAGTTCCGCCGCTCAGGATTCCAGACGAGTTTTTCCCGGAAAGCCGGCACGCATACAGCGCCGTCACTGTCGATGTGCCGCCGCTTCCGCCTCGGTATCGTGATACTCGGTAAACGCCGTGATCTTGCCGTTTTCGATCGTGATCAGATGCACCCACTCGTCCTCGTACGTGCGCCCGGTCGAGTGGACATACCAGCGTTGTGCGCCGAGCACGACGACCCGGTTGCCGCTGGCGATGAACTCGAGCGGTTCGAACCGTTCCACGGTCTGCGTCGACGCAAGCGCCCCGAAGAACGCCGCGACCTCTTGAGGCCCATGTCGTCTGCCTGCGAACGGAATGATGCCGGTCGGCCCTGGTATGAACCAGTCGACGCTTTCGGATAACGTCTGCAGGATGCCGTCGATATCGGCCCTGCCGAACGCCGCGTACGCCTGCTGCACTAGTTGAACGTTGCTTTGCTCGGTCATCGTGCCCTCCCGTCATCGCCAGTTGCAGCGTTGCGGCGCGATGCCCGGGCTGCAGTCATTTCAGCATAGTCGAACCGCAGCGCGACACACTTAGGGTTGGCGAGCAATCGAGCGGCGCCGATTTGATATGAGCAATCCGGGGCACCGCTATCCTGCCGCGACGATGACATGCGTCTGCATCTTGCCGGCCACCGGCCCGTCGCCGGCGGCATTGCCGCGTCACTTCCGCGTCGCCACGACGAACAGGCGCGGGAACGGCAGCAGCACGGTGCCGTCGTCGAGTGCCGGATAACCGTTCGGCCCGGCGATCGCCTCGCGATAACGCGCGAGGAACGCACGCTGTTCGCCGTCGTCGAGCGCCGCGAGGAACGGCCGCAGCGCACTGCCCTTGAACCATTCGACGACCGCGTCCGCGCCGCCGCGCAGCGGGTGGTAGTAGGCCGTGCGCCACACGTCCACGCGCGAACACAGCGGCGACAGCAATGCGTAGTAGTAGCGCGCGTCGAACCGTTCGGTGCGCGCCGCGCCTTTCAGCTTGTCCGCCCACGGCCCGGCCGCGGCGACTTCGCGCATCAGCCGGTGCGCGGGTTCGTCGAGGTTGTCGGGCATCTGCACCGCGAGATGGCCGCCCGGCGCAAGCCGGCCGACGAGCATCGGAAACAGCGTGTCGTGCGCGGGCACCCATTGCAGCACCGCGTTCGACAGGATCAGGTCGTAGCCGCCCGGATCGTCCCACGCGGCCACATCGGCGATATCGAAGCGCAGTGCCGGCAGGCGCTTGCGCGCGGCCGCGATCATGTCCGCCGATGCGTCGATTCCGTGGATCGTCGCGTCGGGTGCGCGTGCGATCAGCGCTTCCGTCGAATTGCCGGGCCCGCAGCCGATGTCGATCGCGGTGCGGATCGGCGTGCGCGGCACGGCGGCCAGCAGGTCGCGCACCGGCCGCGTGCGCTCGTCCTCGAATTGCACGTACTGGCTCGCGTATTGATCGAGTGGGGTCGTCACGATGGTTCTCCTTGTCGGCATGGGCGGCGCCGCCGCATCCGGGCGCGGAATGCATGCGGCCGCCGATGCAGCGCATTCTGCGACCGGCGCGGCACTTCAGTAAAATGAATTTAATATCGTTATTGATTCAAATTTCTGATGAAAATCGATACGCTCGGTGTACAGGCTTTCGTCGCGATCGCCGACGGCGGCAGCTTCAGGCAGGCGGCCGACACGCTGCACGTGACGCAAACGGCGATCACGCAGCGGCTGCGCAAGCTCGAGTCGTTTCTCGGCGTCGCGCTGGTCGAGCGCACGACGCGCCGCACCACGCTGACCGAGATCGGCCGGCGTTTCCTGCCGCAAGCGCGGCGGCTGCTGAACGAACTATCCGATGCGCTGACCGAAATCCGCGAGACGGGCCTGAGCCAGCGCGGCGACGTCACGATCGCGTGCGTGCCGACGGTCGGCGTGCAATACCTGCCGCGCATCCTGCGCGCGTTCTCCGGGCACCGGCCGCACGATCGCGTGAAGATCCTCGATCACGCATCGGCATCGGTACTGCAGGCCGTGCTGCGCCGCGAAGCCGAATTCGGCATCAGCATCGCCGGCGACCAGCACCCCGAACTTGTCAGCGTGCCGCTCACGCACGACCCGTATGTGCTTGTCTGCCGCGACGATCATCCGCTCGCGAAGCGGCGGCGCATCCGCTGGGCGGCACTGCAGCCACACCCGCTGATCTTCGCCGGCGAAGTGAGCGGCAATCGCGGGCTGCTCGAAGGCGCGCTGAAAACCAGCGGCGTGTCGCTGCACTCGTTCTACGAAGTGCAGCGCAGCTCGACCGCGCTCGGGCTCGTCGCCGAAGGGCTCGGTGCGGCCGTGGTGCCAAAGCTCGCGATCCAGAAGAACGCGTATCCGATGATCCGCACGATCGAGCTCGTCGAGCCGTCGGTGTCGCGCACGCTCGTGCTCGTCACGCGCAAGAGCGCGCAACTGTCGCCCGCGGCGCGGGCGCTCTACGACATGATCGTCGAGCGCGCGACGCCGGGGCGGTGATTCGCGAGCGCGATGGGCATTGCGCTTGCCGCCACCGCTTGCGATGTCGGCGGATGTCAGGAACAGGCTCTCAAAGCGTCTTGACCATGAACACACGCGCGGTCCCTTCCGGCTCGCACGGCACTTCGCCGAAGGTCTCGTAACCCTGCTTCCGGTAGAAGTCAGGCGCCTGGAACGAGATCGTGTACAGCACCGCGCGTGCACACCCGCGCCGTTTCGCTTCCGCTTCGGCTTCGCGCAGCAACCGGCTGCCGAATCCGCCGCCGCGCAGCGATTCGGGCAGGTAGAACAGATCGATGAAGAAAAGGCCGAGCGAAGTCCGGCCGGTGAGGCCGCCCAATACCTCGCCGGTCGCGGGGTCGGTCACGTAGACGTCGAGCGCGGCCGCATCGGCGCGCCCCGTCATCGCGTGGTTGAATTCGCCGAGCTTGCGGCTGATGAAGTCTCGTGCGGCCGGCTGCTCGGTGTCGGTCAGTCGAAGGGTAACGTCGGGAAGGGCTGTCATCGGGCGAATGCGTGCGTGAAAAGACCGCCGGGCGTGCAGCACCCTGCGGGCGTCGCACGACTATAGCGCGTCGCCTGCGCGCCGGCATGCGGTCGAATCGAGTCCGACCGGCGCTGCCGCTGCAAAAGCACGAACGGCGAGCGCATCGCGCGGCCGACGCTTCGTTGCACGTTGTCGCGTTGCGTCGGCTCACGCCACCGCGAACGCCGCCTTCATGTCGGTCACGCTGCGCCGCTCGCGCACGATCTATCCGGCTGCACGAAAGCCGCCGGGCGGAGCAAAGAATGGAGAAAACGAGCAGCCGGGGCCGCTGCATCGCGCAACCTGCGCGCCGCGCGGATCACGTCACTTCGCGTTCAGTTCCTGCCAGCGCCGGTAGACACCGATCGCGTCGCCGTGCTTCTGCTGCACCATCGGCAGCCGCCGCTCGCCGATCGGCTTCGCATATTCTGCATAAAACGTGTCGAGCTCGAAGTACTTGCGGTCGTCGCGGTAGAACGGCGCGTAGTCCTCGCGCGTCGTGATGTAGATCACGCGCTTCGGGCTGCAGTAGTACAGCGATCCGAGGCACATCGGGCACGGGCTCGCGAGGATGTAGATCTCGCAATCGGTCAGGTGTTCGGTGCCGAGCTTGCGGCATGCATCGCGCACCGCGAGGATCTCCGCATGCGCGGTCGGGTCGCTGGTCTGCGCGACGAGGTTCGGGCTCTCCGCAACGATCTCGCCGTCGCGGACGATCACCGTCGCGAACGGGCGTCCGCCCTCTTCCACGTTCTTCATCGCGAGATCGATCGTGCGTTTCACAAAATCCATGGCTGTGTCCTCGTAGAAACGGAATGGCCGGAACGTGCACCGGCCGGCGGCCGACGCACGTCGGGCGAACCTGTGCGGCGGCGCCGTTGCGGCGCCGCGCCTGCGTCGGTTCGGTCAGAACGGCTTGGTCGGCAGGTACTTGCCGTCGAGCGTGATCACCGCGCGCGAACCGCCTTCGGGATCGTCGACCTTCTTCACGTCGAGCCGGAAATTGATCGCGCTGATGATGCCGTCACCGAACTTCTCGTGAACCAGCGCCTTCAGCGTCGTGCCGTACACCTGCAGCATTTCGTAGAAGCGGTAAATGGTCGGATCGGTCGGCACGCGATCGTCGATGCTGCCGCGCAGCGGGATCGTCTGCAGAAGCAGCACCGCGTCGTCGTCGAGGCCAAGCTTGTCGGCAACGACGCGCGCGGCGCCGGCCGGCAGCGCGTGCTGGCCGAGCAGCGCGGCCGTGACGAACGCTTCGCTCAGGCCCGTGCCTTCGGTGAGTTGCGCGAACGACAGGTTCTTGCGCGCCTTCGCGAGGACGACGGTCTCCGCAAGCGCGTGGCGGGCGGTCTGGCTGTGCTGGGACTGGATCATGGCAATACCTCGTGGTTGGGTGGGAGCGATTCAGGCCGCGACGGGAAGCGTCGCAGGCGTGGCGCGGACGTCGGGATGGTCCGCCAGGGAGACGAACCGGCCGGTCGCGCCGTCATGGGCGTCGATGCAGCCGGATTCGATGTCGTAGACCCAGCCGTGCAGCGCGAGACGCCCTTCTTCGAGCGCGAGCCGCACGGCAGGGTGCGTCTTCAGGTTCGCGAGTTGCGCGACGACGTTCTCGCGCACCATCGAGTCGATCCGATCGCGTTCGCTGAGATGCGCGCGCGCCTCGTTCACGACGCGCGCCGAATCGGCGTAGCGCAGCCAGTGGCCGACGGCAGGCATGTGGTCCATGCACTGGCAGGTCGCGATCGCGGTCATCGCGCCGCAATCGGAATGCCCGCAGATCACGACGTCGGTCACGCGCAGCGCGGCCACCGCGTATTCGACCGAGGCCGACACGCCGCCCGGCTCGGGGCCGTACGACGGCACGATGTTGCCGGCGTTTCGGATCACGAACAGATCGCCCGGCTCGCGCTGCGTGACGAGCTCGGGCACGAGCCGGCTGTCCGAGCACGAGATGAACAGCGCACGCGGGTTCTGGCTGCGCGCGAGATCGCGGAACAGCGCGGCACGCTCCGGATAGGCGTCGCGCTGGAACTTCAGAAAGCCTTCAATGATGTCCTTCATCGCGTGTCCTCCGGTGTAGGTGAAATCGATGAAGGGCAGGTTACGCCGGACTTCCAATAACGTAAAAGACTGATTTATGATCCATCGGATAAGCAAAACTTATAGGAATCGCGATGCTGCTGCGCCATATCAACTACTTCCTGGCCGTCGCCGAACACTGCAGCTTCACGCGCGCGGCCGTCGCGCTGCACGTGTCGCAGCCCGCGCTGTCGCAGCAGATCCGCCAGCTCAAGGAGATGCTCGGCGCGCAGCTGTTCGACCGCACCGGGCGTGTCACGCGATTGACTGACGCCGGCGACGTGTATTTCCGCTATGCGCGGCAGGCGTTGCACGATCTCGCGGAAGGCCGGCGCGCCATTCACGACGTGCAGGATCTCAGCCGCGGCTCGCTGCGGATCGCGGTCACGCCGACCTTCACGAGCTATCTCGTCGGGCCGCTCGTCGAGGCGTTTCATGGCCGCTATCCGGATGTGTCGCTGTCGGTACGCGAGATGTCGCAGGAACGCATCGAGGCGCTGCTCGTCGACGACGAGCTCGATGTCGGCATCGCGTTCGAGGAGGTGCAGACGGCGGATATCGAAGCGGAAACGCTGCTGGTCGAGACGCTCGCGCTCGTCGTGAACCGTCGGCACGCGCTCACCGGGAAACGCAAGGCTGGCCTGCGCGCGCTGCACGACGCGCCGCTGGTGCTGCTCACGGCCGAGTTCGCGACGCGCGTGCAGATCGACCGTTATTTCCGCGAGCACGACGTGCGGCCGCGTGTGCTGATGGAAGCGAATTCGCTTGGTGCGGTGATCGAGATCGTGCGCCGCACGAATCTCGCGACGCTGCTGCCCGCGACGATCGCGGCCGGGCACGACGATCTCGTTTCCGTCGCGCTCGATCCGGCCGTGCTGCGGCGCACGGCGGTGCTGCTACAGCGCAAGGGAGCATACCGGAGCGCGGCCGCGCGCGCGTTCGTCGAGCTGGCGCTCGCGCTAGGGGCGGGGAAAGCGAAGGGAAAAGGCAATTCACGCCCGGCGCGCCAAAAGGCGGCCGGCAAATGAACGCCTGCGTCGAATCGAATCGACGCGAGGAAACGCGTCAGTTGTAGCCGAGAATCGCCACCGCCGCGACGTCCGGCCGATCGAGCGTATTCCCGACGAGCGACGTCATCGGCTCCTGCAACACGGCCTGATACGACGTCATGCGCGCCTCTTCCGCTACGCCCGCTTCGTCCGGTGCCGGTTCGTCGAACGCGTCGAAACCGCTGAAGAACCCCGATTGCTTCTGCGAAAAAGTCATCTCCACTCCTTTGATATGTCGTTGATGTTCTAGCCGACCTGCTTCAACGCCGCCGCCCGCACGGGCGCGCCGTCATGCACGGCCTCCGATCGCGCAAGCTGCGCGCGCGTGCGCCGCGTGATGTGAATCACCGCGAATACCACCGGCGCGATCAGCAGGCCTTCCGCCAGCTCCGGATCGACCGGCAGGTTCATCACGTGCAACGCCTTGAACGCCGCCGTCGCGAGCGACAGCACGTAGTACGAAATGGCTGCCACCGACAGCCCTTCGACCGCGTGCTGCAGATGAAGCTGATTGCGCGCGGTGCGCTCCATGCCCGCCAGCAGGCGCGTCACGTCCTTTTCCTGCGCGAGGTTCACGCGCGTGCGCAACAGGTCGACCGCACGCGCGATCCGCGCGGCGATCTGCTCGTGGCGCGCCCACACGCTGCGGCACGTCTCCATCGCCGGCGCAAAACGCCGCTCCATGAATTCGGCGATCGTCGGCATTCCTTCGATACGCTCCTCGCGCAATTCCTGGATGCGCGCCAGCACGAGCTTCTCGTACGCTCGCGACGCACTGAAACGCGCGCCCGATCCCGACAGCGATTCGACCCGCACCGCGAGATGCGTGAGCTTGACGAGCAGCGCCGCGTCGTCGCCGTCGGCGCCGCTCGCGTCCATCCGCTGCATCAGCGCATGCAGTGCCGCGTGGATCTCGTCGAGTTCGCGGCTCATCCGGCGCGCGACCGGCAGCGCGAGCAGCGCCATCATCCGGTACGTTTCGATTTCGTACAGACGCTGCAGCAGGCGGCCGCCCTGCTCCTCGCGGAAATCCTCGTCGACGACGAGAAAGCGCATGAAGCCGTCGTCGCGCACATGCCAGTCGCAGAACACCTTGCCGCCGCCGAGCACGTTGCTGCCGACGAGCGCGGGCCCGTCGATCCAGCGGCGCAGGTCGCCGCAGACGAGCCGCGCGGCATCGCCCGACAGCAGTTCCATCCGCACCGCGACGAAGCGGATGCCGGCCAGCCGCGCGAACCATGCGGCCGGAATGCCTTCGATCGCGAGATCGTCGAAATAGCCGGTGTCGCGACGCGGCGCGACGAACGTAAAGGTCGAGAATTCGGTGTGACGTTCCCACTTCAGGTGCCAGCCGCACGGCGACTGCACCGCGTAGTGCGTCGCGCCTTCGTGCGGCGCGGCAGTGCCGGTGTCGCGGCACAGTGCGTGCAGCAGCGTTTCGTGGATGTCGGGCTCGCCGTCCGCATAGATCGCGTAATGCGTGAGCGACACGGCTTCGGCAAGCCGCAGGAACGGCCGCGCATGCAATTCCGCGGCCAGTGCGGCGCGCAACGGATGGTCCATCATCGATACACCACTCTTCCTGTTCAAGCCTGCGTGCCGGGCAAAACGCCAGCGTGATTGCACTATGGCAGACACACAGCAACAATAAAAACGCATAATGCTGATCGTTACGTTCAGTTTTCCTGATACCCATGAAGATGCTCGATCACGACGTGCTGGCCACCGTCGTCGCCGTCGCGGAAACCGGCAACATGACTCGCGCCGCCGAAGCCGTGAACCGCTCGCAGTCGGCCGTGAGCATGCAGATCAAGAGCCTGGAAGACGCGATCGGCCGGCCGCTGTTCGTGCGCAAGCCGCGCAGCATCGTGCTGACGCGCGAGGGCGAGGTGCTGCTGGGATTCGCCAGACGAATGCTGGCGCTGCGCGACGAGGCGTGGGCGGCCGTGGTGCGGCCGGAAGTGACCGGTAAAGTGGTGATCGGCGTGCCGGACGACTATGCGTCGTCGCTGCTGCCGTCGGTCCTGAAGAAATTCTCGGCGACCTACCCGAAGGTCGAGATCCAGGTGATGGGGCTGCCGAGCAGCGCGCTCGCGCCGCTGATCAAGGACGGCACCGTCGATCTCGTGTGCGGCACACGCATCAAGGGGCTGACCGGCGACTTCATCCGCCACGAGCCGATGGCGTGGGCCGCGATGACGAACGGGCCGCGCGTGTGGGAAGAGCGGCCGCTGCCGATCGCGGTGTTCATGCCGGGCAGCGTCGCGCGCGAGAACGCGATCCGCAGCCTCGAACGCGCGAAGGTGCCGTATCGCACCTCGTATGAAAGCCCGAGCCTGCTCGGGCTGCTCAGCATGGTCGAGGCCGGCCTCGCGGTCGCGCCGCTCGCGCGCTGCGCGATTCCCGCGCAACTGTCGATGCTCGGCCGCTCGCACGGGCTGCCCGACCTGCCGCCGCTCGAACTGATTCTCGCGCGCAGCACGAAATCGAAGCGGCCGCCGTGCGACTTTCTCGCGGAACAGTTGATGGAAGACCTTCAGCGGCAGACCGGGCAAACCGGCGACGCGTGATCAGCGCGTCGCGCGAAACCCGGCCGCGGCCAGCGCCGCGTTGACGTTCGCCGCGACCGCATCGACGAGTGCCTCGAGCGTATCGCCGCGCACCTGCGCGTGTTCCGGCGCGACATGCTCGGCGCGTCGCCAGCCCCACTGCGCGCCCGACGCGACCGACAGCGTCGCGCCGAACCGGTTGCCGTGACGGCGGCCGAAGATGCTCACGCGCCGCTCGTCCAGATACGCCTGCTCGGGCAGACAAAGGCCGATCTCGACTGCGACCTGATCGGAGTCGTTGACCCGTGCGGCCGGGTTGACCGCCGGCGCGAACACCTTGCCGATCCGCAACGTCACGCAGGTTTCCCACGCCGCGAGCGGCCCGCCGGCCGCGTCGACGCGCTCGGTGTCGACCGACCACTGATGCCCGTCGGGCACGACGATCGCCTGATGCAGCAACATTTCGGCCACGCGCACCGTCGTCACGAGCTGCCGCGCGAGCTGCCGGCCCGACGGCAGCGACGCCGTCCGCGCGCGGCGGCTTGCCGGCCGCGCGCTATGCACTTCTTCCGTGAGGTACATGGACACTCCATATTCAGGATCGGCGCCGCACGCGACGCGGCGCACGAACATCCGCCGCCCGGCGGGCGAACAGCACCGCGACCGACGATCCGGCGGCGAATCAAACGATCAACAAGCAACCGACGCGCAATAATCGTTCCCCGATTCACCGGGGCTGCGGCCCGACGCGCAGCCGGCGCGCGACGGGCCCGATCACCGCATCGGCCTGCTGCGCGATCAGCATGTGCAGCGTGAAATCCAGATCCTCCGGCGCGATCTCGAAGTGCACATGGATCACGTCGCGCACGGTGCGCGCGCTGACGACATACACGCCGAGCGGCGAATGCAGCAGCGCCGCGAGGCGGGCGCGCGCGAGTTCGCCGGAGTCGGCCGTCAGCGTGACGGGCAACTGCAGGCGCGGGCGCGGCGGCGGGAACGGAAGGACGGTGTTGCGTGCGCCGGCGCGCACCTGGCGGCCGGCGACATCGAAGGCGGGAACGGGATGGATGAAGGTCATGGAGCGGACGGAAGCCGTCTCGGCTGTTCGACACATGCCCAGCTTAGAAGACCGCGCATAAACGCCGTGCAAAAAAACGGCGCGGCGGTGCAAAAAACGGCATGCGGGGTGCAGGCCGCGTCATCGTCACCTTCGCTCTGCCCATCCTCACCGCTACCGCCGACGACCACGTCCCGTCACAACCGCCCCGCCTCCGATACACTGTGCGCGGCCTAGACAGTCGGCTCCGGCAATCGCCGCCGCCTCGGCACCTGCCCCATTGAACGCGCCCCCGGCGACACGATCCGCCGGCCGGCCCGCACGGCGCACCTCCCGATCACGATCCGATGGAGTCTCGCTTGAAAACCTGGCGCCGCACGCTGCTTGTCCTTGCCGCCGGCCTCCTCGCCGCCGCCTCCACATCCGCCCGTCCTGTCTGCACCGTCGTCGCCGATGCCGCCACCGGCCGGATGCTCGTCCAGCAAGGCGATTGCGCGACCCGCGTCACACCGGCGTCGACCTTCAAGGTGGCGATCAGCCTGATGGGCTTCGACGCCGGCTTCCTGAAGGACGAACACACGCCGACACTCGCCTTCCACGCAGGCTATCCCGATTGGGGCGGCGCCCCGTGGCGCGAGCCGACCGACCCGGCACGCTGGATCAAGCTGTCGATCTTCTGGTACTCGGAACAAGTCGCGCAAGCGCTCGGGCCGGCACGCTTCCAGCAGTACACGAACGCATTCGGTTACGGCAATACGGACGTGACCGGCAAGCAGGGCGAACTCAGCGGCGCGATGGGCGCATGGGTCAATTCATCGCTGCAGATTTCGCCGCTCGAACAGGTCGCGTTCATGCGCAAGATCGTGCACCGGACGCTGCCCGTCAGCACGCACGCGTACGACATGACCGAGCGCATCACGCTGATCGACGCGCAGCCGGACGGCTGGACCGTGCACGGCAAGACGGGCACGGGCTCGCCGGGCCTCAAGTACGACGCCGCGCACGCGTACGGCTGGTTCGTCGGCTGGGCGACGAAGGGGCCGCGCACGCTCGTGTTCGCGAACCTGATCCAAGACGACAAGCGGCAGACGCCGAATGCGGGCTTGCGCTCGCGCGATACGTTCCTGGCCGCGCTGCCGGCGCTCGCCGAACCGGCCCGGCCGCAATGAGCGCCGGCCCGCGCAACGCGCGGATCGACCTGCTGCGCGGCGTGTCGATCGTGCTCGTCCTGCTGCATCACTTCAACATCGCGTATCCGCTGCGCGACACGGCGCTCGCGCGCGTGCTCGGCTGGGACACGGTCCATGCGATCGTGCGCAACGGCAACTACGGCGTGACGATGTTCTTCGCGATCTCGGGCTACCTGATCACGTCGAATGCGCGCCGCCGCTGGGGCAGCCTCGGCGCGCTCGACGTGCGCGCGTTCTACGTGTCGCGCATCGCGCGCATCGTCCCGTGCCTGCTCCTGCTGCTCGCGCTCGTCAACGGCCTCGCGGCGGCCGGCGTGCCGATCTTCACGAACCATGCGCCGCAGGGCGGCGCCGTGTCGTTCTGGCTCGTGAATCTCGCGTCGCTCACGTTCTGGATGAACGTGCTGATCGGCGCATACGGATGGGTCAACTACGCGCTCGGCGTGCTGTGGTCGCTGTCGGTCGAAGAGGTGTTCTACCTGTCGTTTCCGCTGCTGTGCATCGCGCTGCGCCGCGACGCGCGGCTGTTCGCGTTCTGGCTGCTGATTGCCGCGATCGGCCCCGTGTACCGCTTCACGCATCCGGGCGACGAAGGCGGCTTCCTCTATGCGTACTTCGCGTGTTTCGACGGCATCGCGATCGGCTGCTGCACTGCATTGCTCGCCGAACGCGCGCGCTGGCAGGCGCTCGCGGCAGCGCCCGTGCAATGGCTCGCGGCAGCGGCGATGACGGCGCTCTATCTCGCGTGGCCGATCGCGCAAAGCCATGTGATCGGGGTATCCGCGATGGCGCTCGGCACGGCCGTGCTGCTGATCGGCGCGCAGGCGGAACGCGAACGCGCGCATGGCCGCGCGCTCGCGCCGCTGCGCTGGAGCGGCCGGCTCAGCTACGAGCTGTATCTGTTCCACCTGATCGTGCTCGGCGCGCTGCGCACGTTCTGGCCGCCGTCTGCCACGCATGGCGACGGCAAGCTGGCGTTGCTCGTCGCGTATCTGGTGCTGTCGGCCGGCTTGAGCTGGGTCATCGCGCGCGGCTATGCGACACCACTCGACCGCTTCATCAAACGGGTCGCGTCGCGGCCCGCGGCGCGCGTGCCGGACGGCGTGCGCTTCTAGCGCTTCGTCGGCGATCCCTGTCGGACACGGCTGGAAAAGGAAAAAACCAGCCGGCCTGACCGCAAGCCCCACTTGCGAAGAATGGAAATTGGAAGGATCGGTATGACTTATGAAAGAAACCGGCGCGGCCGCGTCAACCGGCGTGTTCGGCGGCAACGCCGCGCACGGTCACGATGCGCGCAGGCGGAATATTTGCCCAGACGATACGACTGCCGCAGGCAACGAATGCCGAATCGCCCAGCGGATGACGGCCGGGCGAGCGCAAGTCGTATGTAAATTGAATCATCACGCCGTCGGCCGACAGCACGTGATGGCATTGCTCGACGATGGCCGTCACGTCCTCGCGCGGCAGCGTGCGCAACGGCAGGCACGACACGATCGCATCGACCCGCGCGGCGGGCGGCAGCAGCCGTTCGAGCTGCCGCGCATCGCCCCACACGATCGACACGTCCGGAAAGCGTCGCCGCAGGTGCTGCACGAACGCCGGCGAACGCTCGACCACGACGAGGCGCCGTGGCGCGACGCCGCGTTCGAGCAACGCCGCGGTGATCGCGCCGGTGCCGCCGCCGAGTTCGACGACCAGCCCGTCGCCGTCCGGCACCGCGTCGGCCATCCCGCGCGCCAGATGCCGCGAACTCGGGCACAACGCGCCCACCGCGGCCGGGCGGCCGACCCACTCGCGCACGAACAGTGCGGAGACACGCCACGCGTTCGGCCAGATCATTGGCCGGCCTTGAGCGGTTGCGCCTTCGGCTTCGACGTGCCGACGACTGCGTGGAACGGGGCTACGGCGTCACGGGGCTTGTTCACTGGCATCCTCCTGGACGAAGCGGTCCGCCGCAGGAAGAGCGACGATCCAATCGATTCTAGGAAACGCAAACTTAAGGCGACGTGAAGATTGTCCCTAATTGCCCGCGCCGCCGCATCCGTGAGTGGGCCGCCGACGGAAGCGAAGCAGCGTGACCGATCGGGAACGAACGACACGCCGCATCGCGCGCGGCACCGCCTCACCGCAGGTTGGTTCTCGCCAGCTCGACGATCTCGTCGCCGCGCCCGCTCAGGATCGCGCGCAGCATGAACAGGCTGAAGCCCTTCGCATGCGCGATCTCGATCTTCGGCGGCATCGCGAGCTCGTATTTCGACGTGACGACGTCGACCACCGCCGGCCCGTCGTGCGCGAACGCCGTGCGCAATGCCTGCTCGACGTTCTCCGAATGCTCGACGCGTACGCTGAAGATACCCGCGCCCTTCGCGATCGCCGCGAAATCGGTCGGGCTCAGGTCGACGTTGGTATCGAGATAGCCGGCCGCCTTCAGCTCCATCGACACGAAGCCGAGCAGGCTGTTGTTGTACACGACGATCTTGATCGGCAGGTTGAGCTGGCGCGCGCTCAGCAGATCGCCGAGCAGCATCGACAGCCCGCCGTCGCCGGACAGCGACACCACCTGCCGCCCCGGATGCGCACCCTGCGCGCCGAGCGCCTGCGGCATCGCGTTCGCCATCGACCCGTGGTTGAACGAGCCGTGCAGTTGCCGCTTGCCGTTCATCGTCAGGTAGCGCGCGGCCCACAGCGTCGGCGTGCCGACGTCGGCCGTGAAGATCGCGTCGTCGGCCGCGACTTCGTCGACGAGCTTCGTCAGGTATTGTGGATGGATCGCGCGGCCCGGCGGCTCGGCCACCGCGAGATCGTCGAGCCCCTTGCGCGCGGCCGCGTAATGCTTCAGCGCATTCTCGAGGAAGCGCCGCTGGGTCTTGCGCGTCAGCCGCGGCAGCAGCGCGGCGATGGTTTCCTTCACGGTGCCGACGAGGCCGAGCGCGAGCGGCGCGCGATGGCCGAGCTGCGAGCCCTTCCAGTCGATCTGCGCGATCTTCGCGTTCGACGGATAGAACGGCCGGTACGGGAAATCCGTGCCGAGCATCAGCAGCGTGTCGCACGATTCCATCGCGTGATAACCGGAGCTGAAGCCGATCAGCCCGGTCATCCCGACGTCGAACGGGTTGTCCCATTCGACGAACTGCTTGCCGCGCAGCGCATGCACGACCGGCGCGCCGAGCGTGTCGGCCAGCGCGACCACTTCGTCGTGCGCGCCCTGCGTGCCGCTGCCGCACAGCAGCGTGACCGCGTCGGAGCCGTTCAGCAAGGCCGCGAGCCGGTCGAGATCGGCCTCGGCCGGCAGGATCGACGGCGGCGCCGATGCGCTCCACGCCGGCGCTTCTTCCGGGCCGTCGCCGAGCGCGATGTCGCCCGGCAGCACGATCACCGCGACGCCGCGCTCCTCGATCGCGGTGCGCATCGCGCGCGCGAGCACGCGCGGGAACTGCGACGCGTTGGTCACGAGCTCCGCGAAGTGGCTGCACTCGCGGAACAGTTCCTGCGGATGGGTTTCCTGGAAGTAGCCGAGCCCGATTTCGGTCGACGGGATGTGCGCGGCGATCGCGAGCACCGGCTGGTGATTGCGGTGGCAGTCGTACAGCCCGTTGATCAGGTGCAGGTTGCCGGGGCCGCAGCTGCCCGCGCACACCGCGAGCCGCCCGGTCGACGCGGCATCCGCGCCGGCCGCGAACGCGGCGCTTTCCTCGTGCCGCGTGTGCATCCAGCGGATCGCCCCGATCTGGGCGAGGCTGAACGACAGGCCGTTCAGGCTGTCGCCCGTCACGCCCCAGATGCGCTCGACGCCCGCCGCCGCCAGCGTCTTCGCCAGGTATTCCGCCATCGTCTGTCTTGCCATCACGCCCTCACTCGTTGGTTGATCGAGACATGCACGAACCGGCCGTGCGCTCGCACGCATCGCCGACCGGACGAGCATACGCGACTGGCCCGCGCCGCGTCGCGACGGTGCAACCGGGCCGACTGCCGTATGAGGCGCACGCACACGATTGGTTCGATCCGGCGCAGCGCCGCGCGGCCGGTGTCATCGTTTCGTCAGCGTCGCGCAGGTGAACGGACCGGCTGGCAGCCGCCGCGCTCAATCCCAGTCGGATGCCGACTCGTCCGGATCGACGAGCGTGAGCCCTGCCGGCGGCAGCGGCAGCGCGGTCTTGTAGCGCACCTGCTTCAGCGCGAAGCTCGACCGGATGTTCGACACGCCCGGAATCGTCGTCAGCCGCTCGATGATGAAACGCTCGAGCGTGCGCATGTCGGGCATCACGACGCGCAGCAGATAATCGGCGTCGCCCGACATCAAATAGCACTCCATCACCTCGGGCCGCTGCGAGATCGCCTCCTCGAAACGCTGCAGCGCGTCCTCGACCTGCTTCTCGAGGCTGACCTGGATGAACACGTTGATCCGCAGCCCGAGCGGCTCGGGATCGAGCAGCGTGACCTGCTGCCGGAACAGCCCGAGCTTCTCCAGCGCGCGCACGCGGTTGAAGCACGGCGTGGTCGACAGGTTCACCGCGCGCGCCAGTTCCGCGTTCGTGATCCGCGCGTTCTGCTGAAGCTGGTTCAGGATGCCGATGTCGATGCGGTCGAGCCGCTTGGGGGACGCGCTCATGGTCTGAATATTCCTTCTATCACGACGATTCCGGAATATTTACACTATCTGGCGGCAAATTCCCAATGAATTCAGACGCATATTTTGCGGATCGACGCGTAGCATGAGTCCCATTGATGCGTGCCGCAGCCGGCGCGCGGGAGACTCATATGACGGATCTGTCGAACGGTATCGAACACGCGCAGCGCGCGGCCCTCGCGCGCGCCGATGAGGACCCGCAAGAAACCGCCGAATGGCTCGACGCGCTCGACGCGGTGGTCGCGCACGTCGGCCGCGACCGCGCGCAATACCTGTTCGACCGGCTCGCCGAGCATGCGCGCGCAACCGGCCTCGCGTCGCCGCGCACGCCCGTCACGCGCTACCTGAACACGATTGAGCTCGCCGAGCAGCCGCCGTATCCGGGCGACCTCGACCTGGAGGAACGGCTGTCGGCCGCGCTGCGCTGGAACGCGCTCGCGATGGTCGTGCGGGCGAACCGCGCGTACGGCGAACTCGGCGGCCACATCGCGAGCTATGCATCGGCGTCCGACCTGTTCGAGACCGGCTTCAACCATTTCTTCCGCGCGGCGTCGCCCGCGACCGGCGACGCATTCGGCACGGCCGGCGGCGATCTCGTGTACTTCCAGCCGCATTCGTCGCCGGGCGTCTATGCGCGCGCGTATCTCGAAGGCTTCCTCACCGAGGATCACCTGAAGCATTACCGCCGCGAAATCGCCGGCCCGGGCCTGTGCTCGTATCCGCACCCGTGGCTGATGCCCGATTTCTGGCAGTTCCCGACCGGCTCGATGGGCATCGGCCCGATCAACGCGATCTACCAGGCGCGCTTCATGCGCTACCTGCAGCATCGCGGCCTCGCGAACACCGCGGGCCGCACCGTGTGGGGCTTCTTCGGCGACGGCGAGATGGACGAACCCGAATCGCTCGGCGCGCTGTCGCTCGCCGCACGCGAGGGGCTCGACAATCTCGTGTTCGTGATCAACTGCAACCTGCAGCGACTCGACGGCCCGGTGCGCGGCAACGGGCGCGTGATCGACGAACTCGAAGCGCAGTTCGCGGGCGCCGGCTGGAACACGATCAAGGTGCTGTGGGGCTCCGACTGGGATCCGCTGTTCGCACGCGATCACGCGGGCGCGCTCGCGCGTGCGTTCGCCAATACCGTCGACGGGCAGTTCCAGACCTTCTCCGCGAACGACGGCGCCTACAACCGCGCGCGCTTCTTCAGCCAGGACCCCGCGCTCGAAGCGCTCGCCGCACAGCTCACCGATGCGGAGATCGACCGCCTGCGCCGCGGCGGCCACGACGCGCGCAAGCTGCACGCCGCATATGCACGCGCGCTCGCGCACCGCGGCCAGCCGACCGTGATCCTCGCGAAGACGATGAAGGGTTACGGGATGGGCGCGGCCGGCCAGGGCCGGATGACGACCCATCAGCAGAAGAAGCTCGACGTCGACGATCTGAAGGCGTTCCGCGACCGCTTCCGGTTGCCGCTGTCGGACAGCGACGTCGAGCAGTTGAAGTTTTACAAGCCAGCGGAAGACAGCCCGGAAATGCGTTACCTGCATGCCCGCCGGGCTGCCCTGGGAGGCTATCTGCCCAGAAGGCGGATGGCGGCATCGAAGGGGCTGACCGTCCCTTCGATGCCGGCCTGGGGAGCGTTCGCGCTGGATGCGGCGGGCCGCGAGATGTCGACGACGATGGCGCTCGTGCGCATGCTCGCCGCGTTGATCAAGGATCGCGACATCGGTTCGCGCGTCGTGCCGATCGTGGCCGACGAAGCGCGCACGTTCGGCATGGCCAGCCTGTTCCGGCAGGTCGGCATCTACTCGCCGCTCGGCCAGCGCTACGAGCCGGAAGACCTCGGCTCGATGCTCTACTACCGCGAGGACACGCGCGGGCAGATTCTCGAGGAAGGCATTTCGGAAGCGGGCGCGATCTCGTCGTGGATCGCCGCCGCGACGTCGTACAGCGTGCACGACCTGCCGATGCTGCCGTTCTACATCTACTACTCGATGTTCGGCTTCCAGCGCATCGGCGACCTGATCTGGGCCGCCGCCGACCAGCGCTCGCGCGGCTTCCTCGTCGGCGCGACGTCCGGGCGCACGACGCTCGGCGGCGAGGGGTTGCAACACCAGGACGGCAGCAGCCACCTCGCCGCGTCGACGATCCCGAACTGCCGCGCGTACGATCCGGCGTTCGCGTACGAAGTCGCGACGATCGTCGATGCGGGCATGCGCGAGATGGTCGAGCAGCAGCGCGACGTGTTCTATTACGTGACCGTGATGAACGAGAACTACGCGCAGCCGTCGATGCCCGACGACGATCCGGCCGTGCAGCGCGAGGGCATCCTGAAGGGCATGCACCGGCTGCCGTCCGGTTCGAACGCAACGGCACGCGTGCAATTGCTCGGCGCGGGCGCGATCCTCGGCGAAGTACTCGCCGCGCAGCGGATGCTGAAGGACGACTGGGGTATCGACGCGGCCGTATGGAGCGTCACGAGTTTCAGTGAGCTGCAGCGTGACGGGATGGAAGCCGAGCGGCTGTCGCGGCTCGGTTCACCTGCAGCCGATGCGTACGTCACACGAATGCTTGCGGCGACGCAGGGCCCCGTGATCGCCGCGACCGACTACGTGCGCGCGGTGCCCGAGTTGATCCGCGCATACGTGCCGCGCCGCTACGTGACGCTCGGCACCGACGGGTTCGGCCGCAGCGACACGCGCGACGCGCTGCGCGCGTTCTTCGAGGTCGATCGCGCGAGCATCGTGCTCGCCGCGCTGAAGGCGCTGGCGGATGATGGAGAACTCGATGCGACTATCGTGCGCGACGCGCGAGAGCGTCTCGGCAAGACTGTGCAGCAGCCCGGCACGGCGCCTTGGCAGCGCTAGGCACGCAAGTCATTTCCGCCACGATGCACTGCCCTGACAGGCAGTGCCACCGACACACACCGTTTCCGCCGGCGCGCCGCTGACGCAGCGTGCCCGGCCAACCACTCGTCATGCAGGCTGCGCTACACCGGCAGCGCGTGCGTCGACAGAATCTCCTTCAACACCATGAACGAGCGCACCTGCCGCACGCCCGGCAGATAGAGCAATTGCTCCGCATGCAGCCGGTTGAAGCTCTCGTTGTCGCGTGTGCGCACCAGCATGAAGTAGTCGAACTCGCCCGTCACGACGTGACATTCGACACACCCCGACACCTTCTGCGCGGCCTTCTCGAACGCGGCGAACGCTTCCGGCGTCGAGCGGTCGAGCACGAAGCCGATCACGACCAGCATGCCGGCCCCGAGCGGCTTCGGGTCGAGCAGCGCGACGATCCCGCGAATCATCCCCATTTCCTTGAGCCGCTCGACGCGCCGCAGGCACGCCGGCGCGCTCAGCTTCACCTTCGCGGCGAGGCTCACGTTCGAGATCGACGCGTCCTGCTGAAGCTGCCTGAGGATCGCGCGATCGATGCGATCGAGCGCGGGCGCGGCATCGCCCGGCACCGCCGGTCTTCCAGTTAATTTCATTGCGTCTTCCTCGATTTTTTCGAACTCGAATTGCTTGATCAGCACTCGATTCGTTATCAACGTAGGCCGACGATATTTATTTCGCAAGCTCATTTCGCGCGCGCTTGCCTATCATTTTTCCATCGGGACACGGCGTGCCGGCCCCTCCCGAACGCACCGATGCCCGCGCCAACCCCGCCTTTCCGGAGACAAAAATCGATGAACCTGCAACGCTTCCCCCGTTATCCGCTGACGTTCGGCCCCACGCCCATCCAGCCTCTCAAGCGCCTGAGCGCGCACCTCGGCGGCAAGGTCGAGCTGTATGCGAAGCGCGAGGACTGCAACAGCGGCCTCGCGTTCGGCGGCAACAAGACGCGCAAGCTCGAATACCTGATCCCCGACGCGCTCGCGCAGGGCGCGGACACGCTCGTATCGATCGGCGGCGTCCAGTCGAACCAGACGCGCCAGGTCGCGGCCGTTGCCGCGCATCTCGGCATGAAATGCGTGCTCGTGCAGGAGCACTGGGTCAACTATGAAGACCCCGTGTACGACCGGGTCGGCAACATCCAGCTGTCGCGCATGATGGGCGCCGACGTGCGGCTCGTTGCCGACGGCTTCGACATCGGCATCCGCCGTAGCTGGGAAGAAGCGATGGAGAGCGTGCGGCAGGCGGGCGGCAAGCCGTATCCGATTCCGGCCGGCTGTTCCGAGCATCCGCTCGGCGGGCTCGGCTTCGTCGGCTTCGCCGAGGAGGTGCGCCAGCAGGAGGCCGAGCTCGGTTTCAAGTTCGACTACATCGTCGTGTGCTCGGTGACGGGCAGCACGCAGGCCGGGATGGTCGTCGGCTTCGCGGCCGACGGCCGCGCGGATCGCGTGATCGGCATCGACGCGTCGGCGACGCCGGAGAAAACGCATGCGCAGATCACACGCATCGCGCGCCATACGGCTGAAATCGTCGAGCTCGGGCGTCGCATCGACGAGCAGGACGTCGTGCTCGACACGCGCTACGCAGGCCCCGAATACGGGCTGCCGAACGACGGCACGCTCGAGGCGATCCGGCTGTGCGCGCGGCTCGAAGGCGTGCTGACCGATCCCGTCTATGAAGGCAAGTCGATGCACGGGATGATCGACAAGGTGCGGCTCGGCGAATTCGAGCCGGGCTCGAAGGTGCTATATGCGCACCTGGGCGGCGTGCCGGCGTTGAGCGCGTATGCGGAGATTTTCCGCAACGGGTGACGGGGCCGGGCGGAGGCGCGGCGCGCACCGGCGTCACGCCTCCGTCGAACCGGCACGGCATCCGCCCGGTTCAGCTCCGCTCATCGGGCCGTGTCACGCAGTGCCTTCATCTCGATGTCGCCGTAATAAATCGTTCGCTCGGTCACATCGGACGGGCGGGTCTTCCACCACCATTTGTAGAGGCCGAGCTTGAAGTAGGCGTCGCGATCGTTCGGAAACGCGTTCGGTACGCCCGTAACATGCACGACGCGTTCGCCGTTCCGGAACACCTCGGTCAGCGCGTCGACGCCTGAATCGTCCGGTCGATACCGCAGCACCCACCAGACCCGTTTCCCGCGATCCGCCGACGGGTCGCCGAACGCAATGGATCGGCTCTGCATGCCCGGCGCGCCGCGCACATCGACTTCGTACTTCCCGGCATTCAGCAGCAACGCAAACGGCGGCGATCCGTCGCTGCCGCCCTGATGCAACTGTGCGATCAGTTCCGGCTGTCTGGAATCGAACCGGTAGTCGGCGGGAATGACCGTCGACCAGCGCACCTCGTAGTCGCGACCGTTGACGAAGCGAAACACCGGCGAGAAGCTGACCTCGGAACGCGGCGTGCCGCTCGCCACGCTGCTGAAGTCCTGCGATCGGTTCATCGTCACCCTCAACAGCGTGCCGCGAATACCGGAAATCTCGGCGGTGGTGATGTTCTGCATCACCGGCTCCTGCAGACGAAGCCGCGCATCGATGCCGCTCGCCCAGTCCGACCGGTAAAAATGCGCATCGTCATGCTTGCCACCTTCCGGGCCCGCGTGGCAAACCGACGCGACGAGCACGCATGCGGCAACGACGAAGCTACCGCGCATCCCGCTCGCCTTTTCGCCGAAACAACCGCGACACATACGCGCGCGCCAGCATCGCCAGGAAGCGGCTGTTGGTCGACAGATAGCGTTTCCACATCCGCCCCGGCTCCTGGATCACGCGAAACGCCCACTCCAGCCCGCTGCGCTGCATCCACGGCGGCGCCCGCTTGACCTTCCCCGCCACCACGTCGAACGTCCCGCCCACGCCCATCACGAAATCGACGCCCAACTGCGATTTCCAGCGATTGATGAAGTTCTCCTTGCGCGGCGACGTGATCGCGACGAACAGCAGCCGCGCACCCGAGCGGCGGATATCGTCCACGACCGCCTGTTCGTCGTCCCAGAAATAGCCGTGGTGATATCCGGCGACCGGCAGCCGCGGATAGCGTGCCGCCGTCACCGCGACGACCCGCTCGACGACCTCCGGCGTCGCGCCGAGCAGATAGACCGGCAGCCCTTTCGCTTCGGCCAGCGCCAGCAGCCGCTCGAACAGATCCACGCCCGCGACGCGCTCCGGCACCGGGATGCCGAGCAGCCGCGCGCCCCAGACGACGCCCATGCCGTCGACGTTGACGATGTCGCATTCGCGAACCGACGCGGCGAGTTCCGCATCGCGCTGCAGGTTGACGAGCTTCGCGACGTTGACGACGACGTGCTGCGTGAATTGCCGTTTCTCGACTCTCGCGCCGATCCAGTCCACCGTATCGTTCATCGACATCAGATGGATCGGGCATGAAAAGATTTCAGCTCGGTTCATAACAAGGCCTCGCCATCATTTTTTTTGACTTCCGGAATATCGTCGGCAAATCGCGACGATCGGCACAGCGACGCGTACAACGCCTTCAGCTTCGCCGACACATCGGCGGAGAAGTAACCGAGCGCCGCAAGCTTCTCGCGCCCGTTGGATCGCGCGTCGGCCTTCAACACATCGGCAAGCTCGTTCGTGAGACGGCCCGCGTCGTGGTCGAACACCACCATGCCCGGCGACACGCCGTCGAGCAGTTGCCGCACGTTGCCGACATCGACCGATACGACCGGCAGATCGAGCGCCATCGCTTCCTTGACCGATTGTGGCGACCCTTCCCGGGTCGACGTCATCAGCAGGCACGCGGCATGCGCCAGCAGGTCGCGCACCTCGCCGCGATCGAGACCGTCGATATGCCGCTCCTGCACCTGGATGCCGTGCTGTTCCTCAAGCTGCCGCAGCACCAGTGAAAACAGCGGATAGTTCTTCTCCGGACGCTTCGGTGACGACGGGAAGACAACGATCGGCACGGCGGCTTTCATCAGCGCATCGTCGCGATCCCCGGCGAAGACCGTCTCGTTGACCGCACACGGAATCGTCACGCAGCGGCGGCGCAGCCGGATCAGGCGCGATGAAATTTCCGCACTCACGCCGATGCACGCATGCGCGAAGCAGGCCATCGATTTCGACACCGCGCGCATCCAGAGCGGCCCCAGGATGTCCGTGCCGTGGAACGTGATGACAACCCGCGCTTTCGTAAACAGCCGGACCAGCGGTGCGGAACACGCGCTCAGGCCGAAGTGGTAATGCACGACGTCGTACCGGCCCGCACGAGCGGCCTTCCAGACCTGCAAGATCGAGCGCAGGTATTCGCGCTTGCCGCGATACCCTTCGATGACGAGCACGTCGACCGTGCAGCCGCCGGAACGCCGCAGCGCGTCGACCTGCTCGGTCACGAACACGCCTTGCCAGGGGCTCGTGCGGTTGCTGCCGAGATACATGTTCGTAACGACCAGAATTTTCATGAGCGAACTCCCACCACCCCGCCGCGATGCGCCGGGGCGACGCACGGCCGCCCCCACGAGAACGCATACATCGCCAGCAGCGCGGAAAATACGTAAGACGGCGAAACAAACGCCATCGAAAAGATGTTGTCGAAGCAGAACGCACCGACGATGTAGAACCAGACGGCCGGCTTGCGCCGCCCTTGCCCGTACCCCAGCACGAACACCAGCCACGCGAGCGCGCCGAACACGCCCATCTCGACGAACAGGTGCGGGTAGAACGTGTCGGTGGTCTTCAACAGCCCGCCGAGCCCGTACCAGTCGAAGTGATAGAGCTGGTAAAGCGGCGACGAGAACTTCACCGACGCCGGGCCGCCGAAGCTGCCCAACCCTTCGCCGAGCAGATTGCCGTTGCCGATCGACTCGAACATCACGCGATAGGATTCGGCGCGCGCCGAATTGCCTGCGACGACGTAGAACAGGATCTTCGCCATGCCGACCTTCAACAGCGAATCGAGCACGCCCATCGCCATCAGCACGAGCATCGTGCCCGCGATGCCGGCGGCAGCCAGCCACGCGCGCACATCCCTGACGTTCCTCACGAACGGATAGAGCGCCAGCACCGCGAACAGCTTGAACGAGAAGCCGAGCAACGCGAACAACAGGAACCCCCACGACGCGATCGCCGCGCGACGGCCGGACCAGTACCAGCGGCACAGCAGAAACGCGCAGAGATTGATGAAGCTGAACTCCGAAAAGAACCCCATCCATCCCTGCGCACGCAGGAACAATCCCGAGTCGATCCGCACCGGCATGAACAGCGGCAGCCCGATCGCATACGACACATAGAAATACAGCTGGAACAGGTCGTTGCTCACGACCACGCCGATGAACGTCTTGACCAGCACGTCGAGCCGGTCGCGATACGGGTAGATCGCCACCGTGATCGCGACCGGAAAGAGGAAGCGGACGAATTCCTCGATCCCGGCATGGACGTTGAACGACAGCAGCATCCCGATGCAGAGCGACACGGCGATGGGCAGCGCGAGAACGGCCAGCCGGTGAAAGCGCGGACGCAGCAGGATCGCCGCGAACACGAGGCCGAACGCGCCCATCTTTACGGCCTGCGAACGATCGTCGTCGAACGTGAGCAGCGTGTCGCTGACGCAGAAGACGAAGTAAGCGAGCGCCAGCAGGCCTGCACCCAGGTCGGCCACGCGCGATCGACGATGCGGCACGATCGCCGGGAATCGGGCGGTCGCATTCATGGCCGCGCTCCCGACGCCGCCGGCATCGCTTTCATATCGGCGACGCCCAACGCGCTGATCGATTCCACATAGGCCGCGCATACCCGCCGTGCATGCATCACGACGATCGCGTTCCGGATCAGCGTCACGATCACCGCGGACGCCAGCATGCAGAAGAACCCGATTTCACCGCCGATGGCGACGCAGCCGCCGAGCAAAACGACGAACAGTGCCGAGGTACCGATGTTGATCCGCGCGGTGGCCGCGCTCTGCTCGAACGCCATCATCACGTTGCTGCCGACGACGCCAAGCACGCCGGCCGCGCACTGGATCGCCAGCAGCACGCCGCCCGCGAGCGCCACGTACGCGCCGTTGCCGTCGAGCCCGTAGCGGTAGGTCAGTCCCGCCACCATTACCAGGTTCGCGACCAGCACGACCAGGTTCGACAGGTCGATATTGCGCCGCATCGCGCCCAGCGTCGCGTCGAGCGGCGCCTTGTCCTTCTTCCGCTTCACGAGGTCCGGCAATTGCGCGATCGAAATGGCGCGCGGCAGCAGGTTGCCGATCGCGGTCACCGAGGAAAACAACGACAGCATCCCCGCGAACGACGCACCGCACATCGCGTTCGCCGCCGGCACGGTCACCAGCGCGATGCCGCCGGACAGGAAATTGGTCAGCCCGAACTGCAGCCCCTTCACGTCGATGCGCATCGAAAACGCGCGACGATCGGGCATGCCGATCGCGGCGAACATCGCGACGGCCACCACGACCAGCGCAACGGCCAGGCACAGCGACGCGGAATAGCCGTGGCGCGTGCCGATCCACAGCATCGCGCACGATCCCGCGATCAGCAGGCAGTCGAACGCGATCGTGATCCGGTAGCGGCGGTACGACACGAAGAAATGCCGCGCGAGCTGATACACGGTCCAGCCCCACATCAGCGCGACCACGCCGCCGAGATCGAACGCGACGAGGCCGGTCGCGAACACCAGCACGCATGCGATCGTGGCGGCCACGGCGGTCCATCCCGCCATCGACACCAGCGAGTAGAACGCGCCGCGCGCCGCCTGCTTCCCGTCGCTCGCCGGTACGCGGACCAGAATCAGCGTCGCCCAGCCGATGGCCGTGAAGAAACCGATCATCTGTGCGATCGACAGGTTGGATGCCGCAGCCCCAAGCTCGTCCAGCGAATAGATCCGCTGGACGACCCAGAACGTCAGCACGCGATAGAGGCCGGGCGCGCCGGTACAGACAAGCGCCTCGACACGGCCCAGCAGCTTTTTGGCGTCGGCATTCCGCAGCATGATTTTGTGCGCCCGTCCGTTACCCGCGCGCCAGCACGCCGCGCGTGTCGATCACGACCTTGGTCTGCAGCCGCACCGGGTCCATGCGCCGGAACGGCGCGTGATCGACGAGGATCACGATCACGTCGGCTTCGGCCAGCGCGGTGTTCAGCTCGCACAGCCGGGTCGTTGCTTCCAGCGCTGCCGGCAACGCGGCGATGTTGGGCTCGACGACCAGCAGCGTCGCGCCGGCGTTCTTCGCCAACGCTTCGACGATCTCCATCGCGGGGCTCTCGCGCAGATCGTCGATATCCGCCTTGAACGCAAGCCCGAGACACGCGATCACCGGCTCGCGGAACCGGCTCGCCGCCTGCCGCACGCGCTCGTAGACGAAATGCGGCTTGTCGTCGTTCACGTTGCGCGCGGTGCGGATCAAACGCGCGTGCTCCGGCGCGGAATCGACGATGAACCACGGATCGACCGCGATGCAATGACCGCCCACGCCCGGCCCCGGCTGCAGCACGCTGACGCGCGGATGGCGATTCGCCAGCCGGATCAGCTCCCATACGTTGATGTCCAGCTGGTCGCAAATCACCGACAGCTCGTTCGCGAACGCGATGTTCACGTCGCGAAACGCGTTCTCGGTCAGCTTGCACATTTCGGCGGTGCGTACATCGGTCAGGATGCACTCGCCGCGCACGAACACCTCGTACAGCTCCTGCGCACGCGTGCCGCATTTGCGCGTCATGCCGCCGATCACGCGGTCGTTCTCCACGAGTTCGCGCACGACATGGCCCGGCAGCACGCGCTCGGGGCAATGCGCGATACGGATGTCCGAGCGCTCGCCGGCCTGTTGCGGAAAGCTCAGGTCCGGGCGGTGCGCCGCGAGCCACGCGGCAATTTTTTCGGTCGCGCCGACCGGCGAAGTCGACTCCAGCACCACCAGGTCGCCCTTCTTCAGCACCGGCGCGATCGACCGGCATGCGGCCTCGATATAGGTCAGGTCAGGCTTGTTGCCATCGGCAAACGGTGTCGGCACCGCGATCAGGAACGCATCGGCCGGCTCGGGCGTCGCCGTCGCGCGCAGGTAGCCTTGCGTCACGGCGGCATGCACGAGCATGTCCAGTTCGGGTTCGACGATATGGATCTCGCCGCGATTGATCGTGTCGACCGCATGCTGCGACACGTCGACGCCGACGACGCTTTTACGGCGCGCGGCAAAGGCCGCCGCGGTGGGCAGGCCGATATAGCCCAGCCCGATGACGGAAATGGTTTCGAATGACATGAATGAGGTTCTCCAGACGTCGGGGGATTCAGCAGGGCGAGCCGGCCAGGTATGCCGGCCCCTGCGTCAGGATCGGCGGCGAGACCAGCAGATCCGCAATCCGCTCGCTTGCACGGCCGTCGCCGTACGGGTTGTGTGCGCGGCTCATCGCGCGATAGGCAGCGCCGTCGTCCCACAGCTCGACCACCGCGCCGACCAGCCGCTCGACTTCAGTGCCGACGAGCCTCACCGTGCCGGCCGCGACGGCTTCCGGCCGTTCAGTGGTGTCGCGCATCACGAGCACCGGCTTGCCGAGCGACGGCGCTTCTTCCTGGATCCCGCCGGAATCGGTCAGGATCAGCCATGCGCGGCTCATCAGGTACACGAACGGCAAGTACTCCTGCGGTTCGATCAGCACGACGTTGCCGATGTCGCCGAGCAGCCGCGTGACGGGCTCGCGCACGTTCGGATTCAAGTGCATCGGGTAGACGATGCGGCACTCCGGATAGCGCTTCGCGATGGTCGCGATCGCTTCGCAGATCTGCTCGAAACCGCGGCCGAAGTTCTCGCGGCGGTGGCCGGTCACGAGGATCATGCGCCGCTCGTCGTCGACGAACGGAAACCGCTCGCGCATCTGCCGCACCAGCGCCCGGTCGTGCTTGAGGCGCCCGGTGATCGTCAGCAAGGCATCGATCACGGTGTTGCCGGTCACGTGCACGCGAGCGGCGTCGACGCCTTCGGCCAGCAGGTTCGCCCGTGAGGTTTCGGTGGGCGCGAAGTGATGCAGCGCGAGCGCGCCCGTCACCTTCCGGTTCGCCTCTTCCGGCCACGGCGAATACAGGTTGCCGGTGCGCAACCCGGCTTCCACGTGACCGACCGGAATGCGTCGGTAGTACGCCGCGAGCGTCGCGCCGAGCGTCGTGGTCGTATCGCCGTGCACGAGCACGAGATCGGGCCGGAACGATTCCAGCACCGGGTCGAGCGCATTGAGGATGTGCCCGGTCAGGCTGCCGAGCGTCTGCCCGGCGCGCATCAGGTCGAGATCGAAATCCGGCACGATGCCGAACAGGTCGAGCACCTGGTCGAGCATCTGGCGATGCTGGGCCGTCACGCAGACGCCGCAGCGCACGCCTTCGCGGGCCCGCAGCGCATGAACGAGCGGCGCCATCTTGATGGCTTCCGGGCGGGTGCCGAACGTGACGAGGATGTTTTCGTGGTGATGGGTCATTGGAATCTCCGTCGGCGGATCACGTGCGATCCGCAGCGGTTTGCGAATCGGCGTTGTCATACCCGTACGCGCCGTAGTTGCCATACCGGGCGGAACGCAGCCCCGGCCAGAAGCCGTTGAACACGACCGCGGTCGCGCGCGCGCCGACGCGTTCGATCCGCTTCGACGCTTCGAGCAGTTCGCCCGAGGTCGTCACGCCGGCACGTGCCGCAAGCAGGATCGTGTCCGCCTGCGCAGCCAGGACGACGGCGTCCGTCACCGGCAACAGCGGCGGCGCGTCGAGCAGCACCACGTCGTAATCGCGTGCAACGTGCATCAGCAACGCCGACAGACGATCGGACGACAGCAGTTCGACGGGCCGATCGGCATACGGGCCGGCCGGCAGCAGGTCGACGTTCGGCGCGACGTCGCGCACGATGGCGTCGGCGGCCGTCGCGCCGCCGCGAAGGACGGTCGACAGGCCGATCTCCGGCCGCAGGCCGAAGCGCTTGGCCAGCTTGCCGCGACGCAGGTCGCCGTCGATCAGCAGCACCCGCTTGTTCGACTGTCCGAGCAGCGCGGCCACGTTGGCCGACACGAACGATTTCCCGACACCCGCGGACGGCCCCGTGATCAGCACACGGTTGCCGTCGGGCTGGTCCATCAACTGGAACCGCAGTGCCGTGCACAGGCTTCGCAGCGCCTCGACCGCGGGTTCGTTCGGTCGCGCCAGCGCCAGGACCGCCGCCCCGCCTGCCGCGGCGTCACGCTGCGCGAGCCGGTGTTGCGCAACGCTGTGCGGAATCGTCGCCATCACGTTCAGGTTCGTATCTCGCTCGATCTCCGCGGGATCGGTCACGCCGCCGAACAGCACCGCGCGGCCGATCACGGCGCACGTGCCGAGCACGAGCCCCATCAGCGCGGCCATCACCGTGACCAGCGCCGGCCTTGGCCGCACGGGCTTGTCCGGCACGATCGCGCGATCGATCACACGCACGTTGCCGATCTTGCTCGCGGTCGCCAGGCGAAGCTGCTGGACGCTGTTCAGCAAGCCGACGTAGATCTCCGTTTGCACGGTCACGTCGCGGCGCAGGCGTACGACGTTCTGCTGCGCATCGGGCAAGCGCCGGATCGTGTCGTTGATGGTCCCGATCTGCGCGTTGGCGGCGGTGATCTGCCGGTCGACCGCCGCGAGCTCCGGGTGAGCCGGCGTCAGCGTCGACGCCAACGCCCGCCGCTTCTGTTCGAGCTCGAACAGCGACATCTGCGCGGCGGTCGATTGCGTCAGCATCGCCTTCGCCTGCTCGGTCAGGTCCACGATTTCATGGCGGGCCTGGTATTCATTGAGGCGATCTTCGGCCGCACGCAACTGACGCTCCACGGCCGGGACCTGGTCGCTCAGGAACGCCAGCGACTTCTCGGCGGTGGCCGCCTTGCGGCTCGCGTTCTGCTGCACGTAGTTGTCGGCGATCGCGTTCAGCACGGCAGCCGCGCGCACCGGATCATGGCTTTCGTACGACACGCCGATCACGCCGGACTGATCCTTGCCGCGGTTCGCTATCGTCAGTTTCTTCTGCAGTTCGGCGAGCACGACCTGCCTCGAATCCGCCTTCACGACGAACTGCGCGCCCGCTTCGGCTTCGATGCCGGCCACCTGCAGCGTCACGTCGCCGGCGGCCGTCTTCACGCGCAGCGGCTCGCCGATCGCGCCTTCCGCATCGCGATCGAGATCGCTGCCGGACAGGCGATAGCGCCCGTCGCCCAGCGACGTGACGATGAACGTATGTTTCTGGAAGTCGCGCGGCACGTCGAATGCCGGAACGTCGATGCGCTCGTTGCCCCAGACGAACCCGCCGATCCCGAACAAGCCGGGCGTCGACAGCCTGCGATTGAAGCGCGCGACGGCGGAGCCGATCACGGGCACGCGGCGCGGATGCGCTTCGATGTGCAGGCGCTGACCGTCGACGACCGGTTCGGTCACGAGCCGCGAGCGCAGGATTTCCATCTCGCCGTCGTCGGTCGACTTCACGTCGAACAGCGCGCCGAGGCCGCCGACGAGCCCGCCGTCCGCCATGCTGCGCAGGTCCGAGCCGCCGCTTTCCACCTGCACGGCAATGTCTGCCTTGTAGACCGGCTTCACGACGAAGGCATAGCCGGCTCCAAGCGCGGCACACGCCGCCGTGACCGCGACGATGCGGCCTGCGTGCCGGATCAGCACGTCGAGGATGCCGCGCACGTCGAGTTCGTCGGCGTCGTGTAAATGAGGTTGGCGTGGGTTCGATGCGTTCATTTGAGGCTCACTGCAAGTGTTCCGGCGCATCCGCGCCGGTATCCGGATGCGGCTGCGGGTTCGGTTCGAAGGTGGCGATCCGCGCGGCCCAATCGGCCACGCCGTGCTCGATCAGCCTCATCGCGTAGTCGTAGACGTAGCGGCTTCGGCGGTACGGATCGGGAACGTCGGTCTGGTAGCGCTCGGTCAGGCAATACACACGGCCGCGCGTCATCGGGCAAATCCGCTCGATCAGATGGCGATGTGCGACCTCCATCACCAGAATCAGGTCGGCCCACCGGCAGGTTCGTTCATCGACGCGTCGGGCCCGATGCGCGGACAGGTCGAAGCCGCGCTCGATCAACAGCGCATTCATCACCGGGTCGACCGCCGTCCCGCCGATCGCCGCGACGCCGGCCGACTCCACCGTGCGACCGGGCAGCGCGCGCGACAACAGCGCCTGCGCGGCCGGGCTGCGGCATACGTTGCCGGTACACACCACCAGGATCCGTTTCATCATTTCGTGACGATCGCGGCCGTCAGGCCCGCGTTGATGGCCGGCAGCAGTTGCGCGAGCACGCGGCCGAAGCGCGCGAGCTTCGTGCTGTCGACGTACACGACGTCGCGCGGCTGCAGCTCGAACTCATTGGCGAGCACCATCGACACCGGCGAGCTGCCGTCCAGATGAAACACCTGCGCCTGCCGGTCCGCGCCGGCGCGAATCACGTAGGTCTGCCTGGGATCGGCCGTACCCTGGTTCACGCTGCCGGCCTGCGACAGCGCGTCGGCCAGCGTGAGCCGGCCGTTGCGCAGCGGCAGCGCCGTCGTCGGCTTGTTGACTTCGCCCATCACGTACACGCCGAACTGGTCGCGCGCGCCGACCTGCAGCAGGTCGCCGTTGCGCAGCACGATGCGCGACGGATCGACGCGCTCGCGAATCAGGCCCGGCAGGTCGACCGGATAGGCGGCACCGTCGCGCACGAGCGTCATGCGGCTCTGATCGGCGTCGGCCGTGAAGCCGCCCGCGCGCGTGACGGCTTCGAGCAGCGTCATCGGCGTGTCGTTGAGCGGGTGCGCGCCCGGCGCACGAACTTCGCCGTCGATGTAGACGCGATTCGCGCGATACGACGCGACGCGCACCGTCAACTGCGGCGCGACGAACCACTTCGACAGCCGCGCGCGCAGCGCGGACTGAATCTCGCTCGTGCTCATGCCGGCGACATGCAGTTCGCCCACGTACGGAAAAGCCAGGTTGCCGGCCTGATCGACGACGAAGCCCGCCGGCGGATCGGCAGCGCGCACCTGCTGCGTGCCCGGATTGCCCTGCGCCGCGGCCAGTTCGGGGTGATCCCACACGGTGATCTGCAGCACGTCGCCCGCATCGATCGCGTACGGCGCCGGCACCGCAAAGAGCGCCGCGCGCGTGCGTTCCTCCTGTGCGCTCGCCTCGCGCCGCTGGGCCGCGATCAGCTCGCCGTCGATCGGCCCGATCGGTACCGATGCCGCCGCTTCACCCGAAGCGGGTGCGTTTCGCGGCTGGCCGGACGGTGCCGCGACGATGCGATGCATCGACACCGCCAGGCCGCCTTCGTATGCCTGCGTCGCGATCCCGCCATCCCGCGCCGCATCGTGCGCGAGGTTCATATGCATGCCCGGTTCGATCGTGCAAGCGGACAGCAGCACGACAGGCAAGACCGTCATTGCCGATCGCAAGCGTTGCGCCCGTGACCCGGGCCGTTTTCCAGTTTCCATTTCCATTGTCCAGAGCGTGTGCATCGACGCGTCATTCAATAGGCATTGCGATGCGTGAATCCATACAGGGCGGTCGCCGCCACGATCCTTACGTCCATCGCAAACGACCAGTTGTTCAGGTAATAAAGATCGTGCTCGACCCGCTTCTGCATCTTCTCGACGCGATCCGTCTCGCCGCGATGCCCGTTGACCTGGGCCCAGCCGGTGATGCCCGGCTTGATCCGGTAGCGCTGGATATAGCCGTCGACAAGGGGCTGGTAGAAGCGGTCGTGCTCCACCGCATGCGGGCGCGGCCCGACCACCGACATGTCGCCCTTCAGCACGTTGAAGAACTGCGGCAGTTCGTCGAGGCTCGTGCGTCGCAGCAGCGCGCCGACACGCGTGACGCGCGGGTCGCCTTGCGTCGCCTGCCGGACTTCGCCCGGCTCGCGCGTGTCCGGCACGCGCATCGTCCGGAACTTGTAGATCGTGAAGATGCGCCCGTAAGCGCCCCTGCGTTGCTGCCGGAACAGCACCGGCCCCGGCGACGACAACTTCACCGCCAGCGCAACGACGGTCATCAGCGGTGCGATTCCGATCAATGCCAGGCCCGCGAACACGCGATCGAACACCGCCTTGCCCACCAGCGCCCGCGCGGACAGCGGCGACGAGACGAGATCGAGCGCGTGACCACGAAGCGCCCCGTTCGGATGAAGCGGCGTCATGCCGGTGAGGTCGGGCATGAAGCGGATGTCGACCAGATCCTCGGCGAACGCGTGGACGATCTCGCCGACGCGATCGGCCTCCGACAGCGGCAGCACGATCCAGATCTCCCCGACGTGGGCGCGACGCACGTACTCGACGAATTCGGCCAGGTCACGATGCACGGCCGGTTCTTCCGGCCCGATCGGCGACGAACCGGACATGTCGAAGATCGCGGCGATCTGGAACGACCGCCCCGTTTGCCGCGCATCGCGCCCGACGAGCGTCCGGCAACGTTCGCGATGCCCGACGAGCGCAACCGGTTTGCGCCGGGCATGCCGCGCCGCCGCGAAAACACCGAGACACCACCGCGCGGCCTGCGACACGACGAGCGCGACCGCCGACAGCGCGAACCAGCCGGCTAGCCAGCCGAGCGCGACCGGAAATTGCCGGTCGTGCGCCATGACGGAAATCGCGCCGACGCACAACGCGACGGCCAGGCAGGCCGGCGCAAGCCACACGCGACGCCACGACAGGCGGCGCTCGGGATCGCCGTACACACCGACCAGCGGAAACAGGACCAGCGCGCACGCGATCGAAACGGCGATCAGCACGGCATCCGATCCGGCAGACGGCGAGCCGCCCAGCCAGCTTCTCGCTGCCCATGCGGTGACGACAAGCAATACGGCGTCCAGCAACCTGAACCGTGAAGCCGTTCCGCGAACGGCGGGGGTATATCTAGTTTGGTTGAACGAAGGCATAACCCTGGGCGATCATCCGTCGCGATCGATTGGCGACGGAACGGCGGTGCATCTACACGCAATGCACGCCACGCCGGCACGAATCGAATCCCGGACCGATGATCGATTTCATGTGTTGTTTAGTAATGCGAATCTGAATCGATTGACATGGACCTTCAATCAAACGTCACGGATCGTTAAATTTCGCACCTGGCTGACGTGGCCCAACAACTTCAACGAGACCGACGCCCTCTGCTTACCGCAAGCCCATCGCTTATCGAAACGATGTAAGACTTGATACTGCCACTACGATCTGGTGTTTTAAATCGTTCATGTCCTAAACTAATTGGCATAGAGCCATTACTTGTCCCATTTGACAATGAGGCCCCTGCCTACAAGGCGTGTCTATTGATGTCAAGTGACCGAGCAAGCCTCGTGATGTGTGCCGGATCATTTCGCGAGCCGGTGTGAAAACACTGCCATCCCGCGAACGCGATGGCCGACGACTGCGACGCGTGTCGGTGTTGCGACAAGAGGCGGCGTCAATGCGCCGCTACGCATGGGCGGCAGGTTTCGCCGCGCGTCCCGAGCAACGCCCGCCAGCGCTACTTACGCGTGTTGTTTCAGGTGACAGCCGGCTCGGTATCGACGCGCATCGGCGTCGCCTGTTCCGACATGACGTGCCGGCTCGGCGGCGAATTCGAGGATTTCGACTGCAGCAAAAAGGCGAGCGTGTGCCGTGCGCTCGTCACGCTGCCGCTCGTGCGCAGCCGTCACGGCAGCGTCAGCGTTCGCTTCGCGTACGAGAGCAGGAAAGTCCGCTTGGGACGTGATTGAAATTTTTCAGCGAGATCGCTTGAGGGGCACGGCCCGGACGTAAACGAAATACCGCCGGCAAGCCGGCGGCAAAAGATGCGCCACGGATGACGTGGCGCACCTGAGGCACTCGATTCAGCGAGCGCGGGTCATTGAGCTGTGAATGACCCGTGCGACGCTGCCGCGACGGACGCGTAAAACATCGCGACCAGCGCACCTTGAGTGAGACGACGGGAAAGGTTGGTCTTCATGTCGTTATCGTTCGATAGAGTCGTTGTTCGGCTTATGCGTCCATACGAACTTCGATAAACCCCCGGCGTGGCGCGATGGTGGTCTCCCCGCTGCCGCCCCCGTTGCTTCCGGCCCGGTCAGTCGTACCAGTACGTCCGATTTCAGACGCCGCAGTACGCCTAGCCCGAGTACCAGTAGCCGCAATAGACGTCACGCCATTGCGTGCGCCATTTCCAGTCTTCTTCGTCTTCTTTCTTCGCCTTGCGCGCGAACTCGAGCAGCTTCTTCGATTCCTTGTCGCCGCGGAAATAACGCAGGCCGGGATCGTATGCCGCCTTCGGCCGGGCCTTCGCGGCCTGCTTCAGCGCGACGACGCGCGCAGCAATTCTTCGAGCTTTTCACCTCCGCGAGCTTGGCTCGCAACCTGGTCGCGCGCGGCGCAGCGGATACAATCCGCCAACGCCGACACGCTGCCCAAGGCTCTCTCAGGTTCTCTCTTTGAATCGTTCCGTCACTACTTCATTGCCGCCGCTCTTCGCTGTATCGGCTGTCGCCGGCATCGATCCCAAACATGACGCAGCAAACAATAGTGACGTGGTGAGCAATAATAATGGAGAAAAATGGCATGTCAAGGTCCTTCGCTTTTTCAAAGCTTGCGTGACGCGTCACTTTTGATATCCTCTTCCTCGCCCAAAACCCCTGGAGACCCCATCGAGATGCCCAACAGCGAGCAGGCCAACGTCGATCTGATCACCGCCAACAAGGTGCGCGACCTCCTGAACCGGAACGGCATTCCGCCGCGCAGTCACAACACGACGATCGCGAACGTGCTCGGTCTCAGTTTCTCGGTCGTCACGCGCAAGATGAAAGGCCTGATCCCGTGGAACCTGTCGCAGTTGCAGGACATCGCGACGCACTTCGGCGTGCCGCCCGCGATCCTGCTCGACGACAAGGGCGCGCAGCCGCCCGCGGCCGAGATGGTCGACGCGACGCTCGTGATCGAGTCGCGGCGCTTTCGCTGCCGCGCCGCGATCTCGACGAAGGCCAGCAGCCAGATCGAAACGGATTTCGTCGCGCTGCAGTGGCAAGGCGAATGGATCGTCACCGAGCGTCAGCACGCACGCGAAGGGCGCACGTATGCGGTCGACGTCGTCGAGCTGCGCTCGAGCCAGCCGAACGTGTACGCGGCGCGGATCGCCGTGGTCGACGATTCGCGGGACGTCGCCGAGACGGTATGTGAATATTTCATCGAAAAAGGCGTGAACGCGATCCCGTACTTCGACGGCGCCACGTTCCGCAAGGCGCTGGAAGTCGAGGATTTCGACGGCTACATCCTCGACTGGATGCTCGGCGACCAGACCGCCGCCGATCTCGTGCGCGGCATCCGTTCGAGCGAGAACAGCGGCGCGCCGATCTTCCTGCTGACCGGCAAGATCTCGACCGGGGAAGCGAGCGAGGACGAAATCGCGCACATCGTGTCCCACTACAACGCGCGCTGCGAGGAAAAGCCGGTGCGTCTGCCGATCCTGTTCGCCGAAGTGGCGCGCGAACTGAAGATCGCGCTGCCGGCCGTGGCTGCCGCGAGCTGAGACCGGAACGACACCCCACCACCGCACGACCGAGGGAAAGACATGCGAATTTCAACCATCTGGACCAAGAGCCTGCTGACGGCCTGCCTGCTCGGCATGGCCGCCGCGGCATGGGCCGCTTCGTCGTTTACGTTCACCGTCGACGGCAACATCGACAAGAGCAACCAGCAAGGCAAGACGGCGTACGTGTTTTCCGAGCAGGCGCTGATGGCGCTGCCGCAGCATACGATCGTCACGTCGACGAGCTGGACGCCGAAGGCGACCTTCACCGGCCCGCGCCTGTCCGACGTGCTGAAGGCCGTCGGCGCGCACGGCACGCAGATCGAATTCCACTGCATCGACGAATACACGTTCACGATTCCCGTGTCCGACGCCGACCGGTACGGCGTGATCCTCGCGCGAACGATGAACGGCAAGGTGCTCGGCAACGACAACTACGGCCCGCTGTGGATCATGTATCCGCGCGACCAGTATCCCGACGAGCTGAAGACGCCGCTCGGCGAAGCCAAGTTCGCGTGGCAGATCATCGGCCTGACCGTGAAGTGAAATGACGCGGCCGCGGCGGAAAAACAGAAAGATCATCCTGGTCCTCGGGTCGCTGTGGATCACGGGATTCGCCGCGTGGGCGTTCCTGCTGTGGGATCTGCTGGCGACATCGGTCAACGAGGGCGTGCTCGAAGGGCCGCGCGAAGGCGTGTTCTGGACGGCCGCGCAATACCGGAACGTCTATACGCGGTTCGACCGGCAGCTGATCCTCTACGCGACGCACGAGGACGACGATTTCGATCGCGTGCAGATGCAGCTCGACAGCCTGTCGGTGTCGTTCGGGTTCCTGCAGCGGCCGTCCGAGGTATCCGAATACTGGCTGCGCATCCCGCGCGCGCGCAACGAGATCGCCGCGCTCGGTGAATTCATGGCGCGCCTGAAGCGCGACGTGCCGTTGCTGCGCGGTGCGCCGAAGCATGCGCGGCAGGTGATCGACGACGTCAATGCATACTGGCCGAAGGTCAACGGCCTCGCGAACTACTTCCGCGCGATCGAGATGGCGCAGCGCGATTTCACGTTCCATCAGCTGAAGGAAAAGCAGCGCGCGATCCTGACCCTCGGCATCGTGCTCGGTGTGATCCTGTGCGCGCTGTTCCTGCTGCTGTTCTATACGATGCGCACGCGCGACGATCTGCTCGAACGGCAGGACGCGGCGCTCGACGCGGAACGCAAGGCATCCGATCGCGCGTTCGAGATGATCGAGGCAAAGAACGCGTTCCTCGGGATGGTCAGCCACGAGCTGCGCACGCCGCTGCAGGCGATCTGCGGGTCGATCGAGATCCTGCTCGCACGCCCGCAGTCCGACGCGAACCTGAAGACGATCCGGCGGCTGCAGAATTCCGCGCTATCGCTCGAAGCGCTCGTCAAGGACCTGACCGACTACATCAAGCTGCGCTCGACGAAGCGCCTCGCCGAACTGGAAACGGTCGGCATGGCGCCGCTGCTCGCCGAAGTGATCGAGCCGCTGCGCGACAAGATCGCGGCCAAGCGGATCGCCGTCACGCAGCAGGTCGAGCCGCACGATCTCGCGATCCGCTCGGACCGCAAGCTGTTGCGGCAAGTGCTGTCGAACCTGATCGAGAATTCCGTCAAGTACACGCTCGGCGGGTCGATCAAGGTATCGATCACGCTCGCCGACGCGCCGGCCGGCCGGCAATTGAAGCTTGCCGTGCGCGACACGGGCACCGGCATCGCGAAGCCGCACCTGTCGAAGATCTTCGAGCCGTTCTACCGCGCGAACGACGCGGTCGGGCTGCACGTGGACGGGATCGGCATGGGGCTCGCCGTCGTGCGTGAAATCGTCACGACGCTGCGCGGGCATGTGGACGTGCGCAGCGTGGTCGGCGAAGGCAGCGAATTCGTCGTGACGCTGCCCGTCGAAGTGCCCGACTTCGTCGAGGCCGCCGGCGAAGCACCCGCGTGGTCGGCCGCCGCCGCGCATCGCGACCTGCGCGCGCTGGTCGTCGACGACAACGACAACGCGCGCGAAACGCTTGGTGCGATGCTGTCGGCGCTCGGCATCGAAGCCGATCTGTGCGGCACCGGCCAGGAAGGCGTCGCGCGCTTCGGCACGGGCCGCTACGACATCGTGGTGCTGGATCTCGAACTGCCGGACCTGAGCGGCTTCGAGGTCGCGCGGCGCATTCGCGCGGTCGCTCAACCGGGCGACGACGGCCGACATCCGGCAATCATCGGCGTCAGCGCCTATGAATCGGCAGCGCTGCGCGAGAACGAACAGGTGTTCGACGAATTCCTGCCGAAGCCCGTGCACCTGCGCGAACTCGGTGCCCTCATCGAGAAGCTGCTCGGCTGAATCGGTATGCCGCGTGCAAACGCGCACGGCGTCGCGCCGGCACTGCGTCGCGCGCTTCCGCTCACGTCCCCGATTATTCGCCGATCAGATGCAGCACGATGTCGCGCCGGTGCGCCGCGCGGCGATGCTCGAACAGGTAGATCCCCTGCCAGGTGCCGAGCACCATGCGCCCGTGCTCGACCGGAATCGACAGCTGCACCTGCGTAAGCGCCGTGCGCAAATGGGCCGGCATGTCGTCGGCGCCTTCGGTGTCGTGTTCGTAGCGCGTGTCGTCCTCGGGCGCGAGCGTCGCGAAGTAGCGTTCGAGATCGCGCTGCACCGACGGATCCGCGTTCTCCTGGATCAGCAGCGATGCCGACGTATGCCGGCAGAACACGGTGAGCAGGCCCGTGCGGATCGACTGCTGGTCGACGAACGCGCGCACCTGCGACGTGAATTCGACGAGGCCGCTGCCGCGTGTGTCGACGGCGACGTGCGTGATGGCCTGTTGCATGGCGATGCCTTCAGGCCAGCGCAGCGAAGCCGTCGGCTTCGATCTGCTTCGCATCGGCGGGGCGCACGACGCGCGCGACTTCGACGCCGTCGCGCAGGAACACCAGCGTCGGCCACAGCTTCACGCGGAACGAACGGCCGAGCGCGCGGCCCGGGCCGTCCTCGATCTTCAGATGGCGCACGGTGGGGTGTGCGGCGAACGACGCCACGATCGCAGGTTGCGCGCCCGCGCAGATGCCGCACCAGTTCGCGCCGAATTCGATGACGGTCGCACCGGCGAGTGCGTCGACTTCCGCGCGCGTGGGCGCCTCTTCGGAATAGCGTTGCGGGGTGTGCATCGGGGCCCTCATGTGTAACTCTGGAACGTGACCGCACCGGGTCGGCGGGTGCGATCGGCGATCTCCTACTGTAGCGGAAAAGCCGGCGCGATGCCGGCGCGCGCGGGCACGGAAGCCGGCCGTCGCAATGGCCCGACGCCTTCCGCGCGCCGCCTGTGCATCACGCGCAATTTCCGTTCCGCCATCGCGCCGCCGCCCTCCGGATGACACGACAAGAATCGGAGCGCCGCGCGGCCGCGACGGGATCAGCATGCGGACTGATCCGTCAACGAAACGAAGGCCCCGACCATGAACGCTCCGCATCGCGTCACCGAACCGAACATCCTCTATTTCGGCACGCCCGTCGTGCTGGTCAGCACGCTGAACCCGGACGGCACAGCAAATCTCGCGCCGATCTCGTCTGCGTTCTGGCTCGGCTGGCGCGGCGTGATCGGCATCGCCGCCAGCTCGCAGACCACCCGCAACCTGCTGCGCACCGGCGAATGCGTGCTGAACCTGCCGTCGTCGGCACAGGCGCACGCGGTCGACCGGATCGCGCGCACGACGGGTACGTATCCGGTGCCCGACGGCAAGCGGGCCAGGGGTTATGTATACGAACCCGACAAGTTCGGCACGGCCGGGCTCACCGAGGCGGCATCGCAAACCGTGTCGCCGCCGCGCGCGCTCGAATGCCCGGTTCACCTGGAAGCGGTCGTTGCGGCCGCGCACGGCCTCGCCGATGAAACGCCCGACCTGCGCGGCAAGATCACGCTGTTCGAGCTGCGCATCCAGCGCGTGCACGTGCATCCCGACCTGCTGATGGACGGCCATCAAGACCGCATCGATCCGGATAAATGGTCGCCGCTGATAATGAGTTTTCAGAAGTTTTACGGCCTCGCGCCGCAGCAAGTGCACGCGTCGCGGCTCGCCGAGATTCCCGAGCGCGCATATCGCAGCCCCGACATCGAGCGCTCGCGCGACGCGGGCGCGCCGGCCGCGCCGGCCGGTGCGCCGCAGCCGATCGGATAAGATACGGCCGGCCATCCTCATTGGCCCAAGACCGAACCGACGGAGTGTTTTCAGTGATTCAAGCTACCCCAGTATTCAAGGACAACCTCGCGCAATTGCCGGCCATCGACGGCATCGCGCGCATCGATCTCGTCGGCGCGAACGGCGACGTGGTCGCCAGCATCGAGAACCAGCCCGGCAAGCAGGGTTCGCTCGCTGTGTACCACTACCTGAAGCAGGCGTTCGGCGCGCTCGACGCGAAGGCTGCCGAACATGGCCTCGCCGTGTTCGCGGAGCACACCGCCGACGCACGCAACCGCCCCGGCGCGCACCCGAACGTCGATCGCCTGCTCGCGATCATCGCCGGCGGCGAAGCGCTGCGCATCGACGTCGTCGCAAAGGGCTGAGCAACAGGCGGGCAATGATGCCGCGCGTCGATGCGCGGCATGCTCGTGCATCGCGTCAATGAGCGCCGGTGCATACCGGATCGCCGTCCTGCCCGCACATGCCGTGACGCATTTGCCTGTATTCGATGCGATCGATGACGGCCTCGGCCGTCACCCATATGGGGCACCGTCGCCGTTGCCGCCATCGCGGCGATCCCGTTGCTGCAGATGCGCTACGGCACGTCGGAAGGGTTTGCGCGAGTCGTGCCGTGGGGTGGTCACGCGTTCGTGCTGATCGTCGCGCTGGTCGCGCTCGACAGGCGAGGTTGGACGATTGCGAGCCTGTCGGTCGGCCCGCACATCAGCGTCCAAGGGTACGCGCCGTGTCATTCGGAGAATGCAGGCGATATGCGAATGGAGCGGTTGTCCATTTCGCATCGAAACGTCGAATTATCCCGCGTGGCCTTCACACGCCGGATACCCCGGAATCTTCACGACGCGCCCATGCACGGGCAGCGCCCCCCGGGTAGACATTGAAATCGTCGAGCTTATGGCCATCCGTCTCGGCACCCGTTACGGGGTAGCGCACGGTACCTGTCCGACGTCCAACCGCAGATCGCCGTCGTCGATCGCGGCTACAGGGGCGTCACCATCGATGGGGTGAAGGTCTATCACCCGGGTTTGCGACGTGGCATCACACGATGCCTGCGCGCGATGATCCTCCGCCGCAGTGCGATTGAGCCGGCCATCGGCCATATGAAGGCGGACGGCAAGCTCGATCGCAATTGGCTAAATGGCACGTTGGGCAACGCGATCCATGCGGTGCGGCGCCGGCCACAATCTGCGGATGATTCTGCGGAAACTGTGGCTTTTTTACGCTCTGATTCTTGCCGCCCTGCTCAATCGCGGGCCGTTGCGCTAGCGACGGCATGACACCGCCGCAGAGCAAAACGAATTATTCAGGGCAAAGCAAATAATCTGCCTAGCGCGACTCACAGATATTCGACGCTTACAGTTGCCCGGCTTGTTACCGTGCCGGCCCGCACCTGCTCGCCAGTTGCGACATACTCGGCAAACATACTTAGTTCAGAATTTTTGTCCTTCATTGCAGCAATTCGCATGTTCCCATTATTTTCACCATTCGCTGCGATTAGCCTTCCATCATCGACAGTCCCGAGATTGACCGCGACACCGCGCGCCGAACCCATATTGGAGAAAGCACTTGGCAGTACACTGTTTGGCGTTCCATTGAATGTGTAAATCACCGCGTACTTGCTTGCGTCACATTGCTTCAGGCTTATCGAAAACTGCGTACGCCCCGCAGTTTTTCCGGCGGTGGACAGCTGATTCGACTGAACGGGCGGCAAGTTCACAACGTTGTTCAAACCACTAATATCAGGTATGCATGTAAATGCTCCCACCACAATGGATCCACTAACGTTTTCCGCGTAAGACTTACCCGGCACTGTAATCCCCCCCAACTTCATGAAAGTACGCGACGACATGCCCCATTGTCCTAAACCAATTGGCGCATCGCTGCTAAACGCCTTCATTAAAAGCATCGAATAGGTAAGCGTAATTGTTGTCGGAACGAAGCTACCCTGAACAGTGTACCCGGTATCAACAGGACTCCCGTTAGTCATCTGCGAATAAGCTACACCCTTATATCTAACACCCGAAATATAGCTATCCAGAGGACCGCCGTTTGTCTCTGGATTTAACCACAGTTTAAGTGGCGTCTGAGAATTATTTGTACAAGTAAATGTTTTAGTAATAGTCGCCGATTCCCATACTACCATCCCCTGTGGACCACCGGAAGGAAGCATATAAGGATTTTCCACAGATGAAGGAATCGTCGAGGAACCCTGCATCGCCCCGGTGCCTGCCTCTTTGCAAACAACTGCATTTGCCCCGCACGAAGCGAAAAAAGTCAACAATAATATGAATCTAAAAAACTTGTCCATTCAACGCATCCTCCATAAACACCACCCACCTCAAAACCTCAACCATATCGGGTAGTTTTTGACAATTTTAAATTAACTTCCATAAATCGGAAGCATGGCGCACCTGAAATCCACATTACGGAAATTTCATATTCGATCCACGTGACTCTAGTCTGCGCGCCCCCGATCCTTTAATTTGCGCTTATGCGGTCCGTGGCGAGTCGGCAAACACTCTTGACCTGTTGATATCCAACGACCTTCGTGCGTGATTTTTCGCGCACGGGAAGTGAATAAGCGAGGTTACATTGCGACGCTCGATCATCTCCCCACTTGACGGTCAGACTTCCGTCGTCGTTCAGTCGTCTCGCGATAATCCTGCTCGCCTGCGCAACGACACCCACTTCGTTTCCGCCTTCATCGAGCACCGTGGCACCGAATGGCAGCGGCGTGCCGTCGGCGAAGCGCGCCACAACCATCGCCGAACGCCCGGTAATCGTGCCGAATTTGAGTACCGGCACAGCGCCCGCTCGTGGTGCGACCTGCTGGCTGGTTTCCTTCAATTCGACGTCCATCGACAGCCCCTTCGGATCCAGTCCGATCGTATTAAGGCTGTACGGCGTCAAGAACGGTACAACCGCATACCCTCGGCTGTCGACGCGCACGCCGGACGCTGTCGTGACTCGCGCACCATCGGCCCCCGGCGCTTCGACGATGCCGAATGTCTCCGACAGCGGCTGCGAAAGCGTGACACCGCCCGGATGGGCCACAATGGCGCCGCGCACGCCAATCGAGCCCTGCTGGTAGTCGCGGCTCACGCCCGCGCTTGCACTCAGCTCCGCATGTGCGCCGCGATATACCACGCTGCCACTTCCGTTCGTGCTCGATGCGCCGGAGCCAGACGTATTGTTCATGCCAACGTTGTACGACAGGTTGTTGTCCACGCCAAGCGACCCGGACAGAGTCGATTGAACCTGCGTGCTGCCAGTCGTGTCATGGGAAACATTGGCCGACACCATGACCGGTTTCGTCGTGCCGAGCGGGATCGCCACGCTTGCGTAATAAAGCGTGCTCATTTGACCGCCGATGCTTCGCTGCCTCGTCGCGGACAAGTTATAGGAAATACTCCGGAATGAATTGTTATAGCCAACCGAATAATTGACGTCCGATCCAGACCGGTTCCAGTAATTGGACGCCGATGCGGTCACATTCAAGCGCCCACGACGTTCGCCCAGATTCTGGCTCAAAGTCAACGATGCGCGATTGCGCTGTCGCCATACCGTGTCGATCGATCCGTGCTCGCGCACGCTCTCCCGGGCGATCATCGCGTCGTTCAGGCCAAAATAGCCACTTGTCGAATATCGATACGCTGCAAGGGCAATGTCGGTACCGGTAGACTGCAACGATTTCGAGTAGCTGACACGCATACTGGAACCGTTGTAGCGCTTCGCGCCCGGGATCGATGTGCTGGCATAGGTGATATCGGCGCCAACCGCACCAAACGACGTATTGAACGCAGCCCCCATCAGCACCGACGCGTAGCCTTCAGCGACGGTGACGCCCCCGTACCCGGTGATCAGGTTCGACAGGCCGCGTTGCCACGTCGCCTGCGTGAAAAGCGGGTTGCCCGAAATTTGCTGGTTATGGACTACGCCAGCAACAAAGTTGTAGCGGCTGACACCGGGTCTCAACGACAGCGGCACGGCCGCGTACGGAACCGAAAAGGTATGGATCGAACCGTCGGCCTCCGTCACGGACACGATCAAGTCGCCGCCATATCCCGTGGGATACAGATCGTCAATCTCGAACGCCCCTGGAGCCACCGTGGTTTCATAGAGCTTGACGCCATTCTGCTTGATCGTCACCCGCGCATTGCTGTTCGCAACACCTCGGACGGTCGGTGCATAGCCGCGCAAGGATTCAGGCAGCATCCGGTCGTCGGTCGAAAGGCGCACACCTCTGAATTGCGTCGAGTCGAACAATTCCCCGGATGTAAAGGTTTCACCCATGACCAACTGTGACGACAGCGACGGAAGGTCGCGCTGCACATAAGTCGAAATATTCTGATAACGGCTCCCCCCTCGCGAATCCCACGTATATGCGCCGTCGTGACGGAAATGCCAGTTTCCCGCGTTGAAGCCGGCATTCAAACCCAGGTAACCGTGCGTGCTTACCGCGCCATCGCGAATCTTCGAGCTGTAAAGATTGGCGTTATAGCCGAGCATCCCGGCAGTTACCCCCGAACTCCATTGATCCGGACTTACGTAACCGCGCGCAGCGCGCTTCAGAAAAGCCTGAGGAATGCTCAGCGTAAGGCGTTGCTCGGAAAAGTCGAAGCTCGCGCTGGCGTCCGGCACGAGTTGTCCGATTCGAAGACACGCTTTGTCAACCACAACCTGCTTGGCAAGCTCGGGCGACAGCTTTCCAAGATTAAATTCGATGCGACGCAGAAGGTTTTCGTCGAAACATGGCTGCGCGTCGATCGTACCGGGCGATGCACGAAAGGAGATATCTGTCCGCGCGACCCAGTTAGGCCCGACATACAGGTCGACGTTGTATGTGCCCGGAGGTACCGGATTGCCTCGCTCGAACCGGGACAAATCGACGCGATGATCGTTGCTCTTGCCGAAAAAGCCGCTATCGAATTCGACCTGGGCAAATTGCGCCTGCGCAACCTGCATAGTATCGGTCATTTCTGCGCGCGCCGTCCCCTGCCAAGCGGCGAGGCTCGACAGAATCAGCGCGCTAATTGGCCTGAGGCAGGGCATCTCAACGAAATCTCCCAGGCTTTGATGACCAGCCGAAACCATTACAGAACTCTCCCTTTAATTCGCATTCCGAATTTATTGATCACCTTGACAAACCCACAGTGGCACGACATGCCAAACCGAGATCAACGACTCAATGTGAATGATGATGAGACAAATCGAATGCGGCGATAAATCGACACATCATTTTTAACTAACATAATCTTCAGTACGCGCCGTACTATTTACCGAACGAGATTGTCTTCTCGTTGGTATCGCCTGCGCCCCAATCATTCAGACTGGAATATGTGACGGTAATGTTCGAGGCAGGGACTGTATGCATACCGTCGACAGGAAACAGTTGAGTCGCACCAGGCAACACTGCTCCAGATTTTGCATCGAAGCTATTCCCGTCAGTCTTGATAGCGACGCTTCCGATATTCACGACGTACGGTGTCGGATTCGTTGCTTTCAACGCATATTTCCCGTTATCGCGTACCATTTCCCACTTCACCTGCGCCGGTGCATCCGACGCCTTTCCGGGCAGGCCATCGGGACGGAACATCACCTTGATGCGCGTTCGGAATGCAATTTGAATCTTGTTGCGATCGTCGTTCGCGGCCTTGGGCGGAACTTCGAGCACGTTCAGCCAGAACAGACTTTCCTTGTCTGTCGGCAACGGCTCATTCGTGTAAATCAATCGAAGCGACTGCCCTTTACCGGGCTCCATCCGGAACATCGAAGGCGTCAACGTAAACGGCACATCTGCTTTTTCCGGTGCCGTGTTTGCATTGCCATCGTCCAACCATGTTTGAACCAGCACCGGTGTGTTGCCATCGTTCGTAAGCTTGATCGTCACTTCGCGCTCTGCCGCGGGGAAAATCACACGGGTTCCAGAAATCACGACGCCGGCATCGGCATTCGCTGCGAATATCGTGGAAGCTAGCGCAAACGTGCGGAGGACATTTCGGATTTTCATATATTCGGTATCAGGTAATTCCGGGGAAGCGAGCACAGGAGAATCTACCGATCACGACAAGGTCGATTCCGTTGAACGGAGAGTCTTCTGAAAGCCTCCCCGTGCCTTGATTACTGATATTCAGTTTCAGGGAGGGTTTCCCCTCCCTGCTTCGATTACTGATACACCAGCGAGTATTGGACCTTCGAATTTGCCGTACCTGCCGTCACGGCATCGCTGGCGTAGTACTCCGCAAAGTAGTTCAGCGTTGCGGTACCGTCCGCAGCAATGTCGACCAACTGCGAATTCTGGTCGCCCGCCGAGCCGACCTTGATTTGCTGCTGCTTGTCGTTCAGCACGTTGATCTGAACACCCTTCGCGGTGTCCGCTGCGGCGTCCAGCGTGAGTCGGCCGCTCGACGCATCAACGTTCGCACCCGGCTCGAAATACACGCCAACCTTGCCGCCCGTCGTGCCACAATCGCTGAGAGCGAGCGTAAAAGGCGTGCGACCACCAACCGAACCGACCGACGGCAGCGCCGTGCTGCGCAACTTCGGCAGATTGACAGTCACGTCGCCGGTGGTGCCACCATTGATCTTGCAGGTGGACTGAAGAATCGAGCCGTTAATCGTGATCGTGCCGTCGGTGGCATGAGCGGCCGACGTAATCATCATCAAACCAGCCGAAGCAAGAAGTGCGGAAAGAATCTGCTTTTTCATATTTTGGTCCATATGGATAATAAAATATTTCAATACTCAAATAGCTGACTTATATAAATCGCCACCTGATGCGTGGACATCAATTCCACAGGAAACATTTTCAATCAATCGTTTCCAACAGCAAATAGGACAGTTCCTAGATCGCGGTCAGATACACTAGTACTCGTACGAATTTACTTCGCCCTCAAACCCAGGTCATTGATTGCAAAGTCGATTTAACAAAATTCGACGCGTGCGAAGGCCCCTCGAATCATGTGCAAATATGTGATGATGGTCTTGCTTCCAGCCTTATATCGGCATCCGAAATTCACACGCATCGTCGTCAGCGACGCCAATGGATACTCGAATCGGTAGTGTCGAGCGCTTTAGCACGGCGACCGACTCATGCATACCTTGCGGAATTAGGACGTTAGGACAGGGATGAGAGGACTCCCGTTGGGTGTCAAGCCTTCGTTGGCAAGCCAAGGGATAGTGATGCCAGGTATCGCGGCCAAAGAAAGCGGGCCACACTGACGCGATGGCCACGCGTTGTTCCATGGCCGCTGCATCGCAATGCCGATCGCGTAACTTACATCGCTGAAAGTCAGCCGACCTGCAACCGAGCCTTGCCAATTGTGGCATCGCGACAAGGTCGATTCAGTTGAACGGAGAGTCTTCTGAAAGCCTCTCCGTTGCCTTGATTACTGATATTCAGTTGCAGGGAGGGTTTCCCCTCCCTGCTTCGATTACTGATACACCAGCGAGTATTGGACCTTCGAATTTGCCGTTCCTGCCGTCACGGCATCGCTGGCGTAGTACTCCGCAAAGTAGTTCAGCGTTGCAGTACCGTCCGCAGCAATATCGACCAACTGCGAATTCTGGTCGCCCGCCGAGCCGACCTTGATTTGCTGCTGCTTGTCGTTCAGCACGTTGATCTGAACGCCCTTCGCGGTGTCCGCCGCGGCGTCCAGCGTGAGTCGGCCGCTCGACGCATCAACGTTCGCACCCGGCTCGAAATACACGCCGACCTTGCCACCCGTCGTGCCGCAATCGCTGAGAGCGAGCGTAAAAGGCGTGCGACCACCAACCGAACCGACCGACGGCAGCGCCGTGCTGCGCAACTTCGGCAGATTGACAGTCACGTCGCCGGTGGTGCCACCATTGATCTTGCAGGTGGACTGAAGAATCGAGCCGTTAATCGTGATCGTGCCGTCGGTGGCATGAGCAGCCGACGTAATCATCATCAAACCAGCCGAAGCAAGAAGTGCGGAAAGAATCTGCTTTTTCATATTTTGGTCCATATGGATAATAAAATATTTCAATGCTCAAATAGCTGACTTATATAAATCGCCACCTGATGCGTGGACATCAATTCCACACGAAACATTTTCAATCATCCATCGCGACCAACAAATAGGACAAATCTCAGATCCTCACCATAACACCTAGTACCCGTACGATTCCATTTCATTATCAAACTCAGGCCATTGATTGCAAAGTCGATTTAACAAATTTCGACGCGCGCGAAGGCCCCTCGAGTCATGTGCAAACATGCGATGATGGTCTTGCTTCCAGCCTTATATCGGCATCCGAAATTCCCACGCATCGTCGTCAGCGACGCCAATGGATACTCGAATCAGTAGCGTCGAGCGTTTAAACACGGTAACCAACTCATGCATGCCTTGCGGAATTAGGACGTTGGGACAGGGATAAGGGGGGGCCCATTGGACGACAAACCGTCGTCGACAAGCTCACTGATAGTGAGGCCTGGCAACAAGGCCGATGAAAGCTCGAAGGCAATCTCACTGTCGGACGGTACGGCCACGCTTCCCTACGAGGCACAATACGCAGCGGTCGGTGGCGGACATCGTCGGATTCTGTCAATACGTCGGCGGTCTGCTCGATCATGTATCAGTAATCGACGCTACCGCTCGCTCGATGCAAATCACGCCGGCACCGAACCCGCGAAGCGGCGGTGCGTGAACGGATCGCCGTCGAGCGTCCGCCTCTCTGTTAGGGCAGTGGGTGTCGGAAAGTTCAAGCAGCGATGCGCGGCACGATTTCCGTCCGTCACGAACCAACGACCAATGCCCAAGCTCATTTTCCACGCCTGCCCGAACCCGGCTCGTCACCTGCCGACAGCCGTCCGAGCGCCAGCCGGACGGCTGCCTCGGTCGAACTCCACACGCGTTTCAATGCTTCCGGGCCGCCGTCCCGCATCGCGTGCTCCGCGCTTGCGCACGCGTCGCGCGCTTCGGCGTCGCCCGCCAGCGCGAAACCGCCGCGCATCGAATGCAGTTCGATGCGCAGCGTATCGGCGTCTCCGCTCGCGAGCGCAGCACCGATCGCCGCGAGCGAATGCAGCGTCGCGTCGTGCAGCGTGCGCCGCACCTCGTCGGTCATCGCGGGCGCCACTGGCGCTTGCGCTTGCCCGTGCGCCGGTGCGGGCGACGCCGCGTCGCGCCCCGCATGCCGCCGCAACGCCGCGTCGAGCGTCTCGATCGACAGCGGCTTGAGCACGACCTCCACCGCGCCGGCCTGCGCGCAGCGCCGGCGATCCTCGTCGGTCGCATGTGCCGTCATCGCGATCACGGGCACGCGCGCGCCCTGCTCGCGCAGGAAGTTCGCGAGCGCGAAGCCGTCGAGTTCCGGCATGCCGAGATCGGTCAGCACGACGTCGTACGGCCGCTCGAAGAACGCGCGCATCGCCTCGATGCCGTTGGAAACGATCGTCGCGTCGTAGCCCAACGCGTCGAGCTGGTCGCGCAGCAACGCCCGGCTTGCCGGATGATCCTCGGCGACGAGCACTTGCAGCGGTTCGTCATCGGCAGCTTCCTCGCGCGCGTCAGCCTCCGTGCCCACGTCGGAATCCGCCTCCGCTTCGTACCCGCGCACGGTATCCGCGAACGTCCCGGGCTCCGGCGTATCGTCCCGCCAGCCAGCCGGCGCTTCGGGCAGCGGCAACGCAGCCACGAAAGCAGTGCCGTCGCCAAGACGGCTGTCGACGCTCAGCTCGCCGCCCATCAGCGTCACGATGCGCCGGCACAGCGGCAGCCCGAGCCCCGTGCCGCCGAAACGCCGGTAGATCGACGCATCGGTCTGGATATAGACGTCGAACAGCGTCGACATGCTGTCCTCGGGAATGCCGATGCCCGTATCGCGGACGGCGATTTCGACGCCGCGGCCTGCCGGGCCCGCCTGGGCAAGCCGCACGTCGATCGTCACGCCGCCGCGCTTCGTAAACTTGATCGCATTGCTGACGAGGTTCGACACCAGTTGCCGCAGCCGCGTCGGGTCTCCCACGTAACCATCGGCAAGATCCGGCGCAATCCTGCAGGCAAGCGTGAGGTTTTTCGCATCCGCGAGCGGGCGGAAGATTGCGGCCACGTCGTTCACGACACGGCGCAGGTCGAACGGGATGCTTTCGAGCGCCATCTGGTTCGACTCGGCCTTGGACAGGTCGAGCACGTCGTTGATCACGCGCAGCAGCGCATCGGACGACGACATGATCGTCCCCAGCCGGCGCCGCAGCGGCGCCGCCATCTGCGCGCGCTCCATCAGCTCCAGGTTGCCGATGATCGCGTTGAGCGGCGTGCGGATCTCGTGGCTCATCGTCGCGAGGAACGTCGACTTCGCCTTGTTCGCGAGCTCGGCGGCTTCGCGCGCCTCGCGCAGCTTCTCCTCGGCCTGCTTGCGGGCCGTGATGTCGAGCAGCGTGCACAGCAGCACGTCGATCCCGCGGTACTTGGTGCGCACGATGTGCGCGTCGAGATAGACGGTGCCGCTTCCCGCGCGCTCGACGGCCAGCTCCCGCGTGACGCGCGCACGCGCGTTGCCGGCGGGCGCGCCGTCCCGGTACGCGCGCCACAGCCGCTTGCCGAGCGGCTCGCCCGCCACGCCCCGCTCGTACGCGATCATCGCGTCGTTGCGCACGATCGCTTCGCCGTCGACGAACGACAGCAGCACGAGCCCGGCCGGCGCCGTGCGGATCAGCGCCCGGTTGAGCGCCTCGCTTTCGATCAGGCGAATCGCACGCCGATTCGCCGGACGCAGCGCCCGCCTGTCGAACATCACGATTGCGATCCACAGCAATGCGATCGCGAAGAGCGCGGGCGCAACCGTCAAGCTCGCGCGCAAGGCTATGTCGCTCAGAACCGCACGCCATGAGATGGTCGCCATCACCACCTCGTCCGATCTCGGTACCCGGTCGCTGACGACGAAGTTCATGCCGACGCGATGTGCGGCCGCTCGCTCGCCGGCCTCGTGGCGCGCATGCTCGAGCGCGGTGGCCACCATCGCACCGTCGGGTTGCCCGCCGAGCAGGAGATTTCCGCTGGAATCGATGAGCGCGTATTCCCTGCCGGCGCCCGGTGAGCGCAGTATCCCCTCTATCAGCGGCAGGCTGTTGATGACGAACCAGACGACCGGCTTGCCGTTCGCGCCGCGCACCCATTGCACCATCCGCAGCACGGAGCGTCCGAGCACCGGATCGAATCGCCGGTCCAGCGCAATCGCGTTTCGACGAACGGCGGGCGCGGTCGATACGGCCGCATCCGCTGTCGATGCGGCCGTATCGTTTGTCGTCGGCAGCAGTTGCTCGGCCAGTGCCCTCACATCGAAACCGGCTGGCAGTGCAAGCGCCCGCTTCACGAGCGGATGCCCTGCCGCCACGATGAAATCTCCGTTCGGATCGATCAGATAAGCGGAACCGCCCGGATCGGCCGGTTGCGGCGGGGGCAGGACGCCCGTCACCTCTACCCCCTCGAGATAGCGGGCGAGGTAAGGCAAGTGACTGTTCGCCGATGCGGCCGGCGGGATGTCGGCGAATGCGGCGATCGCAATTCGCCCTTTGCGCCCGACGAACGTCTGCTTGCCGTGCTTGCCGGCGAGCAACCCGGGCAGGCCCGGCGAATTTTCAGCGACGCCGGCCCACTGCAGCTCCATGTCCTCGACATAGCGATTCCGCAGCGCACGCATGATCTCCACCTCGGCAACGAGTTCGGCCCTGCGCCCCGTGAACTCGACGCGGAAGCGCTCGAGCGACTCCTGCACGTCGAGCAGCAAAACGAGCGTTGCGCACGCCAGAATGAACCCAGAGATCGCCGCGCCGCTGGCATACAGCTGAAACTGCTGCTGCCGCCGGACGCGCCCCGGTTCGAATGGCTTGCGAACGGCCCCGGTGGCGTACGAAACAATTCTTTTGAGCTTTGCGGGCATGTCGTATCGATCTCGTTGCTCGTGGCCGGGCATACCGCATCATTCGCCGATGCCGGCGCATCGCCCCGCGGGAAAACGGGGTAGTCGTTCGCGTGGCGTGCCTGCGCTCACACGCGATGCGTCACTTCGGCGGAGTTTGCCCGGAAGCTGGCCGGAGCGGCAGCCGGGCCTCGTGCGTCACGTCGACGCGGCATCGTCGTCGGACGCACCGGCGAGATTTTGCTCGTCGTTGTAACGGATCAGATCCGCGTCGCGAACGATCCCGAGCTTCTTCATCGCGCTCGACTTCTGCGAACTGATGGTTTGCTTGCTGCGATGGAGCTGCGCGGCGATCTCTCCCACCGTGTAGCCCGCGCCGAACAATCGGACAACCTCGATCTCGCGTGTCGTCAGTGCGCGGGTAGCGGGCTCGGATTCGATGTCCTGCAGGAGCTGCTTGATATACGGCGACATGTAGTTCGCACCGACGTACGCGGCATGCACGGCGCCGATCAGGTGCGAGATCGCGTCCGACTTGCTGAGGATGCAACTCACACCCTGCTTGTGGATCGCGCGCAGCACGCTCGGGTTGTCGATCATCGTGATCGTCACGATATGCAGCGCCGGATAGCGGCGCTGCAGGAACGACAGCAGCACGAGCCCGTCGCCGTACTTGCCGCCCGGCATCACGTAGTCGAGCACGAGCACGTCGCTCTGCTGCGCGTCGAGCGCCGCGACCAGGTCCGTCGAGTTCGAAACGGTGCCCACAAGCTTGATCGTACTGTTGCCTTGCAGCGACTGCGACATGCCGAGCGCGGACGCCGGATGATCGTCGGCCACCATCACGCGCACAAAAAATTCGTCCATGTTCCTGTTTCCCCGAGGCTTTCAGTCACGCTTCCGGTCCCCGCCGCGACGGGGAGCATGCTCGCGCCATCGCGTCGATGGCTGGCCATATTAGGCGCACCGGACAAATAATGACTCAATTTTAAGATAAATCCCGGTTCGCCCTGCAATTAGCGTGGGCCACGCGGCGGACGACAGGTGCCGGCGCTCGTGATACGCACGACCTGTCCGCACGGACGCGCCGCGCAGATTGCCGAAGTTGACGACGGCTCGGCGCCGTTACGGGATACCGGCTACGCTCTCACGCAGCGCGGTCGGGCCGCGACGCGGCGCTATCGGTGGCTCGAATCGCCAGGCAGGTCATGCGGGTTGCCGTCCACCCGATTTTTCCACTCGTTCAGCGTACGGCGCCGCTGAACCGGCGACATGAGCAGAAACTCGTTCATCATCGTCAGGAATTCCCGACGGGACTTCTCAGAGAGCGCGGCAAAATCGAGCAACAGTGCGAATACCTTCCCTACGTGACGCACGACGTTCCCCTCCAGTATTGATTTGAATTCTGCCGCGCGACGTGAACATGCGCCGGCACCCTGCCCTTGTTGTTTTGGATACGCGCTGACGCGTACGCTGCTGTTGGTTACTTGTCATACAAAGCTGTTTCATGATTGGTTGAGCCCAATGGGCAAGCGGCCGCGCATGGCTCCTTCGCCGAAGCCGCGGCACGCCGCTGCCACGCATGCGCAAGCGCGCCGCGCAAGTGACCGAGCGTCACGGGTTTTGTCAATACGCGCCGCACACCGGCTGCCGCGCAGCGCTGCATGCCTTCGGGTGTCAAATGCGACGTCACGACCAGTACGTCGCACGCGGGATCGACGCCGCGCGCTGCTTCCGCCAGTTGGTGCGCGCGCATGTCGGGCAGATCGTCGCCGATCAGCAGCACGTCCCATTCACCGCCGGCCAGCGATTCGAGCGCCGCACACCCCGATCCGACCTCGGCTGCCGTACAACCGAGTGCGTACAGTTGCTCGCTGAAAATCGAGCCGTTGATGGTTTCGTCGTCCGCGACGAGCACGCGCAATGCGCGACTGCCGCGCTCGGCGGCCGCGCGCGACATTTCAGCCGCCGCCGAATCGCGAGCGTGCGAATCGTCACGCCGCGGATCGTCGCCCGATACGGTATCGATCCGGCTTTCGTCGCTCATCGGGCCACCGAGCAGCGGGCCGCCGAGCGCCAACGCGGCACGCAAGCCGCCGAGCGAATAACTCGACACGCGTACCGTGTCGCCGGCACGATACGGTTCGAGCGGGCCGTCGGGTATCGCGAGTATCAGCCGCTCGCAATCGCTCAGGCTGGCCAGATCCGCGTGCGACCACGTGTCGGAATCGCCGAACAGCACGACCACGCCCCGTCGCGCAACGCCGCCCGGCAGACTCGACGGGCTGTCGTACACGCTGACGTCGAATCCCCATGCCTGCAGATGCGGTAACGCGAAATCGCGCCACGCGGGATGCGCGGCGATCAGCGTCAGCGCGTGTGCGTGCGCCGCGCGCGGCCGGTCGAGCGTGACGACGTCCATACCGAGCGGCAGAAGCACCGTGAAACGGCTGCCGGCGCCCGGCTCACTCTCCACCGCGATGCGGCCGCCCATCGCCGCGACGAGCCGGCTGCACAGCGCGAGCCCGAGACCGGTGCCACCGTAACGTCGCGTGATCGACGTATCGACCTGCGAAAACGCCTTGAACAACTTGTGTCGATGTTCGGTGGCAATGCCGATGCCCGTATCCTCGACCTCGATCGACAGTTCCGGGGCGTCGTGCCCGTCGGCGACGACGGCAACGCGCACGGTCACGCTGCCCGCATGCGTAAACTTGAGTGCGTTGTTCAGCAGATTGCGGAGCACCTGTGCGAGCCGCGTCGGATCGCCGCGCATCTGTTGCGTGCTGCTCGCATGGATCTCGCAGAACAGCTGCAATCCCTTCGCCTTCGCGATCGTCGCGAACGCGTTCAGCTCGCGCTCGACCGTCGCACTCACGTCGAACGCGATCGATTCGACCGACATCGCGCCGGCCTCGATCTTCGAAAAATCGAGAATGTCGCTGACGAGCGCGAGCAGGCTCTTCGCCGACGTGCGCAGCGTGTACACGCGGCCATGCTGGACCGCGTCGAGCGCCGAGCGCTCGAGCAGTTCCAGGTTGCCGAGAATCACGTTCAGCGGCGTGCGGATCTCGTGGCTCATCGCCGCGAGGAACGACGATTTCGCGGCGTTGGCCGAATCGGCCGCGCGCACGGCCTCTTCCAGCTGCTGCACAAGTTGCCGCTTCGCGGTCATGTCGGCGACCGCGGCGATCAGCACGTCCGTGCCCTGATAGCGTGCGCCGCACGCGATGAACTCCAGGTTCAGGTGCGCGGCTTGCGTGTCGCCCAGCAGCAGGTCGCCGTACAACACGCCGCCTGCGTCGCCACGCGCCTGCCATGCGTCGGCCACCTGGCTCGACAGCGCGTGATAGTCGCCGCCGATCCGCTCGACCACGTCCGTCAACGCGGGGCTCACGAGCATGAAACGCCCGTCGTCGCGCGCGATCAGCCCGAGCCCGATCGGCGCCATCTCGATCACGCTGCGGCACAGCGCTTCGCTGTCGAACACGCGCTGCGAGCTCGCGTAGAGCGGCACGAACTCCCGACGATGAAAGCGCAGCAGCAGCACCCACATGACGATGAGCGCGAGCAGCGTCGCCGCGCCGAGCGTACCGGCCGAACGTGCGACGCCGGCCGCGATGTCGGCCCACGACAGCGCATACGCAAGCGTCCAGCCCGTCGGTTCGAGCTTGCCGTGAAACAGCAGGAAGCCGTTCCGGAATACGGGTGCGCCCGACGCCGACGCACCGCCCCGCGACGGGTTCAGCTTCAGCAGGCTTTCCACGCGATCGGCATCGCTTGCCGACGGATCCATCGTGACGAGCCGGCCATCGGCCGTCGTGATGTAGAACATGCCTTCGGGGCGATAGTCGGCGAGCCAGGACAGCAGGTAATCGGGCGGATATTCGGTGACGAGCACCGCGAACGGCTTGCCGTTGTCGCGCGCCTCGGCCGCGAGCCGGATGCGCGACTGCCCCGACACGGGATCGGTGAACGGCGGCAGCCATCGCACGTGCGGACGTGCATCGATGATGCCCTGATACGAGTGCTCGAAATCGACGCGCAGCGCGTCCAGTATGCGTGCGCGGCTTTCCGGCGAAACCAGCGCGGGATCGTCGCGGTCCCGATGGGGGATCAGCGCGAACAAACCCGTGCGCGTGCTGTAGTGGTAGCCCTCCAGCGTGCGCCCGCGATTGATCGAGCTGGCCGCGCAGATACGTGCCAACAGGACCGACAACGACAGATAGCGCGCGACTTCGGCCCGATCGCCGGTGCGCGCGGGCACGCCGACGACGAGGGAAGGATACGGACGGGTCGCGACGCGCTGGTCGTTGAGGAGGAACTCGTCGACGATCGGCGCCGGCACGTCGCTGGCCTCCTGCCAGATCAGCTGCGCGTTCGCGACGCCGTTGCGGAACGAGGTTTCGCTTACCTGGATTTCGTTGAGCGTCTGCTCCAGGCCGTTCAGGTAGTTGCGCCGCGCCCCTTCGACATAACCCGAGACGATCGATGCCATCCCGAGACCGCAAGCGATCAGGACAAGGATGGTAACGACGATTCCGCCGCCGAACACCGAAATGCTCTGATAACGACGAATCGATTGAAGCGGGCTCTGCGACATGGCGCGCGTTGACGATCGCGAACGCGACCGGAACGACGTCGTTCCGGCACCCGTGACCGTCTCGGAAAACACCTAGAAAATGAAGGGATTTCCGATCATGCCAAAGGCTCGCGCGGGCGTCCTCGTCGCATGAACCATTTCGTACATATTAGATAGAACTGCGCCGCACTTTCGGACTTGACCGAATCTTGATGCGACAAATACGCGTCGTTTTTTCGCATTGCGTCGACTGAGCGTTCGGCGGATCAACAGCTCGGGCAATGCATTTTGTTAAAGTTTTCTAAAGATTTGCCCCCGATCGCGCTGCCACCTCGACGCGTACTGGCGGCGCGCATACCGACTGTTCCAATGATTCTCCGGCCATGCCCAACTCGCCGCCC
>NZ_CATKIF010000008.1:0-140462 GCF_949752865.1 Burkholderia sp. IT-111MI5 | reverse complement strand
ACGAACGCCCCGCCCTCTTGCGAGAGGCGGGGCGTTCGGCGCGCCTGAGTCAGCCCGGGATCAGTGACGGACCAGCGCCATCATCGCGCCGAAGCCGACGAACAACCCGCCCGTCAGCCGGTTGAAGATCTTCGCGACGCTCTGGCTCTTCAGCGTCGCGCCGATGCGCGTGCCGAACGATGCATAGACGAGGTACCAGCTCACCTCGATCACCGCGAACGTGACGACGAGGATGCCGAACTGCGGCAGCGTCGGCTCGGCCGCGTTGATGAACTGCGGCAGCAGCGCGGCCGCGAACAGGATCGCCTTCGGATTGCTGCCCGCGACCAGGAAGCCGTTGCGGAACAGTACCCAGCGCGATGCCGACGCAGCCTGGCGCGACACGGTTTCGACGTCGGCGGCCGACGGCGCATCGTCGACGCGCGCCCGCCACGCCTTCACGCCGAGATAGATCAGGTAGGCCGCGCCCGCGAAGCGCAGCGCGTTGAACATCGCCGGCCACGCTTCGAGAAACACGCCGAGACCCGCCGCCGACACCGACAGCATCAGCACCAGCGCGCTCAGGCAGCCGGCCATCGTCGCCGACGAGCGCCGCAGCCCGTGTCGCGCGCCATGCGTCATCACGAGCAGCATGTTCGGGCCCGGAATCGCCGACACGACGAACACCGTCGCCACGAAAAGCCACCACGTATGCAAGTTCATGCCCGCCTCTGCGTGAAAGAAAGTAGAAAGACGAAACGTCGATTATGCCGTGCGCGCCGCGCTTCTGTCGCGCCCGGGATCAGCGGCCCGCGCGGCGCAGCGCGACTTCGCCGAGCACCGCGAAATCCTGCTCGCCGCCGCCGTGCGCGAGCGCATCGAGCAGGCTGTCGCGCACGACGCTCGCCACCGGCAGCGGCACCGACGTGGCGTCGCCGGCCTCCAGCGCGAGCCGGACGTCCTTCAGCCCGAGGCGCGCCTTGAAGCGCGCGGGCTCGTAGCGACGCTCGGCGATCATCGAGCCGTAGCCTTCGTAGACGGGCCCCGGAAACACGCTGCTCGTGATCACGTCGAGGAAGTCGCGCATCGCGACGCCGTGTGCGCCCAGCAGCGCGGACGCCTCGCCGAGCGTCTCGATCGCCGACGCGAGCGTGAAGTTCGCCGCGATCTTCGCGACGTTCGCGTGCTGCGGCAGCGAACCGAACCGCCAGGTCTTCTGGCCGATCGCGTCGAACAGCGGCTGCACGCGGTCGATCGCCTCGGCCGGGCCGCCCGCCATGATCGTCAGGCGTGCGGCGGCCGCGACGTCGGGCCGCCCCATCACCGGCGCGGCGACGTAGTCGATGCCGCGCGACGCGTGCGCATGCGCGAGCGATTCGGCGAGCGCGACCGACACCGTCGCCATGTTCACGTGGATCAGGCCGCGCGGCGCCTGCGCGAGCAGCGCGTCGTCGAACACGGCGCGCGCGGCCGCGTCGTCACCGAGCATCGAGAACACCGCGTCGCCGCGAAACGCGTCGGCCGGCGTGTCGACGATCTGCGCGCCGAATGCCGCGAGCGGCTCGGCCCGCTCGCGCGACCGGTTCCAGACCCGCACCGTGTGCCCCGCCTTCAGCAGGTTCGTCGCGATCGCCTGCCCCATTTCGCCCAGCCCGATAAACCCGAGATCCATTGCCCGCTCCTTCGCTCCGTGAAGCCGCGAGTTAAACACAGATGCCGGCCGTCTGCAGCGCCTGCCGTCGGCCGGGCGCGGTGCGATACTGCACGGATGGCGACCGCGACCTTCCGCTTCCACGGCGAACTGAACGCCTTTCTCCCGCGCGCGCAGCGCGACCGCGCGTTCGGGCACGCGTGCGCGCGCGATGCGACGGTGAAGCATGCGATCGAGGCGCTTGGCGTCCCGCATACCGAAATCGGCCGGCTCCGCGTGAACGACGCGCCGGCCGCGCTCGACCGGCCGCTCGACGACGGCGACCGTGTCGAAGCCTTTCCGGAGCGCGCGCAGCCGGCGGTAAACGGTGCAACCGCGCCGAAACCGGAACAATGGCGCTTCGTCGCCGACGCGCATCTCGGCGGCCTCGCGCAATTGCTGCGCCTCGCCGGCTTCGACACCTGCTACGACAACCACTACCGCGACGACGAGCTCGCGGCGCTCGCCGGCCGCGAGGGCCGGGTCGTGCTGACCCGCGACCGCGAGCTGCTCAAGCGGCGCGCGGTCGCGCGAGGCTGCTACCTGCACGCGGTGCAGCCGGCCGACCAGTTGCGCGAACTGTTCGAACGGCTCGATCTCGCGCCGCACATGCGGCCGTTCCGGCTGTGCCTGCGCTGCAATGCGCCGCTGCATCCGCTCGACGCGGAGGCCGCCGCGCCGCACGTGCCGGACGGGGTCCGGCAGCGGCACCGGCGCTTTGCCGCGTGCGACGTTTGCCGGCGCGTGTTCTGGGAAGGCTCGCACTGGCGGCGCATGCGGTCGGTGGTCGACGCGATGCGCGCGCCGGCGCCGCCGGCCAGCCCCGGCGACGCCTGAAAAAACAAAACCCCGCATGCCGGAGCATGCGGGGTTTTTCGACGGGCGGCCGGCAGCGCCGGCCCCGGGCGAATCGCTTAGTTCTGCGTGCCCTTGTCGTTCGTGCCTGCAGCCGAAGCAGCGGCGGCCTTCGCCTTGCCCTTCGCCGAACCGTGGGTCTTCAGCTGGTGCTTCGGCTTGCTGTGATCCTTCTTCGCCGGTGCGGAAGCGGGAGCCGCACCGACTGCCGGCGACGACGCCGACTCCTGTGCGAATGCCGAAACCGATGCGAGTGCGAATGCTGCGGTCATGATCGAAGCGAGCGTCTTCTTCATTGTTCTTCCTTTAGCGGAGAAAAAGTCAAACGTACCGGTAAGAGATGCGAGGCATTCGCATCGGAACGCCAGTCGCGCCGGGGTTTCCGGTCGCCGCCGGGCGGCCGGCTTGCGCCGTTTCGCCGCGACAAAGACTGACGTACTGGCTCCATAACGCGCCGCCTTCGCGGCAAGTTGACACACGGCTTGCGCCTCTCGGGTTTTCCCCGACGACGTCGGTTTCCGGCCGCCCCGGCATGCGTATCCGGCATCGCGCGGCCCGTCCGCCGGCAGCCGCGGCGGCCCGGCAAACCGGCTCTCGCGCGCTGCCCCGCGACGCTATACTGGGCGTCCATCCGTCCCTTTCCCCGGAAACCGGATCGCGGCCGGTCGCCAGACCGCCGCCGTCGCGAGGCGCTCAAATTGCCCGATCACAATCTGGACAAACTGAAAATCGACCGGCGTCCGATCGCGCCGGTGCCACGGCGGCGCCGGTGGGTCCGCTATGCGGTCGCAGCCGCGCTCGTCATCGTCGCGATCGTCGCCGGCGTCGCGCTCACCGGCCGGCCGACGGTCGAAACCACGTCCGTCACGTCCGCCTACCCGTACCAGAACGACACGCAGCTCAATGCGACCGGCTACGTCGTGCCGCAGCGCAAGGCCGCGGTCGCGTCGAAGGGCCAGGGGCGCGTCGAATGGCTCGGCGTGCTCGAAGGCACGCGTGTGAAGAAGGACGAGATCATCGCGCGCCTCGAAAGCCGCGACGTCGAGGCGTCGCGGGCACAGGCGCTCGCCCAGGCGAAGGTCGCCCGCGCGAACCTCGGCGTGCAGCAGGCCGAGCTGAAGGACGCCGAAATCGCGTTGCGCCGCACCGCGGTACTCGCGCCGAAGGGCGCCGTGCCGGCCGCGCAGCTCGACATCGACACGGCCCGCGTGAACAAGGCGCGCGCGTCGCTCAACAGCGGCGAAGCCGCGATCGCGTCCGCCGACGCCAATGCGCAGGCCGCGCAGGTCGCCGTCGACCAGACGGTGATCCGCGCGCCGTTCGACGGCATCGTGCTCGCGAAGCATGCGAACGTCGGCGACAACATCACGCCGTTCTCGTCCGCATCGGACAGCAAGGGCGCAGTCGTGACGATCGCCGACATGGACACGCTCGAAGTCGAGGCCGACGTCGCCGAATCGAACATCGCGAAGATCCGCGCCGAGCAGCCGTGCGAGATCCAGCTCGACGCGCTGCCCGACCTGCGCTTCGCGGGCCGCGTGTCGCGCATCGTGCCGACCGTCGACCGCTCGAAGGCCACCGTGCTCGTGAAGGTGCGCTTCGTCGACCGCGACGACCGCGTGCTGCCCGACATGAGCGCGAAGATCGCGTTCCTGTCGAAGCCCGTGTCGGCGCAGGACCGGCAGCCCGTGACGGCCGTGCAGGCGAGCGCGGTCGTCGAGCGCGACGGCCGGCCGGTCGTGTTCGTCGTGAAGGACGACACCGTGCGCGCGGCGGCCGTGACCACCGGCATGCGAATCGGCGAGCTGGTCGCGATCCGCGGCGTGAAACCCGGCGATACGGTCGTGCTCGCGCCGGGCGCGAAGCTGAAGGACGGCGCGAAAGTGGCCGTCGCGAAGAAGTAGCGCCAGCGTGAACGACGCGCCGCCGCCCCTCGTCGAGATCAGCCACGTCGCGAAGTCGTACCGGCGCGGCAACCAGATCGTGCCCGTGCTGACCGACATCACGCTCGATATCGGCGAAGGCGACTTCGTCGCGCTGATGGGGCCGTCGGGTTCCGGCAAGAGCACGCTGCTGAACCTGGTGGCCGGCATCGACCGGCCCGACAGCGGCGAGCTGCGCGTAGGCGGCCTCGACATCTCGCAGCTCGCGGAGGCGCAGCTGGCCGAATGGCGCGCGGCGAACGTCGGCTTCATCTTCCAGTTCTACAACCTGATGCCCGTGCTCACCGCGTTCGAGAACGTCGAGCTGCCGCTGATGCTCACGCACCTGTCGCGCCGCGAGCGGCGCGAGCGCGTCGAACTCGTGCTCGACATGGTGAACCTCGGCGACCGGATGACCCATTACCCGTCCGAGCTGTCGGGCGGCCAGCAGCAGCGCGTCGCGATCGCGCGTGCGCTGATCACCGATCCCGTGCTGATCGTCGCCGACGAGCCGACCGGCGACCTCGACCGCGCGTCGGCCACCGACGTGCTCGCGATGCTGCAGCGGATGAATGCCGAGCTCGGCAAGACGATCATCATGGTGACCCACGACGCGCACGCGGCCGACGCCGCGCGATCGGTCGTGCATCTGGAAAAAGGGGAGCTGATCGATGGGCACGCCGGCTGACCGGCTGCGGGAGCGCGCGCGATGTACGTGCTGAAGCTGATCGCGCGCAACGCGCTGCGGCACCGGCTGCGCACGCTGCTGACCGTGCTCGGGCTCACGATCGCGGTGCTGGCGTTCGGGCTGCTGCATACCGTCGTCGACGCGTGGTACGCGGGCGCGGCCGCCGCGTCCAGCGGACGGCTCGTCACGCGCAATGCGATTTCGCTGGTATTTCCGCTGCCGGTCAGCTACGAGAACCGGATACGCGGCATCGACGGCGTGACGGCCGTGGTCCGCTCGAACTGGTTCGGCGGCATCTACCGCGACCCGAAGAACTTCTTCGCGAGCTTCGCGGTGTCGGAGAACTATCTCGACCTGTATCCGGAATTCATCATCCCGGCGCAGCAGCGCGCCGACTACAACCGCGACCGCCGCGGCTGCCTGGTCGGGCGCCAGCTCGCGACGCAGTTCGGCTTCAAGATCGGCGACGTGATCCCGCTGAAGGGCACGATCTATCCCGGTACGTGGGACTTCGTCGTGCGCGGGATCCTCGATGGCCGCGACGATTCGACGATCACGCGCCAGATGGTGTTCCACTGGGACTACCTGAACGAGACGGTACGGAAGCGCACGCCGAAACAAGCCGACCAGGTCGGCGTATTCGTGCTCGGCGTCGCGAACCCGGACGACGGCGCGACGATCGCGCGCAACGTCGACGCCGTGTTCAAGAACTCGCTCGCCGAGACGCTGACCGAGACCGAGCAGGCGTTCCAGCTCGGCTTCGTCGCGATGTCGAACCAGATCATCGCGGCGATCCGCCTGGTGTCGTACGTGGTGATCCTGATCATCATGGCCGTGATGGCAAACGCGATGGCGATGAGCGCGCGCGAACGCACGGCCGAATACGCGACGTTGAAAGCGCTCGGCTTCGGGCCCGGCTTCCTCGCGCTGATCGTGTTCGGCGAATCGGTCGTGATAGCGGTGGCCGGCGGCGGGCTCGGGATCCTCGCGACGCCGCCCGCCGCGAGCCTGTTCAAGCAGGCGGCCGGCAGCATCTTCCCGGTATTCAGGGTATCGGCCGAGACGGTCGTGCTGCAGGCCGCGTGCTCGGTCGCGGTCGGCGTCGCGGCCGCGATCGTGCCGGCGTGGCAGGCGGCGCGCGTGCGCGTCGTCGAAGGCCTGCGGGCGATCGGGTAGGCACGCGCATGACGATCCCGCTTACCTACATCGCGCGCAACCTGTGGACCAGGCGGCTCACCACCGCGCTCACCGCGGGCGGGATGGCGCTCGTGATCTTCGTGTTCGCGACGGTGCAGATGCTCGACGCGGGGCTCACGCAGACGCTCGTGTCGACCGGCGAACCCGACAACGCCGTGGTGATCCGCAAGGGCGCCGAGACCGAGATCCAGAGTTCGATCGACCACCAGCAGGCCAACGCGCTCGAGATGCACCCGGCCGTCGCGCTCGGCCCCGACGGCCGGCCGCTCGTGTCGAAGGAAGCCGTGGTGCTGATCTCGCTCGTGAAGACGTCGAGCGGCAAGCCGTCGAACGTCGTGATCCGCGGCGTGTCGCCGTCCGGCCTCGCGCTGCGCCCGCACGTGAAGCTGGCGGCCGGCCGCATGTTCGCGCCCGGCTCGTCGGAAATCATCGTCGGCAGCGCGATCGCGAAAGGCTTCAGCAGCACGCAGCTCGGCGACAGCCTGCATTTCGCGCAGCGCGACTGGACCATCGTCGGCATCTTCGACGCGGGCGGCAGCGGCTTCGATTCGGAGATCTGGGGCGACGTCGACCAGCTGATGCAGTCGTTCCGGCGCACCAGCTATTCGTCGATGGTGCTGCGCATCCCGAGCGCCGACGGCTTCGCGCGCTTCAAGGCCGACATCGACGTCGACCCGCGGCTGACCGACGAGGCGAAGCGCGAGCAGACCTTCTACGGCGACCAGTCGAAGGCGCTGTCGAAGTTCATCAACATCCTCGGCATCACGCTGTCGACGATCTTCTCGATCGCTGCGATGATCGGCGCGATGATCACGATGTATGCGTCGGTCGCGAACCGCGTCGCCGAGATCGGCACGCTGCGCGCGCTCGGCTTCAAGCGCATGAGCGTGCTCGCCGCGTTCCTGCTGGAAGCGCTGCTGCTCGGCTTCGTCGGCGGCGTCGCGGGGCTCGCGTGCGCGTCGCTGATGCAGTTCGCGTCGTTCTCGACCACCAACTTCCAGACCTTCGCGGACCTGTCGTTCCGTTTCGTGCTGACGCCCGCGATCGTCGTGAAGACGCTGATGTTCTCGCTCGTGATGGGGCTCGTCGGCGGATTCCTGCCGGCAATGCGCGCCGCGCGGCTGAAGATCGTCGACGCGCTGCGCGCGCAGTGACGCGCACGGCCGCTCAGCGCACGCGCGGCACCCACGCGCCGTGGAAGCCGGCCGGCACGCGGCGCGGCAGGTGCACGGTCGCGACCGGCCCCGCATCGATCGCGCGCGCATCGAGGATCACGACGTCGCTCGTATCCGTCGCCGCGCGGTAGACCATCACCAGCAGCCAGCCGTCGTCTTCGTCGACGCCGCCCGGGCGCGGCACGAACACGGGCTCGCCGTTCTGGTCGCCGGCCGGCACCGCGTAGCGCGTCGTCGTGCCGCGCGTGTGGTCGAAGCGCATCACGCCGCGCATTTCCGTATTGTTCGGCTGCTCGGCCGCATACACATAGCGGTAGCGGCGCCCCGTCCGGCTTTCGTTGATGCGCGGCAGCTCGATGCCGCCGTCGTCGAGCGGCCCTTCGTCGATCAGCCCGTTCGCCGTATCGATCACGTAGCGCCACAGCTCGCCGACCGGGTTGTCGGCAAAGCGGCCCGTACGCGCGTCGAGCCGCAGGTACCACGGATAGCGCACCGCATCGAGCACGATGCACGATTCGTCGCAGTCGTACGCGTTCACGACGTGCTGGATGAAGCACGGCTCGATGCCGAACCAGCGCACGTCGCCGCCGTGGCGCGCGATCACGCCGATGCGCGCGGCCCGGTCGTCGTGCCAGCGCAGCGGCATCCGGTGGCCCTCTTTCAGCATCGAGAAGTCGTAGCCGACGTTCAGGTCGAGCAGCAGGCTGCGGGTTTCCGTGATCGCGAGGTCGTGCATCATCGACGGCGCTGGCACGTCGAGCGCGAGGTCGACGCGCTGCACGCCCTGCGCGTCGACGACGCCGTAGCGCAGCCACGGCGCGCGCCAGTCCGCACGAAACGCGATCAGTTCGCCCGTTTCCGGATCGACCTTCGGATGCGCGGTCATCCCGCCATCGAAGCCCGCATGCCGCTCCGGCACGCCGAGCGAATCGAGCGCGGCGGTGATCGCGAACGGCGCGCCGCCCTCCGCCAGCGCGAGCAATTCGCCGGCGTGCTGCAGCACGTTCACGTTCGGATTGGTGTCGGGCAGATGCGGCGCCTGCGCGGGCGCATGCACGGCGGCCCAGCGGCGCGTGCGCGCCCAGCGGTTCCGGTAGCCGGCCGCGCGGCCGTGTTCGAACGCGATCGCGTGCAGCATCGCGGCTTCCGGCCACCACGACAGCACGTCGTTCCCTTCGAAGCGGCCGCCCGGCGGATTCGGGCCGTTGCGCAGCAGCGTGCCGTCGAGTTCGCGCGGGATGGCGCCGGTCACGCGCAGGTCGACGAGATCGACCTCGTCGGCGACCGGCGCGATCGCGCCGCGGTTCAGATCGAATATGGTCATCGCGTCGGACGTTCCGTCAGCAGCCTTCGGTGGACGGCGGCAGGTCGCCGCGCGCCAGCGCGAGCGCATGGCCGCGTACGTCGTCCGGCCATCCGGCGACCAGCTCGGCCAGCCGTACCGCGTCGTTCGCGTACAGCGCCCGCGCAGCCTCCTCGAAACCGGGCAGGTCGCCCGCCATCGCCGACATGAAGTGGTACGCGCGCGCCTGCGCGTCGCGGCGCCGGTCGGCCTCCGCATGCGTGCGCCGCGCGTCCTCGACGAGCTTGCGCAGCGCGACGGACGCGCCGCCCGGCTGCGCGCCGAGCCATTCCCAGTGACGCGGCAGCAGCGTGACCTCGCGCGACACGACGCCGAGCTTCGGCCGGCCGCGGCCGCGCTGCTCGCCCGTGCCGGCCGGCTCGCCGGCGGCACCCGACGCGTCGCCCGGCGGCGGCGCATAGCGCGCGCGGATATCGTCCGCCGTGCCGCGCAGGTCGAGGTCGATCGAGCGGCCCGTTGCGTCGTCGAAGATCAGGATCGTGCCGGACGTTGCATCGCCGGCTTGCCGGACCGCGAGTGCGACCGTCGCGAGCGGGCCCGACGCGAGCCGCCGGTGGCCGTCGAAGGCCGTGTACGAAGGAAGGAGCGTGGAAGTTGTCATCGTGGTCGCCCGCAGGCAGGAATCGGAATGGCGTTATTTTTATCCGGGTATAAATTGGATGTCAATATCATCCGGGTAAAAAATATCGCCAGCCCCCCACCCACCCTTTGCGCGATCAGATCGTCCGGACCGGAATCGCCAGGCCGTGCGCGCTTGCGAGCACGTCGTCGAGCGACACATGTCCTTCGAACGCCAGCGACGCCGGCAGCGGCAGGTTTTCCTCGACTGCGTGCGCGAAGCGCACGCCTGCGTCGTCGGCGAGCTGCGCACGCAGCGCGGCGATGCGTGGAAACGCGTCGCGCTCGAACACCGCGTGATAGTCGGCCCAGCGGGCGAGCCCGGCGAAGTATGCGTCGGCCAGCGTGCGCTGCGCGCCCAGCAGCCATGGGCCCTCGCCTCGCGCGAGCAGCGCCTCGAGCTGCCGGTGCGCCTTCAGCACCTTGCCGCGGCCGTATGCCTGCAAGGCCGCTTTCTCGGCGCCTTCGCTGCCGTGTTCGTACACATGCCAGAGCGCGCCGAACGCGCTGAAGAACGTCGTGTTCAACCAGGCCAGCATCCGGTTCAGCCGGTCGAAATCCACGCTGCCCTGGCGAAACGCGAGGCCGCTGTCGAGCGCCTGCACGCCGATGTGGCCGAGGATCGCGAGGCTTTCGGTCAGCACGTCGCCGTTTGCGGTCACGAACGCCGGCGTCTCGGCGACGGGGTTCAATGCGAGGAACGCGTCGCTCGTCACGAGGCCCGGCATCGTGATGCGCGACAGCCGGTACGGGTGGCCGGCCCATTCGAGCGCGACGATCGAGCCGAACGAGCAGCCGGCGGGAACGCCGTAGAGAAGGATCGGGGACATCGGGGTATTCCGCGGAAAGTTGAACGAGCGGTCATACTCCCACGGCGAACGATGACGCAGTAGCCGTTAGAATCGAAACCCGTCGTTTCTTTTTGTGGACGCTGACAGTGAATCTGAACGATCTCTATCTGTTCGTGCAGGCGGTCGACGCAGGCAGCATGTCGGCGGCCGCGCGCCGGCTCGACCTGCCGAAATCGACGGTGAGCAAGCGCGTTGCCGAGCTCGAGCGCACGCTCGGCGCGCGGCTCGTGCATCGCACGTCGCGCAGCTTCCGGCTGACGCCGGTGGGCGCCGAGTTCTTCGACCATGCGCGCGCGGCCGTGATCGAGGCCGAAAGCGCGCGCGACGCGGTGCTGCGGCAGGCCGCCGAACCGGCCGGCATCGTGCGTATCACGAGCTCGGTGCCGGTTGCGCAGCACATCCTCGCGCCCTGCCTGCCGGCGCTGGCCATCGCGCACCCGAAGCTGCTGCTGCAGATTCACGCGAGCGACCGCCTCGTCGACATCGCTCAGGAAGGTTTCGACATCGCGGTGCGCAGCCATTTCGCCCCGCTCCCCGATTCCACGCTCGTGCAACGACCGCTCGCGACGTCGCCGATCATCGTCGTTGCGTCGCCGGGCTATCTCGCGCGTGCCGGCACACCGGACGAACCGGCCGACCTCGCGCGGCACGACGGGCTCCATCCGGGCCAGCAGCCGTGGCGGCTGCAGCGCGGCGGCGACACCGTCGACGTGGCGCCGCGCATCCGCCTGCTGGCCGACGAATCGACACTGCTGCTGCAGGCTGCGATGGCCGGCCTCGGCATGGCCTGCCTGCCCGACTGGATCGCTGGCGATGCACTTGCGTCCGGCGCGCTCGCGCGCGTGCTGCCCGGCTGGCGGGCGGGCACCGTCACGACGACGCTGCTGATGCCGCACCGGCGCGGCCAGTTGCCCGGCGTGCGCGCCGCCGTCGAGTTTCTCGTGCGGCACGTGGAGCGCCATCATGGCGCCGGGGTGGACGGCGCGCGCGCCCGAGCGATCGAATGACTCGATCGATTCAAATGCTGAATCGATCAAGTCAGCAATTGGCATGAAAGCGCAAATATCGACATGACAGAATGGCCCGGACGCCCTGCCTGCATCGGCGTCCGGCGCCCGGCCTCCGGCCGGCGGCACCTGCACCCATAACGCGCGCACCCGACGCGCCTGCCGCACGACGGCAACCTTCCGCCATTCGGAGGAGACAGTCATGAATCCGCTTCAAGCGCTGCCGGCGTCCGCGTCGGCAACGGCCCGGCGCACGCGCGTGCGCTGGCTCGTGCTGGCCGTCCTGTTCGCGGTCACGACGATCAACTACGCGGATCGCGCGGCGATCGCGATCGCAGGACCGAGCCTCGCCCGCGCGCTGCACCTGAGCCACGTGCAGATCGGCTTCATCTTCTCCGCGTTCGGCTGGTCGTACGTGGTCGCGCAACTGCCGGGCGGCTGGCTGCTCGACCGCTACGGGTCGCGCATCGTCTACGCGTTCAGCATCTTCTTCTGGTCGCTGTTCACGCTGCTGCAGGGCGCGATCGGCTTCTTCGGCGGCGCGGCCGCGTTCGCACTGCTGTTCGGGCTGCGCTTCCTGGTCGGCGCGGCCGAGGCGCCGTCGTTTCCGGCCAACAGCCGGATCGTGTCCGCGTGGTTCCCGGCCGCCGAGCGCGGCACCGCGTCGGCGATCTTCAACGCCGCGCAGTACGCGGCGACCGTCGTGTTCGCGCCGCTGATGGGCTGGCTCGTGCACGCGTTCGGCTGGCAGTCGGTGTTCGCGGTGATGGGCGTGCTCGGCTTCGCGTTCGTCGCGGTGTGGAACCGCACGATGTACGACCCGAAGGACCACCCGAACATCAACCGCGCGGAACTCGACTACCTCGCCGAAGGCGGCGCGCTCGTCAACATCGACCAGGCGACGGGCGCGCACGGCGGCGGCCCGTCGATGCGTCACGTGAAGGCGCTGCTGAAGAGCCGAATGCTGATCGGCGTGTACGTCGCGCAGTACTGCATCAACGCGCTCACCTATTTCTTCATCACGTGGTTTCCGGTCTATCTCGTGCAGGCGCGCGGGATGTCGATCCTCAACGCGGGGCTCGTCGCGTCGATCCCGGCCGTGTGCGGGTTCCTCGGCGGGATTCTCGGCGGCGTCGTGTCCGACGCGCTGCTCAGGCAGGGCCGCTCGCTGTCGGTCGCGCGCAAGGTGCCGATCGTGCTCGGCATGCTGCTGTCGATGTCGATGATCGTCTGCAACTACACCGATTCGCACGTGCTCGTCGTGCTGTTCATGGCGCTGTCGTTCTTCGGCAAGGGGCTCGGCGCGCTCGGCTGGGCCGTCAACGCGGACACCGCGCCGCGCCAGATCGCGGGGCTGAGCGGCGCGCTGCTCAACACGTGCGGCAATCTGTCGAGCATCACGACGCCGATCGCGATCGGCTATATCGTCGACCGCAGCGGCTCGTTCAACGGCGCGCTCGTGTACGTCGTCGCGCACGCGCTCGTCGCCGTGATCTGCTACCTGTTCGTCGTCGGCGAGATCCGCCGCGTCGAGCTTCATTGAACGGCGCGGGCCGCGCCGGCGCGTCCGGCTGCCCGCGCGCCACCGGAACCAGGAGCGAACCGATGTCCGAATCCCGCCGTGCCGGCACCCCGCGCGTCACGCGCATGCAGGTGATTCCCGTCGCCGGCCGCGACAGCATGCTGCTCAACCTGTGCGGCGCACACGCGCCCTACTTCACGCGCAACCTCGTGATCCTCGACGACAGCAGCGGGCACACCGGCGTCGGCGAAGTGCCGGGCGGCGAAGGGATCCGCCATGCGCTCGAGCGCATGACGGATCTCGTGGTCGGCCAGTCGATCGGACGCTACCAGGCGACGCTCAACGCAGTGCGCGCGGCGCTGTCCGGCGCGGGTGCAGGTGCGGGCCGCACGATCCGGCACGAGGTGACGTCGGCTGGCGAAGCGGCCGTGCTGCGCCAGCCGCACGAGATCAACCTGCGGCTCGACAACGTGATCACCGCGATCGAGGCCGCGCTGCTCGACCTGCTCGGTCAGCATCTCGACGTGCCGGTCGCGGCGCTGCTCGGCGAAGGCCAGCAGCGCGACGCGGTGCCGATGCTCGCGTACCTGTTCTACATCGGCGACCGGCGCCGCACCGATTTGCCGTATCGCGACGAGACGCACGCATCGGACGCGTGGTTCCGGCTGCGCAACGAAGCGGCGCTCACGCCGGCCGCGATCGCGCGGCAGGCCGAGGCCGCGGTCGAGCGCTACGGCTTCGCCGACTTCAAGCTGAAGGGCGGCGTGATGGCCGGCGCCGACGAGATGGAAGCGATCGCGGCGATCAAGGTGCGTTTCCCGGACTCGCGCACGACGCTCGACCCGAACGGCGCATGGTCACTCGACGAGGCCGTCGCGCTGTGCCGCGGGCAAGGCCACCTGCTCGCGTACGCGGAGGATCCGTGCGGGCCGGAGGGCGGTTATTCGGGCCGCGAGGTGATGGCCGAATTCCGCCGCGCGACCGGCATTCCGACCGCGACCAACATGATCGCGACCGACTGGCGGCAGATGGATCACGCGGTGCGGCTGCAGGCGGTCGACATCCCGCTCGCCGATCCGCATTTCTGGACGATGCAGGGCTCGGTGCGGCTCGCGCAGCTGTGCCGCGACTGGGGGCTCACGTGGGGCTCGCACTCGAACAACCACTTCGACGTGTCGCTCGCGATGTTCACGCATGCGGCGGCCGCCGCGCCCGGCACGATCACCGCGATCGACACGCACTGGATCTGGCAGGAAGGCGACGCGCGGCTCACGCGCGAGCCGCTCGCGATCGTCGGCGGCAAGGTGGCCGTGCCGGAGCGGCCGGGGCTCGGGATCGAGCTCGACATGGCGCAGGTCGAGGCCGCGCATGCGCTGTACAACGAGGTGGGCGGCACTGCGCGCGATGACGCGGTCGCGATGCGCTATCTCGTGCCGGGGTGGACGTACGATCCGAAGCGGCCGAGTTTCGGGCGGGGATAAGAACGGCGATACGTTCGCGTCGCGCCGAAACGCCCGCCCGCCGCGCTTCGTCACGGACAGGCGGATGGCGGCGTGTGCGCGCCGGGTTCGAACGATCGCGCTCGCCGTCAACCGCGCGGCACGGGCAGCGCGGCCACGCCATCGGCGATGCTGCGCGCGATTCGATCGGCGTACGCGAGCTCCGGATCGAGCCCCGGGTCGTAGATGGTGAAGTCGATCCCCGCGATACGGCCCGACGCGACGAGCGGACCGAGCAACGCGTCGAGCCCGTCGAAGTCCAGCCCCGGCGAACCGGGCGAATCCACGGCCGGAAGCTGCGCCTGATCGAGTACGTCGAGATCGACGTGCAGCCAGGCTCGCCCGAGCGCGCGCCGATGCAGCCAGTCGACCAGCTCGCCGGCGACGACGCCGGGCCCGCGTGCCAGCAACTGCTGGATCGTCACGCGCGTGATCGCGGTGCGAACGATATCGCCATACGCAGCCTCGAAGGCGTCGGTTTCGGCATCGCGCTCGCCGATCTGGCACGCGTCGAGATCGTCGACGAGCGGGCCGTCGAGATCCGGCCAGCAGGTCAGCAACGGCTCCCCTCGCCCGGTCGCCAGCGCGAGATCCATCCCCGCCCCGGAACCGAGCCGCTGCGCGGTGTCGTAGTTGCCGGGATGGAAGAAATCGCTGTGCCCGTCGACGTGGACCAGCCCCCTGCCGCCGGCCCGCCGGTTGCCCAGCAGGCATCCGAGCAGCACGCTGCAATCGCCGCCGAGCACGACCGGAAACGCGTGCCGCCCGAGCGCATCGACGACATACCCGGCCAGTTCGAGCGAGAAGTCGCGGATCGACACGCCGTTGCGAATGCGCGTGCCGGACTGCGGCTCGAATGCATAGGCGGGATGCGCGAGCCACGACACGCGCGCGCCGAGACGCGCGGCGAGGCCGGTGGCCAGCAGCACCTCGGGGCCGCGCCAGGTCTCGGGCTCGCGGCCGGCCGCGTTCGGCCGCAGGCCGAGGCTGCTGGGCGCGGCAATGAACTCGACCGGGCGAGCGACGCCGGTTTGCGGATGCCCGTCCCGCAGGTCGGGTGAAGCGGTCGACACCGTCATGATTTCTCCTCGCACGATCGCCGGCCCGCCGGGTGTGCCAACCTTTTAAAGTGTTATGAAAGGTTAGCATCGATTTACCCCATGTCCAACACGTCAGCGGCGATGGAAGCCCATACGTTCGTGGCCCGCGATTTCGTTGGCGGCCACCTGGCCCTCGACTTCGTGAATACGGTGACCGGTCGCGATCGGGCGCCGCGCGACTGGCTGCCCGACTACGACGCCTGGCTCGCGTGGCTGGCCGCGTCGTCGACCCTGCCCGCGCGCGACCTGAAGCAGCTCGCGGCCCGCGCGGCCGAAGCGCCGGCCGCGGCCGACCGCGCGCTGCGCGACGCCAAGCGCCTGCGTGAAGCGCTGTTCGGCATCTTCGGCGCGCTCGCGCATGAAGTCCCGCCGGTCGCGGCGGATCTGGAAACGCTGGAGCAGGCATGGCGACGTGCAATCAACGGCCGGCGGCTGATCGCGATCGAAGGGCGCGTCGCATTCAGCGACCCGCCCGACACGGCAGGCGTGGTGGACCTGCATCTGCCCGCCCACCGAATCGCGCTCGGCGCCGTGACGCTTCTCGAAGCGTTGCCGAGTGGGCGGCTGCGGATGTGCGCAGGATCGAATTGCGCGTGGCTGTTCATCGACAGTTCCAAGACGGGACGCCGCAAGTGGTGCGACATGGCGACCTGCGGCAACGTCGCGAAGGCCCGACGGCACTACCGCGCGGTGAAGCGTGCGCCGGCCGGATCGGCACGCGGGCGCGACGCGATCAATGAATAGGATCGAGGCTGCCGGGTGCGGTCGCCCCATGCAGAGCGCCCTGAAAACAAAAAGGGCTCGGTTTTGCGACCGAGACAGGACGGAAGTTCTTGCACTCGGCGGGTACCATCTTCCTGCACTTGAGCTCTCGCCCGTCAAGGCGTTCCCGCAGCAGAGTGTTGGCGCGTGACGCACATCTTTTTGCACTTGGTCAGGGCTGCTCCGATATCTCCGCTCTATGTTCTTTCAAAGAGGTGCGGATCGAACGAAGCGATACTGCGCTGCTCCGGGGAAGTCGGGATGTGTCATCACGTCCGGCTTAGGCAAGCCCAGAGGTGGGTACGGAAGAAATCAGCACCGCGCCGCACGATGTTTTATGACCGTCGAACGACGCTGGGGCGCCCTCCACATCAAAACCTGCCTCACCATCGACGATCACAACCTCGCCATGCAGCGGGCACGTACAGCGATCTCCCTGGCGCGCGACAGCGCGCCCCATGACTTCACTGTTCGCGGCACCGGTCTCCACACGACCACCGTGGCTATGCACGTCGCCTACACGAATGATGCCGCGCATGGATGCTCCTCAGTACGAGTAACCCTGGATGCCGTAGTTCGTGTCGTGACGACGCCCCCACCACGGGAGATAGGCGTTGTCTTCGCCGCGTGCACGGAACCAGTCGCCGTTCGGGTTGATCGGTGTGAGCTTGGACGGCGGAAGGATGACAACGGCGGTCGGATGGCCAGCGTCCGTTGTGCCGGCAACCAGCGCATTGCCGCCGAAATGATTGATCCGGCCGATCGCGAGTGCGACGTTCGTCAGCGCCGTACCGGCGCCCATGTCGCCGAGCAGCGCCGGCGTGTTGAAGACCTGCTTCGTATAGTCGAATTCAGGCAGCGTTTCCGTGAGCGTCTGCGACAGCGAGGCCAGACGCGCCGATGCCGAATCGCTGCCCTTGCCCGCATCGTGCACGACGAACTGGATGCTTGCAGGGTCGACGTTGGCGTTATGGGCAGCCTGCGCGATCGTCGCCTTCCATGCCTGGACAGCACGCGTGGTGCCGGCCTTCGCCTCGTAGTCGCTCACCTTGCCCGTTGCAGCCTTGCCGATCCATGCGAGCGGCTCGCGTTCGGTCTTCAGATCAGGGCCGGCGAGAAACAGCACTGTGAGGTTTTCGTTCATCTGCGCATCTCTGGGCGGAAAACTCGGTGCGTCCCAGTTCATCACCCACACGCTTTCCTGCGGACGCTTCTGCAGATAGTCGAGCGCGGCGTTCAGTGACGTGAAACCGGCATTGGCACCACCGACGTGAATCTGAATGTCGGCAGGCAGATCCTTGCTCCACAGATCTTTTGCAGACTTATTGCCAATTTCAAAATAATCTTTTATCTGGTAAGCCAAATAATCTTTTGCCTCTTTCGGCACCAGTCGCTGAGGTATCGTGAACTCGACGCGAATGCCCGCCAGCTCTCGCCAAAGACTCGGGTCATGTGGTTGTACCGTATAGAAATAGCGGCCATTCAGCACGTATTTCTCGGCAAACAGACTCAAAAATTTAGAAATGTACTTTTCATAGAATCCGTCGAAACTTTCCGCCCCGTTGTTGCCATAGGCAACTCCAGCAACGGGGCGAACAGTGCCGAACGCCTTGGGATCCTTTCTGACCATATCGTCATTCTTGTTCGGCTTGACTAGTCCCATCGTCCATAGCAGTTGCCATTCAGTCGGATAATCGCGGCGCTGCAACGGATTGAGCCATTCCAGCCCCACGACCTGTGCGAGAAACGGCTTCTCCTGAGCAGGAACCGGCGGTGCCTGTATCGAAATGGGCTGTGCAGCATCCGCGGTCGAAGACGACCATGCCGTGGCAAATGCAAAAACAGCAATTCCAGCCAAGGCCGGCAATCCTATCCATCGTGTCATTTCTTCTCCCATGCTTCGCGTCTGCGGGCCGTGACCAATCGCTTCGATAGCAACGACACCAATCACAAGTAGTACTCCAACGAATGCCAGTGCGAGGCGTCGCGACCGGGAGGCAAACAGCGATCTCATACGGCCTCCCCGATACCGAGCAACGCACCTCCCTGACGCTTGTCGTCTATCGATTCGGGGAGCTTCGCTTCCGGATCGGTAAGCACCCAGTCCTGCAAAAAGGCACCCTTCATTTTTCCTTTCTCGAAGTAGTCCGAATAAATCTTATTTGGATTCAACTTGTCCAGACTCTCACCGAATCGCCAGTCGGCCTCAATCCTGAACTGGTTCAGTTGTTGAGACGAGATTCGACAGATACCGATAGCGACATCGTAGGCCAGCGCCTTCTCCGCGTGCATCGGATTGGTCATGATCGTCGAATGGTTGGTCGGGTTATTTACTGCTGCATCGAGGATGTTCACGATCTGCTTGTTTCGCCACTTCTGATACCCGTCGGGCATTTGTGCATTGGGGCCAGCTTCACCAACGACCACACCGTCCTTGACCCAATCGGATTTGTTCTTGTACCGCGCCTCCATGCGCGCGATTGCGTGATCCTCATAACGCTGTGACGCCTCACTGTCGGCATCGCCATGGGGGGCCATCTCGTCGGCATGATCGTCGTTGTCGGGTTTGTAAGTGTCGTACGGATCGGCCGTATTGATGGTTGTCTTCTTCTTGTTACGCGCGGCCGCCACCGGGTCGTTGTCCTCGTTGAAATCGCTTTGCGCATTACCGTCCTTCACCTGCACGACCGCCCCATAGCGAATCGCCTGCGGGAAGAACGGTTCCGGCAGGCCAGGCGCATCACAGATCACGTGCCAGCCCTCCTGCGTGTTGCCGCATTTCTGCGGCGGCTCGGCATTGACGCGCATCACTCCCAGCGCCGATGTCGCCATCGTTACGATGTACAGTACGGGGGCCACCGCGATGGTACCGACCTTACCGTACCAGTGCGGGTTGCCCCTCAGTGCTTTGACCAGGTTGTATTTTGCCGGGGGGGACGTCGGGTAAAAGAACAGTTTCGTTGAGCCCTTGCCATAACGCCAATCGTCCTTCCACGTGTCGTAGGTCACGGGCGACGCCTGACCAACCTGGAAATTGGTTGCAAACACGCGTTGCGTGAAAAGGCTCGAACCCTTGACAAGCGCGACCTCTTCCGGATGTAGTCCGCGCCAGCCCATCCCCTGCACCGGAGCGGCGGAAATCACTTGGTCGTGCGGGCACGAATACAGCGTCACGCGGCCATAAGTATGGTTCTGAACCCCATACTGCTTCCGGTCATTGTCGGGATCGTAGGCGGGTTTGCCGTCTTCTCCCGGCTTCATGTTTGCCATCACTATCCGGTAGTCGAGCGGGTCGCGCTGGTCCTCGGCATCCTTGCTCTGCGCGATCAGTTCGAAGAACGCTTTCAGGGCCTTCACCCGCGCCTGCGATTCCACCCGCCCACGGTTGCCTTGCGAGTCCTTGTCGTTGCGTTCGGTCCAGTCTTCCATGAAAGGCGAGTTGTCGCCCTCGATGGAGCCGAGGACGCTGTACGGCGGGTTGGCCAGTACATAAGTGTCGGCCACGCATCTCACGCCCGCATTCTTCGACAGCCGGTCCCCGAGGAACGCGGCTGCAATGCCGACCATGTTGCCCTGGCTATGGCACACCACCGTGATTGGCACGTCCTTCTGTACCTTGCGGATAGAGCCGATGAGTTTTGCGAGACGCAACGCTCCCATTACGTTGTACAAGCGCGGTGGCGTCTCGAAGAGCGGACGCTGTGTCGGATTGAGCCCCTGCACATTGATGAAGCCGAAGATCCGCGGGTCGACACCAGCGTTCCACAAGTCCGGCAGGCTGCCGCAACCGTTCGCGAATGGGCCACCGCCCCAGTAGTTCTGTTCATTCAGGAAGATCGACTCGCCGTAGCGTTTCAATTCCTCCTTGTTCGCCTTGTAGCCCCAGCGGAAATGAATGACGGGCGAAAAGGTATTTTCATCTGGTTGCAGATACGCACCGGCCCACAACTGCGGGTTGATGAACCCATCATCGGTCAGGCTCTTCATGTAATGCATCGGTCCCATCTGGCCGGCCTGCGGACCGCGATGCGTCAGATGATCGTCTAGGCGTCCGAGCCGCTGGTTCAGGCCGGCGCACAGACCCTCTTCGCCCGGTTCGAACCACTCGCCCTCCGAGTTCACCCCATGCACAAAAATCACGATGCCCGGCAATGGCATCTGCATCACGCACAGGTAGTCCGATTGGCTGAGCGTCATCACGCCATTGCCGTTTGCGACCAGATAGCGATTCTGCGAATCGTCCCCGCCCCCCGACGCGCCCCCGCCTGAAGGCGTGCGCGGATCGAGACCGCCACCGTCGTTCGCTGCGGCCTGCGCCGACGGATTGTTTTCAGATGCAACCGGACTAGCCGGTGCTGTATCGGCAGTGTCTGCCATGATTTTTTTATCCCCCGGTCAGGTCTTGTTCTTGAAGAAATTCACGACGAATGGTTCGAACTGGTTGCTCTGGATGGGAGCAAGCTTGCCCGCTGCGTCGGATTGCCCCTTCACCACCTCGCCCGACGCTTTCGTGATTTCCGCCTGCATGCCCTCTACGGCCTGACCGTCGGTCGGTCGCACGAGCTTCGGCACGCGCCCGAGCGGCGCATGGTCGAACTTCGGCATGTCCGTGCTCATGCTCGCCGGCCCCTGCCACGAGTGCCCGGCGGACTTCACCGTGAACGTGCCGGGGCACCCCAGCTCGATATCGCTGCCGTGCAGTTTCAGGTAGGCACCGCCGGACGTCGTGAAGACCACCTCGTCGCTCGCCATGCCGGCGAGCTTGCCACCGGCCGCAGTGAACTGAATGTTCTTCGCGGAATCGATCTGCGTGTCGTCGTTCTGGCTCTGCAGCGTCACCTTGCCCTGATTCGCGATCGCCGAGACGCCATCGCTGTGCGCGAACATCGCGACACCGCGGCCGCCGTGCAGCGTGATGCGCTGGCCGCTGGTCAGCTGGACATGTTGCTGCGCGACCTGGTCGATGTTCTCGCCGGCGTACGTCACGTGGGTCTTCGGAGTCATCGCGACCGAGCCGGCTTGCGCACCGAACGCCATCAGCGCCTGCGATCCGGCCGCATCGCCGGTTCCGGTGCCCGACGCACCGCTGCCGCTACCGGGCGTCCAGCCCTTGAACGCCGCGGCGACTGCCTGCTGGCCCGCCGTATCGCTCGCCTGTCCGCCATGTTGACCTGCGTAGTCGCCCAGCGACTTGAACAACTCGGTGCACTCGCCGAGCAGCCGCAGCAACTCATCACGATCGAGCTGACCGCCGCTCGCCTGCGAGCGCGCGTAGGTCGTCAGCAGAATCCCTTGTGCGGCCCGCAGCGCGGCGGCCGCGTCGGTGCGCAATTCCGCGCCCTCTCCACGGTCTTGACCTCGGCCGTCCTGACGGGGCTGCGTCAGATACCCCAGATTCAGTTGAGAATGCGCATGTTCGCTCGCCAGCTGACTGGAAATCTGACCCGGCGTGTCGTCGAGACGCAGCTGGTTATACCGGCGCCCCTTGATTTCCTTGGTCTTGATCCCCGACACGTAGCGGTTGCCGGGAAGGTTGCCGATATGGGTGAAGGCCGCCGGCGGGTTCACGCCGTTGCTCAGCACATTGATGATGATCAACCGGTCCGGATCGCCGCCGAGGCTGCCGATCAAGACTTCCATGCCGACACGCGGCAGAAAAAGCGAACCAAAGCTTCCACCCGCGAGGCTCGCTCCGACACGGATCGGCGCACTGTCGCCGGCGTTGTCGTTCGTGCCCGCACCCTGGGCGTGCGCATGATCTACCGGATCGAGGCCGTGGATCCGCACACGTACGCGGCCATCGGCATCGCAGAACACTTCCTCGCCTTGCTGACCGACGATCGTACCGGTGAGCAGGTGCACGGGTGGCAGGTCGATCTTCGGATCGTATGCCGGCGTGAGCGGTACGCCCCGGCGCACGCACGTGAAGCGGTTCTCGTAGCGCGTGTCGGGTTCGGCTGCCGCCGCCGGCTGCCGGGACGGCGACGGATAGGCGAGGTGCCGGCTCGCTGCAAACAGCGCCTGCACTCGGTCGGTCAGTCCTTTCGGGAGGTTGTTCCAGACGTCGTGGTCGATTGACGTGATCACGAACTGCCGCTTGTCCGTGGTCTGCATGTCCCATTCGGGGTCGCCGGTCAACGTGATCCAAGCGCCGACGGCCAGGTCGCGCACGCTGCTCACGCCATCGTAACGCTCGGCTTCGAACTGATGCGCAAGCATCCGGGCGCGTGTGAGGCGCTCGTGGTCGTTCCACGAGTCGCCCATATGCGGGATGTCGATCGCGACGTCGGTCAGCAGTTGCGCAAGATCGTTGCCGGCCTCGCCCTGATTGAGACTCGTGGCGACCATCGACTCGTCGATACGCGCCTTCTTGTAGTCCCATGACGGACGGCCGACCTGCCCAGGCGTCAGCCGCTGATGCAGTGCGAACAGCGTGACGGTGTCGCGCTCCTCCGTGGCGGCGTCGCGCGGATGCAGTCGTACCGTGCCGGCCGGTGCTTCGGGCAGCGACATCGGTTCGTCACAGCACACGAGCGTATGTACGGGCGTGTCGTCGTGGTTGTCGCGCGCGCCTTTGGCCGAGCCAGCATTGGCAAACACCGTGATGCCTTCGCGCCGCAGCAGGCGGCGCACAAACTTCGCATCCGATTCGTTGACCTGCCGGGTCAGCTCGCGTGCCGGATACCGGTCGCGACTCAAGCCGGACAGGTCGAATTCGAAGGCAGCAGCCAGCGCCGGGCTGCGCTGACGCCATTCGTTGAACAACGTCGCGAGGATATCGACGACACTGCTCTGGCGGAATACGCGGGAATTCGTACGCTTGTCCATCAACGACAACGCGTCGCACACGGTAAGCTGGTACACGCACAACTCGCCGTCGCTCTGGCCGATCTGCACGTCCTGGACGATTGCATTGACGAAGTGCAACTGGCCCCGGTCAGTAACAAGCCGGATTGAGACGGGGACGCCGAGGAACAACCGCGGCGACAGATTGTGGCGGGGCGACACACAGGTTAGATGCCCGTGAATACCGGTCATCAGCCCTTCGTGCACGTGCGCGTGCTGCAGCGCAAGCAAGTGCCCCAATGCGCCTTGCGCCTTGCCAAAATTCAAGGCTACCGGCCGACGGTTCCAGTCGACCACCCCCGATGCGAAGCTGCTTATTGTTTCGCTTATCGACACAGCCGTTCTCTCAATATTGTTGTAAACGTATTGGATTCGGCTTTGCGACTCGCGTCACGGCACGGTCACACTACCGATTTGTGACAGCGAAGATATCAAATTTGTGGGGATAATTCGACGCCCGACGACTATCCATGCCGTTTGCCGACACAATCTGACTAAAATTGACGGAATCCCGCATGAGGCGGATAAGGCGCCGGTCGCCGAGGTCGCGTAAAAGCACGGGGCCAGCGAACAGCGATCAACAATTGGCAACGGCATGTCGGCCACCTGGGAGGTCGCCGTCAAGAGCCTCAAGCAATTCGAGCGGGAGCGCGCGCGGCTGAAAAAGAGCTGGCGGAGAAACGTGCGTGCACGCTGATATCGAACAGAAAAGCAAAAAGCCGGCGCAAGGCCGGCTTTCTATTTGCGAAACATAAGGCTGCACTTTGTGAAAAGAAGCATAACCCTGCACTCGGTGCAAAATTATCCTTCCAGTCTCATACGACCGAGCCCTTCAAATTCCGTTGGTGGAGCGGAGGAGGATCGAACTCCCGACCTTCGCATTGCGAACGCGACGCTCTCCCAGCTGAGCTACCGCCCCAACAGTCGACCATCATACACATGCATTTCCGCGCTTGGCAATAGGGGTTTCAGCACCCCTGAAGCGTCACTTTGACGGCGCGCCAGCCAGCACCCATTCGACCACCGAACGGACGTCGGCGTCGCTCATGCGCGGGTGCGCCGGCATCGGAATCGCACCCCAGACGCCGGAACCGCCATCCTTCACCTTCTTCTGCAGCTTCGCCACGGCCTGCGGATCGGACTTGTAACGGGCAGCGATATCCTTGAACGACGGGCCGACCAGCTTGCGGTCGACCGCGTGGCAGCCCATGCATGCGTTGCCGCGCGCCACCTTCAGGCCGTCGCCGACGTCCGCATGCGCGGCGCCCGGCATGCCGGCCGCGAGCACCGCGGCCGCGGCGCCCTGCACCATCCACTGTTTCATCTGCACGATCTTCATTGCGGCGGTGCCTTCGGGTTGCCCGGGTGCACGTTCGACGAATTCGAGATCGGCGCGGGCGGCTGCAGCGGCGTGGACTGCACCGACGCGTCGGGCACCGCACCGACCGTCGCGGTGTCCGCCGGCGCGGCGGCAGCCTGCGTGCCGGATGCGCCGCTCGCGGGTGACGCGGCCTGCAGCGCCTGCGCGTCCTGCGGCTTGACGTACTGGAACACCTTCACGACCTTCTCGACGCCCGGCACCTGGCTCGCGGCTTCGGCGCCGCGATTGCCTTCGTCGACCGTCACGAGACCCATCAGGTAAAGGTTGCCGCGCTCGCTGACGACCTTGTAGTAGTTCGCCGAAATGCCCTTCGTCGCGATCAGCTCGGACTTCACGCGCCCTTCGAGGTACGAGTCGTTCGCACGCGACGACAGCGACGCCGCCGGCTCGACCGACAGCTCGTTGACGATGCCGTTCACGTTGTTGATGCCGCGCACGATTTCCTCGGCACGCTGCTTCGACGCATTGTTCGGCACTTCGCCCGTCAGCAGCACGCGGCGGTTGAACACCGTCACGTTCACGTGCGACTGGTCGGGCAGCCCGTTGTTGATCTGCGAAAGCGCCTTGACCTGGATCTCGCGATCTTCCGTCTGCGCACCGAGCGTACGGCGATCGGTCGCGATCAGCGCGCCGCCGCCGGCCGCTGCACCCACGACCCCGAGCACACAACCCTGCAGCGACACGGCGAGGCCCGCCGTCAGCGCGGCGAGCAGCGTGGTTCTGACGAGCGTCTGTTTGACGCGACTTTGATTCATCGACGGCTCTCCTTCGTTCAATCCTCACCCAGCAGCATCGCGTCGATGCCGTCGCACAGGCAGTGGATAGTCAGCAGATGGACTTCGTGGATGCGCGCCGCGCGGACGGCGGGCACACTGATCGGAATATCGGTGTCGGACAGCGCGGCCGCGACCGCGTGGCCGTTGCCGCCCGTCAGCGCGACGACGGTCATCTCGCGCTCGTGCGCTTCGTCGATGGCCGCCAGCACGCGCGGCGACGCGCCGGTCGGGTCGAGCACCAGCAGGATGTCGCCGGTCTGGCCGAGCACGCGCACCTGCTGCGCGAACAGTTGCCCGGCGGCCGCCGCGCCCGCGAGGCCGGCCTGCGACGCATCGGTGGCCAGCGCGATCGCGGGCAGGCCCGGACGCTCGCGCTCGAAGCCGCCGACGAGCGACACCGCGAGATAGTGTGCGGCGGCGGCCGACGGGCCGTCGCCGCACGCGACGATCTTGTTGCCGTTCGCCAGCGCGGCGAACATCGCGTCGACCGCGGCTGCGATCGGCAACGACAGCGCGTCGGCCGCTTCGGCATGAAGCGCGGCGCTGTCGCGAAATTGTTGCTGAATACGTTCGACTGACATCGATTCCTGGTGAACTGGGCGCGTGGCACGCATCGCGCGACATCGTGGGTGCGGCGAGTTTACCGTACTCCGGCACCCTCTCCAGCGGTCCGGCAAGAACTCTTTACATCTCGTCACAGCTCGCCGCTACGCATCGTCGGTACGAAATGCGTCGCGCAGCCATGCGAGCCGCCCGGCCTCGAACGCGACGACGTCGAAACGGCACGCGGCGCCGGCACCGTGCCGCGCCCAGAACTGGAGCGCCGCGGCGACCAGGCGCCGCCGCTTGCGCCAGCCGACGCTCGCGGCCGCGCCGCCATGCCGGATGCTGCGCCGCGCGCGCACTTCGACGAATACGAGCACGCCGTCGGGTTCGCGCATCACGAGATCGAGCTCGCCGCCGCGCATCGTCACGTTCGCCGCGACGCACACGAGGCCGCGGCGTTCGAGAAACTGCCGCGCCCGCTGCTCGAATGCCGCGCCGACCGGTTTGGATCGCGCCGCACCGGAAAAGTTGTCGCCCGCGCGCGGCAAACCGCGCCCGCCATCCGGCCGCGCCGGCGCCGCGTGGCACAATGCCGTCCTTGTTCCGCTTGCGCCGCGATTGCGCGCATTGCCTGCCATGACTGCCCTCCTCGAACTCGCGCATACGCAGCACTACCCGAGCGCCGCGCTCTACGTGGTCGCCACGCCGATCGGCAACACCGCCGACATCACGCTGCGCGCGCTGCACGTGCTCGGCCTCGTCGACCGCATCGCGGCCGAAGACACCCGCAACACAGGCCAGCTGCTCGCCCGCTACGGGATCTCGAAGCCGCTCGTCGCCGTGCACGAGCACAACGAACGCGAAGCCGCGCAGCGCGTGATCGAACTGCTGCGCGCCGGCGAACGCGTGGCATACGTATCGGACGCCGGCACACCCGGCATCTCGGACCCCGGCGCGCGGCTCGTCGACGCAGTGCGCGAGGCCGGCTTCGCGGTGATCCCGCTGCCGGGCGCGAGCGCGGCCGTGACCGCGTTGAGCGTGGCCGGCGGCTGGGCCGGCGCGTTCACGTTCGCGGGCTTCCTGCCGCCGAAGGCCAGGCAGCGCGCGACCGCGTTGCAGGCGCTGGTGTCGCACCCGTACGCGCTGGTGTTCTACGAAGCACCGCACCGGATCGCCGAAACCGTCGCCGCGCTCGCCGACGCGTTCGGCCCCGCGCGCCGGCTGCTGATCGCGCGCGAACTCACCAAGCTACACGAGCAACTGTTCCAGGGCACCCTGGCCGAAGGACAGACCTGGCTCGCCGGCGATGCGAACCGGCAGCGCGGCGAATTCGTGCTGGTCGTCGAAGGTGCGCCGGCGACGAGCGGCGAAGCCGACGACACCGCGCACGACGCGCTGCTCAGGCTGCTGCTGGAAGAAGTGCCGGTGAAGAGCGCGGCCAAGCTCGCGGCCGCGCTGACGGGCGCGTCGCGCAACACGCTGTATGCGCGCGCGCTCGCGCTGAAGGAAGGCTGACGCGCGACGGCGCCGCGCGGAAACGACAAAGGGCTGCCGGAAGGCAGCCCTTTGTGCATGAGCGGACGATCCGCCGCGTTACTTCGCCGAGACCGACGCGAGCATTTCGTCGCGCGCGTCGCGCGCTTCCTGCGGCGACAGCCCTTCGATCTTCACGCGGCCCGTGCCGGCGTGCACGAGGCCGATCACCTTGGCGGCCGCGTACGACAGGTCGAGCACACGGCCGCGCTTGAACGGCCCGCGATCGTTGACCTTCACGACGACCCACTTGCCGGTCGACGAATTCGTCACCTTGATGTACGACGACAGCGGCAGCGTGCGGTGCGCGGCGGTGAGCGCGTTCATGTTGAAACGCTCGCCGTTCGCGGTGCGGCGGCCGTGGAAATCCCGGCCGTACCAGGAGGCGCGCCCCGTCTGGCGGAAGTCGGACACATCCTTGCCGTCGATCGGCTCGGCGTCCGCCAGCGACGGCTTCTTCGCGTCCTTGCTGTCGGCAGCCGGCATCGACGCCAGTGCGGAATCGAAATTCAGTTGCTGCTTGTCGTTGCCCGTCTTCGCGGCAGCGGCCGTCTTGTCGACCGCGTTCTTCTGGTTCGCGCTTCCGGTGGTCTGGCTGGGTGGCACCGCACAGCCCGTCAGCGCAAAAAATAATGCAATGGTCCCGAATCGACTCGGAAATCGTACGTTCATCGACGTGTCGCCTTCTGGTTCGGGCCGCTCCTTCACGACGCTGTTTCACAGCGCACATACGCGGCCCGGACGGCAAATGCGTGCACGCCCCGCTCGAATGCGAGCAGGCGGCTAGCATGGGCGCGGCTTTCGTCTATGCCGCAACCGTCCTGATTAGCTTTCACGTCTGGCGCAACCTGTCCCCAACAGCCTGACCAGACCCCACATGCCGCCATCGAACATGGCTTCACGGTCGCGCGCGTCGATACGACCAACGCACAGGAACGGCGGCACAGGCCTCATCCGGCGGCGCGGCAGCAGGGCCGCAGGCGGGCGCGCAGCACCCGGCCGGACAAGACGTGAGCACCGAATGCTCGGTGCTGGATACACCGCCGGACTCCCCGGCGGCTGATGCTTGACGGTGATTTCGACGCCTCTTTTAACGGGGCCGAAACACCAGCGAATTGCGTGAAATTCACGCGCAATGGGGCGCATTATACATAAATCAAAACGCCATCTCGAAAAGGCGCCCGGCCGGACCATTGATTCTCGCTATGGCGGTAACAATCGACATGCTCCGGGATTGCCCGTAGACGCGCGTCGCGCGGTGCGCCGCAAGGGCGGCAGGCAGCGCGCGCGACCGGTACAATCGCTCCTTTTAGCCGCCGGTATCTCCATGAAAGTCACGCTCATTCCGGTCACGCCGTTCCAGCAGAACTGCTCGCTGCTCGTCTGCGAGAAGACGGGCCGCGCCGCCGTCGTCGATCCGGGCGGCGATCTCGACCGGATCGAACAGGAAGTCGCGCGGCAGAACGTGCAGGTCGAAAAGGTGCTGCTCACGCATGGGCACATCGATCACTGCGCGGGCGCGAAGACGCTCGCGACGCACTACGGCGTGCCGATCGAGGGGCCGCAGGAAGAAGAGCGCTTCTGGATCGAGAAGCTGCCGACACAGAGCGAGCGTTTCGGTTTTCCGGCCGCCGAAGCCTTCGAGCCGGACCGCTGGCTGAACGACGGCGACACCGTGCGGTTCGGCGACGAAACGCTCGAGGTCTATCACTGCCCGGGCCACACGCCCGGCCACGTCGTGTTCTTCAGCCGCGCGCATCGCGTCGCGATCGTCGGCGACGTGCTGTTCGCGGGCTCGATCGGCCGTACCGATTTCCCGCGCGGCAATCATGAAGACCTTGTCCGTTCGATCAAGGAAAAACTGTGGCCGCTCGGCGACGACGTCACGTTCGTGCCGGGTCACGGCCCGGTGTCGACGTTCGGCGACGAGCGCCGCACGAACCCGTTCGTGTCCGACAAGGTGTTCGGATGAACCAGACCGCCATTCAGGAAATCTACGTCAGCACCGACGTCGAGGCCGACGGCCCGATTCCGGGCCCGCATTCGATGCTGAGCTTCGCATCGGCCGCCTATACCGAGGACAAGCAGCTGATCGCGACGTTCTCGGCGAACCTCGAGACGCTGCCGGGCGCACAGGCGCATCCGGTGCAGGAAGCATGGTGGAAGACGGAGCCCGAAGCGTGGGCCGCGTGCCGGCGCGACCTGCAGGCGCCCGAGGCGGCACTGGTCGCGTACGTCGACTGGGTCGAGGCGCTGCCCGGCAAGCCCGTGTTCGTCGCGATGCCGGCCGGTTTCGACTTCACGTTCATGTTCTGGTACATGATGCGCTTCGCAGGGCGCTGCCCGTTCTCCTGGTCGGCGCTCGACATCAAGACGCTCGCGTTCGCGATGACGGGCCTGCCGTACCGCAAGGCGATCAAGCCGCGCTTTCCGAAGCACTGGTTCGACGACCATCCGCATACGCACGTCGCGCTCGACGACGCGATCGAGCAAGGCGCGCTGTTCTGCAACATGCTCGCCGACCTGCGCCGGCAGCAGGCCGCGCTCGCGGGCCTCGCGGTGTCGGATACCGATCGGTCGGAAAACGCGGGGACGGGACAAAACCCCACGGATCCGCGAGCAAATTAGCGAATCTCGCTCAACAGCACCACGCCAGATTGCCTTTCCTTTCCCGGCCCTCTAACATTCAGCGTGTTGTAGCTGCCGCATGGAGGCGCAGGTGACGCTCGATTCCTTTTCGCAAAAAATCCTTCGCCTGTTGCAGCTCGACGCGCGCCGTTCCGTACAGGAAATCTCCGACCAGGTCGGGCTGTCGAGCACGCCGTGCTGGCGCCGCATCAAGGACATGGAACAGTCGGGCGTGATCCAGCGCTACACGGCGCTGCTCGATCGCGAGAAGCTCGGCCTGCACGTGTGCGCGCTCGCGCACGTGCACCTGACCCGCCACAACGAAGGCGGCGTCGAGCAGTTCGAGCGCGAGATCGCGACCTGCCCGGAAGTCACCGAGTGCTACAGCACGACCGGCGAAGCCGATTACATCCTCAAGATCGTCGCACCCGACATCAAGGCCTACGACGTGTTCCTGCACGAACGCATCTTCAAGATCCCGGCCGTGTCGCAGGTGCGCACGAGCGTCGTGCTGCGCGAAATCAAGTTCGACACGCAACTGCCGCTGTAACGCGCGGCCCCGCGCGGACGGCCCGCGCTCGCGGGCATCGCATCACGCCTGCGCGGGCATCGTGCGCGTGAAGCCGATCCGGCGCGCGCCGAACTCGCGCTTGAGCGCGTCGGCGTCGAGCCGGCCGGCCAGCGCCGCATCGGTGTCGCCCGGATCGCTCGCGAGCGTCACGTCGATCTCGAGCCCCGTACTCAGGTAATGCAGGTTGATCGCCGCCGCACGCAGGCCGCGCTGCGCGAGCGCGGCCTCGAGCCGTGCCGCGATCTCGCCGCGCGGCGGCAGCGCGAGCGCCGGACGGCGCGCCGCATCGTTCTCGGGGTCGACGTGGATCAGCGCATCGAGCACGCGCGGGTCGGACAGTACACGTGCGCGCGCGGTCTCGGCGATGTAATGCCCTTCGGAGACGGAGATCTTCGGGTCGACGAGGATATGCGCGTCGACGAGCGCGGCATCGCCCATCTTGCGCGTGCGCAGGTCGTGCACGTCGCGTACGCCGGGAGTCTCCACGAGCAGCGCACGGATTTCGGCCGTGTCGGTCGTGTCGAGCGCGCGGTCGGAAAGGTCCTGCAGCGCGTCATAGCCGAACGTCCAGCCCATGCGCGCAACCATGAAGCCGACGATAGCCGCCGCGATCGGGTCGAGCAGCCGCACGCCGGCCAGGCTGCCGACGATGCCGATCGCGACGACGAGCGACGACGCGGCGTCCGAACGCGCATGCCATGCGTTCGCGACGAGCATCGCCGAGCGCACGCGCCGCGCCTCGCGCAGCATGTAGCGAAACAGCGCTTCTTTCGACACGAGCACCGTCAGCGCGACGACCAGTGCGGAAAAATGCACGGCCGGGATGTTTTCGAGATTAACGAGGCGGTCGCCGGCGCGCCAGAGCATGCCGATTCCGACCGCAATCAGGATAGCGCCGAGAAACAGCGACGCGACCGTCTCGTAGCGGCTGTGCCCGTAATTGTGGTCGGCGTCCGGCGATGCGCCGCTATGCCGATTCGCAACCAGCACGACGAAATCCGAGATCAAATCGGAAATCGAATGCACACCGTCGGCAATCAACGCCTGCGAATGCGCAATCGTGCCGACGACGATCTGAAATGTCGCAAGCACGACATTCAGCACAATACTGACGAGCGTACTCTTGCGCGCAACTGCGTGCTTATCTGCGCTTTGCGCGTCGCCGGAAAACGTGGACATGAAATATGAGATATCGGTGTGCGATACGCAATTCTATCAAAAGCGCCCCGCGAGACTCGCCAATATCAACAAATTCCTCATTCAAATCAATCGCTTATGCGAACGTGTCGCATTTTCATTCACGCCGGATTATTACAGTTTCATGACAAACTTCCGCACACCGACGAGTGTCCGGAAACAAAAAAGCCGCGCTCCTGAACGGACACGCGGCTCTTTTGAGGCAGACGACTTAAACAGACGTTTAAATCGCAAACTGTTCGCGGTTCTTGCCGGCGATCCAGCGCGGCGGCTTGCCGCGGCCCGACCACGTCGCGCCCGTTTCCGGATCGCGGTATTTCGCGGCCACGCCTGCGCGCGGACGGCCAACCTTACCTGCCTTCGCGCGGTTGAGGCCGAGTTCGGCGAGCGAAAAGCCGTAGTCGGCAATTTTCTGCTTCACGTCATTCAGCACTTCAGCGTATTCACGCGACTTCGCTTCTTCGATTTGCTTCTCCAGCTTTTCCCGCTGGGCCAGCAGGTCCTTGTAAGAAGACATAGTTTCCCTTTCTATCTGACTAATGGCGCCGGTCTGCCGCCAGCTCACCATTCATGAAATATATGTGCCTCGGATTTTCGAAGGCAGAGATTAGCACAAAAAAGATTTGATAGAAGCGGGATTCATGAAAATCCCGAGGTCAATTGAAATTCGCACATGTCATTTTGACCGGATGCGGCCTTTTCTCAAATTTTTACGCTCCTCCACAGAGATTAGGACATTAGCGATCGTCTATTAAGGCTATCAACATACGCAATTACCCTGCATACTAAAAATCAAAGCTTTCATAGGACGAGAGGTTTGCGAAAATCGAATGGTGCGGCTTGCTGAACCGACAAACCGGCAACCCGCGACGTCACGCCACATCCCGCGCGCATTCAATCAGCCGGTCGCGCAGCGCGCCGGCATCGGCCGGCGGCGCGTCGAATGGCGTGCGTACGCGGCGGCCGTCGCACCGCCAGTCGGCGCCGTGGCGATCGACGCCGAGCAACTCGAGCCCGTCGCGGCGCGCATCGCCGGCATCGTATGCGTCCCACAGTGCCTGTTCCTCGTCGAACCGAAGCGGCGGCAGCGCATCGAGATGCGTGCCGTCGACCCAGCCCATGCGCCCGAAGCCGCCGATATAGCGCAGCCGCTCGATATCGAGCGCCCAAAACGTGAAATCGCCGAGCGCGAGATAACGCGCGGCGTCCGGCTCGTAGCGCAGGTAGCGCGCGGTGACGTGCGGATCGTCGCCGAGCGGCACGAAACGGCCGAGCAGCGTCGCGCGTTCGGCGTTCAGCACGTCGCCGTCGGGCGCGTCGACGACGAGGAAGCCCGCGCGCGGATCGGCGGCGAGATTGCGCGTGTGTTCGGCGAGGCCGCTCACGAGAATCACGGGCCGATGGCTTGCATCGGGCGCAAACGGGACGACCGTCGGATACGGGAAGCCCTGCGGATCGCGCGCATGGGTGGCGAGCGTGCCGAGCGCGCAGCGGTGCAGCAGATGCAGGGCGAAGGCGGGATCGATGTTCAAGAAGACTCCTGCGGTCGAAGGGCGGCGCTTCGGGCACGCCGCGTGCGCTTCGATGTTACCCGCGGGCGCCGCGCGCCGCGTATCGGCCGAACGGCCGATGCGGCGCCAGGCACCGGACGGACGGCGCGCTGCCGCGACGTGACCGGATCGCCGGATCATCCACCGAACGGGCAGCGCCCGGCAGGATCGTAAGCGGTTCGATAGAATCGGACGATTCCGACGGACGCCGCGTGCGTCCTCGCATCCTTTGACGAGCCTTCCGTGTCCGAATCCGCCTCCCCCGAATCGTCGTCCCCGTTCGCCGCGCCGCCCGACGCGCATCGCGTGCTGCCGCTCCCGGCCCGCCAGCGTGCGCGCACGGCGTCGATGGCGCTGTTCTTCGTCGCCGGCATGATGTACGCGTCGTGGGGCGTGCACGTGCCGACCGTGCGCGACAAGTTCGCGCTGAGCCCCGGCCTGCTGTCGATCGCGCTGTTCGCGGTCGCCGGCGGCTCGATCGCCGCGATGCTGACCATCGCGCGCTGGATCGCGCGCGTCGGCTCGCGCACCGCGTGCCTCGCCGGCGGGCTCGTGATGTCCGCGTGCGCGGCGCTGATCCTCGTCGTGCCCGACTACTGGATGCTGCTCGGCGTGCTCGCGCTGTTCGGCTTCTCGATGGCAACGCTCGACGTCGCGATGAACGCCGAGGCCAGCGCGGTCGAGATCGCGCTCGGCAAGCCGATCATGTCGTCGCTGCACGGCATGTTCAGCATCGGCGGGATGTCGGGCGCGGCGGCCGGCGGCGCGCTGCTGTCGGCCGGCATGGCGCCGGCCGTGCATCTCGCGCTTGCGGCGGCGGCAAGCGCCGCGGTGCTCGTGGCCGCGAGCCCGGCCGTGCTGCCGCATGTGCCGCACCACGAACACGCGCACGGCGGCGGCAACCGCTGGCGCTCGCCCGCGCTGTGGATGCTCGGCGGCATCGCGCTGGTCGCGCTGATCGCCGAAGGCGCGATGTACGACTGGGCGACGGTCTACATGCGCGACGTCGTCGCGGCGAGCCCCGCGCTCGCAAGCGCCGCGTACGCGGCGTTCTCGGGCGGGATGGCCATCGCGCGCTTCGCGGGCGACGCCGTGCGCGCCCGCTTCGGCGCGCCGCAGCTCGTGTTCGCGAGCGCGTCGCTCGCGTGCGCGGGGATGATCGGCGCGCTGCTGCTGCCCTATCCGGCCACCGTGCTGACCGGCTTCACGCTGATGGGCCTCGGCCTCGCGAACATGATGCCCGTGCTGTTCGCGGCCGCCGCGCGCGTGAAAGGCATCCACGCGGCCGAAGGGCTCGCGCATGTGGCCGGGCTTGCGTATTTCGGACTGCTGTTCGGCCCGGTCGTGATCGGCGCGGTCGCCCAGGCCGCGAACCTGACGATCGGCCTGTCGGTCGTCGCGCTGTGCGCGGCGCTCGTCGCGGCCGTCGCGCCGAAGGTGCTCGCGCATCTGAAGATCTGACGGCATCGCGCCCGTCGGCCAAAAAGAAAGCGCGCATGCGTTGCCGCATGCGCGCTTTCGCCCCTACTGTCGACCGCCTGTTGCGTTACATCTTCACTTCGTCGAGCAGCGACTTCTTGCCGCCCTTGTAGTTGTACAGCGAGATCACGCCGTGCTGCAGGTCGCCCTTCGAGTCGAAGGTCGTCGTGCCGATCACGCCCGTGTAGTTCGTCGCCGGCATCGCCGCGAGAATCTTCGCCGGGTCCGCCGAGTTCGCGCGCTTCATCGCGTCGGCGACGATGTACACGGCGTCATACGTGAACGGTGCGTAGATCTGGATCGGCTGGCCGAAGCGCTTCTCGTACTTCGCCTTGAACGCGCCGCCGCCCGGCATCTTCTCGAGCGAAGCACCGGCTTCCGAGCACACGACGTTGTCGGTCGCATCGCCGGCCAGGTCGGCCAGCTTTTCCGTGCACACGCCGTCGCCCGCGAGGATCTTCGCGCGCAGGCCGAGCTGCTTCGCCTGCTTCGCGAACGGGCCGCCGGTGGCGTCCATGCCGCCGTACATGATCGCGTCCGGGTTCTCACCCTTGATCTTGGTCAGAATCGCGCGGAAGTCGACCGCCTTGTCGTTCGTCGCGTCGTGCGACATCACCTTCAGGCCGAGCGCCTTCGCCTTCTTCTCGAACTCGTTCGCGAGACCCTGGCCGTATGCGGTCGAATCGTCGACCACCGCCACGCTCTTGATGCCCTTCGAGTGCGCGTAGTTCGCGAGTGCCGGGCCCTGCTGCGCATCGGTCGCCACCACGCGGTACGTGGTCTTGAAGCCTTGCTGCGTGTAGGCCGGGTTGGTCGCCGACGGCGAGATCTGCACGATGCCCGCATCGCTGTAGATCTTCGAGGCCGGGATCGACGTGCCCGAGTTCAGGTGGCCGATGACGGCGACGACCTTGTCGTCGACGAGCTTCTGCGCGACCTGCGTCGCCTGCCGCGGGTCGGCCGCGTCATCCTGCGGGTCGAGTTGCAGCGTGATTTTCTGGCCGCCGACCGTGAGACCCTTCGCGTTGATCTCCTCGACTGCGAGACGCGCACCGTTTTCGTTGTCCTTGCCCAGGTGGGCAATGCCGCCCGTCAAGGGCGCGACGTGGCCGATCTTGACGACTTGATCGGCGGCAGCGTTGCTTGCAGCTGCAACGCACAGCATCGCCGCTGCGGTGATCGGCAACAGCTTCTGCATTTTGATATTCATGTAAGTCTCCAGTTTCGGTCCCAAAAAACGCCATCGCCCGGTGCCCCGCTGCCATCCCTGTGTTTGCATTCACTGGACGATTCGCCGGTTGCATCCTTCATGCACTTGGCCTCAAGCACGTGAAAACAGCCGCTTTTAGCAACCGCCCGTCCGTACTTGCGCGCAAGTGTAGGTGATCAAATTAATTTGTGGGACTTTTTTGGGGTAGTGGTAACACTACCGATATGCGCACTTTGGAATGATGACTCGAATATCGCTACAAGCCGCGCCGAATAAGGGTTTCCGCTAGTTTCCGGCAGCTTGTCGAAAGGTGGTTTCAAGCGATTCCCGGGGCATTTCGATTCGGTATTTTGTGCCCGCGATCATTGAATGAAACGCGCGTGACAACACGCGCGTTTCGTCGCTCGATACGAACGGTTCGGACGGTCGATGAAGCGACCCGTTCAGGCGGCCAATGCGCGCCATTCGGCGTCGAGCGCGGCGACGAGCTGCGACGTCGTCAACGCATCGCCGCGCCGCCGTGCGAGCGGCGCGCCCTGCCCGGCCCACAGCGACAGGTAGTCGCCGTCGTTCGCGCGCGCGGCGGCCTGGCGCAGCGGCTGCGTCAGCGCGTTCTGCACCGGGTACGGCGCGGCGTCGGCCACGCGCTCGCCGAGCCGCGCCATCAGCGTGTTGCGCAGCCCGCGCGCATGGCGGCCGGTGATCGCGCGCGTGACCTGCGTCGACGTATCCGCGCAAGCCAGCAGGCGTGCCTTCCAGTCCGCCGCGATCGCGCTTTCCGTGCAGGTCAGGAACGCGGTGCCGAGCTGCGCGCCCTGTGCGCCGAGCGCGAGCGCGGCCGCGATCCCGCGCCCGTCCATGATGCCGCCCGCGGCGAGCACGGGCAGGCCCGTCGCGTCGACGAGCTGCGGCACGAGCGCGAACGTGCCGATCAGCGCGTCTTCGGCAGCGCCGATGAACGTGCCGCGATGGCCGCCCGCCTCGGCGCCCTGCGCGGACAGCGCATCGGCGCCGGCCGCCTGCCACGCGAGCCCTTCGGCGACGTGTGTCGCGGTGCCGATCACGTAGGTGCCGGCGGCCTTCAGCCGCGCGACGTCGGCCGCGTCGAGCACGCCGAACGTGAAGCTCGCGACCGGCACGCGCAGCGACACGAGCGCATCGAGCTGCGCGCGGAAGTCGGGCGCGTAGCGCGCGGGCGCGGTGCCCGGCGGCAGCCCGAGCGTCGCGTTCAGCGGGTCGATCGCCGCGAGTGCGCGCGCGACGGTCGCCGCATCGGGTGCGGCGTCCGGCAGCACGAACAGGTTGACCGCGAACGGGCGATCGGTCGCCGCGCGGATCGCCGCGACTTCGGTCGCGAGACGGTCGGGCTCGAACGCGCCGGCGCCGAGGCTGCCGAGCGCGCCGGCGTTCGATGCGGCGGCGACCATCGCGGCCGTGGTCGCACCGACCATCGGCGCCTGCACGAGCGGCAGGCGCAGGCCGAAGCGTTCGGAAAAGGGGGTGGAATACGGACGGGCAGGCATGACGAATCCTTCGATGACGATGCGCGAAAGCGCTTTGTAAAAGCCGGTACATCGACTCTATCGAAGCGGCTCGTCGCCGAAAAATGAATAATCGAGATCGAAACGATCGCTGCGCGAGAAGCGGGCGCGCGCGGCAGGCGCACGCGTTGCGCGTGCCCTGCAACACCTGACGATTGGTGGCACACTAGGCCGCCCTATTCCACCCGGGGCGCGCGCGGCGCACCCCGTACGCCAGGAGTTCAAAACGTGACTGCCCAATGGATCGACATCCCGACCGGTAACGACAGCTTCGGCGGCTATCTCGCGCTGCCCAAGCGCGGCAAGGGCCCTGCCGTCATCATCATCCAGGAGATCTTCGGCGTGAACTCGCACATCCGCGCGGTCGCCGACCAGTACGCGGCCGACGGCTACGTCGCGCTCGCGCCGGACGTGTTCTGGCGCACGCAGCCGCGTGTCGAGCTGACCTACGAAGGCGCGGATCGCGACAAGGGCATCGAGCTGTTGAAAAAGACCGACGTCGGTCTCGCGGTCGCGGACATCGGCGCGGCGGCCGACGCGTTGCGTGCGCGCCCCGAAGTGGCCGGCAAGCTCGCCGCGATCGGCTACTGCTTCGGCGGCCAGCTCGCGTACCGCGCGGCCGCGGCCGGCAAGCTCGACGCGGCGGTCGCCTATTACGGCGGCGGCATCCAGAACGCGCTCGATCTGGCCGGCAAGGTCACGCAGCCGATCCTGTTCCACTACGCGGAAAACGACCACGGGATCCCGCTCGCGGCCGTCGATCAGGTCAAGGCCGCGTTCGCCGGCCGCAGCCACGCATCGTTCCACGTGTATCCGGGCGCCGAGCACGGCTTCAACTGCACGGACCGCGCGTCGTACAACCAGCGCGCGGCGGCACTCGCGCACGGCCGCACGCTGACGTTCCTCGCCGAGCACCTGTAAAAACGCCCCGCCGCGGGCCCATCGCGCCGGGCCCGCGTTATTCTCCCTTCATCGCCACGAGTCACAACGGGGGTGACAGCGATGCACTCGGACTATCTCGCGCATGACGCAATCGGCCTCGCCGCGCTCGTACGCGACCGCAAGGCAAGCCCGCGCGAATTGCTCGATGCCGCGATCGGCCAGGCCGAAGCGGTCAATGGCGCGATCAACGCGATCGTGCTGCAGGACTACGACGCCGCGCGCCAGCGCGCGAGCGCCGCGCCCGAACCCGGCGCCGACGCGCCGTTCGCGGGCGTTCCGTATCTCGTCAAGGATCTCGGTGCGGCGGTCGCCGGGCTGCCGCTGTCGATGGGCAGCCGGCACTACCGGTATTTCGTGCCCGGCGACGATTCGCCGGTGATCGCGCGCAGCCGCGCGGCCGGCCTCAACGTGTTCGGCAAGACCAACACGTCGGAGATCGGCCAGATGCCGTACACGGAACCCGAACTGTTCGGCGCGTGCCGCAACCCGTGGAATCTCGACCACACGCCCGGCGGCTCGAGCGGCGGCGCGGCGGCGGCCGTCGCGGCCGGCATCGTGCCGCTCGCGCATGCGTCCGACGGCGGCGGCTCGATCCGCATCCCGGCATCGTGCTGCGGGCTGTTCGGCCTGAAGCCGAGCCGCAACCCGATGCTCGTCGACCAGCCGTCGAACGGCGAGCTCGTCGTCCAGCATGCGGTCTCGCGCAGCGTGCGCGACAGCGCGCTGCTGCTCGACGTGACGACCGGCCAGACGCTGCCGCACGGCGCGCCCGGCACGTTCCTCGGCGAACTCGATACGCCGCCCGGCCCGCTGCGGATCGGCCTCGTCGTCGATCCGATGCTCGCGCCGGCACTCGCCGACGACACGCGCGCGGCGCTCGACGACGCAGCCGCGCTGCTCGAATCGCTCGGCCACCACGTCGAGCCGGCGACGCTGCACGTCGACTACGCGCGCGCGGCCGAAACCTTCCTCACGCTGTGGGCGACGATCGCCGAGGAGATGGTGCTCGGCGCGCGCGAGCTGACCGGCCGCGCGCCGCGCCGCGGCGAATTCGAAGCGGCGACGTGGGCGATGGCCGTGGTCGGCCGGCGCCTCGCGCGCACGCGCCTGCCGGACGTGCTCGAATGGCAGCGCCAGCTCACCGTGCAGGTGGCCGGCCTCGTGTCGCGCTACGACGTGATCCTGTGCGCATCGCTCGCGGGGCCGCCGGTGAAGATCGGCGAACTGCAGCCGACGCCGTTCGAATCGGCACAGATGAAGCTGCTCGCCGCGCTGCCGGTGAAACCGCTGCTGAAGGAAATGCTCGCGAAGTCGTCGGAGAAGGCATTCGCGTGGGCCGGCTGCACCGAGCTGTTCAACCTGACCGGCCAGCCGGCGATGTCGGTGCCGCTTTACTGGAACGCGCGCGGGCTGCCGATCGGCGTGCAGTTCGCCGCGCGCCATACCGACGACGCGCTGCTGCTCAGGCTCGCGCGGCAGCTCGAACAGGCACGGCCGTGGTTCGACCGCCGCCCGCCGCTGATGCAGGCGCAGCGCTGACGCAAGCATCGAAAAAAAGCCCCGCCGGCATAACCGGCGGGGCTTTTGCGCATGCAGAACGCGCGGCGGCGCTTACACCGCGAGCCGTTCGCAGATCGTCCGCGTCGCGGTCGCAGCGTTCAGCGTGTAGAAATGCAGCCCCGGCACGCCCGCGTCGATCAGGCGCCGGCACAGATCGGTGACGACGTCCGCGCCGAACGCGCGGATCGCTTCGCGATCGTCGCCGAAGCTCTCGAGCCGGCGCGCGATCCAGCGCGGCACTTCGGCGCCGCACATCTCGGAGAAGCGCATCAGCTGCGAGAAGTTCGTGATCGGCATGATGCCCGGCACGATCGGCACGTCCACGCCCAGCTTGCGCACATCGTCGACGAAGCGGAAATACGCGTCGGCGTTGAAGAAGTACTGCGTGATCGCGGAATTCGCGCCGGCTTTCACCTTGCGCGCGAAATTCTCGAGATCGGCCTTCGGCGAGCGCGATTGCGGGTGGTACTCGGGGTAGCCCGCGACCTCGATGTGGAACCAGTCGCCATGCTCGGCGCGGATGAAGCTGACGAGCTCGGACGCATAGCGCAGCTCGCCCACCGCGCCCATCCCCGACGGCAGGTCGCCGCGCAGCGCGACGATATGCCGGATGCCGTGCGAGCGGTACTGGTCGAGGATCGCGCGCAGGCTGTCGCGCGACGAGCCGATGCACGACAGGTGCGGCGCGGCCTCGAGGCCGTCCTTCTGCATGTCGAGCACGGTATCGAGCGTGCCCTGCTGCGTCGAGCCGCCGGCGCCGAACGTCACGGAGACGAATTTCGGCTTCAGCGGCAGCAGCTGCGCACGGGTTGCGCGCAGCTTTTCGACGCCGTCCGCCGTCTTCGGCGGGAAGAATTCAAACGAGAGTTCGATCGGTTTCATGATTCGAAAGAGGTCAGCCGATGTCGCGCTGGCCGAAGATCAGCGCGGACAGCAGCCAGGACACGATGCTGTACAGGATCGAACCGAAGAACGCGGACCAGAATCCCGACACCTCGAAGCCCTTCAGCAGCGACGACGCGAACCAGAAGCACAGCGCGTTCACGACGAGGATGAACACCCCGAGTGTGACGACCGTGACGGGCAGCGTCAGCAGGATCAGCACCGGGCGGATCACCGTGTTGATCAGGCCGAGCACGACCGCGACGATCAGCGCGGTGCCGAAGCTCTTGATGTGGATCGACGGCACGAGGTACGTGATGATCAGCAGCGCGAGCGCGTTGATGACCCAGGTAAGGATGACGCTCATGGAGTGCTCCGGTTCGGTTGTCGATCAGTGCGATCAGTGGCCGCCGCCGGCCGCCGCGCGCGCCCGAAGACGCAACGCGAAGACCGGCGATCCGGCGCCGTGCCGCCGCCGCACCGCGGGCCCCGTAGCGGGGCGCGCACGGCACGGCGGCGGCGGCGCATCAGTAGCGGTAGTGGTTCGGCTTGAACGGGCCGTCCTTCTGCACGCCGATGTACGAAGCCTGCTCGTCCGACAGCACGGACAGGTTCGCGCCGATGCGCGCGAGGTGCAGGCGCGCGACCTTTTCGTCGAGATGCTTCGGCAGCACGTACACCTTGTTCTCGTACTCGCCGCCGCGCACGAACAGCTCGATCTGCGCGAGCGTCTGGTTCGCGAACGAGTTCGACATCACGAACGACGGGTGGCCGGTCGCGCAGCCGAGGTTCACGAGGCGGCCTTCCGCCAGCAGGATCACGCGCTTGCCGTCCGGGAAGATGATGTGGTCGACCTGCGGCTTGATGTTTTCCCACTGGTACTGACGGGTCGACGCGACGTCGATTTCCGAGTCGAAGTGGCCGATGTTGCAGACGATCGCGTTGTGGCGCATCGCCTTCATGTGATCGTGGTTGATCACGTGGTAGTTGCCGGTCGCCGTCACGAAGATGTCGGCCTTGTCGGCCGCGTATTCCATCGTCACGACGCGGTAGCCTTCCATCGCGGCCTGCAGCGCGCAGATCGGATCGATTTCGGTGACCCACACGGTCGCGCCCAAGCCGCGCAGCGACTGCGCGCAGCCCTTGCCCACGTCGCCGTAGCCGGCAACGACCGCGACCTTGCCCGCGATCATCACGTCGGTCGCGCGCTTGATGCCGTCGACGAGCGATTCACGGCAGCCGTACAGGTTGTCGAACTTCGACTTCGTGACCGAATCGTTCACGTTGAACGCCGGGAACGGCAGGCGGCCGTCCTTTTCCATCTGGTACAGGCGGTGCACGCCGGTCGTGGTTTCTTCGGTCACGCCCTTGATGTGCGCGAGGCGCTTCGAGTACCAGGTCGCGTCGATGTCGAGGTGCTTCGCGATCGACTTGTACAGCGCGACTTCTTCCTCGTTGGTCGGCTTCGCGATCACCGAACGGTCCTTCTCGGCCTTCGAGCCGAGGATCAGCAGCAGCGTTGCGTCGCCGCCGTCGTCCAGGATCATGTTCGCGAATTCGCCGTTCGGCCATTCGAAGATGCGGTGCGAGAACTCCCAGTATTCGTCGAGCGACTCGCCCTTGAACGCGAACACCGGCGTGCCGGATTCGACGATCGCAGCCGCTGCGTGGTCCTGCGTCGAGAAGATGTTGCACGAGGCCCAGCGGACGTCCGCGCCGAGCGCCTTCAGCGTCTCGATCAGCACGCCGGTCTGGATCGTCATGTGCAGCGAACCGGCGATGCGCGCGCCCTTCAGCGGCTGCTGCGCCTTGTATTCGTCGCGGATCTGCACGAGGCCCGGCATTTCGGTCTCGGCGATGTTCAGTTCCTTGCGGCCCCAGCCGGCCAGCGCCATGTCGGCGACGACGTAATCCTTGGAAGCTTGCGAATCGATAATGGCGTTCATCACGCCCTCCTTTCTAAAAAAGTTCTAGATTGGTGACGTGAGCGCCGTTCAGGAAGCGGAGCCGGCGCGACGGTCGCGAAACGCGTGCCGCACGGCTGCTTGGTGAAGCCTTCCGAGCCTGGCGGACGCAGAGTGGTCCGTCGCAACGCTCCTCGGAAAACGGGAGGGATTGTAGCAAATCGGCGCGCAAAATGCGCAAGCGGCGCGAGCGATTCAAGCGCGCGGCGTCGGCGCGCGTTGCCGTCGAGAAAGGGTCAGGACTCCGCGCCGACCCACGCCTGTTCGCGCAGCCGCGCGCGCAGGCGCGCGACGGCCTGGCTGTGCAGCTGGCACACGCGCGATTCGCTCACTTCGAGCACCGCGCCGATCTCGCGCAGATTCAGACCCCGTTCGTAATACAGCGACATCAGCAGCTTCTCGCGTTCCGGCAGCCGCTCGATCGCCTCGACGAGCGCCTCGCGCAGGTGCTCGTCGAGCAGCGCCGACAGCGGATCGGCGTGATCGACGCGATAGCGGTCGAGGAACGGCTCGTCGTCGGCCGCACGGTCGAAATCCTCGTAGTAGATGAGCTGGCTGCCGTGCAGGTCCTGCAGCATCCCCTGGTATTCGTCGAGCGGCATGTTCAGGTGCAGCGCGATCTCGGTCTCGCTCGCCGAGCGGCCGAGATGCTGCTCGACCTGGTGCACCGCGTGCTCGACCTCGCGCGACGTCTTGCGCAGGCTGCGCGGCAGCCAGTCGTTGCTGCGCAGCTCGTCGAGCATCGCGCCGCGGATGCGCTGCGTCGCGTAGGTCTCGAACTGCGCGCCCTGGTCTTCCTTGTAGCGGCCGGCCGCGTCCATCAGGCCGATCATGCCGGCCTGGATCAGGTCGTCGAGGTCGACGCTCGCCGGCATCTTCGCGACGAGCTGCAGCCCGAGGCGACGCACGAGCGGCGCATATTGCGCGAGCACGTCGGCCTGGGACATCTTTCCTTGAGCGTTGTACATCATGGCTCTCTCCTTCCGGTAGCGCTCACGCGGCGTGTGCCGCGCCCGCTTCATACGACGGCTTGCCGCCCGCGTGAACGGCGCGGTCCGCACCCGAACGCGGGCGCATCGGCCAGTACAGCAGGTCGGCGGCAATCTGCCGGTAGTCGCGCGCGGCCGCCGCCGACGGGAACGCGTCGACCACCGCATGCGTCAGCTCGCGCGCATGCTCGACGAGCGGATCGGCGCTCACGCAGCCCGCGTCGGCAATCGACACCGTCAGGTAGCGGCTTGCGACGCCCGCGAGGTTGTCGAAGGCCGTCTTCGCATCCGCATGGCTGCCGACGTGATTGGTCAGCACGCGGAACTGCGCGAACGCGTGCGCGAAATGCAGCCGCTTCATGCACGCGTACGCCTCGGTGATCGCCTGCGCGGCGACCCGCGTGACGACCAGCACGTCGTGCGCTTCGCGCGCGAGCGCCGAGAACGAGCCGTCGGCGCCGAGCTGCGCGTCGACGAGGACGATGTCGGCCGGGCCGTCGATGAAGTCGCTCAGTTGCGTGTCGCTGTAGCCGGCGCGCGCGAGCCGCGCGGCCGCGCACAGGCCGAAGCCGGCGGCCACCCGCGTGCGCTCGCCGTCGCGCAGCCACGCGCCCGCGAGCGTCGCGCTGGCCGAATGCACGTCGGCGCGCTCGTCGACGACGAGCACGTCCTTGCCGAGCGACGCGAGCGCCGCCGCCAGGTTCACGGTGGTGGACGTGCAGCCGACACCCGCCGGCCCGCCCGTCACCGCGACGATGCGCGACGCGCGCCCGGCCAGCAGGCGCCGCAGCCCTTCGGCCTGGTCGATGATTCGTTTATCCAAATCGCACCTCGTGCAGCTCGGCGGTGGAACGTGCGGTCAGTGCGGAGAGCAGCGTCGGCATGTCTTCGTCTTGCGGCACGAAGGGCGAGCCGTCGCGCGGCACACAGAACGCGCTCTTCAGCAGGAACTTGGTCGATGCGACATACAGGTTCTCCGGCACCTTCTGGCCGGTCGACACGTAGTGAACCGGCAGCTTGTAGCGGATCACCGTGTCGAGCACGCCGCCGAGGTGGGTCGCCTCGTCGAGCTTCGTGAGGATGCAGCCGGCGAGATCCGGATGCTCGCCCGCGCTGCGGTACGCCTGCACGACTTCGTTGAGCGTGTCGCCGTGGCTCGTCGCGTTGAGCAGCAGCAGGCGCTGCACCGGTGCGTTCGCGCCGTGCAGCATCGCGATCTGGTCGGACACCGCGCGGTCGCGCTGGCTCATGCCGATCGTGTCGATCAGCACGATGTGCTTGTTGCGCAGTTCGGACAGCGCGAGCGCGAGATCGCCCGCATCCTTCACCGCGTGCACCGGCACGCCGAGGATCTTGCCGAAGATGCGCAGTTGCTCGTGGCCGCCGATCCGGTAGCTGTCGGTGGTCAGCAGCGCGACCTTGCTCGCGCCGAAGCGCATCACGCAGCGCGCGGCCAGCTTCGCGGTGGTGGTGGTCTTGCCGACGCCCGTCGGCCCCATCAGCGCGAACACGCCGCCGCGCTCCATCAGCGCGTCCTCGCTGTCGAGCACCGGCAGGTTCGCCGCGAGCACCGACTGCGCCCATTCGGCGGCCTGCTCGAAGGTCTGCGCACCGTCGCCGGACGGCAGGTTGTCGACGAGCATCCGCACGAGCTGCGCGGACAGGCCGGCCGCGAACAGGTGCTTCGTCAGCGCGCCATGCACGGCGCTGCGACGCTGGCGGTCGTGCCACATCAGGCTGTCGAACTGCTCCTCCATCATCCCGCGCAGTTCGCCGAGCTCGTGCATCACCGTGTCGTTGACGATTCGCTCGACGCGCGACTTCACCGCATCGGCCACCGCGGCGGCGGTGTCGGCGGACAGGCGCGTGCGCTCGGCCGCTTTCGCGGCGTTCGCGGCGTTCGTGTCGGGCTTGCGCGGGGCGGCGGCCGGCATCCGGCGTTCGGCATCGCGCACGATGTCGCGTGCCCAGTCGGGCGACGATGCGCTCGCGGCGCCCTGCGGCGCGGGTGCGCTCGCTTGCGGCGCAGCAGGCGTCGCCTGCGTGCGCGCGATCAGCGCATCGCGCTGCTGCGTCAGGCGCTTCGCGTGCTCGACGAGCCACGGCGCGGGTTCGGAAGCGGGGGCCGGCCATCCGGCGGCCGGTGCGGCGGTCGACGGCGTTGCCGCTGCGTCCGCATCGATCGTCGAAGGTTGCGCCGCCGTCTCGTCCGCGTCGTCCGTTTCGTTCGCTTCGGCACTTGCGCCGAACACCGACGAGAACACGTCCGGCAGCCCGCCATCGCCCGCCGCATACGGATTGACGCTCGGGCGCGCGAACGCGGCGCCCGGGCGCGACACGATGCCCGGCACTGCGGCGGCCGGCACGGAATCCGGCACGCGCGGCGCGGCGATGCGCGGCCGTGCGGCGGCCGGCGGCGTCACCGCGGCCAGGTCCGAATCGGCCAATGCGACGATTTCGACGCTGCCGTCATCGAGCGTGCGGTTCGACAGCACGACCGCGTCGGCGCCGAGCGCCTCGCGCACGAGACGAAGCGCGTCGCGGCTCGTTGCGCCGGTGAATTTGCGAATGTTCAAGCGGAACCCCCGATGACGTTAACGACTTTGATCGTGCGTGTGTCCGGCACTTCGGCATACGACAGCACTTTCAATTGCGGCAGGCTGCGGCGCAGGAAACGCGCGAGCATCGCGCGCAGCGCGTGCTGCACCAGCAGCACCGGCGGCAGCCCGAGATTCTGTTGACGCAGCATCGCTTGCTGCGTGCCGGTCAGAAGGTTGTGCGCGAGGCCGGGTTCGAGGCCCGGATTCGCGCCGGTGGCGAGCGCCTGCGACAGCACGCGCTCCAGATTCGAGTCGAGGCCCATCACCTGCATCTCGCCCGCGCCCGGATACCACTGCTGCGTGATCGCGCGGCCGAGCGAGAGCCGCACCGCGGCGGTGATCTCGAACGCGTCGCCGCGGCCCGCATGTTCGGACACGGCCTCGAGGATCGTGCGCATGTCGCGGATCGGCACGCCTTCCTCGAGCAGGTTCTGCAGCACCTTCTGCAGCGTCGTCAGCGAGATCGTCTTCGGCACGAGGTCCTCGACGAGCGACGGCGCGTCCTTGCCGGTGCGCTCGACGAGCGCCTGCACTTCCTGGCGGCCGAGCAGCTCGGCAGCGTGCTGGACGACGAGATGGTTCAGGTGCGTCGCGACGACCGTGCTCGCGTCGACCACCGTGTAGCCGTACACCTGCGCCTGTTCGCGCAGCGCGACGTCGATCCACACGGCCGGCAGCCCGAACGCGGGATCCTGCGTCAGGGCGCCCGGCAGCGCGGCCGTCACCTGGCCGGGGTTGATCGCGAGCCACTGGCCCGGGAACACTTCGCCGACGCCGATCTCGACGCCCTTCAGCGCGATCCGGTATGCGTTCGGCCGCAGTTCGAGGTTGTCGCGGATATGGATCACCGGCGGCAGGAAGCCGATTTCCTGCGCGAATTTCTTGCGGATGCTCTTGATGCGCTTGAGCAGCTCGCCGTCGCTGTTCTTGTCGACCAGCGGGATCAGCCGGTAGCCGACTTCGAGGCCGAGCGGGTCGATCAGCTGCACGTCGTCCCAGGTCGCCTCGTGGCTGTCGGACGGCAGCACGGCGGGCGGCGCGATGTCGGTCACGTCGCCGGCCGCCTTGCGGGCCGCCGCGCGCTTCGTCTGCGTGCGGGCCAGCCAGATCGCGCCGCCGCCGAGCGCGAGGAACGCGAAGTGCGGCATCCCCGGGATCAGCCCCATGATCACGATGATCACGCCGGTGATCGTCAGCACGCGCGGGTTCGTGAACAACTGTCCGGTGATCTGCGTGCCGATGTCCTCGTCGGTCGCGACGCGCGACACGATCACGCCGGCCGCGGTCGAGATCACGAGCGACGGGATCTGCGCGACGAGGCCGTCGCCGATCGTCAGCAGCGTGTAGTTGGTGCCGGCCGCCGCAAAGCTCATGTCGTGCTGGACCATCCCGACGATCAGCCCGCCGATCACGTTGATCGCCATGATGATCAGGCCGGCGATCGCGTCGCCGCGCACGAACTTCGACGCACCGTCCATCGACCCGTAGAACTCGGCTTCCTGCGACACGGCCAGGCGGCGCTTGCGCGCCTGTTCCTCGTTGATGAGGCCCGCGTTCAGGTCGGCGTCGATCGCCATCTGCTTGCCGGGCATCGCGTCGAGCGTGAAGCGCGCGGACACTTCGGCGATCCGCCCCGCGCCCTTCGTGATCACCATGAAGTTGATGATCATCAGGATCACGAACACGACGATGCCGACCGCGAAGTTGCCGCCGACGAGGAAGTGGCCGAACGCCTCGATCACCTGGCCGGCCGCGTCGGGGCCCGTGTGGCCCTCGAGCAGCACGACGCGCGTCGACGCGACGTTCAGCGACAGGCGCAACAGCGTCGAGAACAGCAGCACGCTCGGGAACGCCGCGAAGTCGAGCGGCTTCATCGTGTACATGCTGACGAGCAGCACCATCACCGACAGCGCGATGTTGAACGTGAACAGCAGATCCAGCAGCATCGGCGGCAGCGGCAGGATCATCATCCCCAGGATCATGCAGATGAGGACGGGGCCCGCGAGCGCGCGCAGGTTGGTGCCCGCGAACGGGTTCGTGCGCTTCGCGAACAGGCCGGTCGGGGTGCTCATGCTGCCTCCCGCCGGGCCGCCCCAAGGGAGGCAGCCGCCCCCTCGGGGGGCAGCGAACGAATGTGAGCGTGGGGGCTAATCATCACGTGGCTCCTTGCGTGCCGAGCGTGTCTTCGGCTTCCTCGCGTTCATCGTCGGCGGGCACCGACGTGCCCTTGTCGAGTTCGGCCGGCACGTCGAGATCGACCGGCACCGCGGGGAACGCGCCGCCTTCCGAACGGAAGCGCTTGAGCTGGTAGACCCACGCGAGCACTTCGGCGACGGCCGAGTACAGCGAGCCGGGAATCTCGCGTTCGATTTCGACGTTGTGATACAGCGCACGCGCGAGCGGCGGCGCCTCGAGCAGCGGCACGTTGTGCTCGGCCGCGAGTTCGCGGATGCGCGCGGCGACGAGGTTCACGCCCTTCGCGACGACCTTCGGTGCGCGCATCTCGCCATCCGTGTATTGCAGCGCGACGGCGAAGTGCGTCGGGTTCGTGACGACCACGTCGGCCTTCGGCACGGCCGCCATCATCCGGCGGCGCGCGATCGCGCGCTGCTGCTGGCGGATCCGCCCCTTCACGTGCGGATCGCCTTCGTTCTCGCGATGCTCGCGCTTCACTTCTTCCTTCGTCATGCGCAACTTCTTGTTGTACTGCCAGATTTGGTAAGGCACATCGAGCGCGGCGACCACCAGCATCCCGGCGACCGTCGTGCCGCAGCACACGGCGACGAGATGCAGCGCGTCGGGCAGCGCCGCGCCGAGCGGCTGCGTCGCGAGGCCGAGCAGCTCGTCCTTGCTGCGCCAGATCGCGATGCCGCCGATCCCGCCGACGACCAGCGTCTTCGCGAGCGACATGCCGAGCTGGATCGGCCCCTGGATCGAGAAGATCCGGCCGAGGCCCGAGATCGGGTTCAGGCGGTCGAACTTCAGTTCGAAGGTTTTCTGCGAGATCAGCCAGCCGCCGAGCGCCATCGGCGCGAGCAGCGCCGCGACGCCGGTGAGCACGAGGATCGGCAGCAGCGCGGCGAAGCCTTCGAGGCTCGCGCTGCCGGCCGCCGACAGCATCCGGTTCGTGTCGAACGCGGTCGCGCGGTCGAACGTGAACGCGCCGCGCAGCATCGCCTGCAGATGCGCACCCGACGGGCCCGCGAGCAGCCATGCACCGTAGAACCCGGCCGCGAGCAGCGCGAACGAAGCCAGTTCGCGCGAACGCGCGACCTGCCCCTCCTCGCGCGCCTTCTCGCGGCGCCTGGGAGTGGCGGCTTCGGTCTTGTCGAGATCGCTCTCGTCTGCCACGGGGCCTCCAGTCGGGTACGGCGGAATGCCGCTTTCCAGTGACACCGATTATTCATGGAGGCGTCAAACGCCGATCGGTCGAGCAAAGCCGGGAAAGGGGGGTATTTCGGGGAATCGGGCGAGCCGGTGCGAACGAGGCTGGATGGGGACGGAGCGGCGCGCGACGGGGTGCGATGCGGCGGAAAAACGCGGCGATCGGCGCAACGGTGGAGCGAGGTTTCCGGCAAGGTTCCCGGACGGGACGGTGGCGGAATGAAACGGGGAACGGTGAAGCGGAGAAAACGGAGAAACCGGGGAAGTCAGGCCCCGACGCGACGGCGTCGCGTCGGGGCAGGCGGCGCTCAGACCGCCGGGATCGGATCCGAGCCGAAGCGGTTCGGGCCTGCGGTGCCGCGCGAGCACATCCACACGAGCAGCAGGATGGGGCCGACGACCGGAATGAGCCCGAGCAGCAGGAACCAGCCCGAGCGGCCGGTATCGTGCAGGCGGCGCACGCTGACCGCGATGCCCGGAATGATCAGCGCCAGCGAAATCAGGAAGATCGCGCCCAGCAGCAGCAGCGCGATCAGGCCCGCGTCGCGGCCGATCGCGCCGATCACCTGCGCGGCGATCGAAAGAATGCAGCTCAGCAGCGCGAAATACCAGTATTCGGCACGACGCGCACGGCCTTCGAATTTCGCGTATTGATTGAGTACGGAACGAACAGCCTCGGAAAAATTCATTTTATTACCCTCCTGTTTTATATTTACGACCCCGGAAACAACGCGGGAATTATATGTTCGAATTTCGACAGGCTCCATCTCTTTTCGCATGCCGGCCAAGCGAAACCCCGTCGCACCAGCTCTGGAACGGCTGTCATAGCGTAATGCGGCGCCGCCGGCTTGCATGCCGCGTCATTTTAATAATCTTGAAGACCTGACAGAAACCACACCCTCGGATAATCCGGCGTTTGATTACAACCGAATGAATCCCGACGCGATCGATAATCGATCCAGGCGTGCGGCATTCGATTTACCGGCCGATCGGCATGACGCGAGCGCGCCGGTCGCGCCACCCTTCGCCATTCCCGATCCCGCTCGCATCGCATCGTGTTCCGTCATCCGCTCGCTCCGCTGCTGTCGCTCGCCTGCGCGCTCGCCGCCGGCTGCGCGGGCACGCCCGGTACGCCCGACCTGCCACCCGGTGCGCAGGCGCCGGGCGCGCCGCATCCCGGCACGATCGTCGTGCGCTATGCGTGGAACGGGTCGACGCAAACCTGGCGCGCACAGGATGTCGCCGCGAGCTTCGCGTTCCGCTGTTTCGACGCGCATGGCCAACCGGCGGAACGCGCTCGCGCGGCCTGGTGCGTGCCGGTCGTCGAGATCGAATCGGTGTCGGTCGATGCGGGCGGGCGCGCCGTCGCGCCGGCCGCCGCCGCGCGCATCGAAAGCACCGCATACGGGCCCGGCCGCCGCTTTCTCGACCATACGACGGCGGTAAGCGCCGGCCTCCGGCCTGGGCCCTAACCGGCCGCCGCCCGCTGCAGCGCGCCGAGATCGAGCTTCTTCATCGTCATCACCTGCGCCATCACACGCTCGGCGCGCGCCGGATCGCCCGTCATCAGTTCGGACATCTGCACGGGCACGACCTGCCACGACACGCCGAAGCGGTCGCGCAACCAGCCGCACTGCTGCGCACGCTCGTCGCCGCCTTCGGACAGCCGCGCCCAGTAGCGGTCGATCTCGTCCTGGTCGCGGCAGTTGACGACGAACGATACGGCCGGCGTGATCTGGAACACGGGGCCGCCGTTCAGCGCGACGAACGCCTGCCCGTCGAGCTCGAACGCGACCGTCATCACCGTGCCCTCGGCCTGCCCGGACGCGTGCGCGCCGGCCTTGCCGTAGCGCGCGACGTGCACGATGCGCGCGTTGTCGAACACCGACACGTAGAAACCGGCGGCCGCCTCGGCGTCGCGGTCGAACCACAGGAACGGCGTGATGCGTTGTATGCGCGGGCTCATGACGCTGCCTCCTCGATGTCGTGCCGGCACCGGTGCCGGTCTTACATCGTAGGCGCTGCGCGCACACACGGCGGCGATCCGATCCGTAGTGCGCGCGCAACCTCCGGATAAAAAAAGGGGGCGATCGCTCGCCCCCTCTTTGCTGCCTGCGGCCGTGCCGCGTCAGAACGCGACGAAAGGCGCCGCGCCGCCGCTCGAGCGCTTGTCCATCCCGAAGTAGATCGTCTTGCCGTAGAAGTGCGGCATGCCGATGTCGAGCCATCCGGACGAACCGAACGGGCCCGCGATGTCGTTGAACGCGAACGTCGACGCGTTCGAGAACAGCGTATCCGCGTTCGCGACGGGCATCGACACGGTGCCGCTCGCGCTGTTCTGGCCGGTCAGCGTCGCCGTATAGGTGGTCGTCGAGGACGGGCAGTAGAACTGCGAGTTCCTCGAACAGACCGTCTGCGACGAATCGTTGAAGAAATACGCGTTCGAACCGGTATCGAAGAAAGCCGTCACCGTGCTGCCGAGGAACGACGCGCTGACGTCGCCCGTCGTGGTCGACGTCATGACGGTCGACGCGCCGAGCCCGTTGTTGCCCTGCGTGCCGATCCCGAAGATCAGCAGGCCCGTCGCGCTGGCCTGCCCGCTGCTCGAGACGTTCGGCATCTGCACGATCACGCCGTTGTTGTCGTTCGCGAAATGATGAACCGGGTTGGCCACCTGCTGTGCGACCGGCACGAGCGCGACCGCACAGCTCGCATTGCCGTTCGGGCACGCGTAGTAGTTGTTGCTCGACGACGTCGACGTCGCGCAGGTCGTACCGCAGTCGACCGGCGCCGGCCCGATGCCGAGGATCCCGTTCGCGCCGAGCGCGCTCGCCGAGTTGGCCGACGCGCCGCCGTTCGTGCACGAGGTCGGCACGCTCGTCGTGCCGAGGTCGCCGATGATCTGCACGGGCAGCGAGTTCGCCTGTTCGGTGCCGATCGACAGGTCGACCGTGCGCACCGAGCCCCACGTGTAGCTCGACACGAACTTGCCGCACTCGGCGACCGGCGCGCCGCCGCTCGTCACCTGCGGCAGGTTGCCGAGCACGCCCGACACCGCGCTGCCGACGAGCCGCAGCCCGTAGGATGCGGTATCGACGAGCACGTTCTTGACCACCTGGCAGTTCGACGTGCCCGGCACGCAGACCTTCACGTTGACGGTCGGGATGTTGATCACGTTCGCGACGCCGGTGCCGACGGTGATGACGGCCGTATTCGCGGTATTGCCGTCCGACACGCTCGAGCCGTTGCCGTTACTGCCGCCGTTGTTGCCGGAGCTGCCGCCGTCGTCGCCGCCGCCGCATGCCGTCACGAGCACGGCCGTCGCGGCCGCGAGGCCCAGCACGCCGAGCCAGCGCTTGAATGTACGAGGAATTCTCAAGATCGCTCTCCCGCTGTCACTGGATGTCGTTGCCGGCGAGGCCGGCAGGCAGTGCCGCCGGCAGCCACGCCTGGCCCGAGAAGGCGCCCATGTGGCCGCCCGTCCGGATCACGAGGCCGCTCGTGTCGACGGACACGGGCGCGCGCCAGCCGTGCGCCGCATGCGCCGCCTGGACGCCGGCGGTGTACTGCGGGAAATAGCTGCCGAGCAGCGACGCGAGATCCGGCATCGTCGGCCCGCGCCATGCGAGACCGAACACGCTGCCGGCGGCCGACGTGTATTCGTGAATGACGGTGCCCGACCCGAGCGTGATCTCGCGGACGGTATAGGCGGCCGTGCTCGTCTGCACGCCATCGGCCGAACGCATCGCGCGCTGCATCGCACGCACGGTTGCAGCCCGATCGTCCGCCGGCGGCGACATCGGCGCACCGCCCAGTTCCGCGTGTGCGTGGACGGTCCACAGCACACCCATTGCAGCCGTCGCGTGTGCGACGGCCCAGCCCAAGCGTTTCAGCTTCACGTTCCCCCCCAAGGGACTGGCTTCGTTGCCGGCGGCACAGCCATCGTGCCCGCGCCGCCGGTCAACATATGAAATCGTACGAATGACGCTCCATTACTGCTGACGCGTAGTATGCCTGCTGAGTGTGTCGAAGTGTCAATTCGACGCAGCCCGAACAGGGTGCGCGCGTGCACGGCGAGCGTGGGAAAACGTGGCGGGAACGGCATGACGCGCGCATCGGACGGCCCCGCGAAACGGAGCGCGCCGATGCACTGCAGCAAGCTCAGAAGCCCAGGCTCGCGAGCAGGTCGTCGACCTGTCCCTGGTCCTGGACCACGTCGGACTTGCCTTCCGGCGCGATCTGCGGGCCGTTCAGCAGCGACTCCGGGCTGCCGGTCGAGCTCATCTGCTCGGCCGCGAGCGCGGCCGCGGTGGCCGCGAACTGCTCGCGCCGCTCGGGCGCGATGTTCTCGACGAGCACGGTGAGGAGCTGCTGCTCGATCAGGTAGACCATGTCCATGATCTTCTTGATCACCTGCCCGGTCAGGTCCTGGAAATCCTGCGCGAGCATGATCTCGAGCAGCTGCGCGCTGGTCGCCGACGTCGACTCGGGCAGCGTGCGCAGGAACGTGCGCGTATCGTCCATCAGCTCGCGCACTTCCGCGTGCTCGATCGGCGCCGCGTACCACTGCGCCCAACGCGCGTCAAGCGCCTCAGCCTCGTTCTGGATGCGCTCCTGCATGGGCTTCGCGACCTCGATCGCGTTCAGCACGCGCACCGCGGCCTGCTCGGTCATCGTCGCGACGTAGCGCAGCCGGTCGCGCGCATCGGGCACGGCTTCCGCCGCGCGCTCGACATGCTTGTCGAGCCCGAGCTCGCGCATCGAATCGCGCAGCGCCCGCGTGACCTGGCCGATGCGCGCGAGAATGCGGTCGCTCGCGAAATCGGCGCCTTCGGGGTGGCTGTCGGCACTGAACCCCGCGCCGGCGAGCGCCGCATGGATCGGCTCGTTCACGTCAGCTCCCGGTCTTCGCCATCTTGTCGATGATCTTGTTCAGCTTCTCGTCGAGCGTCGCGGCCGTGAACGGTTTCACGACGTAGCCGCTCGCGCCCGCCTGCGCGGCCGCGATGATGTTCTCCTTCTTCGACTCGGCCGTGACCATCAGCACCGGCAGGTGCGTGAGCGTCGCGTCCGCGCGGATTTCCTTCAGCATCGCGAGGCCGTCGAGGTTCGGCATGTTCCAGTCCGAGATCACGAATTCGAAGCCGCCGCCGCGCAGCCGCGCGAGACCGGCTGCGCCGTCCTCCGCTTCGTCGACGTTCGTGTAGCCCAGTTCCTTGAGCAGGTTGCGGACGATCCGGCGCATCGTCGGGAAATCGTCCACCACCAGGATTTTCATGCTCTTGTCCATCGTCGTTCCTTTCCAGATTCGTTTCCGTCAGGACGCGTATCGTGGCACGCGCCCCGTGACATTCCATTCACACGCGCTGCACGCGGTCGCCCATCGTCGCCAGTCGCGCCATCACGCGGCGACTCATGTCGGCGAGCGGCACAACCTCGTCCGCACCGCCGAGCGCGATCGCCTCGCGCGGCATCCCGAACACGATACAGCTCGCTTCATCCTGCGCGAACGTGTAAGCGCCCGCGCGTTTCATTTCCAGCAGGCCGGCCGCGCCGTCGCGGCCCATCCCGGTGAGGATCACGCCGATCGCGTTCTTGCCCGCGTGCGTCGCCGCCGAGCGGAACAGCACGTCGACCGACGGGCGGTGACGGTTCACCGGCGGCTCGTCCGACAGCTGCGCGATGTAGTTCGCGCCGCTTCTCGCGAGCAGCAGGTGCGCATGGCCCGGCGCGATGTACGCGTGGCCCGGCAGCACGCGCTCGCCGTGCTCGGCTTCCTTCACCGCGATCCGGCACAGGCCGTTCAGCCGCTGCGCGAACGATTTCGTGAAGCCGGGCGGCATGTGCTGCGCGATCAGCACCGCCGGCGCATCCGGCGGCAGCGGCGTCAGCACTTCGCGGATCGCCTCGGTGCCGCCCGTCGACGCGCCGATGATGATCAGCTTCTCGGTACTGACGAGCGGGTTGTTGATCATCGGCGCGGCCGCCTGGCTGTCCGCCGTGCGCGCGGCGGCCTGCGGCTGCGGCGCCTGGCGCACGCGTGCGCGCGACGCCGCGCGGATCTTGTCGGCGAGCTTTTCCGCGTAGTCGAGCATCCCGTCGCGAATCCCGACGCGCGGCTTGGTGACGAAATCCACCGCGCCGAGCTCGAGCGCGCGCAGCGTGATCTCCGAGCCGCGCTCGGTCAGCGACGACACCATCACGACCGGCATCGGCCGCAGGCGCATCAGCTTCTCGAGGAAGTCGAGCCCGTCCATGCGCGGCATTTCGACGTCGAGCGTGAGCACGTCGGGGTTGTGCTGCTTGATGAGCTCGCGCGCGACGATCGGATCGGGTGCGGTCGCACACACCGCCATGTCGGGCTGGCTGTTGATGATCTCCGTCATCAGGCTGCGGATCAGCGCCGAATCGTCGACGCACAATACTTTGATCTTCTGCACTGCGGTCATGCCTCCTGCTTTTTCGATAGGTTCCCCGCGTACGCGCTTCCGGCGCCCGGGCTCCCGGCATATGGGTTCGCCGCCCGCACGCCGCCGGCACTGCCCGCGCCGGTGCCGCCCGGGCTCGCGCTGCGCGCGCCGAACAGTTCGATGCGCGGGCGCGCCGGCTGCGGCGCGGCCGGCCGCTTCGCCGCGAACAGCTCGACGTGCGCGCGCGGCCGTGCGGCGCGCTCGGCCTCGCGCGCGAGCGCGGCTTCGCGCTCGGTGACGCCAGGCACCTGCAGCCGCAGCTTCTTCACCATCGCGCGCCCCGTGTGCGGCATGAACGCGACCTTGCGCGGGTGCACGCCCTGCAGGTCTTCCGCCGTGATGCGGATGCGCTCGAGCGCGAGGTAGCGGCGCACGAAATCCGCGTTGCGATCGCCGATGTTGATGGTCGTCATCCCGGCCAGTACGGCCGCGCCGCCGAACACCTTCGCCTCGATGCGCTCGCGGCGCCCGCCGGCCTTGATCAGCTCGTTGATCAACACTTCCATCGCATACGCGCCGTAGCGCATCGATTCCGACGCGGCCGCGCCCGGATCGGTGCCGTCGTCGGGCAGCATGAAGTGGTTCATCCCGCCGATGCCCGCGTACGGGTCGTGCAGGCACGCGGCGACGCACGAGCCGAGCACGGTCATCAGCACCATGTCCTCGGACGTCGTGTAGAACTCGTTCGGCAACAGCTTCACGCCGGGACGGCCAAAGTGGTTGTCGAAATAGCGATTGGTCGCGATCGGCAGTGCGCTCATCCGCGATCTCCATAGGCGGGCGCGGCGTTCGCGGCCCGTGCGGGCACGCGCGACGGCATGGCGGCCGCCGCGGGCGCCTGCGCGCCACGCGGCCGCGCACCCTGCGCGGCGTCGCGCGTCAGTTCGTACACCGTCTGCCCGCGCAGGCGGAACGCCTGCGTGACGTACGTGAAGTTTTCCGAATGGCCGGCGAACAGCAGCCCGCCCGGCTTCACGAGCGGCTCGAAGCGCGACAGCACCTGCCCCTGCGTCGGCTTGTCGAAATAGATCATCACGTTGCGGCAGAAGATCGCGTCGAACGGCTTCGCGATCCCGTAGTCCGCATCGGTCAGGTTCAGCTGCTCGAAGCGGATCATCGCGCGCAGCTCGGGACGCACCTTCACGCGGCCGGCCTGCGCGCCCGTGCCCTTCAGGAAAAAGCGCTTCAGCCGCTCGGGCGACAGGTGCTTGACCTGGTCGTACGTATAGATGCCGGCTTCCGCCTTCGCGAGCACCTGCGTGTCGAGATCGGTCGCGAGGATCGACGCGCCGCGCGCCGCCGATTCGCCGAGCGCCTCGATCAGCGTGATCGCGATCGAGTACGGCTCCTCGCCGGTCGACGCCGCCGAGCACCATACCGACACGGGCGCCGGCCGCCCCTTCACGAACTCCGACAGGATCGGGAAGTGATGCGACTCGCGGAAGAACGCGGTCAGGTTGGTCGTCAGCGCGTTGGTGAACGCCTCCCACTCGAGCGGATCGTCTTCCTGCTCGAGCAGGTCGAGGTAGTCGCGGAACGTGTCGAGGCCGCGCGCGCGCAGCCGCCGCGCGAGACGGCTGTACGCCATGTCGCGCTTGTGCTCGGACAGCGAGATCCCCGCGCGTTGGTGGATCAGCGCGCGGATGCGGGCAAAATCCGCGCCGGTGAACGCGAAGTCGCGCCCCGGCTCGCCCGCGCGAGGCGAGGCATCCGGTGCATCGGGTCGAAACGGCGCGCGCGCGTTCGGCATGGCTTAGAAGGTCTCCCAGTCGTCGTCGGACGTACCGGCCGCGGCCAGCGCCGGCTTCTCGCCGTTCAGCGCGGGGCGCACGAGCGCGGGCTTCGCGGCCGGCTTGTCCGCCGGGGCGGCGGCCGACTTCGCGAGACGCGGCCCGTAGCCGCCTGCAGCGGCGCCGCGGGACGCGGGTGCTTCCTTCTGCGTGCGCGCATCGGAGTCCGCCGCGCGCTTCGCTTGGCTTGCGCCCGCCGCCGACGTGGCCGCATGCGACCCCGGCGCGGCGCGCCGTGCCGGTTGTGCCGCCGCCTGCGGCGCCGGCAGCGCGGCGACCGGCGCCGCGTCGCGACGCGGCTCCGACGGCAGTGCCGGCACGCTCGCCGAACCATGCGCGCCCGGCCGCGCGACGCCGCGCGCCGGCGCGAGCACGATGCCGCCCGTCACGCGCCAGCCCGACACGATCGCCTTCATCTGGCGCGTCTGCTCCTCGAGCGACGCGGCCGCGGCCGCTGCCTGCTCGACGAGCGCCGCGTTCTGCTGCGTAACCGAGTCCATCTGGCTGACCGCACGGTTGACCTGCTCGATGCCGGTCGACTGCTCTTCCGACGCGGCGCTGATCTCGCCCATGATGTCGGTCACGCGGCGCACGGCCTGCACGATCTCGTCCATCGTCGAGCCCGCGCGCGCAACGAGCGCCGACCCGCTGTCGACCTTCTCGGCCGAATCGCCGATCAGCTGCTTGATTTCCTTCGCGGCGCTCGCGCTGCGCTGCGCAAGCGAGCGCACCTCGCCCGCGACCACCGCGAAGCCGCGGCCCTGCTCGCCCGCACGCGCGGCTTCGACCGCCGCGTTCAGCGCGAGGATGTTGGTCTGGAACGCGATGCCTTCGATCGTGCCGATGATGTCGACGACCTTGCCCGAACTCGTCGCGATGTCCTGCATCGTCGACACGACCTGGCCGACCACCTCGCCGCCCTGCGTCGCGATGTCCGACGCGTTCACCGCGAGCTGGCTCGCCTGCCGCGCGTTCTCCGCGTTCTGCCGCACGGTGCCCGTCAGCTGCTCCATGCTCGATGCGGTTTCCTGCAGCGACGCGGCCTGCTCCTCGGTGCGCTGCGACAGGTCGATGTTGCCGGTCGCGATCTCGCGCGCGCCGACGTCGATCGATTCGGTGCCGCGATGCACGGACTGCACCATCGTCGTGACGGCGTCCTGCATCCGCTTGATGCCGCCGAACAGGCGGCCCATCTCGTTCGTGCTGGACACGTTCACCGGCTGCGTGAGATCGCCGCCGGCGATCCGCTCGAAGTGCGCGATCGCGTCCTCGAGCGGCTTCACGATCAGCCCGCGCATCGCGAAGCGGATCGCGATCACGACCACGAACGCAATCGCGATGCCGGCCGCGATCAGCGCGACCATCAGCGAGATCTGCGACTGCGTCGCGGCCTGGCGCTCTTCCGCGCGCTTCTGCAGCGACGCGATCACGGCCGCCGCCGTCTGGTCGAACGCGACGAACAGCGGGCTGATCTTCGCGTCGGCAATCGCGTGGTACGCCGCCATGTCGCCCGCGCGCGCCGCGGCAAATTCGGGCTCGACGCCTTCCTTCATGATCGTCGTGTAGCGGGCGGTGAGCTCGTCGAGGAGCGCCTGCTCGACACCGAGCTTCGGCAGCGACTGGAACGCCTGCCAGTTCTGGTTCGACTTCGCATACAGCTCCTGCGCCCGGTCGAGCACCTTCGCCGCCTCGGCCGCATTGCCGGCTTCGGTCAGCGTACGGAAGCGGTCGAGCGCAACGCGCGAGCGCAGCAGGTGCGCGGCCGTGTCGTCCAGCGTGTGGATCGCCGGCAGGTCGATGTGCGCGATCTCATCGAGCGAACGACTCGCGTGATTGAGCGCGTAGAGGCCGAGCCCGCCGACCGCGGCGGCCAGGCACACGAGGATGAGTCCGACCGCCGTCAGCGTCGTGCGGATCGACCAGTTATGCAACATTGCAGATTCTCCCGAAATTCCTGCGCGCGCGGCGCGCTTACCCGCCGAGTGTCTCGATCAGCGCCATTTCACGGCTCGACATCAGCTTCTCGATGTCCATCAGGATCAGCATCCGGCCGTCGACCGTGCCGAGGCCCGTCAGGTACTCGGTCGTCAGCGTCGCGCCGAATTCCGGCGCCGGCATGATCTGGTCGGTCTGCAGCGTCAGCACGTCCGACACGCCGTCGACCACCATCCCGACCACGCGGTGCGCGACGTTCAGGATGATCACGACGGTCTGGTGGTCGTACTCGACGCGGCCGAGATGGAACTTGATCCGCATGTCGACGATCGGCACGATGATGCCGCGCAGGTTGATCACGCCCTTGATGAAGTCCGGCGCGTTCGCGATGCGCGTGACGCTGTCGTAGCCGCGGATTTCCTGCACCTTCAGGATGTCGATCCCGTATTCCTCGTCGCCGAGCGTGAACACGAGGAATTCCTGGCCCGTCGCGTCGCCTTGCGCCGCGTCGCGGCGGCCGGTTGTCGCATTGGCCGCGTTCGCCGCGGCCGGATGAATCATTTGGACTTCAGCAGACACGTTTGCCCCCAATCGGTTGAATGGCGAGAGTCAGAACATCGCGAGCTCGGCGCCGGCTCGGGCGCCGTGCGTCGCACGGGTTTCTCGGTTCAGCGCCGCGACGTCGACGATCAGCGCGACGCTGCCGTCGCCGAGGATGGTCGCCGCCGAGATGCCGTGCACCTTGCGATAATTGGTTTCGAGGTTCTTCACGACCACCTGCTGCTGGCCGACCAGTTCGTCGATCAGCATTGCGAAGCGGCGCCCCTCGGTTTGCATGATCGTGACGATCCCCTGCGTCGGGTCGGTGCGCGCGTCCTCGACCGAGAACACCTCGTGCAGTGCGACCAGCGGCAGGTATTCGCCGCGCACGCGCACCACGCGCTCGCCGTTGCCGACCGTGTAGATGTCGTCGATCGACGGCTGCAGCGACTCCATCACGAAGTTCAGCGGCAGGATGAAGATCTCGCTGCCGACCTTCACCGACATCCCGTCGAGGATCGCGAGCGTCAGCGGCAGCACGATCCGCGTGGTCGTGCCGCGGCCGGCCTGCGACGTGATCTCGACGTGGCCGCCCATCGACTGGATGTTGCGCTTCACGACGTCCATCCCGACGCCGCGGCCCGACACGTCGGTCACCGTCTCGGCGGTCGAGAAGCCCGGCGCGAAGATCAGCTGCCAGACTTCGTCGTCGCTGATGTTGTCGGACACCGGCATGCCCTGCTTCGCGGCCTTCGCGAGGATCCGTTCGCGGTTCAGGCCCGCGCCGTCGTCGCTGACCTCGATCACGATGTTGCCGCCGTGATGCGCGGCCGACAGCACGAGCTGGCCGACCGCGTCCTTGCCGGCGGCGACGCGCTTGTCGACCGTCTCGATCCCGTGGTCGAGGCTGTTGCGCACGAGGTGCGTGAGCGGGTCGATGATCCGTTCGATCAGGCTCTTGTCGAGTTCGGTCGCCTGGCCGAACGTGACGAGCTCGACCTGCTTGCCGAGCTTGCCGGCGAGGTCGCGCACGAGCCGCGGGAAGCGGCTGAACACGTAGTCCATCGGCATCATGCGGATCGACATCACGGCTTCCTGCAGGTCGCGCGCATTGCGCTCGAGCTGCGCCATCCCGTTGAACAGGCGATCGTGCAGCGCCGGATCGAACGCGCTCGCGGTCTCCGCGAGCATCGCCTGCGTGATCACGAGCTCGCCGACGAGGTTGATCAGCTGGTCGACCTTCTCGACGCCGACGCGGATCGAGCTGCCTTCGGCGCCCGATGCGGCCGCGGCGGCCGGGCGCGGGCGCTTGTCGTCGTGATGCGCGGCGGCCTGCGCCGCATGTTCGGCCTGCGGCCGTTGGGGTTGCTGCGGCGGTTGCGTTGCCGCGGCCGGCTCGACGGTTGCTGCGGGAGCCGGTGCCGGTGCGGCCGGTTGCGGCGCGGCGGCCTGCGGCGCGAATACCTCGACCCGCGCGGCGGGTTGCGCGGCGGCAGCCGGTTCGGCAGCCGGTTCGGCGGCCGGTGCAGCGGCGTCCTGCGCGGCAGCCGGTGCCGCCGACGCGGCCGGCGCAGTGCCGTGCGCGATGCGGATCTGGCTTTCGTCGATCACGAAGCAGCACACCGCGACGATGTCGTCGGACGGCACGTCCGATTCGAGCCACAGCGTCAGGTCGGCGCCCGCTTCCTCGCGGCCGACGATCCGGCCGAGGTTGCCGAGTTCTTCGCTGAGCAGTTCCCGGTCCTTCGCGTCGACGCCCGCCAGCGTGATCTTCAGGTGCGGGCCGTCTTCGCCCGCGTCGGCCGCCGGATGCGCGGCCGCGACGGCCTGCTCGACCACATGATCGGGCGCGCGATCGCCGCCGCCGGCGGGCTCCGCGGTCGGTGCGGCAGCAGCGGCGACCGGCGCGGCAGGCGCGGCCGTCGGCGCGCCCGCGCCGCTCTCGGCCTTCAGCCGTTCGAGCTTCGCGCAGATCGTCGCGGCGGCTGCCGCGTCCGGTTCGGCGCTCGCGCGGTAGTCGACGAGCTGGTCGGACAACACGTCCTTGGTCTCGAGGAACGCGTCGATCATCTCCTTGGTCAGCGTCAGCTCATGGTTGCGCGCGCGGTCGAGCAGCGATTCGAGGATGTGCGTCGTATCGGTCAGCGCGGAAAAGCCGAACGTCGCCGCGCCGCCCTTGATCGAATGCGCGGCGCGGAAGATCGCGGCCAGGTCTTCGGGGTCGGGCGAGTCGACGTCGAGGTTCAGCAGAAGCTGCTCCATCTGCGCGAGCAACTCGTCCGCTTCGTCGAAAAAGGTCTGGTAGAACTGCGTGATATCGAGAGTCATGCCCGGTCACCGGTTGGATTCGTCGCGTTCATTTCAGGAGGCAGCCGGCTCGGACAGCGTCGCGACCAGGTCGACCAGCACGACCGGATCGATCGGCTTCTCGATCCAGCCGGTCGCGCCCGCGTCGCGCGCGGCGTCCTTGAAGGCATCGCTGCCTTCGGTCGTCAGCACGAGGATCGGCGTGTTCGCATACGCGGTCAGCTTGCGCAGCGCGGCGATCACCTCGAGCCCGTTCTTGCGCGGCATGTTCTGGTCGGTCAGCACCAGGTCGTACGGCGCTGTCGCGGCCATGTCGAAGCCGGCTTCGCCGTCCGGCGCCACCGTCACGTCGTAGCCGGCCTGCGCAAGCGTTGCCTGCAGCAGCGCACGCATGGTCGCGGAGTCGTCGATGGCGAGAATGGTTCGGATCATGTCTGTCTCGGAATCTCGGGAACGTCAGGGTTTCGGCGCCGCGGCAGCGGCGCTCGCGACCGCCGGACGCGCGGCCGGCACCGGGCCGGCGAGCTGCTGCGCGAGCAGCTTCGAGCCCGCCGCGTCGGCCGACAGCGTCGTGGTCGTCGCGTCGTCGCGCATCAGCGCTTCTTCGGATTTGCGGTTCAGCACGATCACGCTGATCCGGCGGTTTTCCGGATCGAGCGGGTCGGCCTTGTTCAGGTTCTGCGTCGACGCGAGGCCGAGCACGCGCAGCACTTTCGCCTCGTCCATGCCGCCGGAAATCAACTCGCGGCGCGACGCGTTCGCACGGTCGGCCGACAGTTCCCAGTTGCTGTAGCCGCCCTCGCCGCCCGCGTACGGCACGGCGTCGGTGTGGCCCTGGACGATGATCCGGTTCGGCACGTCGTTCAGCGTCTTGCCGATTTCGCGCAGGATGTCGCGCATGTACGGCTCGACGTGGTCGCTCGACATCGCGAACATCGGCCGCTTCTGCGTATCGACGATCTCGATGCGCAGCCCCATCAGCGTCGAGTCGATGCGGATCTGCTGCTTGAACTGGCGCAGCGTCGGGTTGGCCTCGATCGCGGCCATCAGCTTGATCTGCAGGTCGTGCAGGCGCGCCTGCTCGAGCCGCTCGATCGCGCCCTGCGCCTGCGCTTGCGCATGCTCGTCGACCGGCTTCGCGACGCGCTCGGCGAGCGACGTCGTGCCGTCGGTGCGGCGCAGCGTGCCGGCGTCGGTGCTCGACAGGTCGCGGCCGCCGCCGTTGATGATGCTGGAGTCCTGCGAGTTGCGGTCGCCGCTGCCGAACAGCGCGGCCTTCAGCGGCGTGTTGAAGTATTCGGCGATCCCCTTCAGCTGCACCGGCGTGACCGAGCTCAGCAGCCACATCAGCAGGAAGAACGCCATCATCGCGGTCATGAAGTCCGCGTACGCGAGCTTCCATGCGCCGCCGTGGTGGCCCTTCTTCGCCGGGGCCACCCGCTTGACGACGATCGCGCGATCCTTGCTCTTGCTCATTGGTCGCTCCGCGTCACTTCGCCTTCACGCGGCGCACGTGCTCTTCGAGCTCGGAAAACGACGGCCGCTCGGTCGAGAACAGCACCTTCCGGCCGAACTCGACCGCGATCGCCGGCGCATAGCCGTTCAGCGTCGCGAGGATCGTCACCTTGATGCACTGGAACATCTTGGTCGACTCGGCGACGCGCTGCTCCGCGAGGCTCGCGAGCGGCCCGATCAGCCCGTACGACAGCAGGATCCCGAGGAACGTGCCGACCAGCGCCTGCGCGATCATCGCGCCGAGCACCGCGGGCGGCTTGTCCGCGGACGCCATCGTGTGCACGACGCCCATCACGGCCGCGACGATGCCGAACGCCGGCATCGCGTCGCCGACGCGCATCAGCGCATGCGCGGGGCCTTCGCCTTCCGAGTGGTGCGTCTCGATCTCCTCGTCCATCAGGCTCTCGATCTCGAACGCGTTCATGTTGCCGCCCACCATCAGGCGCAGGTAGTCGGTCAGGAATTCGACGATGTGGTGATCGGCGAGGATCTTCGGGTATTGCGTGAAGATCGGGCTCTTTTCCGGATCGTCGATGTCGGCCTCGAGCGTCAGCGTGCCTTCCTTGCGCGCCTTCGCGAGCAGCACGTACAGGAGCGCCATCAGCTCCATATAGACGTCCTTCGTGTATTTCGAGCCCTTGAAGAGCGTCGGCAGCACGCGCAGCGTGGCCATGATGGTCTTGCCACCGTTGCCGAGGATGAATGCGCCGACGCCGGCGCCCACGATCATCAGGATCTCGATGGGCTGGATCAGGGCGCCCAGATGCCCGCCTGCCAGCGCATAACCGCCGAAGACCGACAACAGCGTCACGAGTGTTCCCACGATAATCAGCACTGCCTGTCCCTCATGAAAGACCGGCGGGAAGATCGCCGTTAAACAGGTTTACGGCAGTCGGCAGGAAAACTTTCGCGGCCGCCCGGCGGCGGCCCGACGGTGTTTACCAGCAGTCGGCAGACGGTTCGCGCGGCCCGCGGCAGCCGCTCGCGCCCGCCCGGCCCTGCCCGGCCCGGCGCTCAGGCCGCGGCGGCGGCCAGTTCGGCGCGCGCGGCGGCGGCCTTGCGGGTCTTGCCCGCGCGCGACGGCGGCTGGCACAGGCCGCAGACGAAACCTTGATGCGGATCATGCGCATGCGCGACGAAGTGGCCGCCGCAGCGCGTGCACGGGGTCATCTGCAGCATCCCCGAATCGAAGAAGCGCACGAGCGTCCACGCGCGCGTGAGGCTCAGCGCGGCCTCGTCGCCGGACAGGTTCACGTGCTCCTGATAGAGCCGGTACGCTTTCACGATCGACTGGATCGGCTCGCAGCGGCCGTGGTCCTGCATGAACCGGTAGATGTTGTAGAACAGCGACGAGTGGATGTTCGGCTGCCACGTCATGAACCAGTCGGTCGAGAACGGCAGCATCCCCTTCGGCGGCGACACGCCCTTCAGTTCCTTGTACAGCTTGATCAGACGGTCCCGCGACAGGCTCGTCTCCGCCTCCAGCAACTGCAGCCTGGCGCCCAGTTCGATCAGTTCGATGGCGAGGGTGATTTCCTTCACCTCGATCACGACGCTTTTGCTTGCCATGGTGATAACTGTCCGCTTGACGTGGTTCGGATGGATGGCCAATACGCTGCCGGCCGGCGCGGCACGCCGGGACAAACGCAAGGCGGGATGGATCAGCGGACGCCTTCGACCTGCTGCCCGGCCATCAGGATGGCCGAGTGGGCATGCGCGACGACATCGCTGCGGCCCTTGTCGGCGAGCGACGACAGCAGCGCGTGATCGTCGAAGCGGAAGCGGCACAGCATCTGGTTCGACGCGGCGAGCTTCACGGTCTGTGCGAGCGTGAGGTTCGCGAGCACGTCGGCAAGTTCCTGGGAAATTCCCATGCGGAACATGCCCATCGCCTTGTCTTCCCGCAACAGGCGTTGCGCGAGGAGGAGGTACGACAGGTTGACCTCTTTGATCTCACTGAGCATTTCGCTGGTAGCGCTCATGATTCCCCCGTTAAAGAGCTTTGCTTTGGCCATTCGTGTTATGACAACGTTTGCTCGATCAGGGCGCACCCGGCGCTCAGTCGGCTCGTTTATATTCTTACAGGGCGAATTTTGGCCAAACGGCATTTATGTCGGTATCAGCGAAGTGGCGTATGCCGCGCAGGATTTGTCTGTAAACCGTGTAGGAATTTTTCCGACAAGGCGAATTGAAAGGAGGCAATCGGGAAAGCGGGTGACGGCGCGAATTCGGCCAAGATGGGCCCGATGGCCGCCGCGCAATGGCGGAAGGCTTGCCGGCAAGGCCGCCGACAATCGGATCGGTAAAAATTATAGTGGTTTTTCACGATGGCGCAACAATAGTTGATTCTGTCTCGATTTATGTTTTCCCGCCCTTTTTCTCGGGGTTTTTGCGTATTTCATCGTGTAACAAGCCTTAAGTGTTTGAAAAAACACTCGAACCCCTCAGGCCGATACCGATAATGGACTCCAATGGGCGGCGGCGCGAGCCGTGCCGGCCCGCCCCGCAGCTTGCCGTCCGGCGCCCCGCGCACCCCGCCCAGGGCCCGGCCACGTACCGCCAACAGCGTGCGTCGGCGAGTTCCGCAACCTTGTAGGGGATCCGCATCGGCGCCGCAGCGCCCACACGGATCGACATCGGAGAACATCCATGCGAATTGCCCAGATCGCGCCCCTTTACGAAGCCGTCCCGCCGAAACTCTACGGCGGCACCGAGCGTGTCGTGTCCTACCTCACCGAGGCGCTCGTCGAACTCGGGCACGACGTGACGCTGTTCGCCAGCGGCGACTCCGTCACGTCGGCCCGCCTCGAGGCGGCCTGGCCGCGCGCACTGCGGCTCGACCCGTCGATCCGCGATTCGATGGCGCCCCACATGCGGCTCCTTGAGCAGGTCGCCCGCGTCGCACATGAATTCGACGTGCTGCACTTCCACCTCGACTACCTGCCGTTCCCGCTGATGTCGCGCCTCGACACGCCGTACGTGACGACGCTGCACGGCCGCCTCGACCTGCCGGAGCTGCAGCCCGTGTTCGACTCGTTCCCGGACGCGCCGGTCGTGTCGATCTCGAACAACCAGCGCAAGCCGCTGCCGCAGGCCGCGTGGGCCGGCACCGTGTACCACGGGCTGCCCGACACGCTGCTCACGCCGCAGCCGGGCGTGAAGCCCGAATACCTCGCGTTCCTCGGCCGGATCTGTCCCGAAAAGCGCGTCGACACGGCGATCCGGATCGCCGCGCAAAGCGGGCTGCCGCTGAAGATCGCCGCGAAGGTCGACAAGGCCGACGCCGACTACTTCAAGGAAGTGATCGAGCCGCTGCTCGGCCAGGCACACGTCGAATTCATCGGCGAGATCAACGAAGCGCAGAAGCCCGCGTTCCTGTCCGGTGCGAAGGCGCTGCTGTTCCCGATCGACTGGCCGGAACCGTTCGGCCTGGTGATGATCGAGGCGATGGCTTGCGGTACGCCGGTCGTCGCGTTCAATCGCGGCTCGGTGCCGGAAGTGATCGAGGACGGCGTGACCGGCTTCATCGTCGAGGACGTGCAGGGCGCGGTCGGCGCCTTGCACCGGATCGACAGCCTGTCGCGCACCGCGATCCGCGAACGTTTCGACACGCGTTTCAGCTCGAAGGCCATGGCGCAGCGTTATGTCGAGACTTACGAATCGCTTTGCACGGCGACCAGGCAACCGGCATTGCGCCGGGTCGCAGGCGCCTGACGCGGAAATCCGCGCGGAAATATTCCGTAAAATCCGCGCCGAAATCGGCGCGCAAAACCGCAAAGCAAAAGAGCCGCATCGACGATGCGGCTCTTTCTTTTTGGCTTTCAGTCATTCGATCAGGAATCGATCGCGGTTTTTCCCGGCGATCCAATTCGGCGGCTTGCCGCGCCCGCTCCAGGTCGCACCCGACTTCGGATCACGGTATTTCGGGGGCAGCGGCGCCTTCTTCGGCGGGCGGCCGCGCCGCGCCCGCTCCGCGAAGCCCAGGTCCTGGGCCGTCAGGCCGTATTCGGCAATCATTCGCTGGACGTCGGCAATCACCGCCGCCACTTCCTGGCGGCGTACATCGTCCGCCTGGGCCTGCAGATCGGCGATCTGCGCCTTGAGTTTCGCGTATTGAGACATTTTTTCGACTCCCTTTTCGATGATGCGGCCCCGGCGAATCCGACCGGGACACAAACATCCGTTACGCCATCCGCACTGCCGCCCTGCCCTTCGAAATAAATACTGTCATCTTTAACCAATTCGGCTATATCGAGAATGCGGGCTTATTCTAATAAAAGGCATTCGTCAGCCATTCAAATTTAACAATCGTTGACCCTCCCGGACCCGATTCATTTCCTATAATCCAGACCAATTCCGGGCGACGGAATAAATCCGTCGTGTCGACCGGTTGTCTTCAATCCACTTGGACGAGGTCCTTACATGAATCTTTCTCAGCGTCTCGCTGCAGAGGTATTCGGCACGTTCTGGCTGGTGCTCGGCGGGTGCGGAAGCGCCGTGCTGGCCGCCGCCTTTCCGGGCCTCGGCATCGGCTTTGCCGGCGTCGCACTTGCCTTTGGCCTGACCGTGCTGACGATGGCATTCGCAATCGGCCACATTTCGGGTTGCCACCTGAATCCGGCGGTGAGCGTCGGCCTGACGGTTGCCGGGCGTTTCCCGGCACGCGATCTCGCGCCGTACATCGTCGCGCAGGTTGTCGGCGCGACGCTCGGCGCGTTCGTGCTGTACCTGATCGCGACCGGCAAGCCGGGCTTCGACGTCGTCGGCAGCGGCTTTGCGACGAACGGCTTCGGCGAGCGCTCGCCCGGCCACTACTCGCTGGCTGCGGCGTTCATCTGCGAAGTCGTGATGACGGGCTTCTTCCTGTTCGTGATCCTCGGCGCCACCGACAAGCGCGCGCCGGCCGGCTTCGCGCCGATCGCGATCGGCCTGTGCCTGACGCTGATTCACCTGATCTCGATTCCGGTCACCAACACGTCGGTGAACCCGGCGCGCTCGACCGGCCCGGCGCTGTTCGTCGGCGGCGACGCGATCGGCCAGCTCTGGCTATTCTGGGTGGCACCGCTGATCGGCGCGGTACTCGCCGGGATCATCTACCCGCTGGTCGCGGGGCGCGACGACGCCGTCGACCTGCTGCCGGCATCGGCTCGCACAAGCGAATAAAACACTACGGGGTCACGCGAGCAGAACAGCGAGCCTCACGCTGTCGAAGAACATCGAGGCAGGCAATTTCGACGGGCGCCCCTGGCGCCCGTTTTTCATTGCCGCGCGGGAAGCATGCTCGGGTCGTTCGCTCAGGAAGCAGCGACGTTGTCCTCGAGCGAGAACAGCGTGCGCAGGTGGCGGGCGACGCCCGCATCGAAGTTGTTGCCGATTCGCGGGATGTGCGGCAGCCGCGCGACCAGGTCGGGATTTGCGTTGTTCATCATGAACGCGTGGCCGGCGGTTTCGAGCAGGTCGATGTCGTTCATGTTGTCGCCGAACGCGATGCAGTGACCGGTATCGACGCCGAGCCGCGCGAGCACCGTGCGCAGCGCGCGGCCCTTCGACACGTTCGCGGTCATCACTTCCAGACAGTCGGGCAGCGAGTACGTGACGTACAGCGCATCGCCGAACCGCACGCGCATCTGCTCGGCGACGAGCGCCAGATCGGCCGGTTCGCCGATATACAGCACCTTCGCGATATCCGCGCCGTCGTGCGCGGGCATGTCGATCACGTCGTACCGGAAGCCCGAATCCTGGTGGAATTCGAGCAGGTGCGGTGCATCGCGGTCGATCAGCCAGCCCTGGTCGGTGAACAGGTTGACGATCACGCGGCCATGCGTGCCGACGACGTCCGGCTGCACGAGGCCGCGGACGATCGCGGGATCGATGTCCTGCGCGTGGATCGTCGTGTCGTCCGGCGCATGCACGCGCGCGCCGTTCGACGTGATCAGGTACGGCCGGATGCCGAGCACGTCGCGAATGCCCGCGACGTCCGCGTAATGGCGCCCCGTGGCGATCACGAACTGCAGGCCGTCGCGCTCGAGCCGGCGGACGGTATCGATCGTGTACGGATCGAGCTGGTGGTCGCTGTTCAGCAGGGTACCGTCGAGATCGGTGGCGATGACTTTGTACATGGGACGGAAGAATGGCGCTCAGGGCTCTGCGGAACGGCCATTCTAACGTCGCGCCCGGCTGCGCGCCGGACGGTTCCCGGTCAGGCGCCGCCTTCGGCGCCGCTGCGGCGCGCCGTCAATCCGCGTCAGACACGTTCAGCCACATTCAAGCACCTTCCGCCGCCCGCAGCGCCTGCAGCGCGAGCCGCAGCGCGCCGTGCGCGGAATCGTCGAGCGGCGCGCGCAGCCGCGCGGCGTGGCGCGCCGGCACGGCCGGCGCGAGCGCATCCGCGAGCCCGCCGCACAGCGCGACCGGCAGCGCCTGCTGCGGATCGAGCGCATCGATCATCTTGCCGATCTCTTCGCCGGCCTGCGCGATCAGCGCGCCCGCGACCGGGTGCGAGCGGTGCGCGAACACGACCGGCGCGAGCCGCGCGTAGATCGTCTGGTTCGCATCGCACGACCACTGGACGAGCGCGTCGCGATCCTGCGCGCCCGTTTCCGCGAGCAGCGCGTCGGCGAACGCGTCGCGCGGCACGCGGCCGTCGAGCGCCTGTTGCGCATATGCGAGCGCACGCACGCCGAGCCACGCGCCGCTCGCCTCGTCGCCGGACGGAAAGCCGAAGCCGCCCGCGATCCGGCATACGCCGCCCGCATCGAGCGCCGCCGCGATGCTGCCGGTGCCCAGCGCGACGATGAGCCCCGGCGCGCCGCCGTGCGCGCCGACGACGGTCGTATACGCGTCGCTCTCGATTGCGAGCGCGCCGAGCGGCGCCTGCGCGCGGAACGCGGCGAGCCATGCCGCATTGTTGACGCCTGCGAGCCCGCAGCCGAGCGCGCATTGCGGCCAGTCGAACGCAAAGCCGGCCTGCGTGAACGCATCCGCGCAGGCTGCGCCGATCGACGCCCACGCACGCTCGATGCCGAGACCGAGCCCCGACGGGCCGCCGCGCCCCTGCGCGAGCTCGCGCCCGTGCCGGTCGGCCAGCACCGCGCGCGTACCCGTGCCGCCGCCGTCGATGCCGATCGCAAAAAGTAATGTCGCCATGCCTTCATCCCGCTGATTCGAACAGGCGCCAAGCTTAACCGGATCGGTACCGCGCGCCCATCTGCCGTTCGGCCGGCTATCCCGCGAAAAAGGCTTCCGCTATGCTGGCGCGATCGAACCGACACTGAAAACGAGGCAGACGATGTCGCAGCGGTGCAACTGGGTGAAGACGGAAGCGGATGCTCACTATCACGATACCGAGTGGGGCGTGCCGTCGCACGACGATCGCCACCTGTTCGAAATGCTGATCCTGGAAGGCGCGCAGGCCGGGCTGTCGTGGTCGACGATCCTGAACAAGCGCGCGGGCTATCGCGAAGCGTTCGCCGATTTCGATGTCGACGCCGTCGCGCGCTTCACGCCGAAGCACATCGAGAAACTGCTGGAGAATCCCGCCATCGTGCGCAACCGCGCGAAGGTGCAATCTGCGGTGACCAACGCGCGCGCCGTGCAGCGCATCCGCGACGAGCACGGGTCGCTCGCCGCGTTCCTGTGGTCGTTCGTCGGCAACACGCCGGTCCAGAACGCATGGGAGTCGTATCGCGACGCGCCCGCGTCGACCGAGCAGTCCGACGCGCTCAGCAACGCGCTGAAGGCGTACGGCTGCAAGTTCGTCGGTTCGACGATCTGCTATGCGCTGATGCAGGCGACCGGCATGGTCAACGATCACGAGGCCGGCTGCCCGTGCCACGCGCAATGCGCGGCACTCGGCGGCAAGCAGCCGGCACGCCGGCGCAAGGCGGGCTGACGGCCGCCAACCCCATCACCCTGAGTGAGCCTGCATCGGCTCCGCCCCGTCCAGTCACCGCGCGGCGCGTGACGACGCCGGCACGACCGACCGCGAGAGACAGATAGATCACCGACACGGCATCGGGACTTTCCCCCGGCCTCCAAAAGCGAAACGGCGGAGCGGCCTCTTTCGAGACACACTCCGCCGTTTCGCGGCAAACCGTAAGACGCTCTTAGTGGAGCTTCTTCGGCAGCATCTGGCTGCGCAGACGCTTGTGCAGGCGCTTGACGGCTGCTGCCTTCTTGCGCTTGCGGACTGCGGTCGGCTTTTCGTAAGACTGGCGTTCGCGCAGTTCAGCGATCAGGCCATTTTTTTCGATAGCGCGACGAAAGCGGCGAATCGCCACTTCGAACGGCTCGTTTTCTTTCAGAAGAATCGTCGTCATGTCGTTCCTAAATTGCTTAAACGGTCAAAAACGTAGCGGCCAAGCGCCACGCACCGGCCATCCGAGCGTCCCCACAACAGGCGAAACGAGCGGAAATACGGCCTCGGAGGCCGGAAAAGAGAGGCGGAAAGCACCGCGAGTACGCTTCACAACCGCGTGCAGCGCCGCGTTTGACTGCCAGCAGACATGCCGAAACCGGCAAAGGCGTGACAGAAATCTCAATTCAGCCCGCCATCATATCAGGGAATCACAGACAAAACCATCCTTTTGTCGATTCCGTGTGCACAGCCTTGCAACTCCGTCGCCGGGGCGGTCTCTGCCCCCGTTAGTCGGGCATCTGGCCAGCCCCGTCCGAAATGACAAAGAACGATAAAAATTCGGGACGAATCTCAACGCGCCCCTCAAGTTTTGTTTTGGCACGCCGAAATCCTGCTCTGAGGCGGCCAGCAATGAACGAGTGCTTCCGCCGACGCCAAAACGGCTTTCCAGGGCTTTCGGCTTAAACAGGAGATTTTTCCATGCTCGGAATCAATAGCAACATCAACTCGCTGGTTGCTCAGCAGAACCTCAACGGCTCGCAAGGCGCACTGTCGCAAGCCATCACGCGTCTGTCGTCGGGCAAGCGCATCAATAGCGCAGCCGACGACGCAGCCGGCCTCGCGATTTCGACGCGGATGCAAACGCAGATCAACGGCCTGAACCAGGGCGTGTCGAACGCGAACGACGGCGTGTCGATGATCCAAACGGCATCGAGCGCACTGTCGTCGCTGACGAACAGCCTGCAGCGTATCCGCCAGCTGGCCGTCCAGGCGTCGACGGGCACGATGTCCACGACCGACCAGGCAGCACTGCAACAGGAAGTTGCGCAGCAGATCCAGGAAGTGAACCGTATCTCGTCGCAAACGACGTATAACGGCACGAACATTCTCGACGGCTCGGCAGGCATCGTGTCGTTCCAGGTCGGCGCGAACGTCGGCCAGACGATTTCGCTGGACCTGAGCCAAAGCATGTCGGCTGCGAAGATCGGCGGCGGCCTGGTGCAGAAGGGTCAGACGGTCGGCACGGTGACGGGCCTGAGCCTTGACGCAGCCGGCGCATATACCGGTTCGGCCGCAGCGATCACCGCGATCAACGTGATTTCCGACGGCAAGGGCGGCTACTCGTTCACGGACCAGAACGGCCAGGGCATTGCCGCTGGCGCAGCAACGGCAGTCTTCGGCGCGAACGCAACGGCCGGCACGGGCACGGCAGTCGGCGCGCTGTCGCTGCAAGCGGGCGCAACGGGCGCAGGCACGACGGCCGCGCAGCTCACGGCAATCACCAACGCGATCGCCCAGATCAACGCGGTCAACAATCCGAAGACCGTTTCGGGCCTCGACATCAGCACGGTCAGCGGTGCGAACGTCGCGATGGTGTCGATCGACAACGCGCTGCAGACGGTGAACAACGTGCAGGCAGCACTCGGCGCGGCACAAAACCGTTTCACGGCAATCGCAACGGCGCAGCAGGCAGAATCGACCGACCTGTCGTCGGCACAGTCGCAGATCACCGACGCGAACTTCGCGCAGGAAACCGCGAACATGTCGAAGAACCAGGTGCTGCAGCAAGCAGGCATCTCGGTGCTCGCACAAGCGAACTCGCTGCCGCAGCAGGTCCTGAAGCTCCTGCAGTAATCGCGTAGCAACCGACGGCCGGGCCCCGCGTAGCGCGCGGCCCGGCCGCAAGCACTTGGCATGCGGGGCCTTGCCCCGCATCCAGGTGTTCACCCAGCAGCATTTCACGGATCATCCGCCGCACGGAGCAACACGATGTCGACGATCAATTCCGCCACCAACGCGGCCAACAGCCAGCTGCAGCAAGCCGCGCAATCGATCATCAGCGGTTCGACCGGCAACTCGTCGATGGACGTCAGCTCGCTCGTGACGGCGCTCGTCAATGCGAAGACCGCCGGTCAAAGCGCCGCGCTCAACGCGAAGCAGGCCAGCGACAACACCCAGATTTCCGCGTACGGCGCCCTTTCGGCCGCGCTGAGCGCGCTGCAGACCAGCCTCACGACGCTGTCGAACGGCTCGCTGCAGAACACCTTCACCGCGACCGCGAGCGGCACCGGCCTTACCGCGACCGCCGGCGCCGGCGCCGTCGCCGGCAGCTATTCGGTCGGCGTCACGCAGATCGCGACGTCGCAGTCGCTGTCGTCGGCCGCGTTCGGTTCGTCGACGGCGCTCGGCACCGGCACGATGACGCTGTCGCTCGGCAGCCAGTCGTTCACGGTCGACGTCAACAGCACGAACAACACGCTGTCCGGCATCGCCGCTGCGATCAACAGCACGGCCGGCAACCCGGGCATCGTCGCATCGGTCGTCAACGGCAGCGACGGCGCGCACCTCGTGCTCAGCTCGACGCCGACCGGCGCGGCGAACACGATCAGCGTCGCGCTCAGCAACGTGTCCGGCGACAACGGCCTGTCCAGCCTCGGCGTCACGTCGACGGCCAGCACGACGGGCGGCCAGTCGACGTTCACGTCCGCGAACGGCAGCGCCGCGTGGAAGCAGAGCACGGCCGCGCAGGATGCCGCGTTCACGATCAACGGCATCGCCGGCACGAGCGCGAGCAACACCGTGACGAGCGCGATCACCGGCGTCACGCTGAACCTGACCACGGCCGCCGTCAACGCGAACCAGACCCAGACGCTGACAGTCGCCACCGACACGAAAACCCAGGCCGCCGCGGTCAACAACTTCGTGACGCTCTACAACACGCTCGTCACGACGATGGGCTCGCTGTCGAGCTTCACGTCCGGCGCGTCGTCGCAAGGGCCCTTGCTCGGCGATTCGACGCTGAACACGATCAAGAACTCGCTTGCGTCGATCGTCGCGAGCGGCGTGAACAACAACGGCTCGACGATCAACCTCGCGTCGATCGGCGTCACGCTGCAGGCCGACGGCACGCTGAAGACCGACAGCACGACGCTCAACACCGCGCTGCAGAGCAACCCGTCGGGCGTCGCGTCGCTGTTCAACTCGACGAACGGAATCGGCGAGCAGCTGACGACGAACATCACGAATTACACGAAGACGAACGGGCTGATCGCCGCGCGCACGACGGCGCTCAGCAACGACCTGAAGAGCGTCACGACGCAGCAGACGAACCTGTCGAACTACGCGGCACAGCTGACCAAGCAGTACCAGGCGCAGTTCACCGCGCTCAACACGCTGATGGCGACGATGAACAGCAACTCGCAGTACCTGACGCAGCTGTTCGGCGGTGCGAACAGCGCCGGCGCGATGTCGAACAACAAGGGCTGACCGCCGGCCGGACAGGAGAGCCACGATGGAACAGACCGAACTGATCGCGAAGCTCGACGCGCTCACCGATGCGATCGAACATGCGGCATCGATGGCCGACTGGATCGAGGCGACACGCCTCGTCGACGCGCGCGAGCCGCTCGTCGCATTGCTCGCGGCCGACCAGCCGCCGGCAGGCATCGCCGCGATCCGTCGCATGCAGGCCAGCAACGAACGCATCTTCGCCGACGCGCAACGCGCGCAGCAGGAGCTGACCGACGAATACCAGGCGGCGATGGGCCGCGTGCAGGCCGTCGGCCAGTACCAGAACGTCGCGAGCCGCTAACGCACCGCAAACGCCGCGCCAACCGGCGCGCGCCAACCCGACAACAAGAACTACGCGCTGATGTGAGGGCGTGCTCGTTCGCCTCCGCCCGCCTCGTGCGGGCGTTTTTTTTGCATCCGGTATGTCGCTGCTCAGCCGCGTCGTCCCGGTCCAATCGATGGAATTGGCCGCGCTTTTGGCACCATCTCGCGAGTTCGGCGCGACCGCACGCTACAGATAATGATAAACACCGAATAACCGCGTCCCCCGCCATGCTTCCACTCGACTCGTCCGATCGCGCCACGCTCAGCCCGGAGCAGCAGTTCGAGCAAGATATCGCCCTCGTCATGCAGAATGCCATCGAGCGCCATCACGACGGCGCATTCGACGATGCGAAAGCGCTGTACGACGCGATCCTCGATGCCGTCCCGGGACACGCGGAAGCGAACTACAACCTCGCGGTGCTGCTGGTCGACGCCGGGCAGCCGGCCGACGCGATTCCGCACTTCGAGATCGCGCTCGGGGAAAATCCCGGCAATGGCCAATGCTGGGTCAACTACATCAACGCGTTGTACCGGGCGGACCAGGCACCTGCCGCATGGATCGCCGTCGAAATGGCACAGCAGCGCGGCGTACACGGCCCCGCGCTGGACAGCCTGATCTCACAAATGGCAATGCCCACCGCGACGTTTCCCACGGCACCCGCCACCGACCCGGGCAGCCCGGCTGGCATCACGCTGAATATTTCGTCCCGGAACGCGCCCCACGAAAACATCAACGGGGCAGCAGCAGCCGGCCCCGTGCGCAAAGCGCCGCTGCACAAGCTGCAGAAGCACGCCGGACTCTTCGACAAGAATCGGTCGGCGGAAGCGCTCGCGCTCGCGCGGCGACTCGTCGCCGAATATCCGGACGACGCCGCGTGCCTGCGTGCCCTTGCGGTCTCGCTTTACAGAGACCGGCAATACGCCGAGATGATCGATATCGCCTACCGCGCACTTGAAGGCTTTCCCGGCGACGTCCTGTTGCGGACGCTGCTCGCCGATACGCTGCGACTCATGACCCGGCTCCAGGAAGCGGAAACCCAATGCCGCCTGATCATTGCCGCACAAGCGACGAATGTGGAGGCGCACCGGATTCTCGGCATCGCGTTGCACGGGCTGCGGCGCCAGCAGGAAGCCGTCGCGGCATGCCGACGCGCGGTGGAACTGGCGCCGCATGCGGCATCGCCCAACGGGGCACTCGGCTTCGTGCTGCTGGACCAGGGCGCCGCGCAGGAAGCGGTTCCCTGGCTGCGGCGCACCATCGAAATCGATCCGAACGACAGCGTGTCGCACAGTTCGCTGCTGTTCAGCCTGATTCACGACGACACCAACACGCCGCAGATGTTGCTCGACGAACATCGCGCATTCGGCAAACGGCACGAAAGACACGTACTGCCGAAAAATTACGCCAACTCTCGCGACCCCGAGCGCGCGTTGCGGATCGGCTTCGTGTCCGGCGACCTGCTGAACCACGCGGTCGCGCACTACTTGCTGCCCGTCGTCGAACACCTGAGCCGCGACCCGAATCTATCGCTGCACTTCTACTACAACTTCGTGATCGACGATCACGTCACCGCCAAACTGCGTGCGCACGCCACCACGTGGAAAACCGTGACGACGCTGGGCGACGCCGCGCTCGCCGAACAGATCCGCAACGATCGCATCGATATCCTGATCGATCTCTCCGGTCACACCGGCCGCAACCGCCTGGTCGCGCTCGCACGCAAACCCGCGCCGCTGCAGGCATCGTGGATCGGCTACCCGGGCACGACCGGCATGAGCACGATCGACTACTACCTCAGTGACAGCATCGTCACGCCGGCCGGCGAGCTGGACGACCAGTTCGTCGAGAAAATCGTGCGCATGCCCGCGCTCGCGCCGTACTCGCCGCCGGCGAACTGCCCGCCCGTCAACGGCTTGCCTGCGCTGCACAACGGCTACGTCACCTACGGCAGCTTCAACCGGCTCAACAAGCTGCGCCAGGACGTGATCGCGCTGTGGGCCGCGGTGCTGCGCGCGAAGCCCGACGCGCGGATGGTGATCGGCGCGATCGAGCAGGATCGCGATCGCGACACGATCGCCGGCTGGTTTGCGGCCGAAGGCATCGATCCCGCGCGCCTGACGTTCCAGCCGCGCGCGACCATCCCCGTTTATCTGCAGCAGCATCATCGCGTCGACATTTGCCTCGACACGTTCCCGTACGCCGGCTCGACGACGACGCTCAACGCGCTGTGGATGGGCGTGCCGACCGTGACGCTCGCCGGGTTTTCGATCCCGACCCGCGGCTCCGCAAGCTGGCTCAAGCGGGTCGATCTCGACGCCTTCATTGCGCACGACAAGGACGAGTTCGTCCGCAAGGCGATCGCGCTCGCCGACGATCCCGACATGCTGCAGACGCTGCGCAGCGGCCTGCGCGACCGCTGCCTCGCGTCGGCGCCGTTCCATCCCGACGTCGTCGCGCAGGGGCTGTCGGTCGCGTTGCGGATGATGTGGCGCCGCTGGTGCGCGGGCGATGCGCCGGTCTCGTTCGATGCGGTCCTGCCCGACCGGCCGACCTCGATGCTCGTCCACGAAGCGGCCGGCTGAACGCACGGGCCGGTTGCATGCGGCGCGACCGGCCGGCCCGGCGAGCGAGCGAGCGGCGGCATTACCGCGAATTGACTCGCAAACCGCCTCCTGCTCGGCCGATCAGCCGGGCGTCGCACCCGCTAGAGTGTTCTCACGATCACCGGTGTGCGCATTTGCGCTCGAGACGTACGACTTCGGGACAGCATCATGGACAAGCTCATACCCGTCACACAGCCCTACATGCCTCCGCTGGACGAGTTCCTCCCGTATCTGAACCAGATCTGGGAGAGCAAGATCGTCACCAACGGCGGCCGCTTCCATGCGGAGCTTGAACGGTCGCTCTGCGAATTCCTGGGTGTGGAGCATATTTCGCTGTTTTCCAACGCGACGCTCGCGCTGATCACCGCACTGCAGGCGATGAAAATCACCGGCGAAGTCATCACGACGCCGTTCAGCTTCGTCGCAACGACGCACGCGCTGCACTGGAACGGCATTCGCCCGGTTTTCGTCGATATCGATCCGGTGACCATGAATCTCGATGCCGCGCGCATCGAAGCGGCGATCACGCCGCAGACGACCGCGATCCTGCCCGTACATGTCTACGGCTACCCGTGCGACGTCGACGCGATCGAACGGATCGCCGACACCTACGGCCTGCGCGTGCTCTATGACGCCGCGCACGCATTCGGCGTGCGTCGCCACGGCCGCTCGGTGCTCGAATTCGGCGACATGTCCGTGCTCAGCTTTCACGGCACCAAGATCTTCAACACGTTCGAGGGCGGCGCGCTCATCTGCCGCGACGCGAAGACGAAGCGCCGCATCGATCATCTGAAGAACTTCGGCTTCGTCGACGAAGTGACGGTGATCGGCCCCGGCATCAACGGCAAGATGAACGAAGTACAGGCGGCATTCGGCCTGCTGCAGCTTCAGCACATGGACCGGATCGCGGACGGCCGCGCGCGCGTGGATGAACGCTATCGAGCGGCATTGAAAAACGTGTCGGGCCTGCTGCTCCCCCCGGTTCCCGAGCACAGCACCCGCAATCATTCGTATTTTCCGGTGCGCATCACCCGCGACTTCCCCGTGACGCGCGACGCGATCTACGATGCGCTGCGCGCGCACAATGTCGCGGCGCGCCGGTACTTCTACCCGCTGATCAGCGAGTTCCCGACCTATCGCGGCCTGCCGTCGTCGGCACGCTCGAACCTGCCCGTCGCCAGCGAAATCGCGCATCAGGTGCTGTGCCTGCCGATCTACCCGGCGCTCACCGCGCACGACCAGGACCGGATCATCGACATCGTGCTGGCCGAGGCGGGCCTGACGCAACATGCAAGCTGAACGCACGCTGGCGGTCATGCAGCCGTACTTCTTCCCGTACGTCGGCTATTTCCAGTTGATGGCCAGCGTCGACACGTTCGTCGTGTTCGACGACGTGAGCTTCATCAATCGCGGCTGGATCAATCGCAACCGCATCAACGTCAACGGCGCGCCGCACATGATCACCATGCCGTTGCGGCAGGCGAGCCAGAACCGGCTTATCTGCGATATCGAAGTCGCGGACGATGCGGCGTGGCGGCCCCGGATCCTGCGCACGATCCATCAGAGCTATGCACGCTCGCCGCATTTCGCGCGCGTGTTTCCGGTCGTCGAACGCATCCTGATGCACGACGCGCCCAACCTCGCCGATTTCCTGCTGCACGGCCTGATCACGCTGCGCGACCACCTGCGGCTCGACACGAACATCGTCGCCACGTCGCGACGCTACGCGAACGCGGACCTGAAGGCCCAGGCGCGCATCATCGACATCGGCCGGCAGGAGCACGCGGACATCTACGTGAACCCGGTCGGCGGGCAGGAACTGTACGACCCGCACGCTTTCGCCGCCGCCGGCCTGCAGCTGAAGTTCCTGACACCCGGTCTCGCGCCGTACACGCCCGTTCGCGGCGCATTCGTTCCCGCGCTGTCGATCATCGACGTGCTGATGTGCAACGACGACGCGTCGATCGACCAACTGCTGGCTGGCGCCACGCTGTCATGAAAGACGATCTTCATAACACCCTCATCCGTCACTACGAGTCGTGCCTCGAGCGCCACGGCGATACGCATCGCGGCGTGGACTGGCCCAATGCCGAGGACGCCGACACGCGATATCGCGTGATGCTCGACCTGGTGAAGCCCGGCTCGGCGCCCGCCACGCTGCTCGATTTCGGCTGCGGGGCGTCGCATCTGTACCAGTACATGCTGGACCACGGCGTCGACGGCCTGCGCTATGCCGGGCTCGATGCGTCCCCGGCGTTCTGCGACTTGTCCCGACGCAAGTATCCGGACAACGCCTACCAGTGCGTCGACGTGCTCGCGGAGCCCGACCGGCTCGGCGAATACGACTACATCGTGATGAACGGCGTCTTCACCGAGAAGCGCGAGCTCGGCTACGACGAGATGTTCGACTATTTCTCGCGCGTGTTGCGCGTCGTGTTCCCGAAGGCGCGCAAGGGCATCGCGTTCAACGTGATGTCGAAGGAAGTCGACTGGGAACGCGACGACCTGTTCCATGTACCGGTCACGCAACTGACGCACTTCCTGTCGCGCGAGCTGTCGCGCCACTACGTACTGCGGCACGACTACGGGCTGTACGAGTACACGACGTACGTGTACAGGGAGCACAACTGATGGCAAACGTCATTCTGTTCGGCCTGCAGGATTATGCGGAACTCGCGCACTACTACCTCGAGCACGATTCGCCGCATACGGTGGCCGCGTTCTGCGTGAACCGGCAGTACCTGCCGGAAAGCGGCACGTTCAAGGGCCTGCCCGTGATCGCGTTCGAGGACGTCGTCGAGTCCCACCCGCCCGGCAAGTTCAGCTTCTTCGCGCCGATGTCGCCGAAGCGGATGAACCGCGAGCGCGAAAAGATCTTCAACGAGCTCAAGGCCCGCGGCTATTCGCTGATCAGCTATGTCAGCTCGCGCGCGACCGTCTGCCACAACACGATCGGCGAGAACTGCTTCATCCTCGAAGACAACACGCTGCAGCCGTTCACGACCATCGGCAACAACGTCGTGCTGTGGAGCGGCAACCATATCGGGCATCACGGACGCGTCGGCGATCACGTGACGATGACCTCGCATGTCGTCATGTCCGGTCATTGCGATATCGGCGCGTACAGTTTCGTCGGCGTGAACGCCACGCTGCGCGACGGCGTGACGATCGGCGAAGGCACGTTCGTCACGATGGCATCCGCGATCACGAAATCGACCGAGCCCTGGTCGGTGTACAAGGGCAATCCCGCCGTCAAGCTTGCAATGGCCAGCACCGACCTGAAGATCTAGGGGAGCCCATGGCAGGCATACACTGGGACAAGCAGGGGCAGATCTATGCGCCCGATGCGCGGCTTCCCTGGGCGAAATCGCACGCGCAGATTCCGACGGTAGCGGGTGTCGACAGCGATACGCTGCAACTGTTGTTCAGCAGCCGCGACGCAGGTAATCGCAGCGCGATCGCGAGCATGGCCGTCCGCGCAAGCGCGCCCGCCGAAATCGTCTCCATCGATCCGGAACCGGTACTGCCGCCGGGCGCGCTGGGCGCGTTCGACGATTGCGGCACGATGCCATCGTCGGTCGTCGAGCACGACGGCGTTCGCTATCTGTATTACATCGGCTGGAACGTGCGCAATACGATTCCGTACCACAACGCAGTGGGCCTCGCGATCAGCGAGGACGGCGGCCGACGCTACCGGCGCCTGTTCGACGGGCCGGTGATGGACCGCACGGCCGACGAGCCGTATTTCTGCGGCACGACCTGCGTCCGGATCGAGCATGGAATCTGGCGCAACTGGTATCTGTCGTGCACCGGCTGGACGCTGGTCGACGGCAAGCCCGAGGCGCGCTATCACCTGAAATACGCGGAATCGCGCGACGGCATTCACTGGACACGCGGCGGCCGCGTCGCGATCGACTACCTCGACGACCACGAAGGCGGGCTGGCACGCGCGTCGGTCCATTTCGACGGCAGCCTTTACCGGATGTGGTTCTGCAAGCGCAGCCACGACGGCTACCGCGAGCGCTCGTCGGTCAGCTACCGGATCGGCTATGCCGAATCGACCGACGGCATCGTCTGGCGGCGATGTGACGAGGATGCGGGGCTCGACGTGTCGCCGAGCGGCTGGGACGGGTTCATGGTCGCGTATCCCGAAGTCGTGCAGGTCGGCGAGCGCCTGTACATGTTCTACAACGGCGACGGCTTCGGCGCGACCGGCTTCGGTTACGCGCAAGCGCAGGTCGGCAGCGGAATACAGGGTGAGACGGAATGGATGTGATCGCTGGCGATTTTCGGGAACTCGGTTACGCGATCGTCGCGAACAATGCGCTGCAATCGCTGATGCACGTCGTGCGGACGAAGTTCGAGCGGCATTTCATTCCGCGATTCGGCGACGACGCGATGCGCAACCGCAACATCATCAAGCTGCTCGCCGAGGATATCGACGTGAAGCGCTTCTTCTGCTCCCCCGAGCTGACTGCCGCGCTCGACCGCCATCTCGGCATCGCGATGCCGGTGCAGACGGGCCCGATCGTCACCCACTACACGGCGAACGATCGCATCGGCAACAACTACGGGCTGCCGTATCACCAGGACTGGCCGAGCATGGGAACGTCCTCTCGCGGCGTGATCGCATGGACGTCGATCGCCGATGTGCGCAAAGGAGCGCCGGGACTGCGCATCGTCCCGGGCAGCCATCGGCGCGGACTGTGGCCTGGCGAGCAGACCGATCGCGGCTACGTGCTCGACGACCAGGAGATCGACGGCGCCTGCGACCTCGAGATCGACGCAGGGAACGTGCTCTTCATGTCGCCCTATCTCGTGCACCGGACACTCACCAGCGACATCACCGACTGGAAACTGTCGCTGTCGTGCCGCTTCGACGATTTCTCGTGCGATCAATGGAGCCATCGCGGATTCGTCAGCGCCTACCGTACCGCCGTCGACCGGCAGGTCTATCTGTCGGGATTCTGAGCGCGGCCCGCGTTGCGGCGGGCCTCGGCGATCAGCGCACGAAGATGCAGTTCCACAATCCCGCGTAGTTCTGCACCGGATGCTTGCTCGCGATCGTCAGACCGAGCTCGCCGAGACGGCGTGTGAGCAGGTCCATCTTCGCGTCCTCGATCTCGATCAGCAGTTGCCTGCACGCGCCCAGGCCCTGTGTCGCGCCGTCAATGAGCGGAACCTCGTGCCCGTCGACATCGATCTTGACGTACTCGGGCTGCGGCAGACCGAACTGCTCGCGCCAGCGATCGAAGTGGACGACCTGGATCGCATGCACGTGGTTCGGCGCGAACGTTTCGCCGGACACCAGCGACGGCTGGCCGACGATCTTCTCGTGCGCGCCGAGTTCCATCTTGCGGATGTACAGCTGGTCGATCGCGAACCGGTCGGAAGCCGCCACGTTGAACGCCTGGATGTCGAGCCCGTCCTGCGCGTTGAGGTACGCGTTCCACGACAGCAGGAAGTAGTTCGACGGATCGGGTTCGATCGCGATCACCTTCAGGCCGCGCTTTGCGGCATACAGCGCGAAGATCCCGTTGCTCGCGCCGAAATCGTAGTAGACGGATGCGGGCGGCAACCGGTCGATCCAGTCCAGCAGTTCCGGTTCGATGTATTCGAGACCCGCCGCCATCCACAACAGTCGCTTGCTCGGCGCGAGCCAGCGGAACGTGAGCCCGCGCACCGTCGTCTCGACGACGTGGCGATCGAGATCGAACGCTTGCGCGCGCGCGAGCGCTTCCTCGCTCACGAGGCTTTCAACAGGGACAAACTTCCAGTTATTCATGGCCGGCCTTGGTCGATGTCATGCATGACGGGAACACGTGCCCGATACTGCCGGTCGGACGTTGCCCCGAAAACGCGTTGATTCTAGCGACGCGCGATCGATTCGAAACGACGAACAGATTCGGCAAAGGCGGGTAATTCCCGGTGCTCGCGCGAAGGGCCGGCCGGCGCGTTGCGGTCGTCGCGACATTCAACGCTTGCCACCGGTCTCCACGAACGCGCAAGACGGCACGTCGTTCGCTCCAAAATACGCCGCAAACGCCCCGCGCACGCGCTCGGCCACCTGAATCCAGTTCTCGTCGCGCCCACGCCGAAACAGCCGCACCGTGCCTGGATACCACGGCGAATCGTCGCGGTCGTGCATCCAGCGCCAATCGACGTCCTGATTCGGCAGCAGCACCCAGCAACGCTTGCCGAGCGATGCGGCCAGATGCGCGGTGGACGTATCGACGCACACCACGAGATCGAGCTGCGCGACGATCGCAGCGGTATCCGCGAGGTCATCGATCTCCGAGCCGAGATGCAACAGCGGCAACCCGCCCGGCGGATCGCGCGCCTCGTCCTCGCCCTGCCCCTTCTGCAGGCTCACGAAATTCACGCCTGAAACGCTCCACAACGGCGTCAGCAAAGCCAGCGACGGCAGCGAGCGGTGCGCATCGTTGTGATGCTTCGGGTTGCCCTTCCACACGAGCCCGACGCGCGGGCCGGCCGGCAGCGCATCGAGGCGCGCGCGCCAGCGCGCGACGCGGGCGGGATCGGGCACGAGCCGCACCGGCGGCGGGATCGTGTCGAGCGTCGTACCGACGTGCATCGGTGCGCTCAGCAAGCTTGTCCAGTAGTCGAATTCCCGCGCACGCGCGGCGGCCGCATCGTGATCGAGCACTTCGTCGACGCCGTCGACCGTCTCCATCAGCCGATGCAGCGCGGGCTGGCACGCGAAGACCACGCGCGCCGCGTGCCGCGCGCGAAATTCCGCGAAATAGCGGCTGAACTGCAGCATGTCGCCGAGGCCGTCTTCCTGCCAGACGAGCAGCGTCTTGCCGGCGAGCGGCTCGCCTTGCCACTGCGCGCACCGCAGCACCTCGCGCGTCCGGCGATGCACGAACGCCGACAGCTCGTAGCGCGATTCGTAGCGGCGCCAGCCTTCCTCGAACCGGCCAAGGCCGAGCAGCAGCGTCGCCAGCCCGAAACGGGCATCGCCATAGTCGGCGCGCAGCTCGAGCGCGCGGCGGTACGCGCGTTCGGCGTCGTCGTGGCGGCCGGCATGCTCGAACGTCGTGCCCAGGTTGTAATGTGCTTCGGCCATCTGCGGCGCGAGCGCGAGCGCGTCGCTGAACGCGGCCGTCGCTTCGTCGTGGCGGCCCTGCGCGCGCAGGACGCAGCCGAGATTGTTGTGCGGCTGCGGCAGGCCGGGGCGGCAGCGGATCGCATCGCGATACGCCGCTTCCGCTTCAGGCAGGCGATCGAGATTCTGCAGCGCGATGCCGAGGTTGTAATGCGCTTCCGGATGGTCCGGACATAGCGCGATTGTCTGCCGGCTGGCCGCTTCCGCTTCCGGCAGCCGCTGCATGTCGATGAGGATCGCGCCGAGATTCGCATGTGCTAGCGCGTGGTCGGCGCGAACCGCAATCGCGAGCCGGTACGCGAGTTCCGCCTCGGCCAGCCGGCCGAGAACGCGCAGCACGTTGCCGAGATCGGTCAGCACGTCGGCGGACTGCGGCTCGATCAGCAGCGCCTGCCCGAACGCCTGCTCGGCTTCATCGAGCCGGCCGAGCGCTTCGAGCACCTTGGCGAGCCGGTGATGGTGAGATGCACGCAACGGCGTGACGGAAGCGAGCTGCCGGCGGACGATCGCCTCGGCTTCGGGCAGCCGCCCCTGCGACACGAGCAGCGCGTCGAGGCCGTCGTATGGCGGATCGAACGCCGGCATCGCGTCGATCGCCCGCCGCCACCAGGCCTCCGCGTCGGCCAGCCGGTTCAGGCCGAGCGCGCAGACGGCTGCGACGTGCAGCGCCGCAACGTCCGGCGCCGGCGCGTCGAGCAGCGGCGCGACGAGCGACAGTGCGTCGGCGAACCGTCCGTCCTGGCACAGGGTCGCGGCTTGTTGAACGGGCGCGGAATCGTCGGAAGCAGACATCATGTCATGCGGCGATGTGCCCGCATCGCGAACGGACGGTCAGATGGCGGTCGGTGTAGCGGCCGGGTGCCCGGACGTGCTTACAGCACGGTCCTTGGCCTCCTTGAGCGCCGCGAGGGTGTCGAGCGCACGCCCTTCGTCGGCGGTGAGATCGACAAGAAATGCGTCGTTGTTCTGCTTGATCCAGTCGAGCGGCATATCCCACCACGCGAGCTGCAGCAGTTGTTCGCGCACTTTCTCCGTGAAGCGGAAGCGAACCAGACGGGCCGGCGAACCCGCATAGATCCCGTAAGCCTCGGTGCGGAAATTGGGCGGAACGACGGCCCGCGCGCCGATCACGCATCCGCTCTCGATCTGGCTACCGCCAAGGAACAGTGCTTCATCGCCGATCCAGACGTCGTTGTGGATCACGGTATCCGCGTATTGCGGCATCGGCGCATTTACGAGGCCGTTACCGTAAATGCTGAACATGCTCGTGGAAATGGTGCGCATCTCGTGCTGACCGTTCAGCAGGAAACGCAGGCGCATTCCGCCGGCCACGTTCTTGCCGATCACGAGTTTCTGATGGCCTTGGTCGTACTTCACGATCGAGCCCACACCAAGCCCCGAGCAACGGCCGATATGAAAGGTGCCGACCTGCGCCTCTTCGTCGAGCCAGTCGCGGAAGAAATTGTTTGGAATAGACGAAACGGCACCATCCCGGTAGCCCAGCACAATGAAATGCTTCGCCCACGGATGGTCGGGCAACACGCCAATACAGTCGTCGGAGGTCGTAACGTTCATTCGCGATCGCAAGTGTGCCGGCGCCGCGGCTCGATGCCTGGGCCGCCTGGCAGGAACGGGGAAACGACGCGGCACATCGGCCGCGATCATGGACGATGCAGTATAGGAAGCACGCGACAACAACCGACAACGAATAAGAACGGCGTTCTGACTTCTGTTCTGTCGATGAGGCTGGTCTGATCCCGAGTCAGCGGCCAGGATAGGGCCGGCATCGAAATGGACTTGCCTTCGGCGGCAGGCGGCAGGCGCCCGCTGTTCCATCACGGCGTCCCGGCGTCGACATCCGCAGCGGCGTCGCCTCGATCCGACCAACCCGCCCTCACCCACACGCGCCGCACCATTCGCGCTCAGTTGCTCGACGAGCACCCGCCGCAACTGCTCGAACTGCATGAGCTGGAACTGCACGAACTCGACGAACCGCAGCTCGACGACGAGCCGCTGCTGCCGGACGAATCCGAACCGCCCGTACGCGCCGCCATCGTGGCCCGCATCAACGGCGGCGGCTCCATCAGCGCACTCGAATGCACGGCCCACGCGGTGCCGGCCAACGCTCCCGCACCAAACAGCGCGGCAGCCCAGAGCGACTCGTCCGGCGAATCGGACTCGCCGCGGCGTGCGCTCCGGTATGCGTCAAGCGACGCCTTCCCACCCACCGTCAGGCCGCCGCGCCCGAATCCGGTCAGGCGCCGCGCGACGAAGCAGTATGCGATCGCGAACGCCGCCATGCAGATGACGAGCAACAGGACCGGCCGCCCTCGACTCAGCCCGACCGCCAGTTTCGCCGCGCCCGTGCCGAGCACCAGCAGCGCAATCGTGCGCGCGGCCACGCGCGCCGCCCGCATCTCGCCGGGCGCCCAAAACCAGCCGCAGTTGCGCAACGAATCCGCGAATTCGGAGAACCGACGCGCCAGCAGCTGCCGGAACGCGCCGAAGCTGGCTTCCCGGCCCGGTTGCCCGTCCAGCCAGTAGCATTCGTCCGCATATGCGCCGGCGCGCCTCACGTCGATGCTCTGCACGCGCGCGCCCAGTCGCCCCGCCATCCTCAGGTCGATCGCGCCCGCCTGGATGAGCGACAGCGTTGCGACTTGCACGACCCTCGATTCGTCTCCGGCGAGATACGCGACTTCCTCGACCGTCAGGTTCGACGGTGCTTCGCGAGCGCGCGCGCCCCAGCGCCGGCAGCGATACTCGATCTGTTGCAGGCCCACGATCAGCAGCAACGCGACCACGCACGCCGGCACGTAGAACGCGAGAAACTGCGGCCCTGTGTAGTCCAGCACGTCGAAGTCCTGCGCCGACGCGCAGGTCGCGGCGACACTCGCGGCGGCCGCCGGCCACACGAGCTTCGGCAGCCGGTTGCGCCAGGTCCTGCCGGCCGGCGGGGCGGCCGGCGAATCCGGTTCGACCGGCTCGTCCGCGGCCGGCAGGTCCGGCTGCGGCGATCCGGGCGCGGCATGCAGGTCCGCAGGTGGCCAGATCGACTCCGGCGGCTCGCAGCCGAACAGCCGTCGATAGCTGTCGAGCGTGTCGCGATAGCGCTGCGCGTACACGGCGGCTTCGTCCGGCGCGCCCGTGCCGGGCATGTGATGCAGCCGCGCGCGCAGCACGCCGGCGCAGAAGACGTCCCAGTATTCGAGCGTGTATTGCAGGTGGAAATGCCACGCGGCATCGACCGCAACCGACGGCGTGACCGGGTGCCCGGCCGCCTGAGCGAGAAACGCGAAGCGCTTGTATTCGTCGATCACGGCCAGCGCGTGCGCCTGCGACCAGCCTTCGGCCTCGGCAAGGCGCCGGCTGTACGGCAGCGGCGCGTTGGGGTCGTCGGGGGAATAGGCTTGTAGGCGCGCGAGCAGCGCCTGCTGCGCATCGGTCAGCGCGCGGGCATCGACTGCGGTCGAGGGAGGCGGGATGGCAGCCATCGGGAGTCGGCGCGATGCGCGGACGGCAGCCGCGATCGACGCTTGGAGTTGTCGTTGCGGGCGATTCTCGCATAACGGTGCAGCAGTGCGACGCCGGTCCGCCGGTTCTGCCCGACGCCGTGCAATGCGACAGGCCCCGGAAGGGAGGCGCCCGGCAAGCACAGACTCAGCCGATTGAAGATCACGACACCGCAAAGCGACGATGGCCAGCCAGCTGGCTGCGATTTCACTGCAGTTGCTACAGTCACAACACAAGCTCCGAGCACCTTGCTTTCGGCCGTTTCGCGATCGGGTCACGCCGCCCCCCTACCTCCAACTGTCGGCTATTCGAACGCTTCGGCCGAATAGTCTTGCGGCCATTTCCCATATAGGCAGGCCTTCTTATACGGCATCGAAAACAATAATGGCAGAAATAGCATCGATACTGTATATATATACAGTATCGATGCTATTTCTGAGCCAGTCCTTCGAGCAACACTACAGTCCGTCTCGCATTGTCCAGCGCGCCTTCAAGCCCCGTCTCAGTATGTGGGTGGTCACTTACATAATCGGCGAGGCGCGCAAGGCAGAAGTTCAGGAGGTGTGTTGGTGCCCCAAGCTTTTCGGACTCGTACCGAGAAAGGGTTGATTTGTGGACGCCTGTCACGCTCGCGAACTCGGCTTGAGTGCTGTCGCCGCGCGCCCATCGCAGCAGTTCGCCTTGGCTTCGAGGTAGGAACATTTGCATCAAAATGCTGTAGTCACAATCATATTGCTATGATAGCAATATTCCGACCGTGTGAAGTCTATACTTCGTTTCGAGACTTTTGAGGTTCCAATGGCCCGTTCTGACCAAGTGAAAGCACTACTGCGCGCATATGCTGGTGATAACCACGAGCATTTCTACGCGGTTGCTATGCAGATGGCTGCAGACGAGGCTCATCGCGGCCACACAAAGTTGGCAGCAGAACTGCGCGACCTCGTCGATGCTGCGAAGGCGGGAAAGAAGCCCGGTCTGTCCTCGGTGCGGAGCAAGGGAGTGCAACGTCCGACTCCATTGGCTCAACCGAAGGGGGAGCTTTCCGAATTGCTGACGGTGCAGTACCCGCACGAGCATCTGCAGCACATGGTTCTGTCGGATTCAGTTCGTGGGAATCTTGACCGGGTTTTGCGCGAGCAGCGTCATCACGAGCAGCTTCGCGTTCATGGCCTGAGCCCTCGACGTAAACTACTGCTCGTTGGGCCACCTGGAACCGGGAAGACAATGACTGCCGCCGCGCTTGCAGGCGAACTGCGGCTTCCGCTATTCACAGCTCGTTTCGACAGCCTGATTACAAAATTCATGGGCGAAAGCGCCACCAAGCTTCGACTGGTGTTCGAAGCATTGAAGTCGACCCGTGGAGTCTATTTCTTCGATGAGTTCGACTCATTGGGCTTGCAGCGAGGTAGTCAACACGATGTTGCAGAAATGCGGCGCACGCTCAACATGTTCTTGCAATTGATTGAGCAGGACACGTCAGAGAGCCTGCTCATTGCCGCGACGAACCACGGCAAAGACCTCGACACAGCGCTTTTCCGACGCTTTGACGATGTCATCAAGTACGACGCGCCGGACGAGCGCCAGATTGAAGCTCTGCTCAGGAATAGCCTTGGCACATTTGCCGCGCCCGAAATTGACTTTGGGGCTCTAGCGCGAATCGGCCGAGGCGAATCGCATGCCGATATCGTGAAAGCGTGTGTTGACGCCCTCAAAGACGCCATCATGGAGGGGGGCAGAGTCGTTAGCCAGCAAAGCGTCGCTCGCCACTTGGAAGAACGTACTCACGGACGCAACTTGCGGTCGTAAACTTCGGTAAAAACTGCTGTAGACTCACAAGCTAATAGAATTAAATCTAGAGCGTGAGAGCATGGCAGACGAACTCAAGAGTCACCTGTCCATTGACGGGCACGTGACCACAACTGAATTCCGTTCACCGCTGTCAGTTCATCGCGAGAAAGCACCGCAAAGAGACCGTGGCGCACACGCGCGCCGGCTTTTGGGCCAGCTTCGAGCGCTGACAAACAGCATCGCTGACCTAGAACAAACGCGAGCCGAACTAGGCCTCCCGGAGCGGAGAGGGATGACCATCGCGGTCGAATTCAAACCACGTGGCGTCTACGACTACACGAAAGTTGAGTGGAAACGCGAACGTATTGAGCTACTGGCTGTGCACGAGCACAGAGACCGTGAGGTTGCGGTGCTCCACGTCCCTGATGGCAAGCTTTCAGCTTTCGTGAGTCGCGCTACCGAGTACCTGCGGGAGAACAATCCTCAAGGAACCGGCCCAAAGCACGCGTCGCTTGTAAACGCCATCGAAAACATCCGACGCGCGGCGTTCTCCGAGCTGTGGAGCGATACGGCAAAACCGCCCGAGGACGACGAGTCTCATTGGTTTCAGATTTGGCTACGCCACACTTCTGGTGAAATCCAGGACCTTGTCGCGGATTTTACAGTTTAGGCCGAGCGGCTCGGCATCGAAGTAGAGCCAGGATTTGTACGATTCCCTGGCCGCATCGTGGTCGCAGCGTATGGGGCGCGTAGCGAATTGGAGCTAACGGCGGAGCTGCTCGACCTGGTCGCAGAAATCAGGTTTGTCGAGCCTAACGCAGAGTTCTATCTTAGCGACCTCACTCCAGTCGACCAGGCTGAATGGGTCGATGACCTCCTCGGGCGGACTACTTATATCGTCGGAGATGAGCCGCACGTATGCATTTTGGATACGGGCGTAAATCTCGGCCACCCTCTGCTCGAGCCAGCGCTGAATGACAGCGATAGTCACGCTTACGACCCGACATGGGGAAAACACGACCATGACGGGCACGGTAGCGAGATGGCAGGCATCGCTCTCTATGGCGACCTTACTGCGGCGTTGAACTCGGACGATGAAATCGAGCTTCCGCACCGCCTCGAATCAGTAAAAATCCTCCCTCCCCGAGGGGCGACTCCCCCCCACTTATGGGGCGCCGTGACGACTGAAGCTATCAGTCGCGTCGAGGTTGATAAACCAGACCGAAATCGTCTGTTCGCGATGATGACAACGTCGGTCGGACACCTGGAAGGAAACCCGTCGGAATGGTCGGCGTCCATTGACCAACTGGCCTTCGGAAAACCACCAATCGATATTACGTCGATTGACGACGAGCCCGATGACACACCGTGGATTCCAAGACTATTCGTCTTGTCGGCCGGGAATGTGCAATGGGGGGACTGGGTCGAGTACCCTCGCGCAAATTATAAAAGCCCCGTTCAAAACCCCGGACAGTCGTGGAATGCACTCACAGTCGGCGCCGCGACCAATCTCACACATATAGATAAGCGCAAGCACCGAAATCTCGAGCCAATTGCGAAAAAAGGCGAGCTCTCCCCGGCGTCCACCACGTCAATCCTGTGGGCAAAGTCCCAGTGGCCGTTTAAACCTGACGTAGTGGCGGAAGGTGGCAACGGCTCAATGGACGGAGGCCTCCATCCGACCGTAGGCCCCGAATCGCTACGCGTTCTGACGACCTCGAATGATGCTACAGGCGAGTTGCTCAGCGCGTCGGGCGACACAAGCGGCGCTGCAGCAGCAGTTGCCCGCGTTTGTGCTCATCTACAGGCGCGCTACCCCGACTACTGGCCGGAGACGATTCGAGCTCTTATTGTTCACGGTGCGGAATACACCGATGCAATGTTCGCTACCCTACCTGAGTCCGCTCGGCGAAAAGAGAAAGAAGAGCTCTTGCGCACTTACGGATACGGCCTTGTGAAGCACGAGCAGTCTGAGTATTCGACTGCCCACCGCCCCACGCTAGTTGTTCAGCGGGAATTCAATCCTTATCGAAAGAGCGACGCCGGCGGCATTGTCCTCGGTGAGATGCAGCTCCACGACCTCCCTTGGCCGACTGAAGAACTTGAGAGCTTGGGCGGCGCTCAAGTTGAGATGCGCGTAACGCTTTCGTATTTCGTCGAGCCGAATCCGAGTTCTCGAGGCTGGCAAAGCAAATTTCGCTACCAGTCCTACGCTCTACGCTTCGCTGTGAAGGGTGCATCCGAAGAGGAACACCATTTCATGCGCAGAATCAACAAGCTTGAGCGCGACGAAGATGAAGACGCCGATTACGGGGACCCCGATAAGAATCAATGGCGATATGGTGCACAACTTCGCGCCCGCGGTTCCTTGCATTCGGATGTCTGGACCGGTACCGCGGCTCAGCTCGCTGCCAAAGCGCAAATTGCAGTCTTCCCGGTCGGTGGATGGTGGAAGGACTGGAAGGAACTGCGACAGTGGGATGAAACGGCACGGTATGCGCTGCTCATCTCGCTTCATGTCAGCGAAGATATCGACGCAGACATCTATACGCCAATCGCGACAATTATCGAGCAGGAAGTCGAAATTGACGTCGACATCGATGACAGTGAGTTGTGATGCGACGGGTGACTATCGGCCAGCAATCCTTCGGGCCGCGCTTGCAACGTTTCGTGCGACCGAAGGAGCAAACACTCCGTTATCCGCGCAATCATTCGCCGCGCGAAAGCTGGACGCATCCCTGAGGTTGCGCCCTTCTTGTTGTCGAACATGGACTTTTTCGCTCCTGCCGCAAACGATGTCGTACTGTACCTCGCAGCATTGCCTCCTTGGGACCACCGAGATCTACTGAGCGTTGTGCGGAACACCTGTGTATCGGGTATGTTCGATAAGCAATGCGTCCGGGTCTGGATGGAATGGTTATTCAGCCAGCGAGCCGTATTTTTGGAAGACAAGGTCCTGCGCGACTTTGTGTACCGCGGACGAATCGCTTCTCAAGCACTTGGCACGGTCACGACGGGCAACGTGGCGTGGGCGAAAGCGGGCAAGACGAAGGTGTTGTCGAGTGCGTCTTAGGACCGGCGAGCATATATCTATGCACTATCGGTGTTGGCAAACGACGAGAAGGAACATTTCCTCAATCAACTGCTGCAGAACTCGGCGTTGACGCCGACCGACAAGTGGGTAGCGAAATGGGTTAAGGCGGATTGCCCGCCGGAAGCTTCCTCCTCCATTCCGTTCTGATTGGTCTACTTCAATCGGCGTTCAAATCGCCCACATTCGACGGGTGGACCGGCACCCAATCTCCAAGGACGCACCGCACGCTGCCGTGTCTCGCGGACTACGACGTGGCTGCTACCGTCGTGTGGGATTGGTTGGACGAACGCGGCCGGCTCGACCGCAGCTTCAACTTAAGCCTGCAGCAAGACATAGGCGTCAACACAGTTCGATAGAGCTAACAACGCATTTTCTTGTGCGACCACGGATTTCACCAGAGATGCGCTAAAGATTCCTGCATCTCGGGCCGTTATGCCGGTATCTCCATAACAAGTCAACTGGATATTTCCGGGATGCAAATTCGACAATTGATGCTGGCCATCTCGCTTGTTGCGGCCGCGATGATTGCAGCCTGCAGCAACAAAGACGATACGGCGAACGACAGCGCGGCATCCGAGTCTGCCGTCCAAGCTTCGGCAACGACAAACGAGAAGCAGCCTCAGCCTGCCGCGCCCACTGTCAATGAACCCGTCCAAGCCGAACAGGCAAACCAGCAACAGCAGAACTCCACGCCTGACGCTGGCGGCCTGATGCGTGTTCACTTCGACGACATATTTACGATTACCGCAGACGGTAGCCTCTCGCCCAAGGTACCCGTCGACATAAACGGCGTGCGTATGGGTCCTGGCGTCACTTTTGGTGGGGGCGTTCAGTTTGGTGGTTTCGCATTAAGCCAGGTGGTCGGTCACGACCTCGGCGTCCGTCGACTCCCCAATGGTTTCGTGCAGCTCGTCAACTACTACAACTGATGGCTCGCAGCGATCAGCCAGGTCAACGTCGTCGAGCGTATTGAACATTGCGAATGAGATGCAAATTCCGCCGCGCTCCGGGGGAGACGCGTACTCTGGCTCTTGGTAGCCGAGGCCTGGTCCGGCGCCCGAGCAGCCCGTCGCAATGGGGCTAGACGAAATACTGAATAGTTCGCACGACCACATGCTTGGCTAACACGCACACGTCTTCGGATTGCGCCTTCGGCATGAAAGGAGAGTGGTTCGATGCCCACTCGGCCAGCGTTCGCAGCGTCACGCTGAATGTGTGTATCTGGAGGAGCACCGAGCGCTTATAGAAGCCGGATCTATCCTGCGCGGAGGCGCGTCGTCGAGCAAATGCGCGGTAAGGTCAAAACGTTGGGAAGACGCCGAGACGTGCAACGAGCGCAGCGCAAGTCTCACGCGGAGACGGGAACGGCGCTTGCGCGAGGCCGGCGAATCTGCTGGCTCACCCCGCTTGAGCCTACGAACGGTGGACTATCAGACGAAAAAGTCTAAAAACGGACTTTTTGGGACGGCGCGTGCTACCTACAGCTGTCGTTTTACGACATTTGTAGGGTAACGCCGCAGCGAAACCGACGAGAGCCTGAACAGGCATGTTTTGGCGCGCCCGGCTGGGATCGAACCAGCAACCCCTGCCTTCGGAGGGCAGTACTCTATCCATTGAGCTACGGGCGCGTGTGACAGTGAAACGACCCCGATATACAGGCCGCCCACAATTGGCAAGACGGCAAGGATACCCGGTTTCCCATGACGCGTCCACCTTGCCTGCCGAATCGCCGCCGGGCCGCGCTGCGTGCGGGTAAACACGCGCCATCGCGCCGCTCGCCGTGATGTAAACGTTCCGTCTATAATCGTCCGTGCTTCATTGGACTGCCATTTTGCCGTTGCACCGCGCTCACAATTCCTATTCATGGAGACGAGGCAAGCATGAGCGAAGCACCCCACGAATCTCCCGTCAAAACCCCCGGGCAGTTGGTTGCCGTCATCATCGCGTCGTTCGCGATCCCGATCGTCCTGATCATCCTGTTCGCCACCTATGCGAACCATGCGTTCCGTTCCGGCGCCGGCACGGACGCGCTGTCCGACGAGCAGGTCGCCGCACGTATCAAGCCGCTCGCGCAGGTCGACGTGAAGGACGCCAACGCGCCCCGCACGTACAAGACCGGCGAGGCAGTCTACAAGGCCGTCTGCGTGACCTGCCACGGCACGGGCGCCGCCGGCGCGCCGAAGTTCGGCAACAAGGACGACTGGGCGCCGCGCATCTCGCAAGGCTTCGACACGCTGCTCAAGACGGCCCTCGCTGGCAAGGGCGCGATGCCGCCGCGCGGCGGCACGAGCCCCGACGACGTCAGCGACTATGAAATCGCCCGTGCGATCGTCTACATGGCGAACAACGACGGCGCGAACTTCCCCGAACCGGCCGCGCCGGCCGCCAACGCGGCGCAGCCCGCCAGCGGCGCGGCAGGCGCGTCGGGCGCGGCCGACGCCGCGAGCGCGCAGATCGCCGCGGCGCAGGCCGCGATGGCCGCGATCCCGAAGGCCGGCGAACAGCCCGCGGCCGCTCCGGCCAGCGCCGATGCGGCAACCGCCGGCAAGGCGCTGTACACGTCGACCTGCCAGGCCTGCCACGCGGCCGGCGTGCTCGGCGCGCCGAAGTTCGGCAGCAAGGAAGACTGGGCGCCGCGCCTGAAGGAATCGATGGATACGGTCTACAACTACGCGCTGCACGGCAAGGGTGCGATGCCACCGAAGGGCGGATCGACCGCGTCGGACGCCGACGTGAAGGCAGCCGTCGACTACATGGTCAACGCGTCGAAGTAACGCCGGCCCACCCGTAAAAAACCCCCGCGAAGCACACGCATCGCGGGGGTTTTGTTTTGCCGGGCCGCCGGGCCGCCGTGTGCCCGACGGCGCCGCCGCATCACTTCTGCAGCAACGCCTTCAGGCTCGCGAGCCGATCCTTCGGCGACATCGGCGCTTCTTCCGGCGTGGGCGGCGGCGCTTCGTCGAGGCCCATCTCGGGGATGAAGCGCGACGGCTCGCACACGACCGTCTCGCGCGCCCGCTTGCGCTTCTTGCACCAGTTCAGGTGCAGGCTGCGCTGCGCGCGCGTGATCGCGACGTACATCAGCCGGCGCTCTTCCTCGATCCGCTCGCTGTCGATCGGGCCGTCGTCCTCGCTGCCGCCGCGGTGCGGCATGATGCCCTCCTCGACGCCGACCAGGAACACGTGCGGATACTCGAGCCCCTTCGACGCATGGACGGTCGACAGCCGCACGGCATCCGGATCCTCGTCCTTGCCCTCGAGCATCGACATCAGCGCGACGGTCTGGATCAGGCCGAGCAGGTTCTTGCCCGTATCGGCGAGCCCGTCCGCGTTGTGGAAGCCTTCCGCCTCGCCGTCGACGGCTTCCGTCTCGGGCTTCGTGCCCTTGCGCTTCAGCCATTCGAGGAATTCGAGGACGTTCTGCCATTTCGACTGCGCCTGGCGCTCGTCGAACGCGTCGTACAGGTACGCCTCGTAGTGGATCGCCTCCATCATGTCGTCGAGCACGACGGTCGCGGGCTCCTTGTCCGCGCGCTCGGTCAGGCGCTGGATGAAGTCGCAGAACATCCTGAGCGGCTCGACCTGGCGCGCGGACAGCCGCGCCTCGATGCCGCCCATGTACACGGCCTCGAACAGCGACACCTTCGCCTGCCCAGCGAACGAGCCGAGCGCCTCGAGCGTCGTGTTGCCGATCCCGCGGCGCGGCGTCGTGACCGCGCGGATGAACGCGGGATCGTCGTCGGCGTTCGCGATCAGCCGCAGGTACGCGCACAGGTCCTTGATCTCGGCCTTGTCGAAGAACGACTGGCCGCCGGACAGCACGTATGGGATCCGCTCGCGCCGCAGCACCTGCTCGAAGATCCGCGCCTGGAAGTTGCCGCGATACAGGATCGCGTAGTCGCGGAACTGCGCGCGCCGCTCGAACTTGTGCGCGGACAGCCGGAACACGACCGATTCGGCCTCGTGCTCCTCGTCGTTGCACGGCGTGACGGTGATCGAATCGCCCATCCCGTGCTCGGACCACAGCTTCTTCTCGAACAGCTTCGGGTTGTTCGCGATCACGTTGTTCGCGGCGGTCAGGATCCGCACCGTCGACCGGTAGTTCTGCTCGAGCTTGACCAGGTGCAGCTTCGGGAAATCCTTGCCGAGCTGCGCGAGGTTCTCGAGCGTCGCGCCACGCCAGCCGTAGATCGCCTGGTCGTCGTCGCCGACCGCCGTGAACGCGGCACGCGGGCCGGCGAGCAGCTTCAGCAGCTCGTACTGGCACGCGTTGGTGTCCTGGTACTCGTCGATCAGCAGGTAGCGCAGCTTGTTCTGCCAGCGGTCGCGCACCTGCTCGTTCTTCGCGAACAGCTCGGCGGGCAGGCGGATCAGGTCGTCGAAGTCGACCGCCTGGTACGCATGCAGCGTCGCGACGTAGTTGCGGTAGACCAGCGCGGCCTGGTGCTCGTCCTCGTTGGCCGCGATCGCCATCGCCTCGTCGGGCATGATCAGGCCGTTCTTCCACAGCGAGATGATGCTCTGGATCTTGCGGATCAGCCCCTTGTCGGTCGTGCCGAGCTGCTCCTGGATCATCCCGAAGCAGTCGTCCGAATCCATGATCGAGAACTGCGGCTTCAGGCCGACGTGCTCGGCCTCCTGACGCAGGATCTGCACGCCGAGCGAATGGAACGTGCAGACGGTGAGCTGGTTGACGGGCACCTTGCGGCCTTCCTTGCCGGGCGTGGTGAGCGTCTTGCCCTCGAGCAGCTTCCCCACGCGCTCGCGCATTTCGGCGGCCGCCTTGTTCGTGAACGTGACGGCGGCGATGTGGCGCGGCTCGAAGCCTTTCGCTTCGATCAGGTGCGCGATCTTCTGCGTGATCACGCGGGTCTTGCCGCTGCCCGCGCCGGCGAGCACGAGACAGGGACCGTCGAGGTAGCGCACCGCTTCGTTCTGGGCGGAATTGAGGCCTGCGGACATGATGGCGGATGGTGTTGCGGTTGACGGCGGAACGCCGGGAGGATGCCGTGCGCGGCAGGCTGGCGAAGCAGGCGGACACGCGGGCAGGACGCGCATGTTAACACGTCGGCGGCGCGTATTTCGGGAGCGCCACCGGACGGGGCCGTGCGGGCGGATCGGCCGGTCGCACCCCGTCCGTCCGGCCAATCCGGCCCCGTTCGCGCACCGATCGGCCACAATACGCACACACCGGCGGCGCCCCGTGCCGGGCTCGTCTGAACCGCTTGAAACGTCTGAAACACCACCGGATCGACACCATGGGATACCCGCTCGCCACCGCCGCCCTCGGCCCGCTGCTGTTCGCACAGGGGCGCTACGTGCGGCGCGTCACGCCGCGGCTGCCCGAGGCGGCCGGCCCGCGCGACGGCGTGGCCGGCGACGGCCCGCCGCTGCGCGTGCTGGTGGTCGGCGATTCGGCCGCCGCGGGCGTCGGCGTCGCGACGCAGCGCGACGCGCTGTCCGGGCAACTGGCGAGCGAACTGGCGGCCACGCACCGCGTGAGCTGGAAGCTGCTCGCGCGCACGGGCCTGACCACGCAGGATCTCGTCGATTGGCTCGCCGCCGAGCCGGCCGAGCCGTTCGACGTGGCCGTGACGTCGCTCGGCGTCAACGACGTGACGGGCGGCGTGCCGCCGGCGCGCTGGCAGGCGGCGCAGGCAGAACTCGTCCGGACGCTCGCCGGGCGCTTCCGGGTCGGGCACGTGATCCTGTCGGCAGTACCGCCGATGGAACGCTTTCCGGCGCTGCCGCAGCCGCTCGCGTGGTATCTCGGGCTGCGCGCGAAACGGCTCAACGCGGCGCTCGCCGGCTGGGCCGCCGCGCAGCCGCATTGCACGTTCCTGCGGGTCGCGCTGCCGCTCGAGCGCCACCTGATGGCCGCGGACGGCTTCCACCCAGGCGAAGCGGCATGCGCCGTGTGGGCCGCGCAGGTCGCGGCCGCCGTGCGGCAGCGGGTGGCCGCATGACACGGCTCAGCGCCCGCGCGACGCGCCGTTTACCGCGAAGCCGGGCAGGCAGCCACGTGCGCACGGTGCGCGGTCTCGCGCAAATGCCGGCTTCCTTTGCGCATGCGCCGCGTCTCTCCGCGCATTTCGCCCAACGCGCCAGTACGAGCGGCGGCGCCATGCCAAAATAGCCGGTCGTCTTCGCGCCGCCTCGGCGCGCCATCCTTTAATTTCCTTCGCAGCCAGGAATTGCCATGTCGTCATTGCTCAGGATTGGTTTGATGGGTTTCGGTTTCGCCGGCGCGACGTTCCACGCGCCCGTGATCGCCACGAGCGGCCGCACTGAAGTCGCCGCGATCGCGACGGGCCAGCCCGATCGCGCACGGGCCGCGTATCCGGGCGCGCGCGTCGTCCCCGACCTCGACACGCTGCTCGGCCTCGACGACATCGAGTGCGTGGTGATCGCCACGCCGAACGACACGCACTTCGCGCTCGCGCGCCAGGTGCTCGAAGCCGGCCGTCACGTGGTCGTCGACAAGCCCGTCACGCTCACCGCCGACGAAGCACTTGCGCTTGCGCGGCTCGCGAACGCGCGCAGCCGGCTGTTCGCGCCGTTCCACAACCGCCGCTGGGACGGCGATTTCCTGACCGTGCGCCGTGTCGTCGAATCGGGCGAGCTCGGCCGGCTCACCTACTTCGCGTCGCACTTCGACCGCTTCCGGCCGACGCCGCGCACGCGCTGGCGCGAGGAGCCCGCCCGCGGCGGCGGCCTGCTGCTCGACCTCGGCCCACACCTGATCGACCAGGCGCTCGCGCTGTTCGGTGTGCCGGAAACGGTGAGCGCGACCGTCAAGACGCGCCGCGACAACGGCACGGCGCCCGATTTCGTGCACCTGCTGCTCGGCTATCCGGACAAGGATGTCGCGCTGCACGCGAGCGCGCTGTCGGCGATCGAACCCGCGCGCTTCACGCTGCACGGCACGCGCGGCAGCTACCAGAAGTTCGGGCTCGACACGCAGGAAGACCAGCTCAAGGCCGGCCTCACCGCGGACGACGTCGAGTTCGGCGGCGGCAACCCGCCCGGCCTGTTGCGCGTGCTCGACGGCGAAATCGAAGTCGAGCGCCCGGTGCCGACGCTCGACGGCCAGTACGCGGAGTTCTACCGCGCGCTCGCCGCGTCGATCCGCGACGGCGCGCCGTTCCCCGTCACCGCGCAGGACGCCGTCGACGTGATGACGATCATCGAGCTCGCCGCGCAGAGCGAGCACGACGGCCGCCGGCTGCCGTTCGTGCGCCGCATGGTCTGACACCGCGCGCTGGCCGGTTGCAGCCGGCCGGCACGCGTGTACCGGGGCAACCGGAACATTCGGTTACAAATGCCGCGGGAACGAAAGTCAGCGGTACACCTGTCTGACGCGTTTCTCAAAAAAGTCGATCCGACACCAATCCGTCAGGAGAATGTTGATGCAACGGTTGATTCGCGCAGCAGTGTGCTGCGTGCTGGTTTCCTCGCTCGCGGCCTGTATCGTGCAGCCGCAGCAGCCGGTCCGTCAGGCGCCCCCGCCGCGGCCGAATCCGCAGGTCGTCGCGAACGAACGGGCGCAACAGATCCAGGGCCGGATCGACAACCTGCACCGCCGCATCGATGCGCGCGTGAACGGCGGCTACTATCCGCCGCCGTACGGCGCGCAGCTTCACCACCGCCTCGACGTGATCCGCCAGGAAGCGAACGACATGGCCGCGCAGCACAGCGGCGGCCTGTCCGGCGACGAGCAGCGCGTGCTGAACCAGGAACTCGACACGGCCGCGCGCGCGATCGGCGAGTAACGCGCCGGCGCCCGCCGGAGTGGAAAAAAGCGGCGGCACCGGTTGCCGCCGCTTGTCGTGAAGCGACATTTTTTTGCCCAAATTGACAAGGCCCACCCGCTCGCGTACAGTCGCCCGCACGCGTCGGGAGAGCGTGTGACCGCGTTGCTGCAACGCCGGTCGCGCCGCCGAAGGGGCACACCCGCAAACTCTCAGGCAAAAGGACCGGCCGCGTCGGGGAATCCCGTCCGCGCATTGCGCGGGCCGCACTCCCCGCACTCTGGAGAGCGGCAGTAGCCCGCTGCGCACATGCTGCGCGGGCAAGCTGCCCACCGAAGGGGCGCGCGCTCGCCGGGCTTTGCCCGCGGCGCAATCTCTCAGGTATCGAGGACAGAGGGGCATGTACCTGATCGCTCGCAGCCCGTCGGCCGCGGTGGTCGGCACATGGCCGTTCTGATCCGCGCGCAAGCGCCTTGCCTGAGGCCTCGATGACTGCACTGAATCACACCCCGCTCAACGCCGCGCACCGCGCGCTCAATGCCCGCATGGTCGACTTCGGCGGCTGGGACATGCCCGTCAACTACGGCTCGCAGATCGAAGAACACGAAGCCGTGCGCACCGACGCCGGCATGTTCGACGTGTCGCACATGTGCGTCGTCGATTTCACCGGCAGCCGCGTGCGCGCGTTCTTCGAGCACGCGATCGCGAACAACGTCGGCAAGCTGAAGACGCCCGGCAAGGCGCTCTACACGTGCCTGCTCAATCCGCAGGGCGGCGTCGTCGACGACCTGATCGTCTATTACTTCACCGAAGATTTCTTCCGCGTCGTCGTCAATGCCGGCACCGCCGAGAAAGACATCGCGTGGTTCAACACGCTCAACGAGCAAGGCGGCTACGGCCTCACGATCGCGCCGCGCCGCGATTTCGCGATCGTCGCCGTTCAGGGCCCGAACGCCCGCGAAAAGGTCTGGACGACCGTGCCCGCCGCGCGCGCCGCGACGAGCGAGCTGAAGCCGTTCAACGCCGCGCAGGTCGCCGGCACGCCGTTCGGCGATCTCACCGTCGCGCGCACCGGCTATACCGGTGAAGACGGCTTCGAGGTGATCGTCCCGGCCGTGCACGTCGTAGCGCTGTGGAACGCACTGCAGCAAAACGGCGTGCGCCCGTGCGGGCTCGGCGCGCGCGACACGCTGCGCCTCGAGGCCGGCATGAACCTGTACGGCCAGGACATGGACGACACCGTGTCGCCGCTCGACGCGGGCCTCGCATGGACGGTCGACCTCACCGCACCGCGCGACTTCATCGGCCGCGCCGCGCTCGAACGCGACGGCACGCGCGCCGCGTTCGTCGGCCTGATCCTGCAGAAGGAAAACGGCAAGGCGGGCGGCGTGCTGCGCGCACACCAGAAGGTCGTCACGCCGCACGGCGAAGGCGAGATCACGAGCGGCACGTTCTCGCCGTCGATGCAGGAATCGATCGCGTTCGCGCGCGTGCCGGCGGCCGTCCAGGTCGGCGACACGGTCCAGGTGCAAATTCGCGACAAGAATCTTCCCGCGCGCGTGGTAAAACTGCCGTTCGTGCGCAACGGCAAGGTCCTCGCTGCGTAACGGCCGGGGGGCCTCCTCCCGGGAAGCCGGGAGATGGCGCCCGGCGCAAACCACATCCGGCGCGCCCCGGCGGCGCGCCAGCAGAACGAATCACACCCTTTTATCCAGGAGCATCCGATGAGCAACGTCCCGGCCGATCTGAAATACACCGACGAACACGAGTGGATCCGCACCGAGGCAGACGGCACGCTGACGGTCGGCATCACCGATCACGCGCAGAGCACGCTCGGCGACATCGTCTTCCTCGAACTGCCCGAAGTCGGCAAGTCGGTGACCGCGGGCGACGCCGTCGGCGTCGTCGAATCGGTGAAGGCTGCATCCGACATCTACTCGCCGGTGTCCGGCGAGATCGTCGAAGTCAATGGCGCGATCGTCGACGCGCCGGATCAGGTCAACGGCGACGCGTACGCGAGCTGGCTCTTCAAGATCAAGCTCGCGGCCGGCGCATCGACCGACAAGCTGATCGACGCTGCCGCCTACACCAAGCTGATCGACTAATTTCCTTACCCGAACCGCGCGGGGCCGGCCAGCCGCCCCGTCCCGCGCGGGACCAGAGTCACGCCATGAAGCTCGAACACCCGGACCGCCTGATGAACCGCACGCCCCTCTCGCTCGCCGCGCTCGAAACGCACGACGCGTTCGCCGAACGCCATATCGGCCCCGACGCCGCCAGCCAGCAGGCCATGCTCGATACGCTCGGCTTCGCGTCGCGCGCCGCCCTGATGGACGCCGTGATCCCGGCCTCGATCCGCCGCGCCGAAACGCTGCCGCTCGGCCCGTTCGCGCAGCCGAAGAGCGAGGCCGAAGCCCTCGCCGCGCTGCGGGTTCTCGCGGACAAGAACCAGGTGTTCCGCTCGTATATCGGCCAGGGTTACCACGACACGCACACGCCGGCGGTGATCCTGCGCAACGTGCTCGAAAACCCGGCGTGGTACACGGCCTACACGCCGTACCAGCCCGAAATTTCCCAGGGCCGCCTCGAGGCGCTCCTGAACTTCCAGCAGATGGTGACCGACCTCACGGGCCTCGCAATCTCGAACGCGTCGCTGCTCGATGAAGCGACCGCCGCGGCCGAAGCGATGACGCTGCTGCAGCGCACCGGCAAGCCGGCGTCGAACGTGTTCTACGTCGCCGACGACGTGCTGCCGCAGACGCTCGAAGTGATCCGCACGCGCGCGCTGCCGATCGGCATCGAGATCAAGACGGGCCCGGCCGCCGACGCGGCACAGGCGAACGCGTTCGGCGTGCTGCTGCAATACCCGGGCGTGAACGGCGACGTGCGCGACTACCGCGCACTCACCGAAGCGATCCACGCGGCCGGCGGCCACGTGGTCGTCGCGGCCGACCTGCTCGCGCTCACCGTGCTGACGCCGCCCGGCGAATGGGGCGCGGACGTCGCGATCGGCAACACGCAGCGCTTCGGTGTGCCGATGGGCTTCGGCGGCCCGCACGCCGCGTATCTCGCGGTGCGCGATGAATTCAAGCGCCAGATGCCGGGCCGCCTCGTCGGCGTGACGGTCGACGCGCAGGGCAAGCCCGCGCTGCGCCTCGCGCTGCAAACCCGCGAACAGCACATCCGCCGCGAGAAGGCGACGTCGAACGTGTGTACCGCGCAGGCGCTGCTCGCGATCATGGCCAGCATGTACGCGGTTTACCACGGCCCGCACGGGCTGAAGACGATCGCGCTGCGCGTGAACCGCATCGCGGCGCTGTTCGCCGCCGGCGTGAAGCAGCTCGGCTTCGCGACCGTCAACGACACGTTCTTCGACACGCTGACGATCGACACCGGCGCGCGCACCGCGCAGGTTCACGAATTCGCGAAGGCGAAGCGCATCAACCTGCGCCGCGTGAGCGACACGCAAGTCGGCGTGTCGGTCGACGAAACGACGACGCGCGACGACCTCGCCGATCTCCTCACCGTGTTCGCGCAGGCCGCGGGCGGCACCGCGCCGGCCGTCGACGCGCTGGACGCAGGCCTCGCCGGCGTCGCCGCGCTGCCGGCCGGCCTCGAGCGCACGAGCGCGTACCTGACGCACCACGTGTTCAACCGCCACCATTCCGAAACCGAAATGCTGCGCTACCTGCGCAGCCTGTCGGACAAGGATCTCGCGCTCGACCGCTCGATGATCCCGCTCGGCTCGTGCACGATGAAGCTGAACGCGACGTCGGAAATGCTGCCCGTCACGTGGCCCGAGTTCGGCGGCATCCACCCGTTCGCGCCGGCCGACCAGACCGTCGGCTACCGCGAGATGATCGACCAGCTCGAGCAGATGCTCGTCGCGGCCACCGGCTACGCGGCCGTGTCGCTGCAGCCGAACGCTGGCTCGCAGGGCGAGTACGCGGGCCTGCTGATCATCCACGCGTACCACGCATCGCGCGGCGAAGCCCACCGCGACGTGTGCCTGATCCCGGCGTCCGCGCACGGCACGAACCCGGCATCCGCGCACATGGCCGGCATGAAGGTCGTGGTCGTCGCCTGCGACGCGCAGGGCAACGTCGACATCGCCGACCTGAAGGCGAAGGCCGAGCAGCACTCGAAGGACCTCGCGGCGATCATGATCACGTATCCGTCGACGCACGGCGTGTTCGAGCAGAACGTCCGCGAGATCTGCGAGATCGTGCATGCGCACGGCGGCCAGGTGTACGTCGACGGCGCGAACATGAACGCGATGGTCGGCCTGACTGCGCCGGGCCAGTTCGGCGGCGACGTGTCGCACCTGAACCTGCACAAGACCTTCTGCATCCCGCACGGCGGCGGCGGCCCGGGCGTCGGCCCGGTCGCGGTCGGCGCGCACCTCGCGAAGTTCCTGCCGAACCAGCGTTCGACCGGCTACGCGCGCGACGAAAACGGCATCGGCGCGGTGTCGGCCGCCCCGTACGGCTCGGCGTCGATCCTGCCGATCTCGTGGATGTACATCGCGATGATGGGCGCGAAGAACCTGACCGCCGCGACGGAAACCGCGATCCTCAACGCGAACTACATCGCGAAGCGCCTCGCGCCGCACTACCCGGTGCTGTACTCGGGCCCGGGCGGGCTGGTCGCGCACGAATGCATTCTCGACCTGCGTCCGATCAAGGATTCGAGCGGCATCAGCGTCGACGACGTCGCGAAGCGCCTGATGGACTACGGCTTCCACGCGCCGACGATGAGCTTCCCGGTGCCGGGCACGCTGATGGTCGAGCCGACCGAATCGGAATCGCAGGAAGAACTCGACCGCTTCATCGCCGCGATGATCGCGATCCGCGAGGAAATCCGCGCGGTCGAGGAAGGCCGCGCCGACCGCGAGGACAACCCGCTGCGTCACGCGCCGCACACGGCGGCCGTCGTCACCGCGAACGAATGGCCGCACGCGTACTCGCGCGAGCAGGCTGCGTACCCGGTCGCGTCGCTCGGCACGAACAAGTACTGGCCGCCGGTCGGCCGCGCGGACAATGCGTACGGCGACCGCAACCTGTTCTGCTCGTGCGTGCCGATGTCGGAGTACGCATAACGCGCGCCAGGCCCCGAGCCGTCCGATGGTGATCGCACCGCACGCAACTCCGTGTTGCGTGCGGTTTTTGCGTTCGCCGCCGGAACCGGTGCGCGTTCGTCCGCCAATCCGGCTAACATCACACGCGATCCAGCCAATGAAGGAGTTCCGCATGGTGCGTCCGATGTTTCCGGGCCATGGTGCACTGCAGAGTCGGCCGCGCGTGCGTGCGCGCCGGTTCGTGCCGATGCTCGTCGCGTCGCTGTCGTTTGCCGCTGTCGGCCTCGGCGCGTCCGGCAACGCGCGCGCGGCGATGAATTTCTGCGCGGCGCCGGCACTGCAGGCGAGCGAGACGACCCAGGCCGAGCCGGGCGTACAGGCGCTGATCCGCAGCGTCGACGCGCGCATCGGCGAGCAGCCGAAGGCGATGCCGCGCGTGCACACCGAGGGCACGCTGCCGCACGAAGGCATCTACGACCAGAGCGCCGCCGCGCTGAAGGACATGGACCTGATGCGCGACGCGGCGCTCGCGTGGCGCGTGACGAACGCGCCGCGCTACCTGCAGCTCGTCGACCGCTTCCTGTCCGCGTGGGTCGCAACCTACCAGCCGAGCTTCAACCCGATCGACGAGACGCGCTTCGAAAGCCTGATCATCGCGTACGACATGACCGCGAGCGCGCTGCCGGTGAAGACCCGCAACGCGACGGCCGCGTTCATCGCGAAGCTCGGCGCCGGCTATGTCGCGCAGATCGACGCGCAGAAGCGTCCGCTCACCGGCACCTGGCGCAACAACTGGCAGAGCCACCGGATCAAGCTGATCGCGCTGTCTGCGTTCACGCTCGGCGACCGCAGGATGATGAACGCCGCGCAGCGGCTGTTCGTCGAGCATCTCGCCGACAACATCGGCCCGGACGGCAAGACGTGGGACTTCGAGGAACGCGATGCGCTGCACTACGCGGTGTACGACCTGCAGCCGCTGGTGACGGCCGCGCTCGCCGCACGCCGCTTCAACCGCAACTGGCTGCGCGAGCGCGGCGCGAACGGCGCGACGCTCGCGGCCGCGCTCGACTGGCTCGTGCCGTACGCGCTCGGCGAGAAAACCCACGAGGAATTCGTGAATTCGCCGGTGCCGTTCGACGCGAAGCGCCGCGAGGCCGGCCTGCCGGGCTACACGGGGCAGTGGGACCCGAAAAACGCCACCGAACTCTTTCATCTGGCCGCGCGACTGGACGGGCGCTATGCCCGCGTCGCGCAGCAGCTTTCCCCGACGCCGCCCGCATGGCTCGCCGCGTGCCTGCCATTGCAGGCGCGCTAGCACTACTCTTATAAGCAAGGCAGGTATCGAAATGGCAGTCAGCGTGTTTGACCTCTTCAAGATCGGCATCGGTCCGTCCAGTTCGCATACGGTCGGACCGATGCGCGCGGCGCTGATGTTCGTCCAGGGCCTCGAGCGAGACGGGCAGCTCGATGCGACGGCCCACGTGAAGGTCGAGCTGTACGGTTCGCTCGGCGCCACCGGCAAGGGCCACGGCACCGACCGCGGCGTGATGCTCGGCCTGCTCGGCGACGCGCCCGACACCGTCGATCCCGACACGATCGACGCGCGGCTGGAAGACGTCCGCAAGTCGAAGAAGCTCGCGCTGCTCGGCACGCATCCGGTGCCGTTCGTGCTGAAGGAGAACATCGCGTTCTACCGCCAGGCGCTGCCCGAGCATCCGAACGGGATGAAGCTGCGCGCGTCCGACGCGAACGGCGCGGTGCTGGTCGAGCGCACGTACCTGTCGGTCGGCGGCGGTTTCGTCGTGACGGCCGGTGCGCCGAACACGAAGGTGCTGAGCGCGGCCGAGCAGATGACGCACCCGTTCCGCACCGGCGCGGAGCTGCTCGCGCTGACCGAGTCGACCGGCAAGTCGATCGCGCAGTTGATGTGGGAAAACGAGCGCGCGTGGCACACCGAGGAAGAGACGCGCGACGGGCTGCTGAAGATCTGGGCCGTGATGCAGTCGTGCGTGTCGCGCGGCTGCGGGATCGGCAACCCCGATGCCGACGGCAACCTGCCCGGCCCGTTCCAGGTCAAGCGCCGCGCGCCGCAGCTGTACCGCACGCTGACGGGAAGCCCGGAGCGCGCGCTGCAGGACCCGCTGTCGATGATCGACTGGATCAACCTGTACGCGATCGCGGTCAACGAGGAAAACGCGGCCGGCGGCCGGGTCGTCACCGCGCCGACCAACGGCGCGGCCGGCATCATCCCGGCCGTGCTGCACTACTACACGCGCTTCACGCCCGGCGCGAACGAGCAGGGCGTGATCGACTTCCTGCTGACGGCCGCCGCGATCGGCATTCTCTACAAGCTCAACGCGTCGATCTCGGGCGCGGAAGTCGGCTGCCAGGGCGAAGTGGGCGTCGCCTGCTCGATGGCGGCCGGCGCGCTTGCAGCGGTGCTCGGCGGCACGCCGCACCAGGTCGAGAACGCGGCCGAGATCGGCATGGAGCACAACCTCGGCCTCACCTGCGACCCGGTCGGCGGGATGGTGCAGATCCCGTGCATCGAGCGCAACGCGATGGCATCGGTGAAGGCCGTCAACGCGGCGCGCATGGCGCTGCGCGGCGACGGCTCGCACTACGTGTCGCTCGACTCGGTGATCAAGACGATGCGCGAGACGGGCGCCGACATGAAGACGAAGTACAAGGAAACGTCGCGCGGCGGGCTGGCGGTGAATATCGTCGAGTGCTGATGCCGGGTCCGACGGTAATGCGAGGCGGATTGACGTCCCGCATTACCGCCGGACGTTGTCATGGACACGAATCGTTCAGCCAGTTCTCCAGCCGCAACCCCGGATAGCTCACAAAATCCCGCTCGTTGTTGGTCACGAGGGCGACATCGAGCGACACCGCGTGGGCCGCGATCAGCTTGTCGAGATGATCCTTCTTCCGTTCGCGGGTCGCTTCGCGAACAGGACCGTACGCTTGCGCAGCCGCCACATCGAACGGCGCAACGGGAATATCCTCGATCAGCGCGGCAAGATTTAGACGCTCCCGGTCAGGATTCGCGCACACCGCGACACCGTACTCGAGCTCGGCATACGTGACCGCCGACATCACGACGTCCCCCGTGTAACACTGCGCAAACCGTCTTGCGACCTGCTCCGGCTGATTCCTCATCAGATAGATGCACATGTTGGTGTCGAGCATGTAGCGCGGCATCACAGACCCTCGCGCTCAGCCTGCTCCTGATCGCCGCGTCCTTCGGACATGAAATCCGGCCCGAATTTCGCAAACTTCTCGAGCACACGGGTCAGAGGCCGCCGCATAGGCCGAATACGGATTTCGTCACCCACCCGCTCGATTTCCAGCTCGATATCGCTACGCTCATAAGCAAGGTCTGCTGGAATCCGTACGGCCTGCGAGTTGCCGTTCCGAAATACCCTGGTGGTATGCATGTCGATCTCCGATCCGGATGTACGTCGGATGTACTTTAGATCGTTTCCGATATCATGTAAATCCATGTGTGTACATGACGATCCGTTCGGCAGCGGTATGCTCAATGGGCGGTGCCTCGATCCGTAAGCGAACACTGGCACTTCCATCTTTCCCCTCCCGTCATGATGTTCCTCCGGTGTTTGATGGCTTGATTCAGCCCTGTTCCGACACTTGGTGAATAGCGTCGAGCACCGAGCCCGGCGCGATGCATCACGGCCATTGCCGCCGCGCATGCAATACGCGGAGGATCTCCACGATGTTGTCGGCCGGCCGGATGCGATACACGAGCACGTAGTTCGGCGCGACCACCAGCTCGCGTGTGCCCGCCACGCGCCCTTGCCGATACAGTTCGGCGCGCGCGGGCAACGCCGCGGCCCGCTCCTCCAATCGCTCGTCCGGTTCGAGCGCGGCCAGCGGGTCGTCCTGGCCGATGTAGTCCATGATCGCGGCGCGGTCCTCGCGCGCCTTCGGGTGCCAATGCAGCGCGAGGGTCAAGCAGCATTACCCCGCTTGCCCGCGATCCGTTGACGCAGCGCGGCACGGCGCGACGCAAACTCTGCGCTGACCTCGGCATCGGGAATCGACGGGCGCGGATCGTCCAGCGCCTGCTGCACCTGCTCGCGGAACCAGCGGTCGTGGACGGCCGCTTCATGGGCCGCTTTCAGCGCGGCCGCACGATCGGGCCGGGTCGCCCGGCCGGCTGCATCCGGGTCGAAATCCGACGCGTCCACATCGAACCGGCTGATGCCTATTTCGCGCAGAAACCCGACCAGCGTTTCAAAACGGCGGAACACGCGCACGTCGCCGCGCTTGGCCGACAGGAGCCGTTCGCTTGCGCCGCAACGGGCCGAAACGGCCCAGCCGTTGCCGCAGCCGATCACGCGCGCGGCGCGCACGGCGCCGGCCTCGACGAGCTGGACGAGCGTCTTTTGATCGATCGTTTCGGTTGCCATGATGGATTCTCGATACCGTTAGTCATTCCGGGAAATTTTACTATTGAATGGCCTCCCTTTTTATTGTTACTTGGGAGGTGCGGCATCGATGATCGAGACCCGCATTCGCCTCGACATCCGTAGCCACACTCTTCCCTGTCGAGCGATCACGCACAAGTCACCCTTTCGGCCAACCGCAGCCGGCCAACACGGGCGACGCGCAGTCCGGATCACTCCGTGTTCCGACACTTTTCACGGCCCCGCCGACAGGCGTAAGCTGTACGTCCCGCTACCCAGGGAGACGGCAGCCCATGTCGCATTCCAAGGATCTCGAGCCGCGCGCCACCACCGGTGCGCGACTGCTCGTCGATGCGTTGCTCGCCAATCACGTCGAACGCGTGTTCTGCGTGCCGGGCGAGAGTTTCCTCGCCGTACTCGATGCGCTGGCGGACGACACCGCGCGCATCCAGACGGTCGTCTGCCGCCACGAGGCGGCCGCCGCGAACATGGCCGAGGCCGTCGGCAAGCTGACCGGCCGCCCCGGCATCGCGTTCGTCACGCGCGGGCCCGGCGCGACGCATGCGTCGATCGGCGTGCACACCGCGTTCCAGGATTCGACGCCGATGATCCTGTTCGTCGGCCAGTGCGCGCGCGAGCACCTCGACCGCGAAGCCTTCCAGGAAATCGACTACCGCCGGATGTTCGGCCAGATGGCGAAATGGGTCGCGCAGATCGACGACCCACGCCGCATCCCCGAATACCTGAGCCACGCGTTCCACGTCGCGATGTCGGGCCGTCCGGGCCCGGTCGTGCTCGCGCTGCCGGAAGACGTGCTGTCCGAAGCGTGCGCGCCGCAGCCGGTCGTGCCGGCCGCGAAACGCGTCGCCGCCGCGCCGTCGGCCGCGCAGATGGACGAACTGCGCGAGCGGCTCGCGCGCGCGGAACGGCCGCTCGCGATCGTCGGCGGCAGCGGCTGGACACCCGACGCGTGCGCGAACCTGCGCACCTTCGTCGAGCGCTGGCAACTGCCGGTCGCGTGCGCGTTCCGCTATCAGGACACGATCGACAACGCGCACCCGAACTATGCGGGCGACGTCGGGCTCGGGATCAATCCGGCGCTCGCGAAGCGCATCCGCGACGCCGACCTGCTGCTCGTGATCGGGCCGCGCCTCGGCGAAGCGACGACCGGCGGCTACACGCTGCTCGACATCCCGAAGACCCGCCAGACGCTGATCCACGTGCACCAGGGCGCGGACGAGCTCGGCCGCGTGTATGCGGCCGACCTGCCGATCGTGTCGGGGATGCCCGAGATCGCCGCGCCGCTCGCCGCGCTCGAACCGCCCGATCACCCCGCGTGGGCCGGCACGGCCGCCGACGCGCATCGCGCGTACCGCGAATGGCATGCGCCGCTGCCGATGCCCGGCGACGTCCAGCTCGGCGACGTGATGGTGCAGTTGCGCGAGCGCCTGCCGCACGACGCGATCCTGACCAACGGCGCCGGCAACTATGCGATCTGGCTGCATCGCCACTTCGCGTACCGGCACTTCCGCTCGCAGCTCGCGCCGACGAGCGGCGCGATGGGCTACGGCATCCCGGCCGCGCTCGCCGCGAAATCGCTGTACCCGTCGCGGGCCGTCGTCGCGCTCGCGGGCGACGGCTGCTTCATGATGGCCGGCAACGAGCTTGCCACCGCGATGCAGTACGGACTGAACATCGTCGCGATCGTCGTCAACAACGGGCATTTCGGCACGATCCGCATGCATCAGGAGCGCAACTACCCGGGCCGAGTGCACGGCACGGGGCTCACGAATCCCGATTTCGCCGCGTATGCGCGCGCGTTCGGCGCGCATGGCGAGACGGTCGAGCGCACCGCCGATTTCGCGCCCGCGCTCGAGCGCGCACTGACCTGCGGGCTGCCGGCGCTGATCGAGATCCGCATCCCGCAGGACGCCAGCACGCCGGCCGCGACGCTAGAACAGATCCGCGAGCAGGGCCGCCGCGCGCGCGGCGGATAACGGTGGAAACGCGCACCGCGCCGCCCGGCGTCGCGCTGTCGCACGACGACGCGCTCGTGCTCCCCGGCACGCTGCTCGCGCCGGACGGCACGCTCGTCGCGCCGTACGACGTCGAGCACGGCAGCACCCGCGCAGTCGGCCACGTGCCTGCCGCGCCCGCGCTCGGCCTGCTGCATGCCGCGCATCGGCCGTTCCGGCTCGACTACGACGGCGTGCGGCATGTGCACGTGATCAACGGGATGGGCGTCACGCTCGGCGATTCGGTGATCGGGCTGACCGCGCTCGCCGCACTGCGCGCGGCGCACGCGGGCCTGCGTTTCACGCTGTACCGGCCGGCCCGCACGCCGCGCTATGTCGACGCGCTGTATGCGCTCGCGGCCGACGTCGTCGCGCCGTTGCGCACGCTGCCGTGCCCCATCGAAGCGCTGCCCGCGGACGCGCCGTGCATCGACGTCGGCAATCACCTGTACTGGCCCGCGTTCGCGCGGCTGCCGATGATCGATTTCTTCCTCGACGCGCTCGGCGCCGACCCGGCCGCCGTGCCGGCCGCCGCGAAGCGCAACCGCTGGCTCGCGCGGCTGCCGCTGCCCGCGCTGCCGGCCGCATGGCAGCGGCCGTACGTGCTGTTCTGTCCGAATGCGAGCACCGCGGTGCGCAGCGTGCCGCCCGCGCTGCGCGCGGCGTTCGTGGAACGGCTCGCGCAACGCTACGGGCTGCCGGTGGCCGGGTTCGGCCCCGTCGCGCATCCGGCCTACACCGACGTGAGCGGCGACGCGACCGACACCGCGCGCTTCATCGCATGGATCAAGGGCGCAAGCCTGCTGTTCGCGCCCGACACGGCCGCGCTGCATCTCGCCGACGGTTTCGACGTGCCGACGCTCGCGTGTTTCACGACGATCGGGCCGGCGCTGCGCGTGCGCGACTATCCGCATTGCGTGCCGGTCGCGCTCGACGTGCCGGCCGAATTGCGCGGGCTGCATCGCAGCGAGCGGCCGGACGATCTCGCGGCGGTCGAGGCCGCGTATCGCGCGATCGACTGGGATGCGCTCGCGTGGCCGGCGCCGCGCGAAGCGGCGGCGATCACCGGATAAGAAAACAGCACGCGGCAGCCAGCCGGAACGCCGTCGTCACCCCGCCGCGACCGTCGCCGCGCGATCGCGCAGCGTCTCCGACGGCCGCTTGCCGAACAGCCTTCGGTAATCGGTCGCGAACTGGCTGAGATGCCAGAAGCCCCACGCCTCCGCGACGTCCTGCACCGAGCCGGCCGCGCGCCCGCACAGATCGCGCCGCGCGCCGTTCAGCCGCAGCGTGCGCAGATAGGTCGCGGGCGCCATCCCGAGCACGTCCTGGAAGCAGTACTGCAGCGTGCGCCGGCTCACGTGCAACTGTTCGCACAGCTCGGGCACGCCGACCGGGCGCGTGCGGTGCGCGAGCACGTAGTCGCGCGCCTGCTCGACGATCCAGCGGCGCGTCGACGGCGCGCGGCCGGCGCCGTCGTCGCCCGGTTGCGCGCACGCATCGAACAGCGCGGCCAGCACCTCGGCCTGCAGATCGTCGCGCTGCGCATCGGGCAGCGGGCCGGCCACGGCCACCGCGCCGTCGAGCCGGCGGCCGAGCAGCGCGCACAGGCGCGCGAGCCGCGCATCGCCGACCTGCATCACGCGCTGCGTGAACAGCCGCTCGTCGAGCGCGCGGCGTTCGACCTCCTCCGCATAGCGGCGCAGCACGTCGCCGCGCACGACGACGCCGTAGATCGAGAACTGCGCGGGCGTCAGCAGCTCGAATTCGACGTTGCCGGGCCGGAACGCGAGCGCGCCGGGCCCGATCCGGCATGCATCGACGCGTGCCGTACCGTCGCACACGAGCGGGATGCCGAACCAGTATGCATCGCCGCGCACCTCGCATGCCTGGCGCAGCAGGTGGCTCGTCGATTCTCGAAACAGCTTCATCGTGTCGAGCGGCAGCTCGGTCAGCGTGCCGACGAAGCGGCCGGCCGCGAGCTGGTCGTAGGTCTGCCGCCAGCCGATCAGGTTACGCGCCTGCTCGTCCGCGTCGTGCGCGACGCTGACGACCGCCTGCCCGGCCAGCGCGTCGTCGCCCTGGGCGTTGCGACGCGTGTCTTCGGCCGTCGGTTCTTCGATACTCGCCACGTGTTGATCCATCGTGTTCTCCCTCACCTGCCCGGAACCGCATCTGTCTTGCAAGTCCCGTGCCGAACCGCGCGGCCCGGCGCACAACCCGTCATTTCACGCTACCCGGCCGGCTCGCGCGATACGGGCGCACCCGAAGGCGGCGTGCCGCGCACGCCGCCGGTGCGATCCGCGCCGCGACCGCGCATATTCGCCGCCGTCGCCACCGGCTACCGAATACCGGCTACCCGGCCGGTTTCAGCCGCACGACCCGCGTGCCGCAGTTGCCGTACGCCTGCGCGACCGCCAGCTCGACGATCGCGCTGCCGGCCGGCCAGGGCGCCGCGTCCGCTTCGGGCAAATCGGCACGCAGCGTCGCGCGGCCGTTGATCCGGTAGCGGATGCCGCGCACGAAATCGACGAACAGCAATCCGACCCCGCTGCCGCCGCACGCTGTCGCGTCGATCCGGCCATCGCCGTGTGCGGGCAACGCGAACCGCAGCGTCTTCGTGTCGATCACACGGACGACGGGCAGCAGGTCGCCGTTCGCGTCGCGCAGGCTCTGCACGATGTCGCATGTCACGGCTGCGCGTCCCCCGCATGCGGTGCCGACGAACATGAACGGCTGCGATTCGACGAACTGCCGCACGCCGATGCTTACGCGCGTCGTGACGGCGTCGCTCATCCGCTCGGCTTCGTCCGCCACGCCGAAGCGGTGCTGTGCGTCGAGTTCGCCCGCGTGGAATACGGGGTGGCGCGGAAAGGATCGGGGAAGGTCTGCCATGCCGGTTTTCGTTACACGCATCGGCACACCGGGCCGCAGCGAACCCGCGGCGGCCGGTATCGTTTCCGGCGCTGGCCGCGACGGTGCGAGGCCTGCGCCGGGTGTCGGATGTCGAAGTCGAAAATGGCGAAGTGCCGGATTGCCGGTAGTCGGCGATCGTACCCGCGTGTGCGCCGCTCGACGATCGGGCGAACATCGCCCGGCCGTCGAACGTTCTACGCAGCCCGCGCATCACGCGTGTCACCGCCGAACACCGGCAACCGTACGGCCGGCGCTGCTTTGCCGACCGGCCGGCCCCGGCGCTTCGCCACTGCGTTGACGATCGGGTCAGAAGAACCCGAGCGCCTCGGCCTGGTAGCTGACCAGCAGGCACTTCGTCTGCTGATAGTTCGACAACGCCATCTTGTGCGTCTCGCGACCGATCCCCGACTGCTTGTAGCCGCCGAACGCCGCGTGCGCCGGGTACAGGTGGTAGCAGTTGGTCCACACGCGGCCGGCCTCGATCTCGCGGCCCATCCGGTACGCACGCGTGCCGTCGCGCGTCCACACGCCCGCGCCGAGCCCGTAGAACGTGTCGTTCGCGAGTTCGATCGCTTCCTGCTCGTCCTTGAACGTCATCACCGACGCGACCGGCCCGAAGATCTCTTCCTGGAACACGCGCATCTTGTTGTTGCCGAGCAGCATCGTCGGCTTCACGTAGTAGCCCGTGCCGAGTTCGGCGGCCGGCGCCGTGCGTTCGCCGCCCGTCAGGCATTGCGCGCCTTCGCCGCGGCCGATGTCGATGTACGACAGGATCTTGTCGAGCTGCTGCTGCGACGCCTGCGCGCCGATCATCGTCTGCAGGTCGAGCGGGTGGCCGGACTTGATGCGCTCGACGCGCGCGACGGCCTTCTCGATGAAGCGTTCGTAGATCGATTCCTGGATCAGGATGCGCGACGGGCACGTACACACTTCGCCCTGGTTCAGCGCGAACATCGCGAGCCCTTCGAGCGTCTTGTCGAGGAACGCATCTTCCCGATCGAGCACGTCGGCGAAGAAGATGTTCGGGCTCTTGCCGCCCAGTTCGACCGTCGACGGGATCAGGTTGTCGGCGGCGGCGCGCAGGATGTGCTTGCCGACCGGCGTCGAGCCCGTGAACGCGATCTTCGCGATCCGCTTGCTGGTCGCGAGCGCTTCGCCCGCTTCCTTGCCGAAGCCGTTCACGATGTTGATCGTGCCGGCCGGGAACAGGTCGCCGATCAGTTCCATCAGCACCAGCACCGACGCGGGCGTCTGCTCGGCCGGCTTCATCACGACGCAGCAGCCGGCCGCGAGCGCCGGTGCGAGCTTCCACGCGGCCATCAGCAGCGGGAAGTTCCACGGGATGATCTGGCCGACGACGCCGAGCGGCTCGTGGAAGTGGTACGCGACGGTGTTGTCGTCGATTTCGGAGATGCCGCCTTCCTGCGCGCGGATACAGCCCGCGAAGTAGCGGAAGTGGTCGACCGCGAGCGGCAGGTCGGCCGCCATCGTCTCGCGCAGCGGCTTGCCGTTGTCGATCGTCTCGGCCACGGCCAGCAGCTTCAGGTTCTTTTCCATCCGGTCGGCGGCGGCGAGCAGCAGGTTCGCGCGCTCGGCCACGGACGTCTTGCCCCACTTGCGGCGCGCGGCATGCGCGGCGTCCAGCGCCAGCTCGATATCGTCGGCGCCCGAGCGCGGAATGCGGCAGAACGGCTGGCCGTTGATCGGCGACACGTTCTCGAAATACTCGCCCTTCACCGGCGCCACCCACTTGCCGCCGATGTAGTTGTCGTACTGCTGACGGTACGGGTATTCGACGTCGAGGCCCAGTTGTTTCAGGTCAAACGGGTTCATACATGTCTCCTGTTCATCGTGCTTGTGTAAGTACAGCGCCGGTTGGATCGCGCTGCATCGGTTTACGCAACATGCGTGCCAAACGGACGGGAGCGGAACGAAAGCACGACGACCACGGCCGGCCCGCGTGCGCGCCGTGCCGTGTTCACGCACGCAGCACGGCGGGTGTGCCGATTCGGAACACCGCGATTGCGCAGCGGCGTGGCCGGTGTTCGGATTTTTCACAGTGGCTGTGCCGGACCGTACAGGCATGCGGGCCGCGACGCGTGGCATGTCGCTTGCGTGCGAATCGCGCATCCCGTCCACACGCAGCGGCGTTCGCGCCGGCCGACACCATGAGCGACCCGGCCCCCCCTGACCGACGACGCCGTCGCGTTCATCCGCGAGCAGGCGTTCCTGATCGTCGCGACCGCCGACGCGACGGGCGACAGCGACTGCTCGTACCGCGGCCGCCAGCCGCGCGCCGACGGCGCGTTCGAACCGCTCGTCGACATCCCCGACCGCCGCACGCTCGTGCTGCCCGACTTCGCAGGCAACAATCTGTTCAACACGATCGGCAACCTGCTCGTGAATCCTGCCATCGCGCTGCTGTTCGTCGATTTCGTGCGCCAGACGACCTGGCTCGTGCAGGGCCGCGCGACGATCGACGAGGATGCGGGAAGCCGCGCGCATCTGTGGCCCGACGCGCGGCGCTATGTGGTGATCGAGGTGGAGCACGCGCAGGCGCGCGTGGATGCGGCACTGCCGCCGCTGGTGCTGGCGTGATGTGATGCGATTGGCGGATCGTCAGCGTGCGAAGGCGGTGGTGTGCACTGCACGGGGGCTCCGGCGGCCATCGCCAAAGCACCCATGCGTGACGACGCGACGCTCAACGCGCAGATGCGGTGATGTAGCACTGCACGGGCGCTCCGGCCGCCATCGCCAAAGCACCCATGCGCGACGACGCGGCGCTCAACGCCCGTGCGTCTCCGCACAGGCCGGTTCGATCCGGCTGCGCGCGGGCGCGTCGGCTGGCGCATGCCCGTCCGCGTCGTCGCCCGCTTCAGCCGCCGGCCGCCCGCCGAGAAACACGAACACCACCACCGCGCACAGCACCGTGACGACGGCCAGCCCGGTCAGCAGCCGGTCGAACGCATGCGTATAGCTCGCGAGCAGCGCCGCATGACCGACGCCCGGCAACGCAGCAGCCGCGCCCGCGAGATCGCCGGTCGCGAGCCGCGCAGCCGCACGCAGCGTCGCACCGGGCGTGCCGGCAGCACCAGCCGCCTGCCGCAGCCCCGTCTGCGCGAGCGCGGCCAGCACCGCGCCGACGATCGCGAGCGCGATCCCCTCGCCGGCCACGCGCGTCGTGCTGAAGATCCCCGTCGCCATCCCCGCGCGCTCCTTCGGCACGACGCTCACCGACAGCCCGTCCATCAGCCCCCACGGCATCCCGGCGCCGACGCCGATCGCGAGCATCGGCGCGATCGCCGCCGGCCCCGCTCCGTCGCGCAGCGCGACACCCAGCCACACGAGCCCGCCGGCCGCGACCAGCAGCCCGAGCGCCGAGATCACGCCGGCCGACAGCCAGCGCGTGAGCGTCGCCGCGATGAACGGCACGACGAGCATCGGCGCGGAGATCGCGAGCATCAGCCAGCCGGCGTCGATCTCGCTGAAGCCGTCGATGCCGATGAAGCGCAGCGGCAGCACGACGAGCAGCACGATGTAGCAGCAGCAGGTCGACACCGGCAGCACCTGCACGCCGACGAAGCGCGCGATGCGGAACAGCGACAGGTCGAGCATCGGCCGCGCGACGCGCGTCTCGATCGTCACGAACGCGCATGCGCCGAGCGCCGCGCCGGCCAGCAGCACGATCACGAGCACGCTGGTCCAGCCGCGCGCGGGCGCCTCGATCACGCCGAACGTGAATAGCGTCAGTGCGGCGGTGAACGCGGCCGTGCCGGGCCAGTCGAGCCCCGTCGCATGCGGGTCGCGCGACTCATGCATGCGCGGCAGCCCGAATGCGAGCGACAGCACGCCGGCCACCGCGCTCGTGACGAAGATCGCGCGCCAGCCGTAGTGCCCGATCAGGCCGCCGGCCAGCACGGGCCCGAACGCGAGCCCGATGCCGAAGGTCGTGCCGAGCAGGCTGAACGCGCGCGTACGCGCCGCGCCGTCGAACTCCTGCGCGAGCGCGGCCGTGCCGCCCGCGAGCGCCGCGGCCGCCGCGAGCCCTTGCGCGGCGCGCAGCAGGTCGACCGCGAGCATCGACGGTGCGAACGCGAGCGCAACCGACATCAACGTGAAACCGCCGACGCCGATCGCGAACAGCCGCTTGCGGCCGAACTGGTCGGCCAGCGCGCCGGCCGCCATCAGGAAACTGCCGAACGCGAGCATGAACGCGTTGGTGATCCAGTTCATCGCGACCGTGCCGCCATGCAGGTCGCGGCCGATCGCCGGCGTCGCGACCGCGCCGCCCGAAAACGACAGCGGCAGCGCGACGGCGGCCATGCAAACGGCGGCCAGCACCCACGCGCGCCGGCGCGCCGAAACCGCCGATACGGCTGAAAACGGGTGATCCATCATCGCTCCTCGAAAAGCCGGCGCGGATGCGCCGCCAGAGCGACAGAAGATAAATCCGATTCAATCCGCGAAAAACCACGCGAAGTTCCACATATAACGGACTAGAATTCCGCAATTTACTCGGCCGCGCCCGTTGGCGCATGCACTTCGATTCGATGGAAAACCTGACCGGCATCGTCGCCTTCGTCCGCACCGCCGAAGCGCTGAGCTTCGTCGCGGCCGGCCGTGCGCTCGGCATCTCGGCGTCCGCGGTCGGCAAGACGATCGCGAAACTCGAGCAGTCGCTCGGCGTGCGCCTGTTCAACCGCACGACGCGGCGCGTCACGCTCACTGAAGAGGGGCGGCACTTCTACGAACGCTGCCAGCGGATCCTCGAGGATTTCCGCGATGCGGAAGCGACCGTGACGGCATCGGCGCAGCGCCCGCGCGGCAAGCTGCGCGTGAGCCTGCCGGTGATCGGCTACCGCTTCCTGCTGCCGGTGCTGCCCGAGTTCCGGCAGCGCTATCCGGACGTCGAGCTCGATCTCGATTTCAACGACCGGATGGTCGACGTCGTCGAAGGCGGCTTCGACGCTGTGATCCGCAGCGGCCCGCTGTCGGATTCGAGCCTGATGTCGCGGCGGCTCGGCCCGTTCGCATTCGTGCTGTGCGCGACGCCTGCGTATCTCGCGCGGGCCGGCACGCCGCACACGCCGCGCGATCTCGAAGCGCACGAATGCGTGCGCTATTGCTTCCCGACTACCGGCAAGCTGCAGGACTGGGCACTCGCGGCCGACGACGGCACGCCGCTGAAGCTGCGCACCGCGATGACCTGCAACAACATGGAAGCGCTGCGCGGCACCGTGCTCGCGGGGCTCGGCATCGGCTACATGCCCGATTTCCTCGCACGCGACGCGCTCGAACACGGCGCGCTCGTGACCGTGCTCGACGACTACCGGATCGCGCCGGGACAGTTCTCGATCGTGTGGCCGTCGAGCCGGCAGTTGTCGCCGAAGCTGCGCGTGTTCGTCGATTTCCTGTGCGAGCGGCTGTTCAGGTAGCCGCGCGGCACGCAGTCGCGCAGCGCGCCGTCACGCCGCGCCGATCCGATCCGCTTCCGCCGGCGGCAGCAGCGCGTCGCTGTCGTCCTTCAGCCCGACGCCCGTCAGCCCGAGCCTGCGTGCATGCGTCATCAGGTAATGCAGCTTGTGCGCGGCGGCCGCGTGCGGCAGCCCTTCGGGCCGCACGTTCGAGATGCAGTTGCGCAGCGCGTCGTGGCAGCCGACCTTCGGCGCCCACGTCAGGTACACGCCGAGGCTGTCCGGCGAGCTGAGCCCCGGCCGTTCGCCGATCAGCATCGCAACCACCTTCGCGCGCAGCAGCTCGCCGATCTCGTCGCCGAGCGCGACGCGCGCCTGCTTCGCGACCACCACCGGGCCGATCCGCCAGCCGTCCGCATCGAGCCTTGGGCGCACCGCCTGCAGCAGCGGCAGCGCCTGCTTCGCGGCCGCGAACGCCGACAGCCCGTCGCCGACCACGAACACGACGTCGGGCGCCTCGTCGAGCGCCGCGCCGTAACCGGCCAGCAGCCCGCGGCTGTCATCGGAAAGCTTGCGGCCGAGATCGGGCCGGCGCAGATAGTGGTCGCGGTCCGGAGCGGCGCTCTGCACGCCGAGCGTCGGCAACAGGCCGGCCGCCTCGATTTCGCGCCGCAGCGCATCGGCGTCGAGCGGCTGGTGCACGGCGTCGCGCGCCTGCGCGTGCGACAGGTTGAAGGCCAGCAGCGGCGCGGTCGGCAGGCTGTTGCCCGCGCGGCCGAGCGCGATCCGCGCGTTCGTGAACGCCTTCAGCTGGCCCCACGGATTCTTTTCGACGGCATCGCTCATGCTGACAACCCCATCCAGTCGTTCGCGCCGGCCAGGAGCGGCACGCGGGCCGACGCGGCGCGCAGCGCGCCGTGCGCATCGGCGATCTCCATCGTCTCCAGCCACTCCTCGAACTCCGGCGCGCGGCGCAGGCCGAGCACCTCGCGCACGTAGAGCTGGTCGTGAAACGATGTGCTCTGATAGTTCAGCATCACGTCGTCCGCGCCCGGAATCCCCATGATGAAGTTGATGCCGGCCGCGCCGAGCAGCGTCAGCAAGGTATCCATGTCGTCCTGGTCGGCTTCCGCGTGGTTCGTGTAGCAGATGTCGCAGCCCATCGGCACGCCGAGCAGCTTGCCGCAGAAGTGATCCTCGAGCCCCGCGCGGATGATCTGCTTGCCGTCGTACAGGTATTCGGGCCCGATGAAGCCGACCACCGTGTTCACGAGGAACGGCTCGAACTTGCGCGCAACCGCATACGCGCGCACTTCGCAGGTCTGCTGGTCGACGCCGTGATGCGCGTTCGCCGACAACGCGCTGCCCTGGCCCGTCTCGAAGTACATGAGATTGTTGCCGACGGTGCCGCGCTTCAGCGACAACGCGGCCTCGCGCGCCTCGCCGAGCAGCGCGAGCGAGATCCCGAAGCTCGCGTTCGCTTTCTCGGTGCCCGCGATCGACTGGAACACGAGATCGACCGGCGCGCCCTTCTCGATCGCCGCGATCGTGTTGGTCACGTGCGTGAGCACGCACGACTGCGTCGGCACGCCGTAGCGTTCGCGGAACCCGTCGATCATCGCGAGCAGCTTCACGATCGCCGCGAGGCTGTCGGTCGCCGGGTTGATGCCGATCATCGCGTCGCCGCAGCCGTACATCAGCCCGTCGAGCATCGACGCGGCGATCCCCTTCACGTCGTCGGTCGGGTGGTTCGGCTGCAGCCGCACCGACATCCGCCCGGCGAGCCCGACCGTGTTGCGAAAGCGCGTGACCACGCGGCGCTTGCGCGCGGCCGCGATCAGGTCCTGGTTGCGCATCAGCTTCGACACGGCCGCGACCATCTCCGGCGTGAGGCCCGGCGCGATCCGTTCGAGCGCCGCGCCGTCGGCCGCGGGCGACAGCAGCCAGTTGCGGAAATCGCCGACGGTGAGATGCGAGATTTCCGCGAACGCGGCAGCGTCGTGATCGTCGACGATCAGGCGCGTGACCTCGTCGTCTTCATACGGGATCACCGCTTCGTTCAGGAACGCCTTCAGCGGCACGCCCGCGAGCGCGATCTTCGCGGCGACGCGCTCCTCCTCGCTTGCCGCCGCGACGCCGGCGAGCTGGTCGCCGGAACGCAGCGGGCTCGCCTTCGCGAGCAGCGTCTTCAGGTCCGCGAAGCGGTACGTGCGCGGACCGATCGTCTCCGTATAGGACATCGTGCGAGTCTCCTTCCTTGCCAAAAGCCGACGGCGCGCCCGTTCGACGGGGCGCGCCGGATGCCGTCAGGAACGGCCGTTTACCTTCGCCATGCTCACTCCTCCAGCAGCGCGTCGCCGGGCGCGCTCGCGCGCTGCGAACGGGTCGCGAGGAAGTACGCGTAGCCCACCGCGAGGAAGCCGACGAACACCAGCGCGACCAGCCCGTTGAAGTACACCATCGTAGCGAGACAGACGAGCGCCGCAAGAATCGCGAATGCCGGGAAGATCGGGTACAGCGGTGCGCGGAACGGGCGCGCCATGTTCGGCTGCGAGCGGCGCAGCTTGAACAGCGACGCCATGCTCACGATATACATCACGATCGCGCCGAACACCGACATCGTCACGATGTTCGCGGTCAGCGTCTGCCCGCCGAACTGGATCAGCTCGTCGCTGTAGATCGCCGCGATGCCGACCACGCCGCCCGCGAGAATCGCGCGATGCGGGGTCTTGAAGCGCGGATGCACCTTCCCGAGCCACTCCGGCAGGTAGCCTTCGCGGGCCAGCGCGAAGATCTGGCGCGAATAGCCGAGGATGATCCCGTGGAACGATGCGACCAGACCGAACAGCCCCAGCCACACGAGCATGTGCATCCAGCCGCTGTTCGCACCGACGATGTACTTCATCGCCTGCGGCAACGGGTCGTTGATGTTCGCGAGCTTGGTCCAGTCGCCCGCGCCGCCGGCGAACACCATCACGCCGATCGCGAGCGCGACGAGGGTCAGGATCCCGGCCACGTAGGCGATCGGAATCGAGCGCTTCGGGTTCTTCGCTTCCTCGGCGGCCATCGCGACGCCCTCGATCGCGAGGAAGAACCAGATCGCGAACGGGATCGCCGCGAACATCCCGTGGAAGGCGCCGACGCTGAAATGATCGGCGCCCGACCAGCCGCCCTTCATGAAGTTGCTCCACGCGAAGCCCGGCGACACGACGCCCATGAACACCAGCAGCTCGAAGATCGCGAGCAGCGTGACGACGAGCTCGAACGTCGCGGCGATCTGCACGCCGACGATGTTCAGCGCCATGAACACGAGATACGCGCCCATCGCCGCGTGTTTCGGTTCGAGCCCCGGAAACTGCACGTGCAGGTATGCGCCGATCGCGAGCGCGATCGCGGGCGGCGCGAATACGAACTCGACGAGCGTCGCGGCGCCGGCGAGATAACCGCCGGTCGGGCCGAATGCGCGGCGCGCATACGCGAACGGGCCGCCCGCGTGCGGGATCGACGTCGTCAGCTCGGTGAAGCTGAAAATGAAGGTCGTGTACATCGCCGCGACGAACAGCGCGGTGACGACGAAACCCAGCGTACCGGCGCTCGCCCAGCCGTAGCTCCAGCCGAAGTATTCGCCGGAAATCACGAGGCCGACCGCGATGCCCCACAGTTGCCAGGTCCCGAGCGTCTGCTGCAGCGCGGGCTGGCCGGACGACTTGGCGCCGGCGGCGGGCCGGCCATTCGACTCTGCTTTCATCGGACTTTCTCCTCAAATGCGCCGGGCCTGACGGCCTGCGCGACTGAGAATCGATGCTAGAGAGTCATTAAACGACGTGTTATCGAAATTCGGCAAAGATCGCGGCTGACATTTCGCTGACGGAAACGCCAACCGCGGTCGTTGCGAGCGCCATCCGGCCGCACGAGGCGGCCGGGTCCCCCACGCTTACTGGCCGCCGCTGCGCTGGTTGAACCAGCGGTCGAGCAGCTTGCCGGCCGCTTCGCGGCCGCCGAGGCCGAACGACAGCGCGACGGCCACCGCGATCGCACCGAGCACCAGGCCGAACGCGAGCTGGACGATCTCGTTCGCGATGCCCATCGCGCGCAGCCCCATCGCGAACACGAGGCCGAGGATCGCGAATTGCGCGATGCGCGCGAACAGCACGCTGTGCTCGCGATCGGCCTGCTCGATCACGCGGCGCGCGAGGCCCGCGAGCCACACGCCGATCACGAGGATCACGCCGCCCATCAGCACATGGCCGCCGAATTCGATGAACAGCGTGACGACGTCGCGCACCTGCGAGAAGCCGAGCCGGTTCGCGGCTTCGACCGACGCGAACAGCATCGCGAAGAACACGATCAGCCGCGCGACCAGCACCGACGGCTGCAGGATCCCCGAGAACACGCGCTCGACGCCGAGCACGGCCGGCAGCCCGTCGACGCCGGCGGCTTCCAGCAGCTTCTGCGCGAGCGACGCGACGAAGCGCGCGAAGTAGAACGTGACGAGCACGATCACGATCGCCGCGACGATGTCCGGCACCGCGCCGAGGAACTGGTTCAGCATGTTGGTCGCGGGGCCCGAGATCGCGTCGATCTTCAGCGCATCGAGCGCGGAGATCAGCGTCGGCACGAACACGAACACGTAGACGATCGTGCCGATCAGGCTCGACACGCGCACCGGCGTCGGGCTGTCGAGACGCTGCGTGAGGCGGTCGGCGCCGGCGGCGACGAGCAGGTTCGTCACGAGGCCGCGCAGCACGCGCGCGACGACCCAGCCGACGAAGCCGATCACCGCGGCCGCGAACAGGTTCGGCACGATCGCGAGCAGCTTGTCGACCATCCCCTGCACCGGCGACAGCAGGCCCGACAGCGCGAACGACGCGAGGATCGCCGGCAGGAACATCAGGATCACGAGCCAGAACAGCACGTCGCCGAGATAGCCGCTCATCGGCTGCATGCCCGCACCTTCGGACAGCTTGTCGTCGATCTTGCTGGCCCTCAACGCGCGGTTCGCGAGGCTGCGCAGCAGCGACGCGATCAGCCACGCGATCAGCGTCAGCGCCGCGCCGCCGATCAGGTTCGGCAGGTAGTTGACGATGTGCGTGACGAGCAGCGAGAACGGATTGGAGACCGCGTACAGGTTGAGCACGTTGAAGATGCCCACCGCGGTGACGAGCAGCACGAGCCAGAACAGGCCGCCGGCGATGATCCGCTCGACGTACGCGCCCTGGCCGGTGCTTTCGTTGATCCGCTGATCGACCTTCAGCGCGCTGAGCAGGCGCAGCGCGCCGGCCCGCGCCACCACCGCGATCAGCCAGCCGATCACCAGGATGCCGATCGCGCCGGCGATCTTCGGCAGATATCCGCCTAGCGTGGTCTGCAGCGACGTGATGAAGCTGGAAGCATCCATTTCTTGTTCTCCCGAAAACGTGGCGTTGCGATTGAACATCGACGAACTACCTGCGTACTTCGAATGGCGCGCGTTGCCGCTTGAGCAACTTACCCGAGAAAAATGACGCCTTCACCCGATTTCACCGTCTTTAACTTTAGTCATAGATCGCAGGGGGACAAGACCCCATTTCGGCAAATAAAAAGGGGCGGATTTGTCGACCGCTACGCATTTCCGCAAGATTTATCCATTCGGGCCGTGCTACCGTGCCTTCGGTTCTTGCCCGGACACGCCGATGACAGTCGAAACGAAAACCGAAAAGCCCGCGTGGGTCCGCTATGCGGCCAGCGTGGCGCGCGTCCACGAATACATCCGCGCGCACCTCGACGGCCCGCTCGACCTGAACCGGCTCGCCGAGGTCGCGTGCCTGTCGCCGTATCACTGGCAGCGCGTCTACCGCGCGCTGTACGGCGAGTCGATCGTGCTGACGGTGCGGCGGATGCGGATCGTGCGTGCGTCCGAGGATCTCGTCTGCACGGCGCGGCCGCTCGACGAGATCGCGCGGCGCGCGGGCTACGGATCGACGCACGCGTTTGCCCGGGCGTTTCGCGACGCATACGGCGTACTGCCCGCGCAGCACCGGCGCACGGGCGTTCACCGGCCCATCTATCCGCTACAAAGAGGAGAGGAAGACATGTTCAAGCATGAAGTCGAGATCCGGCGCCTGCCGGAACTGCGCGGCTACGCGGTGGCGCACACGGGCGCGTACCTGAAGGTCGGCGACGCGTTCGCGCGAATCGGCGCGTGGGCCGGGCAACACGGGCTGATCGGCCCGGGCGCGAAGATGATCGGGATTTTCTACGACGATCCGGACACGACGCCGGAAGCGCAGCTGCGCGCGAAGGCCTGCTTCATGCCGGCCGACGGCACGCCGGACGTCGAGCCCGTGCCGCCCGTCGAACGCGCGACGGTAGCGGGCGGCGAATACGCGGTGCTGCTGCATACGGGGCCGTATGCGGACCTGAAGACGGCCTACCAGTGGCTCTACGGCGACTGGCTGCGTCACTCGGGCCGCGAAGCCGCCGACGCACCGCCGTTCGAGCTGTACCTCAATACGCCGATGGATGCGGCGCCGGCCGACCTGCGCACCGAGATTTACCTGCCGCTGCGCTGATCGAAGGGCCGGGACGCTTGGGCGAGCCGGCGCGCTGTTCCAGGGCGACGCCAGTTCCAGAGGCCATGCCGTCGGCGACGATTCTGACGCGGGCAACCAGGCCGGCGATTGCGCGTTAGCCGGCCTGTGTCCCGCAGCCCGGGCAGAAGCGCGCGTCGGCGGCCAGCGCCGCGTGGCAGCGGCTGCAAGCCCTGCCGCGTTGCGCCGTACCGCACTGCGCGCAGAAGCGCGCATCCGCCGCGTTGAGCGCGCCGCAGCCCGCGCAGGCGAGCTGGCTCAGCGGCGCGTTGCCGCCCTGGCCGCCTTGACCATCGGTCGGTGCCTGCCAGCCCCAGCCGTGACGATCGCGGCCACGCGCATCGTGGCCGCCGTGCCCGTCCCGGCGCTGCCCGCCGTGATGCCCGCCACCGCCACCGCTGTTGCCGTGCCCACCGCCATGGCCACCGCCGTGCCCACCCAGGATCCGTTTCAGAAAGCTCATCGCACGCTCCTCAACGCGTGGCCTGCGCGCCGCCGAACGCCCCGGAGGACGACAGCAGCCGCAAGCCGTTGGCGACGACGATCAGGCTCGCGCCCGCGTCCGCGAATACCGCCATCCACATCGTGCCGAGCCCCGCGACCGTGAGGCCGAGGAACACGATCTTCACGCCGAGCGCGAAGCCGATGTTCTGCACCAGTACGCGGTGCGTCGCGCGCGACAGCCGCACGAACGCGGGAATCTTGCGCAGGTCGTCGTCCATCAGCGCGACGTCGGCCGTCTCGATCGCCGTGTCGGTGCCCATCGCGCCCATCGCGAAACCGATGTCGGCGCGCGCGAGCGCCGGCGCGTCGTTGATCCCGTCGCCGACCATCCCGACCGCGCCCGCGCCGCCGGCCGACAGTTCCTCGACCGCCGCGAGCTTGTCCTCGGGCAACTGGTTGCCGCGCGCGTCGTCGATGCCGGCCTGCTGCGCGATGGCTTGCGCGGTGTGCGGGTTGTCGCCCGTCAGCATCGCGGTGCGGATGCCGAGCGCATGCAGGTCGGCGATCGCGTCGCGGCTCGTGTCCTTGATCGTGTCGGCTACCGCGAAGATGCCGAGCACGCGCGCGTCGTCGACCAGCACCACGACGCTCTTGCCCTGCCGCTCGAGCGCATCGAGCTTCGTTTCGAGGGCCGGCGAGCAGCGCTCGAGTTCCTCGACGAGCCGGTGGTTGCCGAGCCAGTAGCGCGCGCCGTCGATCGTGCCGCGCACGCCGCGCCCGACCAGTGCTTCGAAGTCCTGCACATCGGCGAACGCCGCCGTTCCGGTGTCGCGCGCCGCGGCCGCGATCGCCTGCGACACCGGGTGATCCGAGCGCGCGGCGAGGCTCGCGCCGAGGTGCCGGATACGCTCGGCATCGACGTCGGTCGCATGCGCGTCGAAGTCGGTCTGCACCGGCTTGCCGTGCGTGATCGTGCCGGTCTTGTCGAGCGCGAGCCACGCGAGCTTGCGCCCTTCCTCCAGATAGACGCCGCCCTTCACGAGAATCCCGCGCCGCGCCGCGGCCGCGAGCCCCGACACGATCGTCACCGGCGTCGAGATCACCAGTGCGCACGGGCATGCGATCACGAGCAGCACCAGCGCGCGGTAGATCCAGTCGTTCCACGCGCCGCCCATCACGAGCGGCGGCACCACCGCGACCAGCAGCGCGACCGCGAACACGATCGGCGTGTAGACGCGCGCGAACTGGTCGACGAAGCGCTGCGTCGGCGCCTTCGCACCCTGCGCCTCCTCGACCGCGTGGATGATCCGCGCGAGCGTCGAGTTGGCCGCGACGGCCGTCACGCGGTATTCGAACGAACCCGCTTCGTTGATCGTGCCTGCGTACACGGCATCGCCGGCCGTCTTTTCGACAGGCAGGCTCTCGCCGGTGATCGGCGCCTGGTTGACCGTCGAGCGGCCGGCAACGACTTCGCCGTCCAGCCCGATCCGCTCGCCCGGCTTCACGCGCACGACCGCGCCGAGCGCGACCTGCGCGGCCTCGATGGTGCGCCACGACCCGTCGGCATCCTGCACGGTCGCGGTGTCCGGCGCGAGCTGCATCAGGCCCTGGATCGCATTGCGCGCGCGGTCGAGCGACTTCGCCTCGATCAGTTCGGCGATCGTGAACAGCACCATCACCATCGCGGCTTCCGGCCACTGGCCGATCGCCATCGCGCCCGTCACCGCGATGCTCATCAGCGCGTTGATGTTCAGGTTGCCGTTGCGAATCGCGATCCAGCCCTTCTTGTACGTAGTGAGCCCGCACGCGAACACCGCCGCGAGCGCGAGCGCCGCCGACAGCCACACGGGCAGGCCGGCCCAGGTCGCCCCCTCGGACGCGATCGCGGCAACGCCCGCCAGCGCCAGCGGCCACCAAGGCTTCGCGGGCGCGTCGGCGACGCGCGCCGCCGGCGCGCCGGCCGCTGCGGCCTCGGGCGTCATCCCGAGCGTGCGGATCGCACTTTCGATCGCCGGCTGGGCGCCCGGCACGTGCTCGACGGTCAGCATCCGCTGCATCAGGTTGAATTCGAGCGCCGACACCTCGCTCATCCCGCCGAGCTTCTTGCGGATCAGCGTCTCCTCGGTCGGGCAGTCCATCTGCATGATCCGGAACGCGGAGCGCACGTGGCCCGATGCGGTCGCCTGCGCGACCGGCAGCGGTGCGAGCGTCAACGCGGCGGGGGCGCAGCAGTCGCCGGCCGCGTGGTCGTGGTCGTGGTCGTGGTCGTGACCGGCATGGTCGTGCGCCGCGTGGTCGTGCGAGCACGCCGCGCCGTGTGCATGTGCGTCGCCGTGCGCATGATCGTGATCGTGATCGTGCCCCTCACCACCGCCGTGGTCGTGATCATGGTCATGGCCGCGCGATGCGGCGTCGCCGTGCGCGTGCTCGCCGGCCGCCGGCGCCGCGTTGGCAACGGTCGCCGCGTGCGTGTCGCGCGCGTCGGCGCAGCACGTGTCGGCGCCGCCGGCATGGCGGTGTCGTGGGTCGTGGGTACGCTGGGCGTCGGTCATGACAACCTCCTTTATGGCTTGACGGTGTAGAGTTAACACCCTGAAGCCACTACAAGGTCAACCCTTACACGGGAGAAAGGCATGAAGATTGGCGAACTGGCCAAAGCGGCCCGCTGCACGCCCGAGACGATCCGCTTCTACGAAAAAGAGGGGCTGATGCCGGATGCGGAGCGCACCGACGCGAACTACCGCAACTACACCGACGTGCACGTGGAACGGCTGCGCTTCATCCGCAACTGCCGCGCGCTCGACATGGCGCACGACGAGATTCGCACGCTGCTGCAGCTCACCGACACGCCGGCCGACCGCTGCGATTCGATCAATTCGCTGCTCGACGACCACATCGGACACGTCGACGCGCGCCTCGCGGAACTCACGCATCTGCGCGACCAGCTCACCGAATTGCGCCGCCAGTGTGTCGGCGAGCATTCGGTCGAGGATTGCGGGATCGTGCACGGTCTCGCGACGATGGAAACCGTCGCGCCGGCCGCGAAACGCTCGCACCTCGGCTGAAACCCTTGTGAAATAAGATGGCCTGGCTGAGAATAGTTATATTCTTACTAGATATGGCCTAACTATTCATGTCAACGAGCCGCCCGTCCCCGCTCGCACTGGCCGTCCTCGCGACGCTCACCGAAACGCCGATGCATCCGTACGGGATGCTGCAGCAACTGAAGGCCCGCGGGTACGACGAAGTCGTCAACGTGCGGCAGCGCACGAGCCTCTATCAGACGATCGACCGGCTGCTGCGCGACGGGCTGATCGCCGTGCACGACACCGAGCGCGACGGCGCCTTTCCCGAGCGCACGCTGTATGCGCTGACCGAGGCCGGGCACACGGCGGGCCAGGCGTGGCTGCATGCACTGCTCGCGGAGCCCGCGCGCGAATATCCGGTGTTCGGTGCCGGCCTCGCGTTCCTGCCGCTGCTCGATGCCGAAGATGCACGACACCAGCTCGAACTCCGGATTACCCGGCTCGACGCCGAGCGCGAGCGTCTGGAAGCGCTGCGCAACGCCGCGCAGGCCGACCAGGTGCCGCGCCTGTTCCTGCTGCAGAACGAACACGCGCTCGTGCTGCTGAATGCGGAGCTCGACTGGGCGCGCAGCGTCGTCGAACACCTGAAGATCGGCGCGCTGCGCTGGGTGGACGGCTGACAAGTAACGAAGGCTGACTCCCGCCAGCAACGGGAATCGCCTCGGTCAAAGCACCTTGCCGGGATTCAGGATGCCGCGCGGGTCCAGCGCGACCTTCAGGCACCGCATCAGCCCGATTTCAGCGTCGCTGCGCGTGTGCGCGAGATAAGGACGTTTGAGCACCCCGATCCCGTGCTCGGCCGACACCGAGCCACCCATGTCCCGCACCACCGCGTACACGCAGTGATCGAGCGCGTCGGCGTCCGCGTCGGTCATCCCGGCCAGCGACACGCCGATATGCACGTTGCCGTCGCCGACATGGCCGAAGAACAGGCACGTGAGCGCCGGCCAGCGCGAGCGCAGCGCCGCCTCGCAGCGCTCGGCGAACGCGCCGAGCTCGCCCGTCGGCAAACTCACGTCGAAGTTGACGAGTTGCGGCAGCGCATCGATCGCGAGGCCTTCGCGCAGCGTCCACAGGTCGCGCGCCTGCCGCTCCGACGTCGCGAGCACCGCATCGTCCACGAGCCCTGCATCGATCCCCGCCGCGAGGCCGGTTTCCAGCGCGTGATGCGCATCGCCGCCCGGCGCGCTCGTCGCGCACTCGATCAGCACCGCGAAACCGCCGTCACCTGCGAATGGCGCAGTGACGCCCGGCGTGTGGCGCGCGACGTAGTCATAGAACGCCGGCCACATCGCCTCGAAGCTGACGACCTCGGGCAGCGTGCGCACGCGGTTCCACAATCCGACCACCGCGTCGTAGTCGCGCACGCGGCAGAGTGCGGTGGCCGGCGCGGCGAGCAACGGATGCAGCCGCAGCACGGCGCGCGTGACGACGCCGAGCGTCCCCTCGCTGCCGATGAACAACTGCTTCAGGTCGTAGCCCGCGTTGTTCTTCAGCATCCGGTTCATCGACGACACGACCGTGCCGTCCGCGAGCACGGCCTCGAGCCCGAGCACCTGCTCGCGCATCATCCCGTAGCGGATCGCGCGCGTGCCGCCCGCATTGGTCGCGAGCATGCCGCCGATCTGGCACGAGCCGCGCGCACCGAGATCGACGCCGAACGTGAAGCCCGCCGCTTCCGCGGCTTCCTGCACCGTCTGCAGCGGCGTCCCGGCCCGCACGGTCATCGTGCCGGCCGCCGCGTCGAGCGCTTCGATGCCTGCGAAGCGTTCCATCGACAACACGACCTCGCCGCCGAGCGCGACCGCGCCGCGTGCGAGCCCCGTCAACCCGCCTTGCGGCACGACCGGCTGGCCGAGCCGCGTGCACAGCGCGAGCGTGCGCGACACGTCGTCGACGCTGCGCGGGCGCACCAGCGCACGCGGCCGCACGCCGGCCGGCTCGTTGTACGCGGTGAAGTAACGCGGATCGATGTCGGCCGCGCGCGTGACGAGCGCGTCGCCCAGTTCGGCGACGAGCACGGCATCGAGCGCATCGTCCGACAGCGGCGCGCCGCCCTGTTCGCCGCCCGCGGCGGCCGGGTTCGGGTTCTGCATCGCGCGCGGCCCCGCTTACTTCGTCGAGATGTCGATATCGCCGAAATACTTCAGGCCGAGCGACTTCACCGTGCCGTCCGCCTTCAGCTTGTCGATCGCCGCGTCGAGCTTCGCCTTCAGCGCGTCGTCGCCCTTGCGCAGGCCGAATGCGATGCCGCTGCCGAGGATCCGGTCGTCGTGCACGGGCTGGCCGACGAACGAGAAGCCCTTGCCGTCCGGGCGCGACAGGAAGCCGCGCTGGCCGGACGGCGCGAGCACCAGCGTCGCGTCGAGGCGGCCCGCCACGAGGTCCGCATACGCCTGGTTCTGGTCCTGGTACGCGACGACCGCGACGCCGGCCGGTTCCCAGTGCGCCTTCGCGAAGGTTTCCTGGATCGACGCCTGCAGCACGCCGACGCGCTTGCCCTTCAGCGATTCGGGCGTCGGCAGCAGGCCGCTGCCGGTGCGCGCGATCAGCTGGGTCGGCACGCGATAGATGATCGTCGTGAAGTCGATCGCCTGGCGCCGCTGCTCGGTCGCGTTCATCGCCGAGTTGATCGCGTCGAACTTGCGGCCCTTCAGCGCGGGAATCAGGCCGTCGAACGACGTCTCGACCCATTTGCACGACAGCTTCGCCGTCTGGCAGACGGCATTGCCGACGTCGATGTCGAAGCCCTGCAGGTCGCCGTTCGGCGCTTTCGATTCGAACGGCGGGTATTGCGCCTCGAGGCCGAAGCGCAGCGTCTGCGTATCGGCGAGCGCCGCGCCGGAGCCGATTGCGCACGCGAGTGCGAATGCGAGTTTCAGGGTTGCCGTGTGCTTCATCGTGATCTCCTGGGTCTGGTCGATGCGACGTCCCCGTCGCCGGTTTCCTTACTTACAGCGAACGCAGCCGCCGCGCGCCTTCGACCAGCGTCGCGTCGTCCTTCGAAAAACTGAGCCGGATCACGCCGGCGTCGGTGCCGTCGGTATAGAACGCCGACAGCGGAATCGTCGCGACGCGCGCGTCGCGGATCAGGCGCAGCACGAAATCGTTGTCGCTTTCGTCCGAGAAGTGCCGGAAGCGCGCGAGCATGAAGAACGAGCCTTCGCTCGGCAGCAGCTCGAAACGCGAATCGGTCAGCTCGCGCGCCAGCAGGTCGCGCTTGGCCTGGTAGAACGCCGACAGGCCGAGATAGCTGTCCGGCCGCGCGAGGATCTCCGCGAACGCGACCTGCATCGGCGTGTCGGCCGCGAACACCATGAACTGGTGCACCTTGCGGATCTCGTCCATCAGCTCGGCCGGCGCCAGGCAGTGACCGACCCGCCAGCCGGTCACGTGGAACGACTTGCCGAACGACGACACGATCACGCTGCGCTCGGCCAGCTCGCGATGGCGCGCCACGCTCTGGTGCAGCGCGCCGTCGAATACGACGTGCTCGTAGACCTCGTCGGACAGGATCACGATGCCGGTGTCGCGCGTGAGCTGCGCGAGCCGCTCGAGATCGTCGGCCGAGAACACGGTCGCGGTCGGGTTGTGCGGCGTGTTCACGATGATCATCCGCGTGCGCGGCGTGATCGCCGCGGCCACCTCGTCCCAGTTCACGCGGAAATGCTCGGGTGACAGCTTGATCGCAACCGGCGTCGCGCCCTGCAGCCGCACGATCGGCGCATAGCTGTCGAACGACGGCTCGAAATAGATCACCTCGTCGCCCGGATGCACGAGCGCGCTGATCGCCGCGTACAGCCCTTCGCTCGCGCTCGCGATCACCGTGATCTCGGTCGCCGGGTCGTAGCGCGCGCCGTACAGCGCCTCGGTCTTTTCGGCGAGCCGTTCGCGCAGCGCCATCACGCCGGCCATCGGCGAGTATTGGTTGTGCCCGTCGCGCATCGCGCGCGCGACGCCTTCGACGAGCGCCGGATCGGGCGCGAAATTCGGCGCGCCCTGCGACAGGTTCAACGCATCGTGTTGCGCGGCCAGCTGGCCGATCACCGTGAAGATCGTCGTGCCGACGTCGGGCAGTTTCGAACGGGGCGCGGTGGCGCTTCGCATGACTCCTCCTTCTGATGTCCTTCGGGCTGGCCCGCGCGACACGCGCGGCCCTGCATCTGCCGCATGATTTAGCCCCAGCCAATATCGGCGGACAATCGAAAGTTCGTCATGGCGGCCATGCATTTTTCTCATGGCTCACGGTATGAAGCACGCAACGGCAGGGCTGAACTGCCGGCCTGACATGCGAATCAGGCATTACCCGTAGGGGATGCTACGCGCCCGCCGCCGCCAGATACGCGAGCAGCACGGCCCGCAGCTCGCCGCGCAGCGCAGCAAAGTCGAGCGCGGGCCCGAGCGTCAGCAATGCCTGCGAGAGGCCGCCGTAGCAGACGGTATGCGCCATCCTTGCGAGCCCGTCGAGCCGCGCGGCCGGCGGCGGATCGGCCGCGTGCGCGAGCGCGTCGCGCCATAGTGCGACATACGCGTCGTAATGCCGGCGGTATGCGGCGAGCGGCGACACCTGCCGCTCCAGCGCGAAGAACGCGCTCCACAGCGCGGCGTCGGCGCCGATCGCGTCGACCTGCAGGTCGACGAGCGCCACGGCGAGTTCGGCCCGCGGCGCGCCGCGCAGCCGCTGCGCCACATCGCGCAGCCGGTCGGCCATCGCCAGCACGTGCCGGTGGATGCAGAGCGCCGCGAGGCTCTGCTTGTCGCCGAAATACTCGTAGAAGGTGCCGATGCTGACGCCCGCGACGGCCGCGATCTCGCGAATCGTCGCCTTCGCGTAGCCGCGTTCGAGCAAAAGCTGAACGAACGCCTGCTGCAGCGCGTCGGAGCTCGCCTGCGCGCGCGACTGGCGCGGCCGGCGGCGCAACGCGGGCGCGGGTTGCGCCGCCGGCTGGCCGGGCGGCGCCGGAACCTGAACATGTCGCGGCGGCATATTTGCTACTCTGGAATTCAGCAGGGAATGCGTTTACCGGGAGCCGGAACCAGCGCCGCAGCGCCACCCGTGTTGCATGACGCCGGCCGCCCGCGAAGCATGAGACCGGAGACAACTTCGATGACCGAATCGACTCACGCCATCACGAACCAGTTCGACGAACTGGTCGACTATAACCTCTTCGCGACGGACGTCGCGCTGCGCGACGCGCTCGCCCGCGCCGGCGCCGACTGGGCCATGCCGCAGCTCGATGCGTACGGCGCGCGGCTCGGCAGCGCCGACACCGCGCAACTCGCCGACGAAGCGAACCAGCACCCGCCGGAGTTGAACGCGTTCGACCGGCGCGGCCGGCGCATCGACCGCGTCGATTTCCACCCGGCGTGGCACGCGCTGCTCGGCCAGTACCGCCACGAAGGCTTCGTGTCGCTCGCGTTCCGCGATACGCGCCGCGGCCGCTGGGCCGCGACCGCGGCCGGCTTCTACCTGCACGGCCAGATCGAGGCCGGCACGTTGTGCCCGGCGACGATGACGCAGGCCGCGATTCCCGTGCTGCAGAAGGAGCCCGCGCTGTGGAACCTGCTGCGCGACAAGCTCTACAGCGACGACTACGACCCGCGCGACGTGCCGGTCGCCGACAAGCGCTCGATCTGGTTCGGCATGGGGATGACCGAGAAACAGGGCGGCTCCGACGTGCGCGCGAACACGACGCTCGCCACGCCCGTCGGCGCGGGCGGGCGCGGCGGCGAATACCTGCTGCGCGGCCACAAGTGGTTCTTCTCCGCGCCGATGTGCGATGCGCACCTCGTCGTCGCGCACACCGAAGGCGGCAGCCCGTCGTGCTTCTACGTGCCGCGCTGGCGGCCGGACGGCACGAAGAACGCGGTCGAGATCCAGCGGCTGAAGAACAAGGTCGGCAACCGCAGCAACTCGAGCAGCGAGATCGAGCTGAACGACGCGTGGGGCATCATGCTCGGCGACGAAGGCCGCGGCATCCCGACCATCATCGAAATGGCCACCTATACGCGGCTGAACTGCGTGCTCGGCAGCGCGGCGATGCTGCGCCAGGGCGTCGTGCAGGCGATCGCGTACACACGCCAGCGCCACGCGTTCGGCCGCGCGCTCGCCGAACAACCGCTGATGCGCACCGTGCTCGCCGATCTCGCGCTCGAAAGCGAAGCGGCGCTCGTACTCGCGATGCGTCTTGCCGACGCGTTCGAGCGCGACGACTCGCCGCGCGAACGCGCGTGGAAGCGCATCGTCACACCGGCTGCGAAATTCTGGGTCTGCAAGCGCGCGGTCGAGCTGACCGGCGAGGTGATGGAAGTGTTCGGCGGCAACGGCTACGTCGACGACGGCCCGATCGCGCGGCTGTTCCGCGAGGCGCCCGTCAACTCGATCTGGGAAGGCTCGGGCAACGTGATGTGCCTCGACGTGCTGCGCGCGGTATCGCGCGAGCCCGACGCAGCCGCCGCGCTGTTCGCCGAACTCGCCGACCTCGGTGCGGGCGAACCGCGCATCCGCGCGGCGCTCGATGCGCTGCGCGCGATGCTTGCCGCGCCGGCCGACACGCTCGAGGCATCGGGCCGCGTGTTCGCGCAGCGGCTCGCGATCGTCGCGCAGGCGTGCCTGCTGCGCCGCGATGCGCCGGCGGCCGTCGCCGACGCGTTCGTCGCGACGCGGCTCGCCGCGCCCGACTGGGGCCGCATCGCGGGCGGCTTCGATCCGCACGCGATCGACGTCGCCGCGCTGCTGCAGCGCGCGTATCCGGCCTGACGCCGGTTCGCTCGCCTTCGTTCGCCTTCGTTCGCCCCGCCCGGAGCCCCGATGAACCTCGTCGCCGCCCTCGACCGCGCCGCCCGCGCGACGCCCGACAAGCCGTTCCTCGTCAGCGAATCCGCGACGATCACCTATGCGGCCGCGCGCGAGCGCTCGCACCGCGCAGCGGCCGTGCTGAGCGCGCTCGGCATCGCGGCCGGCGACCGCGTCGCCGCGATGTGCTTCAACACGCCGGCCTTCGTCGACCTGATGTTCGGCGCGTGGCGGCTCGGCGCGACGTTCGTGCCGGTCAACCACAAGCTGCAGGCGCCGGAAGTCGACTACGTGCTCGAACACAGCCGCAGCAAGGCGCTGCTGTTCGACGTGGCGCTCGCGCCGGTGGTCGAACGCATCGTTCATCCGGCGCGGCGGCTCGTGACCGAAGGCGAGCTCGACGGCGTGCCGTGCTTCGACACGATGTGCGCGACGATGGACGGCGTCGCGGGCATCGAACCGGCCGACGGCGATGTCGCGCAGATCCTCTACACGTCCGGCACGACCGGCCGCCCGAAAGGCTGCGTGCACAGCCACCGCACCGTGACGCTTGCGGCGATGTCGGCGGCGCTCGCGATCGGCATCGGCCGCAACGAGCGCACGCTGATGGCGATGCCGATCTGGCATTCGTCGCCGCTCAACAACTGGTTCGGCGGCACGCTGGTCGCGGGCGGCACCGTCGTGCTGCTGCGCGAATACCATCCGCTGCGGTTCCTGCAGGCCGTCGAGCGCGAGCGCGTGACGCTGTATTTCGGCGCGCCGGTGTCGTACACGCTGCCGCTCGACACGATCGACGGCTTCGCAGCGTTCGACCTGTCGAGCGTGCGCGCGTGGCTGTACGGCGGCGGCCCGATCGGCGCCGCGCAGGCCGAACGGCTCGCGCGCGCGTATCGCAGCGACGCGTTCTTCCACGTGTACGGGATGACGGAAACGGGGCCGGCCGGCACGACGCTGTATCCGGACGAGCAGATCGCGAAGGCCGGTTCGATCGGCCGCCACGGCGGCCCGGGCGTCGACCTGCGCGTCGTGCGGATGGACGGCATCGATGCGCAGCCGGGCGAGACCGGCGAGATCTGGCTGAAGGCAGACAGCATGATGCTCGGTTATCTCGACGACGCGGCCGCGACGCGCGCCGCGTTCGCACCGGGCGGCTGGTATCGCACCGGCGACGTCGCGCGAATCGATCAGGATGGCTACCTGTTCATCGTCGACCGGCTGAAGGACATGATCGTGACCGGCGGCGAGAACGTCTATTCGAAGGAAGTGGAGGACGTGCTCGGCGCGCACCCGGACATCGCCGAGGCGGCCGTCGTCGGCGTCCCGCATCCGGACTGGGGCGAGACGGTGGTTGCACACGTCGTGATGCGTGCGGGCGCGGCGCCCGACGCGGACGCGCTGCGCGCGTTCTGCGGCGAGCGGCTCGCCGCGTACAAGATCCCGCGCGAGTTCGCGTTCGCGCAGGCGCTGCCGCGCACGCCGACCGGCAAGCTGCAGAAATTCC
>NZ_CATKIF010000007.1:0-156022 GCF_949752865.1 Burkholderia sp. IT-111MI5 | reverse complement strand
GAAACGGGCGCCGACGGCGCCCGTTTTCATTGCGATCCGCACTCGATCAAGCGTCGTCGGCATCGGCGCCGTCCGCGCCGTCCGAACCGAGCAAGCCGGCCGCCGTATCGCCCGGCAACGCCTCGACCTGCTTCAGCTTGCGGCTCATCACGCGCGTACGCTGCTCGGCGGACTCGATCGAGCGCGTGACCGTTTCGAGCTGCGCCTTCGTGCGCGCGAGCACGTCGCCGAACTTGCCGAACTCCGTCTTCACCGCGCCGAGCACTTGCCATACTTCGCTCGAGCGCTGCTCGATCGCGAGCGTACGGAACCCCATCTGCAGGCTGTTCAGCAACGCGGTGAGCGTCGTCGGCCCCGCGACCGTCACGCGGTAGTCGCGCTGCAGCAGGTCGGTCAGCCCCGGGCGGCGCAGAATTTCCGCATAAAGCCCTTCGGTCGGCAGGAACAGCAGCGCGAAATCGGTCGTGTGCGGCGGCGCGACATACTTCTCGGCGATCGTGCGCGCTTCCAGCCGCACGCGCGCTTCAAGCGCACGCGCCGCTTCCTCGACCGCCGCCGCATCGGCGCGCTCCTGGGCGTCGATCAGCCGCTCATAGTCTTCGCGCGGGAATTTCGCGTCGATCGGCAGCCACACGGGCGGTGCGTCGCGCGTGCCCGCATCGCGGCCCGGCAGCCGGATCGCGAACTCGACGCGCTCGGTGCTCTTCGGCACCGTCGCGACGTTCTTCGCGTACTGGTCGGGCGTCAGCATCTGTTCGAGCAGCGCCTCGAGCTGCACCTCGCCCCAGGTGCCGCGCGTCTTCACGTTGGTCAGCACCTTTTTCAGATCGCCGACGCCGGCCGCGAGCGTCTGCATCTCGCCGAGCCCGCGATGGACCTGCTCGAGCCGGTCCGACACGAGCTTGAACGATTCGCCGAGCCGCTGTTCGAGCGTCGCGTGCAGTTTCTCGTCGACGGTGCGGCGCATCTCCTCGAGCTTCGCCGCGTTGTTCGTCTCGATTTCCTTCAGCCGCTGTTCGAGCGTCGCGCGCACTTCGCCGATCCGGCGATCGTTCGCTTCGGTCAGTTGCGTGAGCTGCCGGTTCAACGTATCGCCGAACAACCTGAGCGCGGCCGTCTGCTCCTCGCGCGCCTGCTGCGCCTGACGCTGCACGCTCTCGCGCATCGCGTCGAACTGCTGTGCATTGCCGGCGACGAGCTTGCCGAGCTGCTGAGCGAAACCCTCGATCTGGTTGTTCTGCACGGTCGCCACGCTCGTCAATTGCGCGGCGAGCGTCTGCTGAAGCTGCGAGAAACTGCCGGCCAGCTCGGTGCGCGAACCGCGCGCGTTCTCGACGATCTCGCCGCGCAATTCGCGTTCGAGCCGCTCGACCGCGCGCGCCTGCGCATGCGCGGCATCCTCGATCTGGTCGCCGAGCACCGCCGCATCGTCGTGGCGGCCGCCGCCGCGCACGATCGCGACGATCGCCACCGCGAGCGCGACGGCCAGCACGACGACCGCCGCAAGCAACAACGTCATCGTCATGCGCGCGGCTTCCCGATCACGTCAGGGTTGATCGGATTCGGCGGCTGTCCCGCGCGCGGCCCCTCGCCCAGTGCGGCGATCAGGTTGTCGGCGGCGAGGTTCGCCATCGCACGGCGCGTCTTTTCGGTCGCGCTCGCGATATGCGGCGTCAACACGACGTTCGGCACCTCGAGCAGCGCCGGATGCACGGCCGGTTCGCCTTCGTATACGTCGAGGCCGGCCGCGGCGATCGTCCCGTCGCGCAGCGCGACGGCCAGCGCCGCGTCGTCGACGATCCCGCCGCGCGCGATGTTGGTCAGCGTCGCGGTGGGCTTCATCTTCGCGAGTTCGGCCGCGCCGATCGTGTGATGGTTTTCCTTCGTGTACGGCAGCACGAGCACGACGTGATCGGCGCGCGCGAGCAGCGCATCCTTCGATACGTATTCGGCGTTCAGCTCGGCCTCGATCTCGGGCGCGACCCGCGACCGGTTGTGATAGATCACCTGCATCCCAAAACCGCGCGCGCGGCGCGCGAGCGCCTGGCCGATGCGGCCCATCCCGATGACGCCGAGCGTCGAGCCGTAAATGTCGGTGCCGAGGAACCCGTCGTACGCCCACTTCTGCCAGTGACCGGCGCGCAGCCAGTGTTCGGATTCGGCGATCCGGCGCGCGGCGGCCATCATCAGCGCCCAGCCGAAATCGGCGGTCGACTCGTTCAGCACGTCCGGCGTGTTGGTGCCGAGCACGTTCGCCGCGTTGAACGCGGCCATGTCGAAGTTGTTGTAGCCGACCGCCATGTTCGACACGACACGCAGGCGCGGCGCCGCCGCGAGCGCCGCCGCGCCGACCGGATCGCCGGCCGTCAGCGCGCCGTCCTTGTCGGCCAGACGCGCGGCGAGCGCATCGGGTGCGAGCGCGTCGCCGTCGTTCCAGTCGACTTCGAAATACTGCTTGAGGCGTTCGATCACGTCCGGAAAGATCGGACGCGCGACCAGAATCTTCTGCATCGCCATCTCCGTATGCCGCGGGCCGATCGCGGCGCGCATCGCGCCGCCGGGACTGCCCGCGCTTGGTTGAAAGTTGTCAGGTTACGCCGGGAAGAAAATCAGCGACGTCAGCAGGAACACGGGCACCAGGATCACGAGCGCCCAGCCGAGGTACGCGAAGAAGCTCGGCATCTTCACGCCGCGCGACTCCGCGATCGCCTTCACCATGAAGTTCGGCGCGTTGCCGATATAGCTGTTCGCGCCCATGAACACCGCGCCCGCGGAGATCGCGGCGAGCGTCGACGCGCCCGTCGTCATCAACGTCTGCGCATCGCCGCCCGCGAGATTGAAGAACACCAGATAGGTCGGCGCATTGTCGAGGAACGACGAAAGCAGGCCCGTCGCCCAGAAATACATCGCGTCGATCGGCTTGCCGTCCGGCCCCGTGACGAGATGGACGATCTGCGCGAACGCGCCGTCCGCGCCCGCGCGCAGGATCACGATCACCGGCGCGATCGTCACGAAGATTCCCGCGAACAGCTTCGCGACCTCCTCGATCGGCGCCCAGTTGAACGCGTTGCCTTCACGCGCGGAACGCGGCGTCAGCGCGAGCGACGCGAGCGTCACGACCACCAGCGCGACGTCGCGCGCGAGGTTCTGCAGCGCGACGTGCGTGCCCCACACGTCGAACGCGATGTCCGGCTTCCAGATGCCGCTCATCAGCACGAGCGCGACCACGGCCGCGAGCAGCACGAAGTTGATCTTGCCGTCGATCGACAGCGCCGCGCCGTCGGGCGTCGGGTCGAGCGCGGCCGGCCGCTCCTCGCCGCCCTTCCGGTAGAAATACGTGTCGAGCACGAAGAACAGCGCCAGCAGCACGACGCAGATGAACAGCATCGGCAGCGCGAGATGGGTCGTCGTCCAGAAGAAGCTCACGCCGTTCAGGAAACCGAGGAACAGCGGCGGATCGCCGAGCGGCGACAGCGAGCCGCCCGCGTTCGCGACGAGGAAGATGAAGAAAATCACGACGTGCACGACATGCTTGCGGTTGTCATTCGCGCGCAGCAGCGGCCGGATCAGCAGCATCGCGGCGCCGGTCGTGCCCATCACGCTCGCGAGCAGCGTGCCGAGCGCGAGGATCGCGGTGTTCAGCTTCGGCGATCCGTGCAGGTTGCCGTTCACGCAGATGCCGCCTGCCACCGTATAGAGTGCGGTGAGCAGCACGATGAACGGAATGTATTCCTCGAGCAGCGCATGCACGAGCGTGCCGAACGCGGTGCCCGCGCCGAACGCGAACGCGAACGGGATCAGGAATACGACCGCCCACCCGGCCGCAATCTTGCCGAAGTGGTGATGCCAGAACACCGGGGCAACGAGCGGGAACAGTGCGATGGACAGCAGGATCCCGGCAAACGGGATGCCCCAGGGTGCGGACAGCGTGGCACCGTCGAGCGTTGCGGCCGATGCAAGCGCGGGAACGGCGCCAAGCGCGACTCCCGACGCCATGCCCGCCCAGGCGGCATGTCGTTTCATGCAGAACTTCCTTGTTCGAGTGATTGTGGATGCGGCGGGCGCGTCATGCGCCCCGGACGACGATCGCATGCACGCGATACGGGCCGTGCGCGCCCAGTACGATGGTCTGCTCGATGTCGCCCGTGCGCGACGGGCCCGATACGAAATTGACCGCGCGCGGCAACTCGCCGCGCTCCGCACGGATCAGCGCGAACGCGTCTTCATGGCCGGCGACGATCCGCGACGCGGGCACGATCGCGATGTGCGTCTCCGGCAGCAGGCCGGCCGATGCATAGGTATCGGGACCGGACAGCAGCACCAGCGAACCCGTTTCGGCGGTCGCGCAAAAGCAGCCCGTAAGGCCGACGAGATCGCCGTCGCGCGGCTTGCGGCACTCGACCGACAGGCCTGCGCCGGCCCAGTCGAGATCGGCCAGCGTGCGCCATGCGACGGCCTGCGTCGGCAGGCCGTGAGCGGAAAGATAGCGGGCAGCGGCGGCCGGTGCGTCGGCGAGCGTCGCGACTTCGTCGACCGTCGTCGACAGGCGTGCCGCTTCGTCGACGAATGCGGCGACGAGATCGGCCGGCATCGGCGGGCGCGGGCCCTGCGGATGGCGGGCGAGATAATCGGCGACGCCGTCGCGCTCCGCTGCATCGGGCTCGGCCGCGCGCCCCTGCGCCGCGCGAATGCGCGCGAGGATCTGGCGACGGGCAGCAGAAGTGTCCATGAACGGTCCTCGTGACGTTGGCGTGCAATACGTCGGATTATACCGGCCGCCCCTGCCGCCACGCACCTTCGACCGAACGGCCGACGCTCACTTCGACGCGTCTTCCTCGACCGGCTGCGCGATGCCGAACACCTGGCGCAGGTACGCGAGATAGGCCTTGTCGTCGCACATGCTCTTGCCCGGCGAATCCGACAGCTTCGCGACCGGCTGGCCATTGCAGCGCACCATCTTGATCACGATCTGCAGCGGCACGTAGCCGAGGTCGTTGGTGAGGTTCGTGCCGACGCCGAACGCGAGCTTGCAGCGGCCGCGGAACCGTTCGTACAACTGCATGACCTTCGGGATGTCGAGCGCGTCCGAGAACACGAGCACCTTCGTGCGCGGGTCGCACCGGTTCGCCTCGTAATGGCGCAGCATCCGCTCGCCCCAGTCGAACGGATCGCCCGAATCGTGGCGCGCGCCGTCGAACAGCTTGCAGAAATACATGTCGAAGTCGTTCAGGAACGCATCCATCCCGTACACGTCCGACAGCGCGATCCCGAGGTCGCCTCGATATTCCTTCGCCCACATCTCGAAGCCGTAGATCTGCGAGTCGCGCAGCCGCGGGCCGAGCGCCTGGCACGCCTGCAGGTACTCGTGAGCCATCGTGCCGAGCGGCGTAATGTCGTGCTTCATCGCGTACAGCACGTTGCTCGTGCCCGCGAACTGCGGGCCGAGGCCGTCGCGCAGCGTGAGCGCGACTTCCTCGTGCCAGACCTTCGAGAAGCGCCGGCGCGTGCCGTAGTCGGCGATCTTGCAGTCGGCGAACTCGGGCTTCGCGCCGAGCAGCTTGATCTTCTCGCGCAGCCGCTCGCGGCCTTCGCGATAGTCGGGCTCGCGCTGCGTGTTGCGGAAATAGACTTCGTTGACGATCGCGAGCACCGGGATCTCGAACAGGATCGTATGCAGCCACGGCCCCTTGATCTCGATGTCGATCTCGCCGTTGCCCTTCGGCGAAGGCGTGATCGAGATGTACTTCTCGTTCAGGTGGAACAGCGCGAGGAAGTCGACGAAATCGCTCTTGATGAATCGCATCCGCCGCAGGTAGTCGAGTTCGACGTCGGAAAAACGCAGCGAGCACAGGCCGCGCACCTCGTCGCGGATCTCGTCGATGTACGGCACGAGATCGACGCCTTGCGTGCGGCACTTGAAACGGTATTCGACGTTTGCCGCCGGGAAGTGATGCAGGACGACCTGCATCATCGTGAACTTGTAGAGATCCGTGTCGAGCAGCGAAGTGATGATCATGATTTGCGGCACCGCCAATATCGTGACAGGGCCCCGGCGCACAGCGCGCCGCCCGGTCTGTCGGCCATGTTACCCGAATGCGGGCCCGACCATCGCGAAACCGCCTGCCGCCCCGCTCCGTCGCGCCGACGCCCGTATCCGGGTTCCTCTTTGCGCGCCCCTCGGCGGGCCCCATAAACTAATCACGAAACGATATAAGCCGGAAAGCCGACCACGCCATGCGGGTTTTGCGCTTCAGTTACAATGCCGCTTTTGGCGCCAACGCCACCCCATATATACCGCCAAGCAGGAGCGTTTTAATGACTCACGTTGTGACCGAAGGCTGCATCAAGTGCAAATACACGGACTGCGTGGATGTGTGCCCGGTGGATTGCTTCCGTGAAGGTCCCAACTTTCTCGCCATCGATCCGGACGAGTGCATCGACTGCGCCGTGTGCGTTGCCGAGTGCCCGACCAATGCGATCTATGCCGAAGAAGACGTTCCGGGCGACCAGCAGCAGTTCACCGAGCTGAATGCCGAGCTGGCAAAGGGCTGGCCGTCGATCACGAAGACCAAGCCGGCACCGGCCGACGCGGACGAGTGGAAGGACGTGCAGGACAAGCTGCACCTGCTCGAGCGCTGATCGCACGGCGGCCGCAGAAATTTTTTGTGCGCTGCGGCCCAAAAGTATTGACAGGTTAGCCGACACTCCATACAATCTCGTTTCTCTGCTGTTTGTTCCCCGATAGCTCAGTCGGTAGAGCGCCGGACTGTTAATCCGTAGGTCCCTGGTTCGAGCCCAGGTCGGGGAGCCAAAAACGCAAAGGCCCGTTGAAGGTGAACGGGTTTTTTGTTGGTGACGCAAACGCAGATGTACCGATTTATTCCCCGATAGCTCAGTCGGTAGAGCGCCGGACTGTTAATCCGTAGGTCCCTGGTTCGAGCCCAGGTCGGGGAGCCAGACAGCGAAAGGCCCGTCATTCGACGGGCCTTTTGTTTTTCCGGCCGCCCTTTCGCGTTTTCGTGGCCCGGTCCCGCGCATGCTAGAGTCTCTGTCCCGCATTCGCATCCGGTTCCGTCGATGAAGCACCGCCTCCTGCGCGCCGCACCCTTCGCCCTCCTGCTCTCCGCATTCGCCGCCGCGCCGCTCGCGCACGCGGAGGAAGTCGGCAGCGTCAACACCCATTTCCGCGTAACGGGCTCCGACCGCGTCGTCGTCGAGGCGTACGACGATCCGGTCGTGAACGGCGTGACCTGCTACGTGTCGCGCGCCCGCACGGGCGGCATCAAGGGCACGCTCGGCGTCGCCGAGGATCCGAGCGAGGCATCGATCGCGTGCCGGCAGGTCGGCCCGATCAGCTTCAAGGAACCGCTCAAGCAGCAGACCGACGTGTTCAGCGAACGCATGTCGTTCATTTTCAAGACGCTGCACGTCGTGCGCGTGGTCGACAGGAAGCGCAACACGATCGTCTACCTGACCTACAGTGACCGCATCGTCAGCGGCAGCCCGAAGAACGCCGTCACCGCGGTGCCGATGCCGGCCGGCACGACGATTCCGGTCAAGTAAGGCCCGCACCTGGCGGGCGCGCGAGCGATACACTGTCGGTTCGACCGCTCCCGCGCCCGATCATGTCCGCCACCCGCCTTCCAGACTCCGCACGCTACTGGCGCACGCCGCTGCTGCCGGACACGGATCTGGTCACGGCCACCTATCGCGACCACACGTTCGCGCCCCACTGGCACGACGCGTACACGATCCCCGTGATTCTCGAAGGTGCGGAACGCTTCACCTATCGCGGCAGCGGCCATGTCGCCGAAACGGGTACCGTGCCCGTGATCAATCCCGGCGAGGTGCATACGGGCTCGCGCGCGGCGGACGAAGGCTGGTGCTATCGCGTCAGCTACATGCCGATCGAATTCATCCGCGAACTCACGAGCGCGATCGCCGGCCGCCCGCAGGACGCACCGTGGTTTGCCCCCGACGTGATTCGCGACACCGACCTCGCGGCCCGGCTCGCGCTGGCGCACCGGATGATGGAAGCCGGCAGCGAGCGCGCGCTGTCGTCCCATGCGCACGGGCCGCCGGCCGACGATCCGGCGGCCGGCGATCCGGCCTCCGGCGCACCGCGCATCTATGATCCGCTCGCCGCCGAAACGGCGATGCTCGACGCGCTGTCGACGCTGATCGTGCGCCACGCCGACGCGCAGCCGCGACCGGCGCCGCTCGCACCGGACGAACCGCGCGTCGACGCGATGCGCGAGCGGCTCGCCGCCGATCTCACGTGCACGGTGACGCTGGACGAAGTCGCGCAGGCGGCCGGCCTGTCGCCGTTCCACGCGGCGCGCCTGTTCACGCGTACGACCGGCATGCCGCCGCATGCCTGGCGCAACCAGCTGCGATTGCAGCGCGCGCTGGCACCGCTGCGGGCAGGCGTGCCCGTCGCCGACGTCGCGGCGGCCAGCGGCTTCGTCGACCAGAGCCACTTCACGCGGCATTTCAAACGGATGTTCGGCGTGCCGCCCGGGCGCTGGCAGGCGAGCTGACACGCGGCTTCCCGCATCCGGCCGCTCGTTTGCCGCCGCGCCGGCAAACGCCCGGGCAGCCAACCCGCCCGCGACCGCAAGAACATACAAGCCGGCAAACCACCGGCCCGCTATCCTCCAACGCATGGAGGAGCGCGCTTTGAACCCGACACCCGCATCACCCCCACGCCGCCCGCTCAACGAATGGCTCGACGGCGCGCGCGACACGATCCCGATGATGATCGGCGCGGCGCCGTTCGGCGTGATTTTCGGCACGCTCGTCGGCGGCGGCCCGCTCGCCGCGTGGCACGGCGTGCTGATGTCGCTCGCCGTGTTCGCAGGCTCCGCGCAGTTCATCGCGCTCGGCCTGATCGCGGGCAGCGCGAGCTTCGTCGTCGTACTCGCGACGACGCTGATCGTGAACCTGCGCCACCTGCTGTACAGCGCGACGCTCGCGCCCTATGTCGCGCACCTGCCGCTGCGCTGGCGCGCCACGCTCGGCGCGCTGATGACCGACGAAGTGTTCGCGGTCGCCTATGGGCACTACCGACACTTCCCGCCCGGCACGATCGGCCCCCACTACTTTTTCGGCTCCGGGCTCGCGATGTACCTGAACTGGCAGGTCTGGACGCTCGCGGGCATCGGCTTCGGCGCGGCATTCCCGGGCCTGCAGTCGCTCGGCCTCGATTTCGCGATGGCGGCGACCTTCATCGCGATCGTCGTCCCGCAGCTCGGCACGCTGCGCTATTTCGCGGCGGCCGCGACGGCCGGCACGCTCGCGTACTTCTGGCAGGGCTGGCCGTACAAGCTCGGGCTGCTCGGCGCGGTTGCCGCCGGCGTCGCGATCGGCGTCGCGCTGACACTGCGGCACGAGCGCTCGCGCGCACGATCACGCACGGAGGCCGCATCGTGAGCTACGCGCTGCTGATCCTCGGGATGGCCGTCATCACCTACGCAATCCGCACGACGCTGTTCCTGTTCGGCGAGCGGCTGACCTTTCCGCCGCTCGTGCGGACCGCGCTCGGCTTCGTGCCCGTCACCGTGCTGACCGCGATCATCGTGCCGATGACCGTCTCGCCCCATGGCGGCACGGCCGAACTGACCTGGCGCAATCCGCAGCTCGTCGGCGCGCTCGCCGCCGTGCTCGTGTCGGCGGCGACCCGTCGCCCGCTCGTGACGATCGCGGCGGGCCTCGCGGTGTTCTTTTTCTGGCAAGGGATCGTGCTGCCGCACTGGCTGCCCGCCTGAGCGGACACTCCACCACGCGCGCTCAAGTTTCCGCGCGGCGCGCCGATATAGGAAGTGAAAACCCGCCACCGGCCTCGGCGCGCACCGGTCAGTCGACGCTGCGCCCGCACCGGTGCGCCGTGCCGACCGCCGGCCTGCGCGGGCCGCCATCGAGACGATTCATGGGCCAGATCACCCTTTCCCTCAAGGACGACACGCTCGAGTCCCTGCGCAAGGACTACGACGCGTTCGTCCGCGTGTCGCTGAAACTCGACCCGCAGTTCGCGACGCCGTCGTTCGAGGATTTCCTGCGCGCGAAGCTGCTCGACAACATGGTTCCGCTGACCGAGCACGCGGTGCAGCGGATGCTGCAGGGCGGCCAGTACGCGTGGGCCAAGCGCACGCTCGACAAGGAATTTCCGGACGTCGTCGCGATCCTGATGCGGCAGGCCGCCGAATTCGGCTTCGGCTTCGCGTCACGCTCCGAATGGACGCCCGACGAGCTCGCGAAGGCGTGCCGCGACTGGGCGAAGGCGATCGTCGCCGAGGCGCAGGGCGACCCGGCGCAAATCGACCCGCTCGCGTCGCAGATCAAGGGCGCGGCTCAGGACATCCAGGCGCTCGAGGAACTGATGCAGACGCCCGCATGGCGGCTCGCGGAATCGCTGCGGCAACGGGTTTACGAAGCCAAGCTCGCATGCGAGATGAGCGTCGGCAGCACCGCGCGCGACAAGCTCGGCGAACTGCGCGGGTTGCTGCGGCTCGGGCTCGCACATGGCTCGTTCCAGAAACAGGAAGCGCAGCAGATCATGGAATACCTGCGGCTGCTGAAACCGGAGATCTTCGTCGAAGAGCCGTACGACGTCTTCGCGCGGCTCGCCGCGTGGCTGCGCAGCGTATTCACGCCGGCTGCCGCGCGCCCCGTGCAGGGACAAGGCCAAGGACAGCGTCGGCCGTAACCGCGCGCCCGCGCTGCCGAAAGCATGAACACATGAAAACGGCCCGGTTCGCGCGAAGCGAACCGGGCCGCCGGACGGCCGCCGTCGCGACGCGCCGTCCAGGGCGAGCGTCGCGCGGCGCCAGGCACCGCTTATTGCGTGGCGCCCTGGGCCGCTGCACCGCCCTCCGCGCCGACCGATGCACCGCCTTCGGTCGCTTCGCCAGCCTTCGCCTTGGCCGAGCCGACATGGCTCTTGGCCGACTTCGCGGCGTGCTTCGTGTGCTTCTTGGCCGAGTGGACGGCCGACGACGCCGTATCCTTCGCGCCGTCGGCTGCTGCGCCGACCGCATCGGTCGCGCCGCCGACCGCATTGCCCGACGCGTTCGCGCCGGCGCTGCCCTGCACGCCCGCGCCGACACCCGCCGCCGGGGTCTGCGCCTGCACGCCGGCACCTGCCGCGCCCTGCGCCGCCGTGCCCGTCTGGGCAAACGCGGCCGAAGTGGCGAACGCCGTCAGCGCGGCACCGATCAGCATCGTACGAATCTTGGACATGACAATCCTCCTCAAGAAGTTGTGGGCGCGAACCGCAGCGATGCGGTCCGTCGCGTCCCCCGCCGCAACACGCAGCAGGTACGACAAAAGACCCGCGGCCCGCACGGCAGGTTCTCGAATCTCTCAGACTGTTACCCACCGTTTCATTTGCTGACGAATCGCTCACAGTCCTTAACAACTGCGTGCCGCGACCACCCGCGCTCGCACGCCGGCCCGCGGTGCCGTATGATGCGAGGCGATTCCTTCCGCGCATTGCGCACCTTCTTCGTCATGCCCAACCTGGATTTCACGCTGACCGGCGAATACGTCGAGCTGCACAACCTTCTGAAGATCACCGGCCTCGCGGACAGCGGCGGCACCGCGAAGCTGATCGTCGCGTCCGGCGCGGTGAAAGTCGACGGCGCGGTCGAGCTTCGCAAGACCTGCAAGATCCGCGCGGGCCAGGTCGTGCTGCTCGGCGACACGCGCATCGCGGTGCGCGAAGCCTAGCGCCTGTTCCCCCTGTCCGCGACATGGCCATCGGCGCGCGCGTTCGACACCGTACGAATAAAGCCGTAAGCTAGCCGTCTCTCAAAATAAATACAGACAGCGCGGGCCCGCACCCGCGCGAGCGCCCATTCCATGTCGCATTCCGGTCTCACGCGGACGGCCGCCGCGCCGCCGTCCCTGTCCAGTCACGCCGCCGATACCGCGCGCCTCGCCGCACCACTCGCGATCGCGCAACTTTCACAGATGGCGATGAGCGTCACCGACACGGTGCTGCTCGGTTCGCTCGGCCCCGATTCGCTCGCGGCCGGCGGTCTCGGCGCGAACTTCTTCTTCGTCATCGTCACCATTCTGCAAGGCGTGCTGTCGTCGGTCAGCGTGAGCGTCGCGCATGCGCGCGGCGCCCAGGCCGAGGACCGCGTGCCGCACATCTACTGGACCGGGTTCGCGCTGTCCGTGCTGCTCGCGATTCCGGCGATCGTCGCGCTGTCGCTGGCCGAACCGATCCTGCTGATGTTCCACGAGCCACCGCTGCTCGCGCATCACGTCGGCGAATACACGGGCATCCTGCGCTTCGCGGCGCTCGGCAGCCTGATCGGCGTCGGGCTGATGCGCGCGTTCCTGCCGGCGATCGGCGCCGCGCGGCGGCTGCTGTGGGTGTCGATCGGCGGCGTCGGCGTCAACGGCGTGCTGAACTACGGGCTGATTCACGGCGCATTCGGACTGCCGCGCCTCGGCTTTCTCGGCTCCGCGGTCGCGACGACGATCACGATCTGGCTCTCCGCGCTCGCGCTGATCTGGCTGCTGCACGGCCGGCAGCGCTTCCGCCATTTCGTGACCGCAGCACGCCCGAAGCTGCCCGTGATGGGCGAGCTGATCGGCATCGGCTGGCCCGTCGCGATCACGTACGGGGTCGAATCGACGCTGTTCCTCGGCACCGGCCTCACGGTCGGCGTGCTCGGCGCGACGTCGCTGGCCGCGCACCAGATCGCGCTGAACGTCGCGTCGGTGTCGTTCATGGTGCCGCTCGCGATCGGCCAGGCCGCCAACGTCCGGGTCGGCTACTGGGTCGGCGCGGGCTCGCCCGTCGCCGCGCGGCATGCGGGCTTCGTCGCGCTCGCGCTCGGCGTCGCGTTCATGTCGCTGTCGGGCATCGTGATGATCGTCGCGCCGCACACGATCGTCGGCCTGTATCTTCATCTCGACGACCCGGCCAATGCGGCCACGGTGTCGCTCGCGGCGTCGCTGCTCGGCATCGCCGCCGTGTTCCAGATCGTCGACGGAATGCAGACCGTCGCGTCGGGCGCGCTGCGCGGCCTGAAGGACACGCGCATCCCGATGCTCGCCGCGACCTTCGGCTACTGGGGCATCGGCTTCCCGACCGGCTACTGGTTCGCGTTCCATGCGGGCCTCGGCGCGCGCGGCCTGTGGTGGGGGCTCGCGGCCGGCCTCGCGAGCGTCGCGGCGCTGATGGCATGGCGCTTTCATCTGAAGACCGCGTCGCTCATCGCGGCGCGGCATTGAGCGCGACACGACACGAAATCGCGGCCGACGCTATGCTTGTCGGCTGAAGGCCCGAAGTCCCGAAGACGCCGCGCGAGCGGCGCGACTGCCTCACGATACGCCCGACGCCGCGCATTGCGCGGCCTTTCCCCTTTCCAAGAGGAGTGCATCATGAACGAAGCAGTTCGGATGGAACGCGACACGTTCGGCGAGATCGCCGTGCCGGCCGACCGGCTCTGGGGCGCGCAGACCGAGCGCTCGCTGCAGAATTTCCGGATCTCGACCGAGAAGCAGTCGCCCGAGCTGATCCACGCGCTGGCGATCGTCAAGCGTGCCGCGGCGGCCGTGAACCAGTCGCTCGGCGTGCTGGCCGACGACAAGGCGCGCGCGATCATCGACGCGGCCGACGAGATCATCGCCGGCAAGCATCCGCGCGAATTCCCGCTCGCGGTCTGGCAGACGGGCTCCGGCACGCAGACCAACATGAACCTCAACGAGGTGATCGCGAATCGCGCGAGCGAGCTGATGGGCGGCGAGCGCGGCGAAGCGCGCAAGGTTCATCCGAACGACGACGTGAACCGCGGCCAGTCGTCGAACGACGTGTTCCCGACCGCGATGCACGTCGCGGCCGCGTACGCGATCGTCAATCACCTGCTGCCGGCGCTGCGCACGCTGCGCACGACGCTCGACGCAAAATCGAAGGCGTTTGCCGACATCGTGAAGATCGGCCGCACGCACCTGCAGGACGCGACACCGCTCACGCTCGGCCAGGAGTTTTCCGGCTATGTCGCGCAGCTCGACCAGGGCATCCGTCACGTCGAATCGGCGCTGCCGCACCTGTACGAACTCGCGCTCGGCGGCACCGCGGTCGGCACCGGGCTGAACGCGCATCCGGAGTTCGCGGTGCGCGTCGCCGACGAAATCGGCCGGCTGGCGAAGCTGCCGTTCGTGACGGCGCCGAGCAAGTTCGAGGTGATGGCGGCGGCCGACGCGCTGGTGTTCGCGCACGGCGCGCTGAAGACCGTCGCGGCCGGCCTGATGAAGATCGCGAACGACGTCCGCTGGCTCGCGAGCGGGCCGCGCTGCGGGCTCGGCGAGCTGTCGATTCCGGAGAACGAGCCGGGCAGCTCGATCATGCCGGGCAAGGTGAACCCGACGCAGTCGGAGGCCGTGACGATGCTGTGCTGCCAGGTGTTCGGCAACGACGTCGCGGTCAACGTCGGCGGCGCGAGCGGCAATTTCGAGCTGAACGTGTTCCGGCCGATGATCGCGCACAACGTGCTGCAATCGGTGCGGCTGCTCGCCGACGGCGCGCGGAGCTTCAACGACCACTGCGCGGTGGGCATCGAGCCGAATCGCGCGCGCATCGACCTGCTGCTGAACGAATCGCTGATGCTCGTGACGGCGCTCAATCCGCATATCGGCTACGACAAGTCCGCGCAGATCGCGAAGAAGGCGCACAAGGAAGGCACGACGCTGAAGGCCGCCGCGCTCGCACTCGGCTATCTGACCGAGGCGGAATTCGATGCGTGGGTGCGTCCCGAGCAGATGATCGGGTCGCGGTAACGGCGGAACGACGGGCGCGGCGCAAACGGCGCGGCGCCCGCGCCGGTCAGACCGTGCCCTTCGCGACCTCTTCCGGCTTCATCTCGACGATCTTGTCGAGCGCGGCCCGCACGTCGGCCGCATATTTCGCGAGCACCTTCTGCTCGTCGGTCTCGGGCACGAACGGCGGCACCGGCACCGGGTTGCCGTTCTCGTCGACCGCGACGAACACGACCAGGCAATCGGTGGTCTGGCGCAACACGCCGCCCTTCGGATCGCCGGCGTGCACGGATACATGGATGTGCATGCTGGTGCGCCCCGTCGCGACGACGCGCGCCTTCAGCTCGACGAGATTGCCGACCAGGATCGGACGCTGGAAACGGATGTTGCCGACGCTGACCGTCACGCAATAGCGGCTCGACCAGACAGCCGCGCACGCATACGCGACCTCGTCGATCCACTTCATCAGCGCACCGCCATGCACCTTGCCGCCGAAGTTCACGGACGACGGCTCGGCGAGGAAGCGGAATACGGTTTCGGTGCGGTCGAGGGCGGCCGGTACGGGGGACGGTTGGGGCATCTTGTTGGCTCCGGGCGGCAGGGGCGCTGTAATCGGGCCATTATACGTTGCACTGCGGCAACGCGCCGCGGGGCGCCCCATGTCGCGCGGCGGCGCCGACGCGCCTGAAACGTACGCGGATCGGCGCCCGTCAGCGACGTATCGTGATGCCCTGGTCGATCGTCCCGTACATCTCGAGGCTGCCGCCCCGCTCGCCGGCAGCGCCCGCGCCGCCCTGCGCACAGGCCGCGCAGACGAGCACGGCCGCCAACAGGCAGAAAATCGTCTTCATCGTTGCATCGTGTCACGTGCGGCGGCCCGCTGCCGCCGCGTCCGGCCATTCTACGCGTGCCCCGCACGGGGGCCGCAGTCCGGTCTTCCGCAGGGTCGGTGCCCGCGCCGGCATCGCTGCATTCGACATTTCAGCCGGATCCGAAACATCGAATGCCCGCACCCACTACACTGCAAGTCATCCCGCCTGACGAGACACGACGATGACCGATCAAGACGACCACCACTTTCCGGGCCTGAGCCGCATCGGCGCGCTGATCGCCGACCCGGGGCGCGCCGCGATGCTGTGGGTGCTGATGGACGGCAGCGCGCGACCGGCCGGCGAACTGACGATGATCGCGGGGCTGTCGCCGTCCGCGGCAAGCGCGCATCTCGCGCGGCTGACCGAAGGCGGCCTGCTCGCGCTCGACGTGCGCGGCCGGCACCGCTATTACCGGATCGCATCGTCCGACATCGCGGCATCGCTCGAGGCGCTCGCGAACGTTGCCCGCGCGGCCGCGCCGCACCGCCCGGTTCCGCCGCCGTCGCGCACGGTGCCGGCCGAACTGCGCTACGCACGCACCTGCTACGACCACATGGCCGGCGAACTCGCAGTGCGCATCTTCGACGGGCTCACCGCGCGCGGCTGGCTGCTCGCCAACGGCGATGAGATCGAGACCACCGAACTCGGCACCCGGGCGCTCGCGCGATGGGGCATCGACGTCGCCCAGCAGCGCGCGCGCCGGCGCCGCTTCGCGTGCGGCTGTCTCGACTGGAGCGAGCGGCGCTCGCATCTCGGCGGCGCGCTCGGCGCCGCACTGCTCGACAGCTTCTGTGCGCACGGCTGGATCGAGCGCTCCGCGCGACCGCGCGTGCTGCGCGTCACCGTGCCCGGGCATCAGGTTTTCGATGGGTGGCTTACGTCCGCTTGACGCCTGCATTGCAGCTGCACGACAACGGCGCGCGATGGACAGGTTTTGTTACATCGCGTGCCATCCGGCTTACAAAACACCGAGCACTGAAACAGACCGAGCGGATATCGTGAACTCAACGGCACGAATCGACGCGCCGCGATAACGACGAAGACGCTCACCATGGCCCCCCTGTTCACGCTCAAGCGATCCGCCCGCTATACGCTGCTCGCGTTCGTCGCGCTTGCGACGCTGCCCCCCGCATTCGCACAATCGGCCGATGCCCCGCCGTATACGGCCGCGGCCCGGCAACCGGGCGGCGATCCGCCGGGGCGCGTCGCGCGGCTCAATTACCTGTCGGGCGCCGTGACGACCGAACCGGCCGGCACCGATACGTGGTCGTACGCCGCCGTGAACCGGCCGCTGACGACCGGCGACCAGCTCTGGAACGATGCCGGCGCGCGCTCGGAACTGCACATCGGCTCGACCGCGGTGCGGCTCGGCAATTCGACGAGCCTGTCGGTGCTGAACCTCGACGACACGACGACGCAACTGAAGGTCGGCCTCGGCACCGTATCGACGCACGTGCGCCAGCTGCCGGCCGGCGGATCGTACGAAATCGACACGCCGAACCTCGCGCTCGGCATCACGGGCCCCGGCGACTATCGCGTCGATGTCGCGCCGGACGGCGCAAGCACGACGGTCACGGTGCGCAGCGGCAGCGCGACCGTGTATGGCAGCAACGGACAATATCCGCTGTCGCCCGGACAGCAGGTCGTGTTCACGGGCACCGACCTGCAGGTTGCGCAGCAATCGCCCGCGCCGGGCCCCGATGCGCTCGACCAGTGGGCCGCCAGCCGCGACGCGGCCGAGGAGCGCTCGGTGTCGGCCCGCTATGTGTCCCGCGATGTTCCCGGCTACCAGGATCTCGACGCGAACGGCACGTGGCGCGAAACCCCGAATTACGGCTCGGTATGGGTGCCGAACGACACGCCGGCCGACTGGGCGCCGTATCACGACGGCCACTGGATCTGGCAGGCACCATGGGGCTGGACGTGGGTCGACGATGCACCGTGGGGCTTCGCGCCGTATCACTACGGCCGCTGGGCGTACGTGGACGATAGCTGGGCATGGGTGCCCGGCCCGATGGTCGTCAGCCAGCCGCCCGTCTATGCGCCGGCGCTGGTCGCGTTCGTCGGTGGCGGCGGCGGCGGCGGCGGTCCCGACTGGAGCGTCGCGCTCACCGTCGGCGGCGTCGCCGCGGCCGGCTGCGCATGGTTCGCGCTCGGCCCGGGTGAGCCGTGGCACCCCGGCTGGGGCGGCTGGAGCCCGCACTACTACGATCGCGTGAACCGCAACATCGTGGTGAACAACTTGAACGTGAACAAGACGGTGAACGTGACGAACATCACCAATATCACCAACATCAACAAGACGTACGTGAACTTCCACGCGCCGCACGCGATCACGGCCGTGCCGGCCTCCGCGTTCGTGCACGGTCAGCCTGTTGCGCACTTCTCGCAGCATGTCGATCCGCAGCAATGGCGCAATGCGCACGTGACACCGGGTACGCCCGGTATCGCGCCCGTGCGCCAGAGCTTTACCGGCGGGCTGCGCAATGCCGGCTACCGTCCGCCGGTGGCGATCGCGCAGCACCCGTACGTCGCGACGCGCAATCCTGCCGTGCCGGCCGCGTATCGCGACCAGGCCGCCGCCCACCTTGCGCAGCAAGGCGGACGCGTACCGGGCGCCGGCGCCCCCGTCGTGAAGACGAACGTGCCGGCCGACTACACGGCTCGCCCGGTTCGCGTTCCGGGCAACCCGAACGGCGGCGCATGGGCGATGCACAACGTGCAGCTCGTGAATCCGCACGGCCCCGTCGTGCAGCCGTCACGCGCGCTGCGCGAAGGCCAGCCGCCAGCCGCGCAGGCCGGACGTCCGGGCGCACCGGTGCCGGGCGCGCCGACTATCGCGCGGCCGGCGAACGGCGAGAACCCCAATGCGCCGCGCTTCGCCAACGGCGGCATGCCGCAGGCACCGGGCAACCCGGCGCCGCGCCAGGCGTTCGTGCCCGGAAACGGCGTCCCGCATCCGCCGGTGGCCGGCAATTTCCCGTCGGGCAACGGCAACGCGCACGCAGCCGAGGCGCCGTCACCTGCGTGGATGCAGCCGCACACGCCGATGGAGCGTCAACGCCCCACCCCGCCGGCCGCGCTGCACGCGGCAGGACAGAATGCGCTGCCGCCCGTGCGCAGCGCGGTGCCGGCGCCGCATCCGGACGGCGCGCCGGCTCCGCAGGGCGCGCAGCCCGGCGGCCGGAACGAAGCGCCGCGCGCGCTGCCGCAACCGAGGTTCGACAGTACGGCGCAAATCCCGCAGCCACGTCCGCGCCCCGAATTCCCGACGCCGGCCCAGCATGGGCAGCCGCAGCCGCAACCGGAACGGGCCGCCCCCGCGCCGCAACCGCGCCCCGAATTCGCGCAACCGGCGCCACACCGCGAAGTCGCACCGCCGCGCGTGAACGAGTACCGTCCGCCGGCCCCCGCCGCACATGAAATGCCGCGCCCACAGCCGCAGGCGCCGCGCATGGAGCCACGGCCGTCGATGCCCGCGCCGCACGCGGAGCCGCGCCCGTCGATGCCCGCGCCCCGGATGGAACCGCGGCCGCAACCGGCGCCGCACGTCGAGGCGCCGCGCCCGAGCAACCCGCCGCCGCAAGGCGGTCACGAAGAGCGGCACCGCCAGTAAGTGCCGCAAACGTGCAGCAAAAAGGCCCGACCGGCTGATGCCGGTCAGGCCTTCATTCTGAGGGGGGCTGCGCGATCAGACCGCCATCGGCGCGGTCAGCGGCTCGTGGTGGCGATAGCCGACGAGCGAGAAATCGGACGGCTCGATCTGCTCGAGCCACTCGGGCGCATAGACACCCGTCTTCGCGTATTCGGGCACGCGCTCGGCGATCTCGAGCCGCGGGCTTTCGTACGGCTCGCGTGTGAGCTGCTGCTGAAGCATGTCGAGCTGATTCTCGTAGATGTGCGCGTCGCCGATGAAATACGTGAACCAGCGCGGCGTATAGCCCGTCAGCCGGCCGACGAGCGACAGCAGTGCGGCCCCTTCCGTCAGGTTGAACGGCGTGCCGAGCCCGACGTCGTTGCTGCGGATGTACAGGCACAGCGAGATCTCGCGCTTCGTCGCATTCGGCAGGAACTGGTACAGCAGATGGCATGCGGGCAGCGCGATCTGGTCGAGCACGGCCGGATTCCACGCGTGAAACAGGATACGACGGTCGGCCGGATTCTCCATGATCGTGTCCAGGCACTGGCGTAGCTGGTCGATCGCCTTGTACAGCAGCACCTTCGGTGCGCCGTCTTCGTCGAAACGCGTGACGACCCGGAAGCCGCGGCGCGTCGCGTCGGCGATCTGCGCATCGGCGCCCGCATCGAGCACCTTGTAGCCCGGCCACTGGCGCCATTGCACGCCGTACACGTCGCCGAGATCGTCGACGCCCTGGCGATACGGGTTCGCGAGCCACTGCGCGTTCTCGTTCGCGTTCGCGTCCCACACCTTGCAGCCGAGCGCGCGGAAATCGGCCGCGCTGCGCGACGCACGCAGGAAGCCGACCAGTTCGCCGACCGCGGACTTGAACGCGAGCTTCTTGGTCGTGACGGCCGGGAAGCCTTGCTGCAGGTCGAAGCGCAGCATCGCGCCCGGCATGCTGATGGTGCGGATCCCCGTGCGGTTCTCCTGCCAGGTGCCGGTATCGAGGATGGTACGAACGAGGTCGAGATACTGTTTCATGCGGGTTCCTTCGGCCGCGAGGGCGGCCGTACCCGCCAATTTTAGCAAGCGTGATGCGGAAGCTCCGGCAACGACGCCGGAAACCCTGCCAGCGCGTCGCCGCGATCGCGCATTCCGTGCGCGCACATCAGCCGGTAGAGCGTGACGCGCGACACGCCGAGTTCGCGCGCGGCGTCCGCGAAACGGCCGCGATGGCGCAGCAGCGCCTGCTCGATCGCCTGCCGTTCGGCCGCCTCGCGCGCCTCCAGCAGCGACACGGGCGCAAGCGTCGCGTAGTCGTTCAGCTCGAGATCGGCCGCGGTGATCATCCGGCCCTCCGACATCACGATCGCTCGGCGCACGCGATTGATCAGCTCACGCACGTTGCCCGGCCACGAATAGCCGTACAGCGAGGCCACCGCATCAGGGGAAAAGCCGCGCAGGCGCCGATGCGCGTCGCCCTTGAAACGCTCGAGCATGTGGCGCGCGAGCACCTCGATGTCCTTGCCCCGCGCGCGCAGCGGCGGCTCCTCGATCTTCAGCACGCACAGGCGATGGAACAGGTCCTCGCGGAACCGCCCTTCGCGCAACGCCGTTTCCATGTCCACGTGCGTCGCGCAGATCACGCGCACATCGACCGGCACCGACACGTGCGCACCGAGCCGCTCGATCTTGCCTTCCTGCAGGAAACGCAACAGGCTTGCCTGGCTTTCGAGCGGCAGGTCGCCGATCTCGTCGAGAAACAGCGTGCCGCTGTTGGCGGCCTCGACGCGGCCGATCTTGCGCTGGTTCGCACCGGTGAACGCGCCGCGCTCATAGCCGAACAACTCGGCCTGCAGCAGCGTCGACGGGATCGCACCGCAATTGATCGCGATGAACGGCGCCTGCGCACGCGACGAACGCTCGTGAATCGCGACCGCCGTCAGCTCCTTGCCCGTGCCCGATTCGCCGGAGATGAACACCGGCGCATCGGTCGACGCGACGCGACGGATTGTCCTGAAGAGTCCGAGCATCGCATCGCAGGTGCCGACCATCTCGCCTTCGCTGCGACCCGCACCGGCGAGCGGCACAACGGGCTCGGTCAGCGCGACCATGCCATGTGCATGACCGACGGTCTCGACGATCCGCGACATCTCGTACGGCATCGTCACGTAGTCGAAGCAATAGTCGCGAATGAGATGGCGCAGCGTGGCGTCCTGCAACTGGCCGCGCCGCGTCGCCGCGATCCAGCCGATGTGCTGGATGCTCAGGCAGGATTCGAGTTCGCGCAGGTCCGAGGGCTTGAAGCCCGGCGAGAAATCGAGCAGGCCGGCCGTTGCAACACCGTGCTGCACGACGCGTCGTACGTCGCGTACGGTCTCCGCGAGATCGACGCGCCAACCGCATTCGTCGAAATGGCCGCGCAACGCATCGTTCGGTTCGCGCGAGTAATAGATCACGTGCCGCTGATCGGCTCCCATATGCCCACCCCGTTCATCAACCATCTAACGATTGCCGCGCACGCCAGGTCGCGTGCGAAAGGATCGAATCGGGTCAGCCCAAGGTGGCTCGATTCGCCATGCCGATGCGCGGCAACGACAATGCCTCGCATGATGGCGCTTATCTCGCGTCCGTTTTTTGATCAAGACAGCTTAGTTATAGGCACTGAATGCGACAAATCGATTTCAGCGCCTCAAGCGATGCGGTCGAATCGCTCGGGAGGTCGACGTATGTCAATCATCTGCACATAACACTTGCGCAGCGAAGTGTGCTTTCATCGACACACGCGTCGATTTTCATCCTTGACGCGTATTGATTGAATCCGCAGTATTCCCAAGCCCCCTCGTTTCAGGCCTGAAACATTTTCAGGCGTTTTTCGCCGCAAGTGTCGACGCGTGTGCGTGAATCGCAGTCGTGGCAAGGGTTCCGGCGCGATGGCATGTATTTCGCTGAATAAGAATATATCGGAGACAGCGACCATGCGAAAACATCTGTTACTTTCTTTCGTGCCGATGGCGATTTCGCTCTCGGCCGCCGGCCCGCCCGCGCCGGCGCACGCGGATGAAAACGTGAAGCTGGATCGCGCGATGCTGCTTGCGGAAAACGCGCCAGGCATGCAGCCCGGCAACGGGTTCGGCATCGTGACCGTGTCGGCACCGCAACCGCTGCCGGCCGGCAAGGCTTCGGTGACGCTGTGGGACGAGATCCCGCCTCCGCCCCAGTTGCCGACACCGCTCCCGGTACCGCAGCCACGCGACGTGCAGCATGCGATGGAAAAAAACACCCAAGGCACCACGCACCAGTGAACATGCACCAATCCATTCGATGAGGATTCCGTAGTTATCCGAATCGGCCGACAGCATCGATCGCGACCACCCTCACCGCCCCCGCGACACGAAACGTTTTTTTGTGCTCCGTCCCCCGGCGGGCACTCTTTTTACTCAGTCCGTCGCCGCGCCGCCACTGCATCGCGCATCGCGGCGCGCAACACCGGAAAGCCGATGCACGTGCGAGGAATCCGGCATGCACCGCCGTTCCGGTAGAATCGGCGCCATTCCGGCTTTCCTCTTCTCCGACCTTCATGACGACGTTGACCCTGATCGTCGCGCGTGCCCGCAACGGCATCATTGGCCGCGACAACCAGTTGCCCTGGAAACTTCCCGAGGATCTCGCGTTCTTCAAGCGCACGACGATGGGCGCGCCGATCGTGATGGGCCGCAAGACCCACGAGTCGATCGGCCGGCCGCTGCCGGGCCGCCGCAACATCGTCGTCACGCGCGACGCAACGCGCCGCTTCGATGGCTGCGACACGGTCACGTCGCTCGCCGACGCGCTGGCGCTCGCCGCACGTGACGGCGTGCCCGAAGCATTCCTGATCGGCGGTGCACAACTCTACGCGGAAGGCCTCGTGCTCGCGGATAAACTGATCGTCACCGAGATCGATGCCGACTTCGACGGCGATGCATCGTTCCCTGCGCCCGACGCCGCGCACTGGCAGGAAGTCTCGCGCGATGCACACCAGGCTGCCGCGCCGAACACGTTCGGTTATGCGTTCGTCGTCTACGAGCGCAAGCGCATCTGACGCGTCGCGCACAATGAGCAAAGCCCGACCGGCTCGCGCCGGTCGGGCTTTTTCGTTTCGTGGCGGCCTGCGCCGCGCGCGGCTTACTGCCCTGCGATCGTCATCTGCTCGATCAGCACCGAGCCCGTTTCCTTCGTGCCGCGCACGATCGAATCCGCGCCGATCGCGACGATATGGCGGAACATCTCCTGCAGCGTGCTCGCGACGGTGATTTCCTCGACCGGGTACTGGATCACGCCGTTCTCAACCCAGAACCCTGCCGCGCCGCGCGAATAGTCGCCCGTCACGTAGTTCACGCCCTGCCCCATCAGCTCGGTCAGCAGCAGGCCCGTACCGAGCTTCTTCAGCATCGCGTCGAAATCGTCGCCCGGCTGCGTGTTCGAGCTGCGCAGCGCGAGGTTGTGCGAGCCGCCCGCGTTGCCGGTGGTCTGCGTGCCGAGCTTGCGTGCCGAATAGGTCGACAGGAAGTAGCCTTCGACGACGCCGTCCTTGACGACGCTGCGCGCGCGCGTACGCACGCCTTCCTCGTCGAACGGCGCGCTGCCCATCGCGCGCGGCACGTGCGGATCCTCGACGACCTGGATATGCGGCGCAAACACCGGCTTGCCAAGGCTGTCGACGAGGAACGACGTCTTGCGATACAGCGCGCCGCCGCTCACGGCCTGCACGAATGCGCCGAGCAGGCCGGCCGCGAGCGGCGCCTCGAACAGCACGGGCACCTTGCGGGTGTCGAGACGGCGCGCGCCCATCCGCGCGAGCGCACGCTCGGCCGCGTAACGGCCGACCGCTTCGGGAGCCGCGAGATCGACCGCGCTGCGCTTCGACGAATACCAGTCGTCGCGCTGCATTTGACGGCCGCTGCCCGCGATCGGCGCGCATGCGATGTAGTGGCGCGAGTACGGATAGCCGGACAGGAAGCCGCGCGACGTCGCGAGCACGAACTGCGAATGCTGCGCCGACACGCTTGCGCCTTCCGAATTGCGGATCTGCGCGCTGACCGCGAATGCGGCATCTTCCGCGCGGCGGGCGAGCTCGACGGCCTCGTCGGCCGTCAGCGCCCACGGATGATAGAGATCGAGGTCGCGCGGGTCGGTTTCGAGCAGCTCGGCCTCGGCCAGGCCGGCCGCTTCGTCCTCGGCCGTGAAACGTGCGATGTTGTAGGCGGCAGCGACGGTATCCTTGATCGCGGCCGGCGAAAAATCGGACGTGCTCGCGTTGCCGCGCTTCTTGCCGATGAACACGGTCACGCCGACCATCTTGTCGCGGTTGTGCTCGATCGTTTCGACTTCGCCGCGGCGCACCGACACCGACAGGCCGTCGCCCTCGGAGATTTCGGTCGCGGCGTCCGTCGCGCCGAGTGCCTTCGCATGGCGAAGGATGTCCGACGCGATTTCTTTGAGCTGGTCCTGCGTGTGCGGGAAATAGCGCGCTTGTACGTCGAGATTGGCTGCCATCGTCTTGGTATCCGGTGGCGGGCGGGCGCCCGCATGTTCAAAATGTTGCGTATCCCGCGATCATAGCAAGGTCCGGGGACGGACACAGACAAGCTTGGGGTGTCCGCGCCGCGATACAATGCCGCCCATGACACGCAAAACCCGAATTCAGCCGATCGAGCATGCCGTCGAAGACGACGACAACGGCTACGATCGCCCCAGCAAATCCCAGTTGAAGCGCGAGATGCACGCGCTGCAGGAGCTCGGCCAGGCGCTCGTCGACCTGCCGAAGGACGCGCTCAAGCGCATGCCGATGCCGGAAGCCCTCGCGGACGCCGTTCGCGAGGCGCGCCGGATCACCGATCACGAAGGCAAGCGCCGCCAGCTCCAGTACGTCGGCCGCGTGATGCGCTCGCTGGCCGACGACGAGACGGCCGCGCTGCGCACCGCGCTCGACGCGCAGCGCGGCGTGAACAAGGCCGCGACGGCCCGCCTGCACTGGATCGAGCGCACCCGCGAACAGTTGCTCGCCAGCGACGACGCACTGACCGAATTCCTGCGCCAGCACCCCGACGCCGACATCCAGGAAGGCCGCACGCTGATCCGCAACGCGCGCAAGGAAGCGCAGCAAGGCAAGCCGCCGCGCTATTTCCGCGAGCTGTTCCAGTGGGTCAAGACCGCGAGCGGCACGCCCGGCGGGGATGACGAAGCGGCCGACGACGCCGGAGACGACCATGACGACGACGAAGCCTAAGCACCCGGACGAGCTCGTCATCGGTCTCGTGTCGATCAGCGACCGTGCCAGCACGGGCGTCTACGAAGATAAAGGCATTCCGGCGCTGCGGGAATGGCTCGCCGGCGCGCTGGTCTCGCCGTGGCGTGCCGAAACGCGGCTAATCCAGGACGATGCGCCGACGATCTCCGCGACCCTCGCCGAGCTCGTCGACGTCGCCGGCTGCGACCTCGTGCTGACGACGGGCGGCACGGGCCCCGCGCGCCGCGACGTGACGCCCGAGGCCACGCTGGCCGTGGCGACGAAGGAAATGCCCGGATTCGGCGAACAGATGCGGCAGATCAGCCTGAATTTCGTGCCGACCGCGATCCTGTCGCGGCAGGTCGCGGTGATTCGCGAGACGGCCGACCATGCGGCGCTGATCATCAACCTGCCCGGCCAGCCGAAGTCGATCCGGGAAACGCTCGAAGGGCTGCGCGACGCCGACGGCAAGTCGACCGTGCCCGGCATCTTCGCCGCGGTGCCCTACTGCATCGACCTGATCGGCGGCCCGTACATCGAGACCGACGCCGCGGTGGTCGCGGCGTTCCGGCCGAAAAGCGCGCAGCGCTGAGCGTGTACCGAGCGCTGAGCGCGTGCCGGCCCGCTCAGGCGGCCGGCGCGGACTCGCCTGCCGACGCCGGCGCGGCCGGAATCAGGAAATGCTCGCGGTAGTACTTCAGCTCGTCGATCGACTCGTGGATGTCCGCGAGCGCCGTGTGCATCGCGCGCTTCTGGAAGCCCTTGTAGATCGCGGGCTGCCAGCGGCGGCACAGCTCCTTGAGCGTGCTGACGTCGAGATTGCGGTAGTGGAAGAATTTCTCGAATTCGGGCATCCAGCGCGCCATGAAACGGCGGTCCTGGCAGATCGAGTTGCCGCACATCGGCGACTTGCCGGGCGACACGTACTGCGCGAGGAACGCCTGCAGCTGCGCGGCGGCTTCCGCCTCGGTCACGGTCGATGCGCGCACGCGGTCGATCAGGCCCGAGCGGCCGTGCGTCGACTTGTTCCAGTCGTCCATCTTCGCGAGCGTTTCGTCGCTCTGGTGGATCGCGAACACGGGGCCTTCGACGGCAACGTCGAGCGTGGAATTGGTCACGACGACCGCGATCTCGATGATGCGGTCGTTATCCGGGTCGAGGCCCGTCATCTCCATGTCGAGCCAGACGAGGTTCAACTCGTTGCGCACGAGCGCGGGCTGGCTGGCGGAAGCGGCGGTATCGGTCATGAGTCATCCTGGAAAATGGCGGACGGCGCGCGGCGCCGCCCGGGCGGCCGGCAACGCATCAGCGGGCCCGGTCCGCAAGAACATATAATTCTCGCATAGAACCCTTTGGCGCCTTCGATGTCACCCTTTTCGTTCACCCTGTTGTTCGCGCTCGCCGTGCTCGCGATGGTCGTCACCAAGCTGTGGCTCGCGTCGCGGCAGATCCGCTTCGTCGCCGCGCACCGCAACGGCGTGCCGGCGCAGTTCAGCGCAACCATCCCGCTGACCGCCCACCAGCGCGCGGCCGACTATACGGTCGAGCGCACCCGGCTGACGATGCTCGAGATCGTCGTCAGCGCGGCCGTGCTGGTCGGCCTCACGCTGCTCGGCGGCGTCGGCGCGCTCGACACGCTGCTGACCGGCTGGCTCGGCCGCGGTTACGGGCAGCAGGTCGCGCTCGTCGCAGCGGTGCTCGTGATCACGAGCGTGATCGACGTCCCGTTCGAGTATTACCGCCAGTTCGGGATCGAGCAGCGTTTCGGCTTCAACCGGATGACGAAGCGGCTGTTCTTCACCGACATGCTGAAGAACACGCTGCTCGGCGCCGCGCTCGGCCTGCCGCTGCTGTTCGCCGTGCTGTGGCTGATGAACCAGGCCGGCAGCCTGTGGTGGCTGTGGACCTGGATCGTCTGGGTCGCGTTCCAGATGCTCGTGCTGCTGATCTACCCGACCTTCATCGCACCGCTCTTCAACAAGTTCGAGCCGCTGAAGGACGACGCGCTGCGCTTGCGCATCGAGTCGCTGATGAAGCGCTGCGGCTTCGCGGCGAAGGGGCTGTTCGTGATGGACGGCAGCCGCCGCTCCGCGCACGGCAACGCGTACTTCACGGGCTTTGGCGCATCGAAGCGGATCGTGTTCTTCGACACGCTGCTCGCGCGCCTGTCCGGCCAGGAAATCGAAGCCGTGCTCGCGCACGAACTCGGCCATTTCAAGCGCCGCCACGTGATGAAGCGGATGCTCGTGTCGTTCGTGCTGAGCCTCGTGCTGCTCGCACTGCTCGGCTGGCTGGCGCAGCGCACCTGGTTCTATACGGGGCTCGGCGTCACGCCGTCGCTCGACACGAGCAATGCAGGCGCCGCGCTCGTGCTGTTCTTCCTCGCCATTCCGGTGTTCCTGTTCTTCGCGACGCCGTTCAGCAGCCTCACGTCGCGCAAGCACGAATTCGAGGCCGACGCGTTCGCGGCCAGCCAGACCGACGCGCAGGATCTCGTCAGCGCGCTCGTGAAACTCTACGAGGACAACGCGTCGACGCTGACGCCCGACCCCGTCTACACGGCCTTCTACTACTCGCATCCGCCCGCATCGCAGCGGATCGACCGCCTGCTGCAGCTCGCATGAGCCGGCCGCCTTCCCGCAAGCCGGCCCCGCGCGCGTCGGGCGCGCAACGTGTCGAAGGCCGCGTGATCGCGGCGCACGGCCGCCACTACATCGTCGCGCCCGACGACGGCGGCCCGATGCTGCAGTGCTTCCCGCGCGGCAAGAAGAGCGACATCGCGGTCGGCGACCGCGTCGTGTACGAACACGCGTCGGCCGACCAGGGCGTGATCGTCGAGATCGGCGAGCGGCGCAACCTGCTGTACCGTTCCGACCAGTTCAAGTCGAAGCTCTTCGCGGCCAACCTCGACCAGTTGCTGATCGTGCTCGCGACCGAACCCTATTTCAGCGAAGACCTGCTCGGCCGCGCGCTGATCGCCGCCGAGGCGAACGAGCTGAAACCGCTCGTCGTGCTGAACAAGATCGACGTCGAAGCTGCGCTGCCGGTCGCGCGCGAGCGCCTCGCGCCGTACTGCGCACTCGGCTACGACGTGCTCGAACTGTCGGTAAAGGGCTCGCCCGACGACGCGCGCGCGCAACTGATGCCGCACCTCGCCGGCCATTCGACGATCCTGCTCGGCCAGTCCGGGATGGGCAAGTCGACGCTCGTGAACCTGCTGGTTCCCGACGCCGAAGCCGCGACGCGCGAGATCTCGGCCGCGCTCAACAGCGGCCGCCACACGACGACGTTCACGCGCCTCTACCCGCTGGAGGGCGGCGGCGCGCTGATCGATTCGCCGGGCTTCCAGGAGTTCGGCCTCTACCATCTGACGGAAGGCCGTCTCGAGCGCGCGTTTCCGGAGTTCCGGCCGCTGCTCGCGGACTGCCGTTTCTATAATTGTCATCATCTGCACGAGCCCGGCTGCGCGATTCTCGAAGCGGTCGACGACGGCCGCATCGCGCCGTCGCGGCACGCGCTGTATGCGCAGCTCGTGCACGAGGCGAGCCAGATCGTCCGCTGATCGCGCGACAGGCGCGCGGCGGCCAATGCCGTTCGGGCCGGCCTTCATCGACAGGAGCCGCCATGCGTTTCAAGGCACCCGATCTTGCGACGGCGCAGCATTGGGCCAACGTGCTCCAGGTGGCCGGCGTCGGTTGCGAGCTGCATAACTGCTACGCGACCGGCGCGCTCGGCGGCCTGCCCGCCGACGCGTGCACGCCCGAGCTGTGGCTCGACGACGAACGCGACGACGCGCTCGCTCGCCGGCTGCTCGATGCCGCGTCGCACGGCCCGTCGGCCGGCGCCGCGCCGTGGCGCTGCCGACAGTGCGGCGAAGCGCTCGAGGCCCAGTTCACGGCGTGCTGGCAATGCGGTGCCGTGCGCGATCCGCTCGACGACTGACCCACAGCAAAAAGGCCGGCATCAAGCCGGCCTTTGCCTTTCATCGGGCGCTGCGCGGCCCCGTCACGACACCCAGACGGCGAGCGTCAGCATCAGCAGCAGGATCATCCACAGGATCACCGCACGCCAGACGAGGCCGACCGCCGACTGCAGCGTACGCGGCGTGCAATCGTCACCGACCGTCAGCGGACCGCTGTCGCCGACTGCCAGCGCGTCGAGGCTCGACGGTTCCGCGAGCGGCCCCGCGAGACGCGCACCGAGCGCCCCGCTGCCGGCTGCCAGCAGCACGCCGTCGTTCGGGTCGGGCCACTGGCGCGTGTGGTTGCGCCACGCGTAGATCGCATCCTCGAAATTGCCGACGATCGCGAAGCCGAGTGCGGTCAGTCGCGCGGGGATCCAGTCGATCACGAAGAACGCGCGTTGCGCGAACGTCGAAAAGGCGGCCGTGCGCTCGTCGCCCGGCGTCGACCAGCTGCGCGCGAGGTATTCGGAAATCCGGTACAGCACGGCGCCGGCCGGCCCGATCGGCAGCACATACCAGAAGAACACGCCGAACACGTGGCGATGCGATGCGACAACCGCGTGAATCAGCGTATGGCGGACGATTTCGCCGACCGGCATGTCGACCGTGTCGATGCCCGTCCACTCGCGCAGGATTTCGCGCGCGCGCGGCACGTCGTCGTTGTTGAGCGCGAGATGGATGTCGGTGAAGTAATGGCTGAACTGTCGGAAGCCAAGCGTGAAATACACGACGACCACGTTCCACAGGAACGCGAGCACGAAGCTCACCTTGTACAGCAGGAAATAGATCAGTGCGACGACCAGCACCCAGGGCAGCACGACCGCGAGCCACGCGAGGATGCCGTGCTTCTGCTTGCCGGCGTCGAGGCCATGCGCGACGGTTTCCGCATGAAACTGGAACAGCGCGAACACCGGATTGTTCGGCGACAACGCGCGGACCTGTTCGATGATGAGGGCAAGGAGAACCGAAAAGAAAGTCATGCGTGGCGCCGTCTTCGGAGTTATGTCATTTTTTGCATAACGATAGCACAGCGTAAGCCGAGCATGGCTGCCGACGCAGCCGCCCGGCGGCCGGCCGCGCGCATGTGCCGGTATGCGCGTCTATGCAGCGGCCAAGAAGCGGTACAGATTGCGAAACATGGCGGCAGTTGCGCCCCAGATGAAGTAATGCCCGCCCGGTTCGCCGTTCGGATAGGGCATCGCAAAAAAACGACGCTCACCGCCTTCCCAGCGAAACACGCGGACCTGATGGTTCGCGGGATTCATCAGGAACGCGAGCGGCACCTCGAAGATCTCGGCGACTTCGAACGTGTCGGCCTGCACGGTGAACGGCGGATGCACGAGGCCGACCACCGGCGCCACGCAGAAGCCGGTGCCGGTCAGGTAGTCGGGCAACGCGCCGAGGATCTCGACGCGTTCGGCGGCCAGCCCGATCTCTTCCTTCGCTTCGCGCAACGCGGTGGCGGTCGCGTCGCGATCGAACGGTTCGCGACGGCCGCCGGGAAAGCTGATCTGCCCGGCGTGGTCGTTCAGGTGATCGGCGCGCTGGGTCAGCAGCACGGTGAGGCCCGACTCGCGGGTGACGAGCGGCACGAGAACGGCCGCGCTGCGCGGATCGACGCCTTCCTGCAACCTCGCCTCTCCGGGCTCGACGTTCCAGTCGAGCGTGCGCGCGAAACGATCGCGCAAGCCGGACGGCGTCATCAGGCGGGGATCGATGGCGGGCAGGCCGGCGCCGGTGCCTTCGACCGGCAATACTTCGGGATCGATGATGGGGCGGCGGTTCAATGGGGCTCTCTGGTTCGTGTCGTATCGAGCATATTGTCGCGCCAGAATGAAAAAAGCACCCGGTCGGGTGCTTTTTCCTTACAGCTCTTACTCTTGGGAAGCTGCTGCGGTGCGATCCTTCGACACCAGCTTTTCCTTGATACGAGCCGACTTGCCCGAACGCTCGCGCAGGTAGTACAGCTTCGCGCGACGCACATCACCGCGGCGCTTCACGACGATGCTTGCCAGCAGCGGCGAGTACGTCTGGAACGTACGCTCGACGCCTTCGCCCGACGAGATCTTGCGGACGATGAAGTTCGAGTTCAGGCCACGGTTGCGAATTGCGATCACGACGCCTTCGTAAGCCTGAACGCGCTTGCGGTTACCTTCAACCACGTTCACGTTCACGATCACCGTGTCGCCCGGGGCGAATTCGGGGATCGTCTTGCCGGCGAGCGCGCGCTCGATTTCTTCCTGCTCAAGTTTTGCGATGAGGTTCATCACTGACTCCTATTGCCATCGTGTCGGCGTTTGCACCTGCCTGCTCCCAGGCCGGCCCCGATAGAGGATGGATTCACATCAGGCACCGCGCACGCATGCACGGCACCGCCAATTCCCGCCCGCGACGCCGCCTCAGGAGGCGTCCTTCGCTTCGCGTGCGAGGTTCGCGAGCCATGCCTCGTCGGCACGGCTCAACAACTTTTCGCGACGCGCCCGGACGATCAGGTCCGGCCGCTTCCGCAACGTATTCCGCAATGCTTCCTGGCGACGCCACCGCTCGATCTCGGCATGATGCCCGCCGAGCAGCACGTCCGGCACGCGCACGCCGTCGTATTCCTCGGGGCGCGTGTAGTGCGGACAATCGAGCAGGCCGTCGACGAAACTGTCCTGCACGGCCGACTGCGAATCGTTCAGCACACCAGGCAGCAACCGCACGACCGCATCCATCATCGCCATCGCCGGCAGTTCCCCGCCGGACAGCACGAAATCGCCGAGGCTGATTTCCTCGTCGACGCAACGGTCGAGCAGGCGCTGGTCGATCGCTTCATAGCGGCCGCACAGCACGACGACACCCGGCTCCTGTGCCATCCGCACCGCTCGCTCGTGCGTGAGCGGCGCGCCCTGCGGCGACATCATCACGACGCGCGTGCTCGCGATGCCCTGCTCCGCCTGCGCTGCTTTCGCGGCGCCGATCGCAGCTTCGAGCGGCCTGGCCAGCATTACCATGCCCGGACCGCCGCCGTACGGACGATCGTCGACCGTGCGGTAGTTGTCCGTCGTGAAATCACGCGGGTTCCAGGTGCGCAGCCCGAAGCGCCCTTGCTTGACGGCCCGGCTGGTGATTCCCCAGTCGGTCAGTGCGCGGAACATCTCGGGAAAGAGCGTGACGACGTCGAACTGCACCGCGCTCTCGGTAACCTGGTTCATTTCAGTAATCGGCTTCCCAGTCGACGACGATGCGACGCGCCGCCTGGTCCACCGTTTTGACGTATACGCCGACAAACGGAATCAACCGTTCATCGGTGGTCGGCTGACCGTCTTTGCCGGTCGCCGGATACTCGACACGCATGATCGAATGCACGCCGTTGTCGATCATCCCGCTCACCTTCCCGAGCGCCACCGATTGCTCGTTGACGACTTCGAGACCGATCAGGTCGACCCAATAGAATTCGTCCGCGGCCAATGCCGGGAAATCTTCCCGGCGCACGAACACGCGAAAGCCGCGCATGGCCAGCGCGGCATCGCGGTCGCTGACGCCCGCGGGTTGCGCAACGACCGTGTCGCTGTGCGTCTTCGACTGCATGATGCGGACGGAAAGCCGCTCCGCACCGCGTTCCAGCCACCAGCGGCGCGCGTTGAGCAACGCGTCGCCGCCGCGACCGGCATCGGCATGCGTCGCCACCTTGATCCAGCCCTTCAGGCCGTAGGCGTCGACCACCGCCCCGACCTCGACGGCATCGTCGGGCCAGGCCTGCGTCGCTTCGAGGCTACCCTGTTCGGCAGCCTGACCGGCGTTCGCGACAACGTCGCGCTCGACCGGCTTGCGGACGAATGCGCCGAATGACGCACGCCCGCGCCTTGCATTACCGGAATCGTGACCCGCCATCAATGCACCTCACAGCCGGCACGACCGGCACACCGTGCCATGTTAGGCAGCCGGTTGCGCCTTTTGCGCTTCCTTCACGAGACGCTGGACGGTCGGCGACAGTTGCGCGCCAACACCTTGCCAGTACGTCAGGCGGTCCTGAGCGATACGCAGCGATTCGCCCTTCGTAGCGACCGGGTTGTAGAAGCCGACGCGCTCGATGAAGCGGCCGTCACGACGGTTACGCGAATCGGTAGCAACGATGTTGTAGAACGGGCGCTTCTTCGAGCCGCCACGAGCCAGACGGATGATAACCATATGATGTCCTTCGGAAAACCGGGTTCGAAACTACTGAAACACGCGATTATAGCCGGAAACCAGAGGCACAACAAACACTTACGCGCAAAAAATCCGCGGACGGCCTGCCAGCCGGGCATACAATCGTCGTGTCCAGGACGCTCCCGACCGTCATGCCGCTCCTTCGCGCCGCCCCGACGCGCCGCGCTCAGCACCGTTTCATCACGCTGCTCGCCGGCCTTGCCTGCCTCGCGTCCGCTACGGCGTTCGCCGCAACGTTGCCGGTCGATGAACTGGTCGTGCCGCCCGGCTTCCACGTGCAAGTGCTGACCGACGCAGTACCGACCGCACGCGAAATGGCGTGGTCGCCGCGCGGCATCCTGTATGTCGGCACGCGGGAAGGCCGCGTGCATGCGTTCGAGATGCACGAGGGCCGGATCAGCGCGCGCCACGTGATCGCGTCCGGACTCGACATGCCCGTCGGCGTAGCCTACCGCGACGGTGCGCTCTATATATCAGCCGTGTCGCGCATCCTGCGCCTCGATCGCATCGACGACCGGCTCGCCAAGCCACCGCCCCCTGTCGTCGTGACCGACGCGCTGCCGACCGACCACCATCACGGCTGGAAATTCATCGCGTTCGGCCCCGACGGCAAGCTTTACGTGCCGACCGGCGCACCGTGCAACGTCTGCCTCGCCGATCGCAGCCGCTACGCGATCATCGCACGCATGAAGGCCGACGGCAGCGGAAGCGAGGTCGTCGCCCGCGGCGTGCGCAATACGGCCGGCTTCGCATGGCACCCCGATTCGGGCGAGCTCTGGTTTACCGACAACGGGCGCGACATGATGGGCGACGACGTGCCCGATGACAAGCTGAACCGCGCGCCGCGCGCCGGCCTCGACTTCGGTTTTCCGTACTGCCATGGCGGCGATACGCCCGACCCCGAATTCGGCAGCGCCGACGTATGCCGCCGTTATGTGCCGCCCGTATTGAAACTCGGCGCACACGTCGCGGCGCTCGGCATGCGCTTCTATACCGGGCCGATGTTTCCCGCGTCGTATCGCAATAACGTGTTCATTGCCGAACACGGTTCGTGGAACCGCAGCACGAAGGTCGGCTACCGCGTAATGCGCGTCGTCGTATCGGCAGACGGCAGCCAGGCGCGCCAGACCCCGTTCGTCACGGGCTGGCTGCGGCCCGACGGCACAGTGTGGGGACGCCCGGCCGACGTGCTGCCACTGCCGGACGGTTCGCTGCTCGTCAGCGACGACTACGCAGGTGCAATCTATCGCGTGACCTATGCGGCACCTTGACGCAGGCCGGGGGTGACCGGGCCCGACCGGGCATCGTAGAATGCGTGCCGGGCCGCGCGCCCGCGCCGGCCCGCCGGCCGCCCATGCCAACGACAATACGCCGCCATCCATGTCCAGCAGCACCGCACCGTCCCGCCGCTTCCGTTCCAAGACGCTCACCGCCGCCCTCGCATTCCTGTTCGGATCGCTCGGCGCGCACCGCTTCTATCTGTACGGCTTTCGCGACGTGTACGGCTGGGCACACCTGCTCGCGACGATCGTCGGCATCCCTGGCTTCCTGCTGCTCGCGGCGACCCAGCGCAGCGCCGGCCTCGGCTGGTGGCTCGCGGTACCCGGCGCAATCTCGCTGCTGGCGGCGTTCCTCGCCGCACTCGTCTACGGGCTGCGCCCCGACGAAAAGTGGGACGCGCAATTCAATGCGGAGACGGGCAAGCACAGCCGGTCGGGCTGGACCGTGATCTTTGTCGTGATCTTCTCGCTGCTGATCGGTGCGTTCCTGCTGATGACCGCGCTCGCGCTGTCGTTCCAGACGTATTTCGAATCGCAGGTCGAAGCAGCGAAGCAGATTTCGCAGTAAGCGCAACGAGCGCGACGCACCGGCGCCGACGAGCACCGGTATTGCGCGCCAGTCAGAACAGGTTCAACTGCATGTCGTCGCGCAACTTCGCGCCGGCGGTGCGCACTGCTACGCGCGGCGCCGGCACTGCGGCGGCCGGCGCGCCGCGAAACTGCGACAGATCGAGGATGCCGTTCGTGCGCTCGTTCAGCCCGAGCCGCTTGACGGCCTGGCGGAAACGCTGCCGCAACAGGTCGGCCCAGATCCCCTCGCCCTTCATCCGTTTCGAGAAATCCGAGTCGTAGTCTTTCCCGCCGCGCATGTCGCGCACGCGGTTCATCACGCGTTCCGCGCGATCGGGAAAATGCGCGGCGAGCCAGTTCTTGAACAGCGGCGCGACCTCCCACGGCAACCGCAGGATGATGTAGCTCGCGTGCGTCGCGCCCGCTTCCGCGCACGCTTCGAGCACGCGCTCCATATCGGGCTCGGTGACGAACGGAATCACCGGTGCAATGCTCACGCCGACCGGCACGCCCGCATCGCGCAGCGCGCGGATCGTGCGCAACCGGCGCGCCGGCGTCGCCGCCCGCGGCTCGAGCGTGCGCGAGAGATCGGCATCGAGCGTCGTGATCGTGACTGCCGCCATCACCTGCCTGCGCTCCGCCATCGGTGCAAGCAGGTCGAGATCGCGCTCGATCAGCGACGATTTCGTGATCGCGGCGAACGGCAACCCGCGATCGTGCATCACCTGGATCACGCTGCGCGTGATGCGCAGGTCGCGCTCGACCGGCTGGTAGGCGTCGGTGTTGACGCCGAGCGCGATCGGCTCAGGCACGTAGCGCTTGCGCGAAATCTCGCGCTCGAGCAGTTCGGCCGCATTGACCTTCGCGTAGATGCGGCTTTCGAAATCGAGCCCCGGCGACAGGCCGAGATAGCTGTGCGTCGGCCGCGCGAAGCAGTAGATGCAGCCGTGCTCGCAACCGCGATACGGATTGAGCGATACGCTGAACGGAATATCTGGCGACTGGTTATGCGTCAGGATGCTCTTCGCACGCTCCTCGAACACCTGCGTGCGCAGCGGCGCGGGGAAGTCGGCGTCGTCCGACTCGTGCGTCCAGCCGTCGTCGACCGCTTCGCGCTGCGCGAGCTCGTACCGCCCCTGCAAGTTGTCGACCGCACCGCGCCCCTTGCGGGGCACGGGCGGCGCTACCGGAAATTCGTTGTCGGACCGATCATCCATGTGCCCACCCATTCGCCTGCGCCCAATACTGTACATTTATACAGTGTTGGGCGCAGCATGCCAAGGGCGGGATAAGGGGCCCGTTAACGGGCCGCCGGCGCGTCGTCACTCGCCGACCGCGATCGTCAGCGTTTCCTTGATTTCCTCCATCACGACATAGCTCTTCGACTGCACGGCGCCGGGCAACTGCAGCAGGATGTCGCCGAGCAGCTTACGGTAGTCGGCCATCTCGCCGATCCGCGCCTTGATCAGATAGTCGAAATCGCCGGATACGAGGTGGCATTCGAGCACCTCGTCGATCTTCATCACTTCCCGACGGAATTGCTCGAACATGTTGCCGCCCTTGTGGCCGAGCGTGATCTCGACGAACACCAGCAGCGCGGCACCCAGCTGGCCCGGGTCGACCCGCGCGTGATAGCCGGTGATCACGCCGTCCCGCTCCATGCGCCGCACGCGCTCGATGCACGGCGTGACGGTCAATCCGACCTGTTCCGCGAGGTCCTTCATCGCCATCCGGCCGTCGTCCTGGAGCAGTTTGAGGATGCGCCGGTCGAGCTTGTCGAGCGAGCGTACGGGCTGACGTTGCGTTCTCATTTGTTTATGCTGAAAACCTGAAAAATACGATAACAAAACCTGCACATTCGACAATACCATAGCTCAAAAAACTAGATCAGCTAGAGGTTACACGGAGCCGCGGGTGCGTCCGGCCTCGATCTGGTCCCTTCGATCTGGAGCAGCTATGCGAGTCGTCATTCTGGGCAGCGGTGTGGTGGGCGTGGCAAGCGCGTATTACCTCGCGCGCGCCGGTCATGAAGTCACGGTGATCGACCGGGAAGCCGGCCCGGCGCTCGAGACGAGCTTCGCGAACGCAGGCCAGATCTCCCCCGGCTATGCGGCGCCGTGGGCCGCGCCCGGCGTGCCGCTGAAGGCCGTCAAGTGGATGTTCGAAAAGCATGCGCCGCTCGCGATCCGTCTCGACGGCACGCGCTTCCAGCTCCAGTGGATGTGGCAGATGCTGCGCAACTGCACGACCGAGCGCTATGCAGTCAACAAGGGCCGCATGGTCCGCCTCGCCGAATACAGCCGCGACTGCCTGCAGGCGCTACGCGCCGACACCGGCATCCAGTACGAAGGGCGCACGGGCGGCACGCTGCAGCTGTTCCGCACGCAGCAGCAACTCGACGGCGCGGCGAAGGACATCGCCGTGCTGCAGGAAGCGAACGTGCCGTTCGAACTGCTGTCGCCGGACGACCTGAAGAATGCCGAACCGGCACTCGCCGCGGTATCGCACAAGCTGACGGGCGGCCTGCGCCTGCCGGGCGACGAAACGGGCGATTGCCAGCTGTTCACGACGCGCCTCGCGGCGCTCGCCGAATCGCTCGGCGTCAAGTTCCGCTACAACACGCCGATCGACGCGCTCGCGATTGCCGGCGGCAAGATCGCCGGCGTGCAATGCGGCAGCGAGATGGTGCGCGCGGACGCGTACGTCGTCGCGCTCGGTTCGTACTCGACCAGCTTCATCTCGAACCTGATGAAGATCCCGGTCTATCCGCTGAAGGGCTATTCGATCACCGCGCCGATCGTCAACGAAGCGGCCGCGCCCGTGTCGACCGTGCTCGACGAGACCTACAAGATCGCGATCACGCGTTTCGACCAGCGCATCCGCGTCGGCGGCATGGCGGAAATCGTCGGCTTCGACAAGAACCTGCGCGCCGCGCGCCGCGAAACGCTCGAGATGTGCGTGAACGACCTGTTCCCGGGCGGCGGCGACACGTCGAAGGCGACGTTCTGGACGGGCCTGCGCCCGATGACGCCGGACGGCACGCCGATCGTCGGCCGCACGCCGGTGTCGAACCTGTTCCTGAACACCGGCCACGGCACGCTCGGCTGGACGATGTCGTGCGGTTCGGGCCAACTGCTCGCAGACCTGATCTCGGGCAAGAAGCCGGCGATCCAGGCCGACGATCTGTCGGTGCACCGCTACCTGAAGGAAGTGACCGGCCAGACGCGCCCGGCATACGCATAAGCCGCAGCGGCCCGCAGCAATGCGGGTCGACCGGCATCAAAAAAAGGGGCGCTCGTAGCGCCCCTTTTTCCGTGTGCTTACCGCTGAAGCGGCACGCCGCGTCAGCCGAGCTCGGCCACGAGTTCCGGCACGAGCGTGAACAGATCGCCGACGAGGCCGTAGTCGGCCACGCTGAAGATCGGCGCCTCCGGATCCTTGTTGATCGCGACGATCACCTTCGAATCCTTCATGCCGGCCAGATGCTGGATCGCACCCGAGATGCCGACCGCGATGTACAGCTGCGGTGCAACGATCTTGCCGGTCTGGCCGACCTGGTAGTCGTTCGGTACGTAGCCCGCGTCGACTGCCGCGCGCGATGCGCCGAGTGCGGCCGACAGCTTGTCCGCCAGCGGCTCGAGCACCTTCGTGTAGTTCTCGCCGCTGCCCAGACCGCGGCCGCCCGACACGATGATGCTTGCCGACGTCAGTTCCGGACGGTCCAGCTTCGTCACTTCACGGCTCACGAACTGCGACTTGCCTGCGTCGGCTGCCGCTTCGATCTTCTCGACCGAAGCGCTGCCGCCTTCGGCCGCCACCGGATCGAAACCCGTCGCACGCACCGTGATGACCTTGATCGGGTCGCTCGACTGCACCGTCGCGATTGCGTTGCCTGCGTAGATCGGGCGCTCGAACGTATCGGCCGAATCGACCGCCGTGATATCCGAAATCTGCGCGACGTCCAGCTTCGCGGCGATGCGCGGCGCGATGTTCTTGCCGTACGCCGTGGCCGGCGCGAGGATGTGCGAGTAGTCCTTCGCGATGTTCAGCGCGGTCGCTTCGACGTTTTCCGCGAGGCCCGCTTCGAGCTGCGGCGCGTCGGCCAGCAGCACCTTCGAAACACCCGCGATCTTCGCTGCCGCGTCTGCAGCCGCTTGCGCGTTGTGGCCCGCGACCAGCACGTGAATGTCACCGCCGATCTTCGCCGCCGCTGTCACCGTGTTCAGCGTCGCGGCCTTGATCGACGCGTTGTCGTGTTCTGCAATCACCAGAATCGTCATTTCTTTCCGCTCCCTCTTACAGCACCTTGGCTTCGGTCTTCAGCTTCTCGACCAGCGTCTTCACGTCCGGCACCTTCACGCCGGCCGCACGCTTCGGCGGCTCGACCACCTTCAGCGTCTTCAGACGCGGCGCGACATCCACGCCCAGGTCTTCCGGCTTCACGATTTCCAGCGGCTTCTTCTTCGCCTTCATGATGTTCGGCAGCGTCACGTAGCGCGGCTCGTTCAGGCGCAGGTCGGTCGTCACGACCGCCGGCAGCGTCAGCGACAGCGTTTCCGCGCCGCCGTCGACTTCGCGCGCGACTGTTGCCTTGCCGTCGGCAACCGTCACCTTCGACGCGAACGTCGCTTGCGGCAGGCCGGCCAGCGCAGCCAGCATCTGGCCCGTCTGGTTCGAATCGTCGTCGATTGCCTGCTTGCCGAGGATCACCAGCTGCGGCTGCTCCTTGTCGACCAGCGCCTTCAGGATCTTCGCGACGGCCAGCGGCTCGACGCTGTCGTTCGACTCGACCAGGATCGCGCGATCCGCACCGATCGCCAGCGCCGTGCGCAGCGTTTCCTGCGCCTGCGTGACGCCCACCGACACCGCGATCACTTCGGTCGCGACGCCCGCTTCCTTCAGGCGCACCGCTTCTTCAACGGCGATTTCGTCGAACGGGTTCATCGACATCTTCACGTTCGCGATGTCGACACCCGTGTTGTCCGACTTCACGCGGACCTTCACGTTGTAATCGACCACTCTTTTCACTGGCACCAGGATTTTCATGCACACGCTCCAAAGTTACGAATACGACCAGAGGCCATTCTATAGCGAGGCCTCATGACTGCGCGGCCAAGCGGACCCATCCATCGTGGCTGTCGAGGATACCGCTTCTTGGCGACGCGCCAATGATAGCGAACGGTCGTTCTATTTTAAAAGAGAAAAAACCCGGACGCAAAGCCCGGGTTTTCGATCATCGACTCTAATCCCGCCGGGCGTCCCGTGCTCTGCCCGTTACCAGGCGGCGATGACCGCGCCGCCGAACTTGCCTTCGATGAACTGCTTCACGTCGGCCGAATGATAGGCCGCGATCAGTTTCGCGACCCACGGCTTGTTCCGGTCCGCGTCGCGAATCGCGAGGATGTTCGCGTACGGGCCGTTCGGACCCTCGATCGCGATCGCGTCCTGTTTCGGTTTCAACCCTGCTTCCATCGCGTAGTTGGTATTGATCGCGGCCGCGTCGACGTCGCCGAGCGAGCGCGGAATCTGCGCCGCATCGAGTTCGACGATCTTCAGCTTGCGCGGATTGTCGACGATATCGAGCGGCGTCGCCTTCAGCCCCGCATCCGCGCGCAATTTCAGGAGGCCCTGCTTTTGCAGCAGCAGCAGCGCACGGCCGCCGTTGGTCGGGTCGTTCGGGACCGCGATGCGCGCGCCGGGCTTCAGTTCGGCCAGCGACTTCACGCGCTTCGAATAGATGCCCATCGGGAACGTGACGGTCTCCGCGACCTTGATCAGCTTGTAGCCGCGATCCTTCACCTGCGCCTGCAGATACGGATCGTGCTGGTAGCTGTTCGCGTCGAGGTCGCCCGACGCGAGCGCCGCGTTCGGCTGCACGTAATCGGAGAATTCGACGATGCGGATCTCGAGGCCGCTCTTCACCGCGACCTTCTTCACCGCTTCCATGATCTGCGCGTGCGGCCCGCCCGTCACGCCCACCTTGATGGTTTCGGCCTGTGCGTGCGCACCCGCGAACAGCGCGGCTGCGCCGAGTGCCGCCGCGAACTTCAGCATGAAGCGTCGTTGCATCGTCTCTTCCCCCTAACTAACGGATCAATTTCGTCTTATTTGTGGCTCAGCCGGCGGACGAGCCAGTCGCCGAACGACTGCACGATCTGCACGAACACGATCAGGATCGCGACGACCGTCCACATCACTTCCGGCAGATAGCGCTGGTAGCCGTAGCGAATCCCGAGATCGCCGAGCCCGCCGCCGCCGATCGCACCGGCCATCGCCGAATAGCCGACCAACGACACGAACGTGATCGTCAGGCCCGCCACCACGCCCGGCAGCGATTCGGGCAGCAACACCTTGAATACGATCTGCGACGTGGTCGCGCCCATCGATTGCGCGGCTTCGATCAGCCCGCGGTCGACTTCGCGCAGCGCCGTCTCGACGAGACGCGCGATGAACGGCGCGGCCGCCAGCGTCAGCGGCACGACCGCCGCGGCCGTGCCGATCGACGACCCCGTGACGAGCCGCGTAAACGGAATCACCGCGACCAGCAGGATGATGAACGGCGTCGAGCGGACGGCGTTCACGATGCCGCCGAGCACGCGATTCACCGCGAGGTTCTGCAGCACGCCCTGGCGATCGGTCAGGTAGAGCAGCACGCCGAGCGGCAGACCGACGAGCGCGCCGACCGCCCCGGAGATGCCGACCATGATCAGCGTCTCCCAGAACGACTGCACGAACATATCGAACATCTCACTCAACATACGAAAGCTCCTCTACCACCACACCTTGCTCGCGCAGGAACGCGAGCGCCTGCCCGACCTTGCCCGGCTCGCCGCCCGCGAGCACCGCGAGCGAACCGAATGCCTGCCCCTGGATCTCGTCGATCTGGCCGTGCAGGATGTTGAAATCGAGTTCGTATCGGCGGATCGTCTCCGACAGGATCGGCTGGTCGACACCCGAGCCCGTGAACGCGAGCCGCAGCAGATGCCCGCTACCTGTCTTCAGCCGCTCGGCCACGCGCACCTTCAGCGCGGGCGGCAGTTCCTGCGCGATCACGTCGCCGATCAGCGCGCGCGTCACTTCGTGATGCGGCTGCAGGAACACGTCGATCACGCGGCCTTCCTCGACCACACGCCCCGCATCGAGCACCGCGACGCGATCGCACACCTGCTTGATCACTTCCATCTGGTGCGTGATCAGCACGATCGTCAGGCCGAGTTCGCGGTTGATGCGCTTCAGCAGGTCGAGGATCGAACGTGTGGTCTCGGGATCGAGCGCGGACGTCGCTTCGTCCGACAACAGCACCTTCGGCTGGCTCGCGAGCGCGCGTGCGATGCCGACGCGCTGCTTCTGTCCGCCGCTGATCTGCGCCGGGTAACGATCCTTCTGCGCGGACAGCCCGACGAGGTCGAGCAGCGGCAGCACGGCGGCCTCGATGTCGACACGGCTTGCGCCGGCCAGCTCCAGCGGCAGTGCGACGTTGTCGAACACCGTGCGCGACGACAGCAGGTTGAAGTGCTGGAAGATCATGCCGATCTCGCGGCGCGCCTCGCGCAGCGCGCCGGCCGGCAGCAGCGTGAGATCGCGCCCGCCGACGACGACATTGCCTTCGGTCGGCCGCGTGAGCAGGTTGATGGTGCGCACGAGCGTGCTCTTGCCGGCGCCGCTTCGGCCGATGATGCCGAACACTTCGCCCTGCGGAATCGTCAGGTTGACGTTGTGCAGCGCCTCGACCCAGCCGCTCGGCCCGGGGAAACGCTGCGAAAGATTGCGTAATTCGATCATGTAAACAAAACGGTGGCCGGCCGGCGAGCAGGCCCGCCAGTCGGCCACCGATGCATCTGGAATAGTCGGCGATTTTACCGCAAACCCCTCATTCCCCTTAATAATCGATTTCGATCTTTTCATAACCTCACGAAATTAGAGGAGCGCCGCTGGCCCGTCGCGACAATGCCGCGACTATGATCCGGAACACCGACCAACGAACAGGGACACGCCAGATGACCGCCACCACCACGCCGGCCGCCGCGCCCGCCACTGCCGGATCGGCGCCTTCGTCGCCGCCCGCGCCGAAAATGGGCCGGCTGCGCGCTGCGGACGGGCTCGAACTGGCATCGTACCGCTGGCCGGCCGGCAGCGGCACCGCGCCGCCGCGCGCGACGATCGCGCTCGTGCATGGCCTCGCCGAACACGCGGGCCGTTATGCCGCGCTCGCCGGCCGGCTGAACGCGGCCGGCATCGACGTGCTCGCGATCGATCTGCGCGGGCACGGCCAGTCGCCCGGCAAGCGAGCCTGGGTCGAGCGTTTCGACGATTACCTGAACGATGCGGATGCGCTGGTCGCCGAAGCCGCGCGCGGCAATACGCCGCTGTTCCTGATGGGACACAGCATGGGCGGCGCGGTCGCCGCGCTGTACGCGATAGAACGCGCGCCGGCCAGCGGCCATGCGCTCACGGGCCTCGTGCTGTCGAGCCCGGCGCTCGCACCGGGGCGCGACGTGCCGCGCTGGATGCTCGCGGTAAGCCGCGTCATCAGCCGCGCGTGGCCGACCTTTCCCGCGATCCGGATCGACGCGGCGCTGCTGTCGCGCGATCCGGCCATCGTCGCGGCCAATCGCGCCGATCCGCTCGTGCATCACGGCGCGGTGCCCGCGCGCACCGGCGCGGAGATTCTCGACGCGATGGCGCGCATCGAACGCGGCCGCGGCGCGCTGCGCATCCCGGTGCTCGTCTATCACGGCACCGAGGACAAGCTGACCGAACCCGACGGCAGCCGTGCGTTCGGCGCGCGCGTCGGCTCGCCCGATCGCACGCTGACGCTATACGAAGGTGGTTTCCACGAAACGATGAACGATCTCGAACGCGACCGCGTGATCGACGCGCTGATCGCGTGGATTCACGCGCGCGTGCCGGCGCGCTGATCAAGCGCACATGCTGGCGGCGGACGGACGGTCAGATACCGGCCAGCACGCGCAGGTGCGCGACGACGCTGCGCCCGAGTGCGGACAGGTTGTAGCCGCCTTCGAGACAGCTCACGATGCGGCCCTGCGCATGACGACGCGCGACGTCGACGATCTGCGCGGTCAGCCATTCGAAGTCGGTCTCGACGAGGCCGAGGTTGCCGATGTCGTCCTCGCGATGCGCATCGAAGCCCGCCGACACGAACAGCATCTGCGGCTTGAACGCGTCGAGACGCGGCAGCCAGAACATGTCGACGGCTTCGCGGATCGCCATCCCGTTGCTGCGCGCGGGCATCGGCAGGTTGACCATGTTCGGCGCCTGGTGATCGACGCCCGAGAACGGGTACAGCGGATGCTGGAAGAAACTGCACATCAGCACGCGCTCGTCGTTGGCGAATGCAGCCTCGGTGCCGTTGCCGTGGTGCACGTCGAAATCGATGATCGCGACACGCTCGAGACCGTGCACGTCGAGCGCATGCCGCGCGGCGATCGCGACGTTGTTGAAGAAGCAGAAACCCATCGCGCGCGCGGGCTCCGCATGGTGGCCGGGCGGCCGGACGCCGCAGAACGCATTCGCGTAGCGGCCTTCGATCACCGCGTCGGTCGCCGCGATCGCGGCACCGGCTGCGCGCAGCGCCGCGCGCCACGTGTCGCGGTTCATCAGCGTATCGGGATCGATCTCGACGTAGCCGTCGACCGGCGTCATGCTCCGGATGTAGTCGATGTGCGCCTGCGTATGCACACGGCCCAACGCCACCTCGCTCGCGAACGGCGCGGTTTCGTGCACGATCAGGTCGTCGATGCGGCTCGCGATCAGTTGATCCTGGATCGCCGACAATCGGGCCGGGCATTCCGGATGCCATTCCCCCATCTCGTGCAACATGCAGTCGGGGTGCGTATAGAAAGCGGTTGCCATAAGCTGTCATCCGCAGCGCGCGGTGCGCCGCAGGTCTCCATCAATGATGTCCATCGTCTGCCGCGAATTCGCCGCTAACTTACCACAACGGGGCCCGGTTTCGCCCCGGCGCGCCGGATGCGTCGGGTATACTGCGCCGAACCCAATCGCCCCCGTCCGCCCGCTTCGACATGAATTCCAGCAAGCCTGCCGCCCTTCTCTCCGCGCTGCGCCGTGTTCGCGCTCCGCTCGTCGTTGCCGCCGTCGCCGCAGCCCTCGGCGCCGCGCCTGCCGGCGCGCAGACGCAGCCTGCGAAGCCTGCCGGTACGCGCGTCGCACAGGCCCAGCCCCAGCAGCCGGCGCCGCAAGGCCAGACCTTCGAAGAGGAAATCGTTCCGCAGCGTTACGCGAGCAACGCGAAGGTCGACGCGTTCATCGACGAGATGGTGAGCCGCAACGGCTTCGACTCCGCGAGCCTGCATGCGCTGTTCTCGCGCATCAGCTATTCGGCGACGGCAGTCAAGCTCGTGAAGCCCGCCGCGTCGCCGACGGTCAAGAACTGGCGCGTCTATCGCTCGCGCTTCATCGAGCCGATCCGCATCAACGCGGGCGTGAAGTTCTGGAAGGCCAACCAGGCAACGCTGCAGCGCGCATCCCGGGAGTTCGGCGTGCCGCCCGAGGTGATCGTCGGCATCATCGGCGTCGAGACGATCTATGGCCGCTACATGGGCAATTTCCGCGTGCTCGACGCGCTGACGACGCTCACGTTCGACTATCCGGACACGCCGAATCGCGACAGCCGCCAGGCAACGTTCCGCAAGAACCTCGAGGATTTCCTGGTCTGGACCCGTGACAACCAGCTCGACCCGACCACCGTGCTCGGCTCGTATACGGGTGCGATCGGGATTCCGCAGTTTCTGCCGAGCAGCATCCGCGAATATGCAGTCGACTTCGACGGCACGGGCCATGTCGATCTGCGCAGCAGTCCTGTCGACGCGATCGGCAGCGTCGCTAACTACCTGAAGCAGCACGGCTGGGAAACCGACCGCCCGGTGGTCTGGCAGATCACGCCCGATACGGGCAGCCTGGGGATCGCACAGGCCGCCGCCGACGGCCAGCCCGAACCGCACTGGGCGCTGTCGCAACTGATGCGCGCGGGCATGACGCTGAACGAACCGGCGGTCAACATCACCACCGAAGCCGCCACGCCGGTGACCGTGGTCGATCTGCCGTCGCCGGGGCGCGCGACCGAATACATGCTCGGGCTGAAGAATTTCTACGTGCTGACGCGCTACAACCGCAGCTTCTTCTACGCACTCACCGTGTATCAGCTCGGCGAGGCCGTGAAGGCGCAGATGGAAGCGAGCGGCGCGCTGACGCCGGGCAACGCGGACGAGCAAGCGCAGTAGGCAACGCACCCGCCCAAACAAAAAAACGCCGCAACTGCGGCGTTTTTTTATCGCGTGCGGGACGGGCTCAGGCCGGGAACACGCCCGTGGACAAATAGCGGTCGCCGCGATCGCAAACGATGAACACGATCGTCGCGTTCTCGACCTGACGCGCGATGCGCATCGCGACTTCGCACGCGCCGCCCGACGAAATGCCCGCGAAGATGCCTTCGACAGCCGCCAGCCGGCGCGCCATCGTTTCGGAGGCGGCCTGGCTCACGTTCTCGACGCGGTCGACGCGGCTGCGATCGAAGATCGTCGGCAGATAGGCTTCCGGCCATTTGCGGATGCCGGGAATGCGCGAACCTTCTTCCGGCTGCGCACCGACGATCTCGATCGCGGGATTCCGTTCCTTCAGATACTGCGACACGCCCATGATCGTGCCGGTCGTGCCCATCGCCGACACGAAGTGCGTCACGCGCCCGTCGGTGTCGCGCCAGATCTCCGGGCCGGTCGCTTCGTAGTGCGCGACCGGGTTGTCGGGGTTGGCGAACTGATCGAGGATCACGCCCTTGCCTTCGCGCTGCATCTGGTCCGCCAGGTCACGCGCCAGCTCCATCCCGCCCTTCACCGGCGTCAGGATGATCTCGGCGCCATAGGCCGCCATGCTCTGGCGGCGCTCGACCGACAGGTCCTCCGGCATGATCAGCACCATCTTGTAGCCGCGGATCGCCGCTGCCATCGCGAGCGCGATGCCCGTGTTGCCGCTCGTCGCCTCGATCAGCGTATCGCCCGGCTTGATGCGCCCGCGCGCCTCGGCCTTGCTGATCATCGACAGCGCCGGGCGATCCTTCACGGAACCGGCCGGATTGTTGCCTTCGAGCTTCGCGAGCACCACGTTGTTGCGCGCGCGAATCTCGTCGTCCGGCAAGCGGACCAGTTGCACGAGCGGCGTATTGCCGATCGTGTCTTCGATAGTTTTGTAAGCCATGGGTATGCCGTGAGTACGAGGCCGATCAATCGGTCGATTGTAAACCAGCGCCGCCGCTCGCGCCGGCAACCCCTTTGCGACGATGGAATACGCATGCCGCGCGATTCGCGATCGCCGCGCACGCAGTGCGCACGCAAAAAACCCGCGGCATGCCGCGGGAAGCCGTCGCAATGACGGCGACTGAAGGAGCTCTTTGTCGGTCGCGCGCGACGCGTTACTTCTGCGCGGTGCGGGCAGGTGCCGCGGCGGGCTTTGCTGCTGCCGCCTTGCCCGCGACCGGCGCGGCTGCAGTGCCCGAGCCGGTCGCGCCCGCGCCGGCCGCGCCTACCGTCAGCCCTTCCTGCTGAAGTCGCTCGACGGTATGGCCGCCCATGCCTTTCACGCGTGACGCGAGATCTTCCGCACTCCTGAACGGACCGCGCGCGCCGCGTTCGTCCAGAATCGCCTTCGCCCGCGCCGGGCCGATGCCCTTGATGCCGACGAGCGCATCCTCGTTCGCGGTGTTGACGTCGACGGCCGCCCAGGCCGACGCGACTGCGCCGAGCATGACCGCTGCGGCAAACCATTTTCTGATCATGTGCTGGATCTCCGTTGAAAACGGCCGGCGGCTGCCGACCGTGAGACCCAGTCTATCGATGCAACGCTTCCGTTTAAACCTGGCCGGACAGCCAACGAACGTAGCGGTCGACGCCTTCCTGCACGGTCAGGAACGGTGCGTCGTAGCCGGCCGCGCGCAGTTTCGTCTGGTCGGCCTGCGTGAAGCACTGGTACTTGCCGCGCAATGCATCGGGGAACGGCACGTATTCGATCAGCCCCTGCTCGACCTGCTGCGCGAGTGTCAGCGGCGGCAGGTTGTCGAGCGCGCGCAGCGTGTTCACGACCGTCGACGCGATATCGTTGAACGGCTGCGCACGGCCCGTGCCGAGGTTGAAGATGCCCGACTTCTCCGGATGATCGAAGAAGAACAGGTTCACCTTCGCGACGTCCTCGACCGACACGAAATCGCGCGTCTGCTCGCCCGGTGCATAGCCGTTGTACTCGCCGAACAGCTTCACCTTGCCTTCCGCGCGGAACTGGTTGAAGTTGTGGAACGCAACCGACGCCATGCGGCCCTTGTGCGTTTCGCGCGCGCCGTACACGTTGAAATAGCGGAAGCCGGCGATCTGGCTCTTCGCGGTCGGCAGCACGCGACGGATCACCTGGTCGAACAGGAACTTCGAATAGCCGTACACGTTCAGCGGCGCCTCGACGTCGCGCTCCTCGACGAAACGCGTCGAGCCTCCGTAGATCGCGGCCGACGACGCGTACAGGAACTGCGCGCCTTGTGCGAGGCACGCGTCGAGCACCGCGCGGCTGTAGCGGAAGTTGTTGTCCATCATGTAGCGGCCGTCGGTTTCCATCGTGTCCGAACAGGCGCCTTCGTGGAACACCGCGCGCACCTTGCCGAAGTCGCCGCGCGCGAAGCGTTCGACAAATTCCGTCTTGTCGAGATAGTCGTCGATCTCGCAATCGACGAGATTGCGGAACTTGTCCGCGCGCGTCAGGTTGTCGACCGCGATGATGCGCGTCTCGCCGCGCTCGTTGAGCGCCTTGACGATGTTCGCGCCGATAAAACCGGCTGCGCCGGTGACGATGAGGGTCATGATCGTCCTGCCTGAAAAGTGCGAGCCACTCGTGCGACGCGCTCGTCGCGCCGCCGAATGCGCTCAGTGAAACAGTTCGTCGTAGTCCACCGTGGCCGTGCCGAGCTTGCCGACCACGATGCCTGCCGCGCGATTCGCGAGCACGACCGCGTCGACGAGCGGCACGCCTGCGCCGAGCATCGTCGCGACCGTCGCGATCACGGTATCGCCCGCGCCCGACACGTCGTACACCTCGCGCGCAAGCGCCGGTGCGTGCAGTTCGCCGGTGGCGGAAAAGAGCGTCATGCCCTCTTCGGAACGCGTGAGCAGCAGCGCGTCGATGCCGAGTTCCGCACGCAGATTCGCGACACGCGCGCGCAGATCGTCTTCCGATTTCCACTGCCCGATCACTTCGCGCAACTCCGCGCGATTCGGCGTGATCAGCGAGGCGCCGCGGTAGCGCGCCCAGTCGTCGCCCTTCGGGTCGACGAGGACGGCCTTGCCGGCCGCCCGCGCTTTCTCGATCATCGTCGTGACGTGCGTCAGGCCGCCCTTCGCGTAATCCGACATCAGCACGACGTCGTGCTGCGGCAGCAGCGCGTCGAAGCGCGCGAGCCCCGCGAGCAGCACCTCGTGCGTAGGCATCGCCTCGAAGTCGACGCGCAGCAGTTGCTGCTGGCGTGCGAGCACGCGCAGCTTGATCGTGGTCGGCAGCGTCGGGTCGCGCTCGAGATACGGCGTCACGCCGCTGCTCCCGAGCAGCTCGACGATCCGCTCGCCGGGTTCGTCGCAACCGACGACGCACAGCAATCCGGCCTGGCCGCCGAGCGTCACGGCATTGCGCGCGACGTTGGCCGCACCGCCGAGCCGCTCTTCCTGACGCTGCACGTGCACGACCGGCACCGGCGCTTCCGGCGAAATTCGATCGACGTTGCCGAACCAGTAACGGTCGAGCATCACGTCGCCGACGACAAGCACACGCGAGCGCGCGAGCTGCGCGCGCGGCACCGGAACGACTTCGCGGAGAGTATTCATCGTGTGATCAGCCACGGGAGAACGACTGGGGATCGACATACGGCCGGCCGATCGCATAGTAGTCGATGCCCAGTTCGGCCATCGCGTCCGGCTCGTACAGGTTGCGCCCGTCGAAAATCACCGGCGCCTTCAGTTCGGCCTTCAGGCGCGTGAAATCGGGGCTCCGGAATTCCTTCCATTCGGTCACGATCACGAGCGCGTCCGCCCCCGTCACGGCGACGTCCTGCGTATCGACGAGCTGCAGCCGTGCAAGCGCATCCGCATCGTCGCCGAAATCCAGCGCGAACACGCGCCGCGCCTCGTCGACCGCGACCGGATCGTACGCGCGCACGATCGCGCCGCGCTCGAGTAGCGCGGCGATCAGGCGGCGGCTCGGCGCCTCGCGCATGTCGTCGGTGTTCGGCTTGAACGCCAGGCCCCAGACCGCGAACTCGCGGCCGGTCAGGTCGGCGCCGAAGCGCTGCTCGATCTTGCCGATCAGCACGTCCTTCTGCGCATGGTTGGCCGCCTCGACGGCTTCCAGGATGCGCAGCGGCTGGCCGTTCTCGCCCGCGGTGCGAATCAGCGCCTGGACGTCCTTCGGGAAGCACGAGCCGCCGTAGCCGACGCCCGCGTACAGGAAGTGATAGCCGATACGCGGATCGGAGCCGATCCCGCGGCGCACGGCCTCGATGTCGGCACCGACCTTGTCGGCGAGATTCGACATCTCGTTCATGAACGAGATACGCGTCGCGAGCATCGCATTCGCCGCATATTTCGCGAATTCGGCCGAACGCACGTCCATGTAGATCGTCCGCTCGTGGTTGCGGTTGAACGGCGCGTAAAGCTTCTTCATCTTCTCGCGCGCGATCGTGCCCGTCTCGTCGCCGTCGACGCCGATGATGATCCGGTCAGGGCGCATGAAGTCCTCGACCGCGGCGCCTTCCTTCAGGAATTCCGGGTTCGACACGACCGAGAAGCGATGCGCGACGCTGCCGCCGAGCCCGCGTGCGGCAAGCGCCTCGTCGACCACGCCGCGCACGCGCTGCGCGGTACCGACCGGCACCGTCGACTTGTCGACGATCACCTTGAAGCCCGTCATGTGGCGGCCGATGTTGCGCGCGGCCTCGAGCACGTATTGCAGGTCGGCCGAGCCGTCCTCGTCGGGCGGCGTGCCGACCGCAATGAACTGGATCTCGCCGTGCGCGACGCTCGCCTCGAGGTCGGTCGAAAAGCGCAGGCGCCCCGCCGCGCGGTTGCGCGCGATGATGTCCAGCAGCCCCGGTTCGTGAATCGGCATCCCGCCGTTATTCAGGATGTCGATCTTGCGCGGATCGACGTCGAGACAGAAGACGTCGTGACCGATCTCCGCGAGACATGAGCCCGTGACGAGGCCGACATAGCCGGTGCCGATGATGGTGATTTTCATAGATGTTCCGGTACTTCCCGGTAATTGACTAACTTGGCCGCCGGGCCGAGCCCGGCGACAACCGCTGCGCGTTGGTTCCGCGTGCCGGGATCAGCTCGACATCGCAGGTTCGACGCGGCGCGGCGCATAGGTTTCCCAGCCGCTGCATCCGGGGCACTGCCAGTAGAAGAGCCGCGCCCGGAAACCGCAATTCTGGCACGTATACCGTGGCAGATTTTTCGTGCGCTGCTTGATCAGCGCACGCATCATTTCAAGTTCCTTACGACGCGGTTCGTCGGCCGCCGCGATCTGCGCATCGAGCAGGTGCAGCATCCCCGACAGGTTCGGCGACTTCTCCATCTGCGCGCGCGCGAGCGTGTGCGCTGCATCCTGGCCGCGCAACCCCGCGATATGCTGATAGGCGATGTCGAGCAGGTCGTTCGACGGATAGCGGTCGACATACCCCATCAGCAGCTCCGCGCCGTCGACGTTCTTGCCGAGCGCGACATAGGCCTTCATCAGCTTGTCGGCGACGAGCGGCAGATACGCCGGGTTCTGCGCTTCGACACGCTTCCAGTGCTCGATCGCAGCCGCGTGATTGCCCTCCGCCTCCGCGGCATCGCCGGACAGGATCGTCGCGCGAACGTTCTGCGGGTTCACGGTCAGCGCGAGCCGCAGTTGCTCTGCGGCCGCAGCCGCGTTCTTGCGCTGCAACGCGTCCTGCGCGAGTTCGCAGTGAAACTGCGCGATTTCGGTGCCGAGCGGTTTGTCGCTCATCGACTCGATGCGCTTCGCGGTATCGATCGACTTGTTCCAGTCCTTCTCGATCTCGTAGATCGTCAGCAGCGCCCGCTGTGCGCCAAGCGCGTAGTCGCCGTCGGCGAGCTTGTGGAACGCCTCCTCGGCGCGATCGAGCAGGCCGGCCTTGAGGAAATCCTGGCCGAGCTCGTACAGCGCATGGTCGCGCTCGTTGACCGGCAGGTCCGTACGGCTCAGCAGGTTCTGGTGCACGCGGATTGCACGGTCGGTTTCACCGCGACGGCGGAACAGGTTGCCGAGCGCGAAGTGCAGCTCGACCGTCTCGGGGTCGAGCTTGGCGACCTCGATGAACGCGTCGATCGCCTGGTCCGGTTGTTCGTTCAACAGAAAATTCAGGCCGCGAAAATACGATCGCGGCAGGTTGGCACTCTCCGACAGGAGATTCTTCAGGTCATAGCGTGACGCCGCCCAACCGAGCGCGAACGCAACCGGAATCGCGAGCAACCACCAGAAATCCAGATCCATGCGAAATATCGAAGCAGAGACGAAAACCGCGCGATTATCGCGCGGCGTCCGTGTTAAATGACGGGCGGCATCGGCGGCTGGTCGATGACGGCAGGCGTTTCGCGCGCCGCGCGCAGATCGCGCTTCAGGCGCCCGTTCTCGAGACGCAGACGGAAGATCGAAGGCAGCGCGGACAGCAGGCCGGCCAGCAGCCCCACGACGAAGAACGCGAGGCCGATCAGGATCAGCGGCGCTTGCCATGCATAGCCGGCAACAAAATTCAGCGTCGCGGTTTGCGTATTGGCCAGCGCGAGCACCAGCAGCAGCACGAACACCAATACCCGGATCAGCCAGACGATAAACTTCATGAAGCCCTCTCTTTGTTGAGGTTTGCCGCGGCGCGCGACTCCCCTTCGTCGCACCGAATCGACCCGTATTGTAAAGGAAGCGTTTCCGCGGCTGCGCAGATCCTGCTCGCCCCATTGCGCTGCGGTTGCCGGAAACGAAAAAAGCGCCCGCAAGGGGCGCTTTTTTCTTCAGCCTTCGCCGGACAGGTTCCGGGCAAACCGAACGACGCTCAACGCTCGTCGTCCGGATCATCAGCCTTCAGCGGCTCACCGGCGCGGCCGTCGACGCGTTCACGCAATTCCTTGCCAGGCTTGAAGTGCGGCACGAACTTCTCGGGCACCTGCACTTTCTCCCCCGACTTCGGGTTGCGTCCGACGCGCGCCGGGCGACGGTTGAGGCCGAAGCTGCCGAAACCCCGAATTTCGATGCGATGCCCTTTCGCCAGGGCATCGGACATCGCATCGAGCATCGTTTTCACCGCGAAATCCGCATCCTTGAGGACAAGTTGCGGAAATCGCGATGCCAGCTGCGCGACCAACTCGGATTTGGTCATACTTCAGCAGACCTCGTGAGGCTTACTGGTTCTGGCCGTCGAGCTTCGCCTTCAGCAGCGCGCCGAGGTTGGTCGTACCGGTCGCAGCAGCGCTCGAGTCCGATTGCAGGCCGCGGATCGCTTCCTGTTGCTCGGCCGAATCCTTCGCCTTGATCGACAGGTTGATGCCACGCGACTTGCGATCGATGTTGATCACCATCGCGTTGACCTTGTCGCCTTCCTTCAGCACGTTGCGTGCATCTTCGACGCGATCCTGCGAGATTTCCGATGCGCGCAGGTAGCCTTCGATGTCGCCCGTCAGCGTGATGACCGCACCCTTCGCATCGACCGTCTTCACGACGCCGTCGACGATCGAGCCCTTGTCGTTCATTGCAACGTAGTTGCTGAACGGGTCGCCTTCGAGTTGCTTGATGCCGAGCGAAATACGCTCCTTCTCGACGTCGATACCGAGCACGATTGCTTCGACTTCGTCGCCCTTCTTGTACTTGCGAACGGCTTCTTCGCCAGCTTCGCTCCACGACAGGTCCGACAGGTGGACCAGGCCGTCGATGCCGCCCGGCAGACCGATGAACACGCCGAAGTCGGTGATCGACTTGATTGCGCCCGTGATCTTGTCGCCCTTCTTGAAGTTGCGGCTGAAGTCATCCCACGGATTCGGCTTGCACTGCTTCATGCCGAGGCTGATACGACGACGGTCTTCGTCGATCTCGAGAACCATGACTTCGACTTCGTCGCCGAGCTGGACAACCTTCGACGGAGCAACGTTCTTGTTGGTCCAGTCCATTTCCGACACGTGGACGAGGCCTTCGATGCCCGATTCCACTTCGACGAATGCGCCGTAGTCGGTGATGTTCGTGACCTTGCCGAACAGGCGCGTGCCCGACGGGTAACGGCGCGAGATGCCTTCCCACGGATCGTCGCCCAGTTGCTTGATGCCCAGCGAGACGCGGTTCTTCTCCTGGTCGAACTTGAGGATCTTCGCGGTGACTTCCTGGCCAACCGACAGGACTTCGCTCGGGTGACGCACACGACGCCATGCGATGTCGGTGATGTGCAGCAGGCCGTCGATGCCGCCGAGGTCGACGAACGCACCGTAGTCGGTGATGTTCTTGACCACGCCGTTGACGATCGCGCCTTCCTTCAGCGTCTCGAGCAGCTTCGCGCGCTCTTCGCCTTGCGTCGCTTCGATCACTGCACGACGCGACAGCACGACGTTGTTACGCTTGCGATCGAGCTTGATCACGCGGAACTCGAGCGTCTTGCCTTCGTACGGGGTCGTGTCCTTGACCGGACGCGTGTCGACCAGCGAACCCGGCAGGAACGCGCGGATGCCGTTGACCATCACGGTCATGCCGCCCTTCACCTTGCCGGTGATCGTGCCGGTGACGAGTTCGTTGTTGTCGAGGGCCTTTTCCAGCGACAGCCACGATGCAAGGCGCTTCGCCTTGTCGCGCGACAGGATCGTGTCGCCGTAGCCGTTTTCGAGTGCGTCGATCGCGACGGACACGAAATCGCCCGACTGCACCTCAACCTCGCCCTGATCGTTCAGGAATTCCTCGATCGGAATGTAAGCCTCGGACTTCAGGCCTGCATTGACGACCACGAAGTTGTGGTCGACGCGCACGACTTCGGCGGAAATCACTTCGCCGGCGCGCATGTCTTGGCGGGTCAGCGACTCTTCGAACAGAGCCGCAAAGGATTCGGTATTCGGGGTGGAGGTTTGCAGGTCGGACATAAAAATCTGATTGTGCATGGCTCGCTGTGCCACGCCGGCCGGAATGGCAGGCTGAAAGGGCCAGATCGAAGACCACACGGGGTTAAGGGTTCGAAACACGCTCCGCGCTTGCGACGCGGAGCACCTACCGCTGCCCGCCTTCTCAGGCGGGCTGGCCGAGCGCCCGGTACCACTGCAGCACCTGGTCGACTGCTTCATCGACCGAAAGTGCCGACGTATCCAGCAGCTCGGCATCTGCCGCGGGCTTCAGCGGTGCGGCCGCGCGATTGCTGTCGCGCGCGTCACGTTCACGAAGATCCCGGAGCAAGTCATCTATATTAGCAGAAAAACCTTTTTGCATCAATTGCTTATGCCGCCTGGCCGCGCGCGCCTCGGCGCTGGCCGTCAGGAACACCTTCAGCACGGCGTCCGGGAAGATCACCGTACCCATGTCGCGGCCGTCGGCAACCAGGCCCGGCGTCTTGCGGAACGCGCGCTGGCGCGCGACCAGCGCGGTGCGCACGGGCCCGTGCACGGCAATGGCCGACGCGCGGTTGCCGACCGCTTCGGCGCGGATGTCGTTCGACACGTCGACGCCGTCGAGCTGCGCGCAGCCTTCGCGGAACGTGATGTGGAGATCGTCGATCAGTTTCACCAGCGCGTCGATGTCCTCCGCCTCAATGCCGTAGCGTACGCTTGCGAGCGCCGCGAGACGGTACAGCGCACCGCTGTCGAGCAGGTGGAAGCCAAGGTGCGCGGCGACGAGCGCCGCGACGGTGCCCTTGCCGGAAGCGGTCGGGCCGTCGATCGTGATGACGGGAGTCGGGTGAAAGGGTCGGGTCGATTTCATCGGAACAGTCGGGTCAGGCTTTGGCGAGCGCGGCGAAGCGGTCGAAATAGTCGGGGAACGTCTTGCCGACGCACTTCGGATCGTTGATCCGCACGGGCACGCCGCCCAGGCTGACGAGCGAGAAGCACATCGCCATCCGGTGATCGTCGTACGTGTCGATCGCCGCGTTCGGCGTGAGCTTTTCCGGCGGCGTGACAACGAGATAGTCGGGCCCTTCCTCGACGATCGCGCCGACCTTGCGCAGTTCGGTCGCCATCGCGGCGATGCGGTCGGTCTCCTTCACGCGCCAGCTCGCGATGTTGCGCAGCGTGCTCGTGCCGCTCGCGAACAGCGCCGCAACCGCGATGGTCATCGCCGCATCGGGGATCAGGTTGAAATCCATGTCGATCGGCTCGAGCTTGCCGTGGTCGTGGCCGATGCCTCGCACATCGATCCAGTCGTCGCCCATCGTCACGTTCGCGCCCATCTGCATCAGCGCGTTCGCGAAGCCGACGTCGCCCTGGATACTCGCCCGCCCCACGCCCTCGACGCGCAGCGGGCCGCCGCCAAGCGCGCCGGCCGCGAGGAAGTACGATGCGGACGACGCATCGCCCTCGACCATGATCCGCCCCGGCGAGCGGTAGCGGACGCCGGCCGGCACGACGAAGCGCTGCCAGCCGTCACGCTCGACGACCACGCCGAAACGCTCCATCAGCCGGATCGTGATGTCGATGTACGGCTTCGAGATCAGTTCGCCGTCGACCTCGACGACGATCTTGCCGTCCTTCGCCTTCACGAGCGGCAGCGTCATCAGCAGCGCCGTGAGGAACTGGCTCGACACGTCGCCGCGCACGCGGATCGGCGCATCGACCGAGATCGTCGCGGGCCTGATCCGCAGCGGCGGGTAGCCTTCGTTCAGTTCGTAATCGATCCGCGCGCCGATCTGCCGCAGGCCGTCGACGAGATCGCCGATCGGCCGCTCGTGCATGCGCGGCACGCCGTGCACGCGATAGTCGCCGCCGTTCACCGCGAGCGCCGCGGTCAGCGGCCGCACGGCCGTGCCCGCGTTGCCGAGGAACAGGTCGGCCGTCTTCGCGGTGAACGCGCCGCGCGTGCCCGTGACGACGCAGGTGTCGCCGTCGCGCACGAGCTTCACGCCGAGCTTGCCGAGTGCATCGAGCATCACGCGCGTGTCGTCGGAGTCGAGCAGGTTGGTGATCGTCGTTTCGCCTTCGGCAAGCGCCGCGAGCAGCAGCACGCGGTTCGAGATGCTCTTCGAGCCGGGCAGGCGCACGGTGCCCGATGCGCTGGAGTACGGGCCGAGATCGAGATAGTCCATGGGAATCGTCCTGTTATTTCTTGACCGGTTCGGCAGCGGGCGTGCCGCCACGCTCCTGCCATGCCTTGCGTGCGGCGCGCGAGCGCGTGAACACGGCTTCGAGCGCCGCGCCGTCGCCGGCGTCGATTGCCTCGCGCAGCCGCGCGAGCACGCGCGTGTAGCCGTCGAGTTCGTCGAGCAGCGCCGCGCGGTTCGCGACGCACACGTCGCGCCACATCTCCGGGCTCGACGCCGCGATGCGCGTGAAATCGCGGAAGCCGCCCGCCGCGTACGAGAATTTGAGTTCCGCGTCCGTCTCGCCGAGGATCTGTTCGACGAGCGCAAACGACAGCACGTGCGGCAGATGGCTGATCGACGCAAACACGCGGTCGTGCTGCCCGGTGCTCATCGTGCGCACGTCGGCGCCGGTCGCGCGCCACATCGCGTCGATCCGCGCGACCGATTCGGGCGCGTTCTCCGGCAGCGGGCACAGCACGACGTTGCGGCCGACGTACAGGTCCGGCAACGCGGCCTCGACGCCGCTCGACTCGCGGCCGGCAATCGGATGCCCCGGCACGAACTGCGCGATCCGCGCGCCGAGCGCTTCGCGCGCGGCGGCGACGACGTCGGATTTGGTGCTGCCCGCATCGGTGACGATCGTCGCATCGGCGAGCCACGGCGCGATGCGCGCGAGCAACGGGCCCGTCTGCGCGACGGGTGCGGCCAGCAGCACGAGATCGGCGCCCGCCAGCGCGTCGCGCAACTGCGCGTCGTCGTCGAGCGCCGCCGCGCGGTCGATCACGCCGAGCGACAGCGCACGCTCGACCGATACGCGCGAACGGCCCACGCCGACGATCTCGCCCGCGCCGCCCGGCGCGCGCTCGCGCAGCGCGCGGGCCAGCGATCCGCCGATCAGGCCGACACCGAAAATGACCAGTTTGTTGAATGCAAAGCCTGACACGACAAGAGCCAAGTTACGCGTGCGGAACGACGCCCCGCACACGGAATTCCAGATTCCGGGCAACGGGCCCGCACCCGGCGCGACCTGCACCGGATGCCGCCCGAACCCGCCTTCGGCAGCGCCGATCGGCCTGCCCCGCCCGCCTGGCCGCCGCGCCTGCGCGAGCAGGCGCCGGACCGCCGCGCGTCAGCGTGCGCGCGGATACGAACCGAGTATCTTCAGGAACGCAGCCTTCTGGCCAAGTTCCGCAAGCGCGGCCGCGACCGACGCATCGTCGCGGTGCCCTTCGATGTCGATGTAGAAGTAGTACTCCCACGTGCCGACGCGTGCCGGACGCGACTCAAAGCGCGTCATCGACACACCGTGCCGCGCGAGCGGTTCGAGCAGCTTGAACACGGCGCCCGGCTCGTTCTTCACCGACACGATCAGCGACGTCTGGTCATGACCGCTTTGCCCGGCCGGCTGCTTGCCGACGATCACGAAGCGCGTACGGTTGTGCGGATCGTCCTGGATCTGCGAGAACGCGATCTGCAAGCCGTAATGCGCGGCCGCGCGGTCGCCCGCGATCGCCGCGACGGTCGGATCGGCCGCCGCGAGGCGCGCGGCCTCCGCGTTGCTCGCCACGGCCTGCCGCTCGAGCTGCGGCGCATTCGCGGCGAGCCACTGCTGGCATTGCGCGAGCGCCTGCGCATGCGCGCAGACGCGCTTCACGCCGTCGAGCGTGCCGCTCTGCGTGAGCAGGTTGTGGTGGATGGGCAGCGCGAGCTCGCCGCTGATCAGCAGTTGCGTCTGCAGCAGCAGGTCGAGCGTGCGCGACACGGCCCCTTCGGTCGAATTCTCGACCGGCGCGACGCCGAACGCGGACGCACCGGCCTCGACCGAACGGAACACCTCGTCGATCGACGGGCACGGCAGCCCTTCGATCGACTGGCCGAAATACTCGAACATCGCCTGTTCGCTATACGTGCCGACCGGCCCGAGGAACGCGACGTGGATCGTCTGCTCGAGCGCGCGGCTCGCCGCCATGATCTCGCGCCAGATTGCGCTGATGTGCTCGCTCTCGAGCGGCCCCGCGCTCATGTCCTGCAGCCGCGCGATCACCTGCAGCTCGCGCTCCGGCCGGAACACCGGCGCGTTGAAATGCTTCTTGACCTCGCCCACCTCCAGCGCCACCGCGGCGCGCTGGTTCAGGAGCGCAATCAGCTGCGCGTCGATCGCGTCGATGCGATCACGCAGCGGTTTCAGGCGGGAATTCAGTTCGTCGTCCATGCGTTTTGCCGTGCTGTTTGAGCAGCGCCGCCGTCAGGCGCCGCGCTGCTCGAAGTCCTTCATGTACTCGACGAGCGCCTTCACGCCCTCGAGCGGCACCGCGTTGTAGATCGACGCCCGCATGCCGCCGACGGACTTGTGGCCCTTCAGCTGCAGCAGCCCGCGCGCCTTTGCGCCGGCAAGGAAGTCTTCGTTGCGCGTTTCGTCGGCCAGGAAAAACGGCACGTTCATCCGCGAACGCGCTGCCGGCTCGACCTTGTTCAGATAGAAGCCGCTCGCATCGATCGTGTCGTAGAGCAGCTTCGATTTTTCGATATTGCGGGCCTCGATCGCTTCGAGGCCACCCTGCCGCTTCAGCCACTGGAACACGAGACCCGCGATGTAGATCGCATAGGTGGGCGGCGTGTTGTACAGCGAGTTGTTCTCGGCGACAGTCTTCCACTCGAACGCGGACGGGCAGATCGACAGCGCGCGATCGAGCAGGTCCTCGCGCACGATCACGACCGTCACGCCGGCCATGCCGATATTCTTCTGCGCGCCGCCGAACAGCACGCCGTATTTCGCGACGTCCATCGGGCGCGACAGGATGTGCGACGAGACATCCGCGACCAGCGGCACGTCGCCGAGATCGGGAATCTCGAACGTCTCGACGCCGTCGATCGTCTCGTTGGTGCACAGATGCACGTAGGCCGGATCGTCCGACAGTTGCCATTCGGCGCGCGCCGGCGCGCGCGTGAAGCCGTCTTCCGTCTTGCCGGTTGCGGCGAGATGCGGCGTGCAGAACTTCTTCGCCTCGCCGAACGATTTCTGCGACCACGAGCCCGTCACGACGAAGTCGGCGGTGTTGCGCGACCCGAGCAGGTTCATCGGCACGATCGCGTTTTCCGCGATGCCGCCGCCCTGCAGGAACAGGATCCGGTGGCTTGCCGGCACGCCGAGCAGGTCGCGCAGGTCGGTCAGCGCGGCCTCGTGAATCGACATGAATTCCTTGCCGCGATGGCTCATCTCCATCACGCTCATGCCGCTGCCGTGCCAGTCGAGCATTTCGTCGGCGGCCTGCCGCAGCACTTCCTCGGGCATCGCCGCAGGACCGGCGGAGAAATTAAAGACGCGCATCGTGAAAACCTCGGGAGGGACGCGACCGGCGGCTTGCCGCCGCATGTCAGTTGCAAATGAGCCGCGCCAGAAAAAGAATGGCCGCTTGCGCTCGCGCGCAAACGGCCATTATCGCACTGTCGGAAGGCTCCCGCCAAACCCGGCCGAACGGCCGGGGGGGCGTGCCTGGACGGCTTACTTGCCCGGCTTGACTGCTGCGACTTCCTTGTCAGCCTGCGTGCGCGTTGCCTGGATCGCTTGCGGCATGTACTTCTGCATCAGGCCGTTGACCACGTCGCGACCGACCTGATCCTGAACCTGGATGAACTTGCGGCCCGTCGGGCTCTTGTAGAACGTCGTCAGATCCTTGATCTCCGACGTGCTGTAGTACTTCGCGTATGCGTCGTACTGAGCCGACATTGCGTCGTTCTGGAACTGCTGCGTGCCGAACACCTTGCCCGCGCCGTCGACCAGCTTCGGCACCGCGTTCTTCTGCAGCGTCGGAACGGCAGCCTGCTTCTGCTTGTCGTTCAGCGTCTTGTTTTCCGACAGCGCGTCCGACAGGATCGCCGGCACGAGCTGCTTGGCCTGCATTTCGGCGCTGTTGCCGATTGCCGACACGAGCTTCGGCGCGTCGATCGCGTCGAGCAGATCCTTGATCGCTGCCTTCTTGTCGGCGTCGATCGGCGCAGCTGCCGCGGCGGGCGCCGGTGCGGAATTCGACAGCGCTTGCGCCATCGCGAACGTCGGCACCAGTGCAGCCAGCAGGACCAGTTGCTTGAATTGCTTTTGCATCATCACTCCCTTTTGGAAATATGAATGGTTGCTCGCCGGCCGCGGCGCTTCACGCCCGCGGCGGCCAGAGTCTCATCCGTTCTTCAGGCTTCGCCGTCCGACGCCTCGTCGGCCTCGCCATCGCCCTCCTCGGCCTCCGCAATCTGCTGCAGGCCGGAGAGCTTGGTACCCTCATCGAGACTGATGAGTGTAACACCTTGCGTGGCGCGCCCCATCTCGCGAATCTCGGAAACACGGGTGCGAATCAACACGCCGGCCGTCGTGATCAGCATGATCTGATCCTCGGCGTCGACGAGCGTCGCGGCCACGACCTTGCCGTTGCGCTCGGACGTCTGGATCGCGATCATACCCTTCGTACCGCGACCGTGACGCGTGTACTCGGTGATCGGCGTGCGCTTGCCGTAGCCGTTCTCGGTCGCGGTGAGCACGGTCTGCTCCTCGCTGCCCGCAACCAGCATCGCGATGACCTGCTGCCCGTCCTCGAGCTGCATGCCGCGCACGCCACGCGCCTCGCGCCCCATCGGACGCACGTCGTTCTCGTCGAAGCGCACGGCCTTGCCGGCGTCGGAGAACAGCATCACGTCGTGCGCGCCGTCGGTGATCGACGCACCGATCAGGAAGTCGCCGTCGTCGAGGCCGACCGCGATGATGCCCTTCTTCATCGGGCGGCTGAACGCTTCGAGCGGCGTCTTCTTCACGGTGCCGAGCGACGTCGCCATGAAGATGAACTTGTCGGCCGAGAATTCCTTGACCGGCAGCACGACGTTGATCTTCTCGCCTTCCTGCAGCGGGAACATGTTGACGATCGGGCGGCCGCGCGAGTTGCGCGAGCCCTGCGGCACCTCATAGACCTTGACCCAGTACACGCGGCCGCGGTTCGAGAAGCACAGGATGTAATCGTGCGTGTTCGCGATGAACAGCGTCTCGATCCAGTCGTCTTCCTTCATCTGCGTCGCCTGCTTGCCGCGACCGCCGCGCTTCTGCGCGCGGTACTCGGACAGCGGCTGCGACTTCACGTAGCCCGCGTGCGACATCGTGACGACCATGTCCTGCGGCGTGATCAGATCCTCGGTGTTCAGCTCGGTCGCGTTCAGCTCGATCTTCGAGCGGCGCGCATCGCCGAATTCGGCCTTCACCGACGTGAGTTCCTCGCCGATCATCGTCGTGATCCGCTCGGGGCGCGCGAGGATGTCCAGCAGGTCGGCGATCTGCGCCATCACTTCGCGGTACTCGCCGATGATCTTGTCCTGCTCGAGGCCGGTCAGGCGCTGCAGGCGCATCTGCAGGATTTCCTGGGCCTGCGTGTCGGACAGACGGTACAGCCCGTCGACCTGCATGCCGAACGCCGGGTTCAGGCCTTCCGGGCGGTACGCGGAGCGGCCGCCGGCCGCCGCGTTCTCGCTCTCGGCGCGCGTCAGCATCTCGCGCACGAGCGACGAATCCCACGGCTTCGCCATCAGTTCCTGCTTCGCGATCGGCGGCGTCGGCGCGGCCTTGATGATCGCGATGAACTCGTCGATGTTCGCGAGCGCGACCGCGAGACCTTCGAGCACGTGGCCGCGTTCACGGGCCTTGCGCAGTTCATAGATCGTGCGGCGCGTCAGCACTTCGCGTCGATGCGACAGGAAGCACTGCAGGATTTCCTTCAGGTTCAGCAGCTTCGGCTGGCCGTCGACGAGCGCGACCATGTTCATGCCGAACGTGTCCTGGAGCTGCGTCGCCTTATACAGGTTGTTCAGCACCACTTCGGGCACTTCGCCGCGCTTGAGCTCGATCACGACACGCATGCCGCTCTTGTCGGACTCGTCGCGGATGTCGGAGATGCCTTCGAGCTTCTTCTCGTTGACGAGCTCGGCGATCCGCTCGAGCAGCGAGCGCTTGTTCACCTGGTACGGCAGCTCGTCGACGATGATCGCCATCCGCTGGCCGCGGTCGATCTCCTCGAAGTGCGTGGCCGCGCGCATCACGACGCGGCCGCGCCCCGTGCGGTAGCCGTCGCGCACGCCGGCGACGCCGTAGATGATGCCGGCGGTCGGGAAGTCCGGCGCCGGGATGATCTCGATCAGCTCGTCGATCGTCGCTTCCGGGGTGTTCAGCAGGTGCTGGCACGCGTCGACGACTTCGTTCAGGTTGTGCGGCGGGATGTTGGTCGCCATGCCGACCGCGATGCCCGACGAGCCATTGATCAGCAGGTTCGGGATGCGCGACGGCAGGACCGACGGCTGCATTTCGTTGCCGTCGTAGTTCGGCTCGAAATCGACCGTTTCCTTGTCGATGTCGGCGAGCAGCTCGTGACCGATCTTCGCCATGCGAATTTCGGTGTAACGCATCGCCGCGGCATTGTCGCCGTCGATCGAGCCGAAGTTGCCCTGCCCGTCGATCAGCATGTAGCGCAGCGAGAAGTCCTGCGCCATCCGCACGATCGTGTCGTAGACCGCGGTGTCGCCGTGAGGGTGGTACTTACCGATCACGTCACCGACGATACGCGCCGACTTCTTGTACGCGCGGTTCCAGTCGTTGTTCAGTTCGTGCATCGCGAACAACACGCGCCGGTGCACGGGCTTCAGGCCATCGCGGACATCCGGGAGGGCACGTCCGACGATCACGCTCATCGCGTAATCGAGATACGAACGGCGCATTTCCTCCTCTAGGGAGGTGGGCAGGGTCTCTTTGGCGAATTGATCCATGTATCCGTATCGTTTCGGAGCGAAGACGGCGAACGCCTTTCGCGTGGGCGCTGCATGCGCAACGCAACGCGAGATTCTAACATGCGCCCATCAGCCGCAAATTCGCCTCCCCCCTCTATATATAAATAGCGAAAATCGCGGCGGCGGCGGACCGGCCGGAACCGCACGCGACTCGACGCCACCGTTGATCGCGCCCGGTTTACCGGCGATCCCACCCGGTTTGTTTCACGCGCACGAGTAAACAGTTGCCCGCACCCGCGCAATTTCGCCGGCGCACTCTTGACAATCTCTAAAAGTTGCGGCAGGCCGGTGTTGCGCATGCACCACAAAGTTGAGGGGATCTTAGGGTGGGGAGGATTTTTTTTCGTAGGAAGGGAACGATATGGCAAAATGCCAACGCACTGAAAGTTAGACGCTGCTCGAAGTCTACACAGAGCGGTGCCGCGTTTTTTGTGCCGCACCAATGTTATACTTCGAGCAATGTATGACTTGTCACCGTCAACAGGCTCGCAGTAAACCTGCGGTAATCTCAATTTCGAGAGGAGAAATATGAATAAACTTTCAAAGCTCGCGTTCATTGCAGCTACCGCAGTTATGGCTGCATCCGCTTCGGCACAGTCGGTGCCGGCGTCGCGTCAAGCCGTCAATGACAACTGGGTGAACGGCACGGGCGAATGGGTGTGGATGAACGGCACGAACGAGCTCTGCTGGCGCGATGCGTTCTGGACGCCGGCCACCGCCAACGCGAAGTGCGATGGCGCACTGGTCGCCCAGGCACCGCAGCCGCCGGTCGCTCCGGTCGCTCCGGCCATCACGAGCCAGAAGATCACGTATCAAGCTGACGCCCTGTTCGACTTCGACAAGGCAACGCTCAAGCCGCTGGGCAAGCAGAAGCTGGACGAACTGGCTTCGAAGATCCAGGGCATGAACACGGAAGTGGTCGTCGCAACGGGCTACACGGACCGCATCGGTTCGGACAAGTACAACGACCGTCTGTCGCTGCGCCGTGCGCAGGCCGTGAAGTCGTACCTGGTCAGCAAGGGTGTGCCGGCCAACAAGATCTACACGGAAGGCAAGGGCAAGCGCAACCCGGTTACGACTGGCTGCAACCAGAAGAACCGCAAGCAGCTGATCGCCTGCCTCGCACCGGACCGCCGCGTGGAAGTCGAAGTGGTTGGTACGCAAGAAGTCCAGAAGACGACCGTTCCGGCGCAGTAAGCCGCGGTTTTCGACTGCTTCAAAGCCCCGCTCCGGCGGGGCTTTTTCATTGACGCCCGTCCGGGCGCTCGCTGGCCTCGTCGTCCGCCCGCTTATATACTCGGGGCTGACGAACCGCAGCACCGCCCTCCTTCCGTAGCCCGTTTGCCGCCATGACCAACGCCGATCCGCACGAACTCCAGAAATTCAGCGACCTCGCCCATCGGTGGTGGGATCCGAATGCCGAATTCAAGCCGCTGCACGACCTGAACCCGGTCCGGCTCGGCTGGATCGACGCACATGCGCACCTGGCCGGCAAGCGCGCACTCGACATCGGCTGCGGCGGCGGCATCCTGTCCGAATCGATGGCCGGGCTCGGCGCCCAGGTGAAAGGCATCGACCTGTCGACCGAAGCGCTTGGCGTCGCCGACCTGCACAGCCTCGAAAGCGGCATCGCGGTCGACTACGAGGCGATCGCCGCCGAAGCGATCGCCGCGCGCGAGCCGGGCAGCTACGACGTCGTCACGTGCATGGAGATGCTCGAGCACGTGCCGTCGCCCGGCGACATCGTCGCCGCGTGCGCGACGCTCGTGAAGCCGGGCGGCTGGGTGTTCTTCTCGACGCTGAACCGGAATCTGAAGTCCTACCTGTTCGCGGTGATCGGCGCAGAGTACATCGCGCAAATGCTGCCGAAGGGCACGCACGACTACGCGCGCTTCATCCGCCCGTCGGAACTGGCCGGCTTCGTGCGCGCGACGGATCTGCACATCGTGGAGATCAAGGGCATCACGTATCACCCGATCGGCAAGCGCTTCGCGCTGTCGAACGACACCGACATCAACTACCTCGTCGCGTGCCGCCGCGGCGCGTGACCCTCCGACCGGCATGACGACTCCCCTTTCGACCGCGCGGGCCGCACTCGACGAACCGCGCCTGCTGCACTGCGCTGCCGTGCTGTTCGACCTCGACGGCACGCTTGCCGACACGGCGCCCGATCTCGCCGCCGCCGTCAACAAGATGCAGCGCGCGCGCGGCCTGGCCGAAACGCCGCTCGACGTGCTGCGGCCGCTGGCCTCGGCCGGCGCGCGCGGCCTGCTCGGCGGCGCGTTCGGCATCGATCCGCACACGCCCGGCTACGAAGCGATGCGCGACGAGTTCCTGGCCAACTACGCGACGGATATCTGCGTGCAAACGACGCTGTTCCCCGGCATCGGCGACGTGCTCGACGAACTCGATGCGCGCAGCGTGCGCTGGGGCATCGTCACGAACAAGGCGATGCGGCTCACGGCGCCGCTCGTCGACCTGCTCGGTCTTGCACCGCGCGCGGCCTGCGTCGTCGGGGGCGACACAACGCCGCACTCGAAGCCGCACCCTGCTCCGCTGCTGCACGCGGCCGACCAGCTGACGCTCGCGCCGGCGCGCATCGTCTATGTCGGCGACGATCTGCGCGACATTCAGGCCGGCAGCGCTGCCGGCATGGCGACGGTCGCGGCCGCATACGGTTACTGCGGCGACGGCGCCGCGCCGGCCGACTGGCAGGCCCAGCATCTCGTCGACACGACGCAGGAACTGCGCGAACTGCTGCGCGATGTTGGGCTATAATGATTGATCTGATCCGCGGGGGCGACCTGGTTTCGACAGGGGTTGTGAAGCGGCTAGGGCATGTCGAGGACCCGTCACCTCGTTAATCAATGGGAAAATCGTAACTGCAAACGACGATACGTTCGCACTGGCAGCCTAACGGCCGCCGTCCTCTGCCTAGTTCACTGACGGGCTAGTGTCGCAAGACCGGTAGCAATACCGCCAGAGGTCATTTACGTCAGTTAAGCCCTGTCGGCGTCGCGACGCCAGGGTCGAAAACCTAGCGAATCGCCGTAGTGCAGCGTGTTCGTCCGCGTCGCTGCGGTTAAATCAAATGACTGAACTAAACATGTAGAACTAGTCGTGGAGCGCTTCTGGACGCGGGTTCGATTCCCGCCGCCTCCACCAAATTCCGCGCTCGCCGCACGAACCCCGCATGACGCAAGTCTGCGGGGTTTTTTGTTGCCGGCGAAACGCATGCGTCCCCTCTCCTTCGAAAAAGCGCCCAGCCACGGACGGGCCGGGCGGAATGCCGCCGGTATTCCGGCGACAGGAGGTGACGGATATTCCGCCGCGCCCGCGCAAGCGTCGGTCGCAACGGGCTGCGGCCAGCCCGGTTGCCGCTGCGCAGGGTGCGACGTGTCCGCCGCACCCTGCGCTCGAGCACACCGGGCAATACAAGACTCAGCTGCCGCGATACAGCGACTTCATTTCTTCAGCGCTGGCCGGGCGCACGCCCATGGCATGCGAACCCGATGCCGATGCGCCCTGTGCCTGCGCGCCGTACCCGCTGGCGTCGGCGCCTTGCGCTTGCGCCAGTGCGCTGCGCTGCTGTTCCGCAACACGGGCCGTTGCGGCCTGGACCGCTTCCGGATAGTGCGGATCTTCGCCGCGGGCGGAGTTGTAACCGGCTTGCTGGAGCTGGACCAGCTCGGCCCGGACCTGCGCGCGGGTGATCGTCGAACCCGACTGGGCAAACGACACGACCGGGGCAACGAGAGCGGCAGCAACGACAACAGCTTGAACGAGCGACTTCATGATGACCTACCTCCAGATTTGTCTGTTTTCGCGGTGAACACCTTGTTCAGCGCCGACAAACTGAAGTTTATGTAGGCGGATGCTTAAGAATAAGGCAGGTTTCAGGAAGACATCCTTCCTGGTTTCCGGGTTAACCCTAGATCACTCGCCGGGCCGGCGATTCGCGAACGCTGCTTCGCCCGACATCGCGTCGCATGACGACTCGCCTGAAAGCACGAGCCCCGCGAAGCGACAACGCTTCGCGGGGCTCGAATGGTATTGCACGGGATTCGTGCAGTCGCGCCGGTCAGACGGTCAAGCCGATATGCGTGTGCCCATCACCCGCCTGCCGAATCGACACCGCACGACGACGGCGCAAACACGCCTGTCCAGGTGTTACTGAGTATCCATCGGGCACTTCAGATTGCAGCCGTTCGGGTCGCCCAGGTCGCCCTTGCGACGCAAGGCCGATTTCTTGCTGCCCTGGTATTTCTGCGACGGCGCCGACGCCGCGAACGGCATCTGCGGATGCTCGTTCAAGCGAAACTGTTCGCTCAGGATGCCGCCGGGCACGCCCGGAGAATTCTGCGCAAGCGCGAACGGCGAAGCAGCGACCAGAAGCCCCGCGGTCAACGCTGCCGCGGCGAGGGAAACGGAAAATTTCATGGCGGGATGACGCCTGAACGGCGTGCTTGTTGGAACGTTGATCAAGCGCCAAGCGTAGCGCAAATCTCCCGCTCCTGCAGCGCAGTCCGACCGCGTGCCCGTCACCGGGAATGGCCGTCCGGCGCGCTCGTGCCGTCACTGCCGGCCAGCCCCGTCGCAATGCTCGTCAGCGTCCCGCATGCGGCCGGATCGTAGCCGTCGAGATGGGCGACGCGCTCGACGAAGCGCGCGTCGCGCAGCAGCGCCAGCACGCCGTCGAGCGGCCGCGCGCCGAGCCGCGCGCGTTCGCACGCGAAGTAATAGTCCTCGTCGACGACCGGGATGAAATCGAGCCCGAAATGACGGGCGGCCGGCTCGACGCCGAAGCCGAGATCGGCCATCCCGCTCGCGACGAACGCGGCGATCGCCGAATGCGTGAGTTCGGCCGACGCATAACCGTCGATGCGCTCGGGATCGATGCCGATCGCGCGCAGCGCGAGATCCAGCAGCATGCGCGTACCCGACCCCGGCTGCCGGTTGACGAAGCGGATGTCGTTGCGCGCGAGGTCCGAGAGCCCGCGGACCTGCTTCGGGTTGCCGCGCGGCACGAACAGCCCCTGCTGGCGGCGCGTCAGGTGAATCAGCACGTGGCGCGCGTCGTCGAGCCACGGCCGGTAGATCTGCGCGCACTGCGCGCGAAACGCGCCGCGCGGCAGATGGAAGCCGGCCAGGTCGCATTCGCCGCGCGCGAGCGCCTGTACGGCCTCGACGCTCTCGCGATACTTGATGTCGACGGCTGCCTGCGCATCGACGAGCGCGGACACGAGCGTCGCGACCGCGTAACCGTGCGACGCGTGGATACGCACGGCGCCGTCGCGCTGCGCAAGCCGCCGGTTCAGGTCGCTGGCCACCTCGGCCGCCAGCGTGCGCAGGTTCCCGTCGAGCCGGCTGCGCGCGAGGCGCTGCGCGTCGACGACCGCCTGCCCGAGCTCCGACAACGTCGATCCCTTGCCCCGCGCGGTTTCGACCAACTCTGCGCCGATGCACGCTTCCAGCGCGCGCAGCATGCCCCACGCGTGCCGGTACGACAGCCCTTTTGCCTGGGCAGCCTGCGCGATGCTACCCGTGTCGGCCACGAGTTCCAGCAACGGCGCGACGTCCGACAGGCTGGCCGTGCGACCTTCCGTGTCGCGTACGGTCAGATATGCGTCGCATTCGATTCGAACCAATTATGCACTCCGATTTCCTATTGCGACTGCGAAATCTTCCGCTTATCGTTGATGAAAATCAATCTGAACGAAGTCGCGATGCACACTATATGAATAGTGAGCGCATATGAGACTTTGGAGGAGCATAACCGATGTCCCCGAATTCCCATGCGCCCGACGCGCTCGTCGAGCGCCATGCGCGCGCCGGCCGGTCGCTGGTCGCGATCCTTCATGCGATCCAGGACGACGCGGGCTACGTGCCGCCGGGCTGTGTCGCGCCGCTCGCCAGGGCGCTGAACCTGTCGCGCGCGGAAGTGCACGGCGTACTGACCTACTATCACCACTTCCGCACCGCGCCGCCCGCGCGCGTGACGATCCAGATGTGCCGCGCCGAAGCGTGCCGTAGCATGGGCTGCGAAACGCTCGCCGCGCACGCTGAAGCCTGCACGGGCTGCCGGTTCGACGCAGCGCACGGCGATGCCGCGGATGCGCACGCGCCGGACGCCGTCGCGCTCGAATCGGTCTACTGCCTCGGACTGTGCGCGCAGTCGCCGTCGCTGACGGTCAACGGCGTGCTGCATGCGAAGGTCACGCCGGAGAAATTCGACGCGCTGCTGGCCGATGCTCTCGCCCACACGCCGGAGGCCGCATGACGACCCGCATCTACGTCCCCCGCGATTCGTCCGCGCTGGCCCTCGGCGCCGACGCGCTCGCCGCCGCGATCGTCGCGGAAGCCGAACGGCGCGGCGTCGCGATCGAACTGGTCCGCAACGGCTCGCGCGGGCTGCTGTGGCTCGAGCCGCTCGTCGAGGTCGGCACGGCCGCCGGACGCGTCGGCTATGCGAACCTGTCGGCCGCCGACGTGCCGGCCCTGTTCGATGCCAACTGGCTCGAAGGCGGTGCGCATCCGAGCGGCGTCGGCGTCGTCGACGCGCACCCCTATCTCGCGCGCCAGCAGCGCCTCACGTTCGCGCGCATCGGCCTGACCGATCCGCTGTCGATCGACGACTACCTGCAGCATGAAGGCCTCGCCGGCCTGAAGAACGCACTCGCGCTCGACGGCGATGCCGCGTGCGAAATGCTGATCGAATCGGGGCTGCGCGGCCGCGGCGGCGCGGCGTTCCCGGCCGGCATCAAGTGGCGCACGGTCCGGCACGCGAGCGCCACGCAGAAGTACATCGTCTGCAATGCGGACGAAGGCGATTCGGGCACGTTCTCCGACCGCCTGATGATGGAATGCGATCCGTACTGCCTGATCGAAGGGATGATCATCGCGGGCATCGCAACGGGCGCGACGGTCGGCTACATCTACGTGCGCAGCGAATACCCGCACGCGATCGCGACGCTCGAAGCCGCGATCGTCCGCGCGCGCGAGGCCGGCTGGCTCGGCGAACACGTGCTCGGCTCCGCGCATGCATTCGAGCTGCACGTCGCGAAAGGCGCGGGCTCGTACGTGTGCGGCGAGGAAACGGCGCTGCTCGAATCGCTCGAGGGCAAGCGCGGCGTCGTGCGCGCGAAGCCGCCGCTGCCCGCGCTCGCCGGCCTGTTCGGCCAGCCGACCGTGATCAACAACGTGATCACGCTCGCGACGGCACCCGTGATCTTCGCGCGCGGCGCCGCGTTCTATCGCGACTACGGGATGGGCCGCTCGCGCGGCACGCTGCCGTTCCAGCTGGCCGGCAACATCCGTCACGGCGGCCTCGTCGAACTCGCGTTCGGGGTCACGCTGCGCGAGCTGCTGTTCGACTTCGGCGATGGCACGGCAAGCGGCCGGCCCGCACGCGCCGCACAGGTCGGCGGCCCGCTCGGCACCTACCTGCCCGACCATCAGTGGGATGTGCCGCTCGACTACGAGGCGTACACGGCGATCGGTGCGGTGGTCGGCCACGGCGGCATCGTGCTGCACGACGACACGTCGAACCTCGCCGAGCTTGCCGAATATGCGATGAAGTTCTGTGCGATCGAATCGTGCGGCAAGTGCACGCCGTGCCGGATCGGTTCGACGCGCGGCGTCGAGACAATCGCGCGCATCCGACACGGCGACACGTCGGAGCGGCAGGTCACGCTGCTGCGCGACCTGTGCGACACGATGCTGGCCGGTTCGCTGTGCGCGATGGGCGGGATGACGCCCTACCCGGTGCTGTCCGCGCTCGACCATTTCCCCGAAGATTTCGGGCTCGCTGGCGGCAAGGATGCCGCGTCGGGCCCGGTCAAGGCTGCGGCCTGACCCAGAAGGAGCCCTGCATGTCCCTCGACACGAACAACGTCCGCCAAGGCGGCTGCGGCTCGGGCCAATGCGCGTGCAAGAGCGCCGCACAGGCACGCGCCCGCGACCCGTTCGACGATACCGACTACGGCACGCCGCAACGGCATGCCGATACCGACGTCACGCTCGAAATCGACGGCCAGCCGGTGACGGTACCTGCCGGCACGTCGGTGATGCGCGCGGCGATCGAAGCCGGCGTCAACGTCCCGAAGCTCTGCGCGACCGATTCGCTCGAGCCGTTCGGCTCGTGCCGGCTGTGCCTCGTCGAGATCGAAGGCCGGCGCGGTTATCCGGCGTCGTGCACGACGCCGGCCGAAGCGGGCATGAAGGTGCGCACGCAGTCGGACCGGCTGCAGTCGCTGCGCCGCAACGTGATGGAGCTGTACATCTCCGACCATCCGCTCGACTGCCTCACCTGCCCCGCCAACGGCGACTGCGAGCTGCAGGACATGGCAGGTGTCGTCGGGCTGCGCGAAGTGCGCTACGGCTTCGATGGCGCGAATCACCTCAACGACCGCAAGGACGAATCGAACCCGTACTTCACGTACGACCCGTCGAAGTGCATCGTCTGCAACCGCTGCGTGCGCGCGTGCGAGGAAACCCAGGGCACGTTCGCGCTGACGATCGCCGCGCGCGGCTTCGAATCGCGCGTCGCCGCAGGCGAAAGCGAATCGTTCATGGCGTCGGAATGCGTGTCGTGCGGCGCCTGCGTCGCCGCATGCCCGACGGCCACGCTGCAGGAAAAATCCGTCGTGCAGCTCGGGCAGGCCGAACACTCGGTCGTCACGACCTGCGCGTACTGCGGCGTCGGCTGCTCGTTCAAGGCCGAGATGAAGGGCACGCAGGTCGTGCGCATGACGCCGAACAAGAACGGCCTCGCGAACGAGGGCCACGCGTGCGTGAAGGGACGCTTCGCGTGGGGCTACGCGACGCACAAGGACCGCATCGCGAAGCCGATGATCCGCGAGAAGATCACCGACCCGTGGCGCGAAGTGAGCTGGGACGAAGCGCTCACCTACGCGGCGACGCAATTCCGCAAGCTGCAGCAGAAGTACGGCCGCGATTCGATCGGCGGCATCACGTCGTCGCGCTGCACGAACGAGGAAACCTACCTCGTGCAGAAGCTCGTGCGTGCCGCGTTCGGCAACAACAACGTCGACACCTGCGCGCGCGTGTGCCATTCGCCGACCGGCTATGGCCTCAAGACGACGCTCGGCGAATCGGCCGGCACGCAGACGTTCGCATCGGTCGACCAGGCCGACGTGATCGTCGTGATGGGTGCGAACCCGACCGACGGGCACCCGGTGTTCGGCTCACGGCTGAAGCGGCGCGTTCGCGAAGGCGCGAAGCTGATCGTGATCGACCCGCGCCGCATCGATGTCGTCGACGGCCCGCACGTGAAGGCCACGCATCATCTGCAACTGCGCCCCGGCACCAACGTCGCGATCGTCAACGCGCTCGCGCACGTGATCGTCACCGAAGGGCTCGTTGCCGACACGTTCGTCGCCGAGCGCTGCGAGACGCGCGCGTTCGAGCAATGGCGCGACTTCGTGTCGCGCGCCGACAATTCGCCCGAGGCCACCGCCGACGTGACGGGCGTGCCGGCCGAGCTGGTACGCGCCGCCGCGCGCCTGTACGCAACGGGCGGCAATGCCGCGATCTATTACGGGCTGGGCGTGACCGAACACGCGCAGGGCTCGACGACGGTGATGGGCATCGCGAACCTCGCGATGGCAACCGGCAACATCGGCCGCGAAGGCGTCGGCGTCAATCCGCTGCGCGGCCAGAACAACGTGCAGGGTTCGTGCGACATGGGCTCGTTCCCGCACGAACTGCCCGGCTACCGGCACATCAGCGACGAGATCGTGCGTGCGCAGTTCGAACAGGCGTGGTCGGCCAAGCTGCAGCCGGAACCGGGGCTGCGCATCCCGAACATGTTCGACGCGGCGCTCGACGGCAGTTTCAAGGGGCTCTACTGCCAGGGCGAGGACATCGTCCAGTCGGACCCGAACACGCAGCACGTGTCGGCCGCGCTGTCGGCGATGGAGTGCATCGTCGTACAGGACATCTTCCTGAACGAGACCGCGAAATATGCGCACGTGCTGCTGCCGGGCTCGACGTTCCTCGAGAAGGACGGCACGTTCACGAACGCGGAGCGCCGCATCTCGCGCGTGCGCAAGGTGATGCCGCCGCTCGCGGGCTACGCTGACTGGGAGGTGACGCTGCTGCTGTCGCAGGCGCTCGGCTACGACATGCACTACACGCATCCGTCGGAGATCATGGACGAGATCGCGCGGCTCACGCCGACCTTCTCGGGCGTGTCGTACGCGAAGCTCGACGCGCTCGGCAGCATCCAGTGGCCGTGCAACGAGCACGCGCCGGAAGGCACGCCGACGATGCACATCGACGAGTTCGTGCGCGGCAAGGGCCGGTTCGTGATCACCAAGTTCATTCCGACACCGGAAAAGGTCACGCAGCGCTATCCGCTGATCCTGACGACGGGCCGCATCCTGTCGCAATACAACGTCGGCGCGCAAACGCGCCGGACCGAAAACGTCCGGTGGCATGAAGAGGATCGCCTCGAGATCCATCCGCACGACGCGCAGGATCGCGGCATCCGGACCGGCGACTGGGTCGGCATCGAATCGCGTGCCGGGCAGACGGTGCTGCGCGCGCTCGTGACGGAGCGCATGCAGCCGGGCGTCGTGTACACGACCTTCCACTTCCCCGAATCGGGCGCGAACGTGATCACGACGGAAAGCTCCGACTGGGCGACGAACTGCCCTGAATACAAGGTGACGGCCGTGCAGGTGCTGCCGGTTGCGCAGCCGTCCGAATGGCAGCGCGCATACGCGCGCTTCAACGCGGAGCAGATCGACCTGCTCGAGCGCCGCGCGAGCACGCCCGACACCGTGACGACAGGCAAGTGAGGCTGCGATGGACAACGACCACCTGATCGACATGGCCAACCAGATCGGCGCATTCTTCGAATCGATGCCCGATCGCGACGAAGCGCTGACCGGTATCGCCGAGCATATCCGGCGCTTCTGGGAGCCGCGGATGCGCCGCGCATTGCTCGCCGCGCTCGACGATCCGTCGGGCGAAGGCGCGCAACGCGCGGCACCGATCGTGCGCGATGCGATCGCCGCGCACCGCGCGTCGCTCGTTCCTGCTCCCGCGACCGCCTGAACGCACCGCTACCCGGGCACCGACATGCCCGCGAACCAGTTTTCGCAATGGCGCAGCAACCCGTTCGCATCGGTCGCCGTGCGCCCGCGCGCGGCGACATACCCGTCGGGCCGCAGCAGGTAGAACGACGGCCGCGAGCGGCCGTACTCCTGTGCCAGCCCGGCGGCACCGTCGCCTTCGATATCGGTGACCCGCCACACGCGCACGGCGCCCGGCATGATCCGTTCGAGCCCCTGCACGAGCGCCTGCGCATCGGCCGCCATCGGCGGCGCAGCGCCGGTGTCTGCATTCACCGGCTCTTCGAGCAGCAGCAGCGTGAAGCTCGCCGGATCGTGCAGATCGTATAGCCGCGCCGTTCCGGGCGCCTGACCGAGCGGGCCGTCGAGCACGTGCACGAATGCGTCGGGCGCCCGCTCGCCCGCACGCGGACCGCCGTCGAGCACACGCTCCAGCGTGAGCGGACTCTTCCGGTACTGCACGCCGAGCTCGCTGACCGTGCGCCGCACCGCGTCGCGCATCGGCCCGAACGACACCAGCAGCGGCACGACATGATCGCGCAGCAGCTTCATCGCACCGCGATCCGCCTCGACGATCTGCGTAATGAAACCGGTCTGCCGCAACACGTCGCGCTCGATCGGATGACGCTCGGCGTGATACGTGTCGAGCAGTCGTTCGGGCGTGCCCGCGCCGAGCACGCGCGCAAGCTTCCAGCCGAGATTGAACGCTTCCTGGATGCCGGTGTTCATGCCCTGCGCACCGGCCGGGCTGTGGACGTGCGCGGCGTCGCCCGCGAAGAATACGCGGCCGTGACGCAGTCGGTCGATCATCCGGCTATGCAGGTGGAAATAGGACGACCACGCGAGATCGCTCGGCGAGATCGACGCGCCAACGCGTGCGCGCAGAATCGCCTCGCATTCCGCGAGCGACGGGGGCGGCGCATCGGGCGACGCATCGCTGCCGGGCGGCCGGTCGGCAACGAGCCGGTAACGGCCGCCGCCCATCGGAAACAGGCCCGCCATGCCTTCGGGCGTCGTGAACAGGTGGATCTCTTCGTCCGGCCAGTCGGGTATCGCCGCGAAATCGGCGAGCAGGAAAGTCTGTTCGAACGCCTGCCCGGCGAAACCCAGGCCGAGCAGATGCCTGACCGTGCTGTGCGCACCGTCGGCAGCGATCAGGTACGACGGCGCGAACGATTCGTCGCGGCCGTCGGCGCAGCGGATCGTCACGTCGAGCGACGTGCCGCCTGCATCGCACGCGGTCAGCGTCGCGCCGCGCTCGACCGTCACGCCGAACCCGGCCAGGTGCTCGGCGAGCAGCCGCTCGGTAATGCTCTGGTCGAGAAACAGCAGATACGGGTAGCGCGTTTGCAGCGGATCGAAATCGAGCCGCGCGATCACGCGGCCGTCGGCATGCAGCGCGGCCGCATGCGCGCGATGGCCGAGCGCGAGAAACGGCTCGACGGCGCGATGCTGCTCCAGCAGTTCGAGCGTGCGCGCCTGGATGCCGATCGCGCGCGAATACGGCGCGGGCGCGGCGAGGCGGTCGATGATGCGCACCGGCACGCGGGCCCGCGCGAGGCTCATCGCCGCGGCAAGGCCGGTCGGCCCCGCGCCGACGATCAGCACGGGCGGGATATCGGGCAGTGTGTCAGCCATGAGAACCTCGATGACACGCGACCCTGCAAGTCTACGCCGCTCCGCGTGACGGGGCCATATGCCGACCGGCCGATGCGCGGCACCCATGCGCGGTGTGGGAAAATACGCGCTTTCCGCCAGTTTTCGCGTCATGGATTCCGCATTCGACCGAGCGTATGCAGCACACCGCGCGGGCCGCCTCGCCGAGGCTGAGCACGGCTATCGCGCCGCGCTCGCCACCAACCCCGCCGACGCAGATGCGCTGCATCTGTTCGGCGTGCTGCGGCACCAGCAGGGCCAGCATGCCGAGGCGGCCGATCTCGTCGGCCGCGCCGTCGCGCTGCGTCCGGACGATGCCGCGCTGCAGCTCAATCTCGGCAACGCGCTGAAAGCGCTCGGCCGGCTCGACGACGCGATCGACCGCTTTCGCAACGCGCTGACGCTCGCGCCCGAATTTCCGCTCGCGCACTACAACCTCGGCAACGCGTATGCGGCGCTGCAGCGCCATGAGGATGCGATCGACGCGTTCGGCCGCGCGCTCCGGCTCACGCCCGACGACGCATCGATCCACAACAATCTCGGCAACGCGCTGAACGCGCTCGGCCGCCACGACGACGCGCTCGCAGCGTTCCGACGCGCGCTCGAACTGCGGCCCGGGCATGCGGGCGCGCACAACAACCTCGCGATGGCGCTGAACGCGATGGGCCGCGCCGACGACGCGATCGCACACTTCCAGGCCGCGATCGCCGCGCAGCCGCGCTTCGTCGCCGCGCATTTCAATCTCGGCAATACGTTCGATGCGGTCGGCCGGCATGCCGAGGCGGCCGCCTCGTTCGAAGCCGCGCTCGCGCTGCATCCGCCGTTCCCGCTTGCGCTGTTCGGGCTCGCGAACGCACTGTGCGCGCAGGCGCGTCACCGCGACGCGCTGCCCTACTACGAGCGCGCCGTCGGTCTCGATCCGTCGTTCAGCCTGGCGTGGCTGAACCTCGGCAACGCACATCACGCGCTCTGCGCGCACGAGATGGCGCTGCGCGCATTCGACCAGGCATTGCGCGTCGAACCCGATCTCACGCTCGCGCGGCTGCACCGCGCGGTCACGCTGCTGACGCTCGGCGACTTCACGCGCGGCCTGCCTGCGTACGAAGCGCGCCACGAGACGCCGGGCGCGATACCGCTCGGCACGCTGCCGCGCTGGCAAGGCGAGCCGATTGCGTCGCGCACGCTGCTGATCCGCGCGGAACAGGGGTTCGGCGACACGCTGCAGTTCGTCCGCTTCGTGCCGCTTGCCCGCGCACGCTGCGCGCGCGTCGTGCTCGAAGTCCAACCGGAGCTCGTGCCGCTGCTGGCGCCCGCCGCATCGCGCTGGCGCGTGACGCTCGTCGCGCAAGGCGCCGCAAAACCGCCTGCGGCGGACGTCGCCTGCACGCTGATGAGCCTGCCGTTCCTGCTCGGGCTTCAGCCGGCGGACATCGGCGGCGGCTCGCGCTACCTCGACGCGCCCGAAGGCGCTCGCCGGCGCTTTCGCGGCTCGCTCGGCGGGCAGTCGAAACGCAAGTTCGGCCTCGCGTGGTCGGGGCGCCGCCAGGCACAGGAAAACCGTTCGATGCCGTTCGACGCGCTCGCGCCGCTGCTCGCGCTGCCGGACATCGACTGGATCGTGCTGCAGCCCGCACTCGACGACGACGAACGCGCGCGCGTTGACGCCCATCCGCGCGTGCATCGCCTCGACGGCCGGCTGAACGACTTCGCCGATACGGCCGCGCTGATCGAGCGGCTCGACGGCGTCGTCACGATCGATACGGCTGTCGCGCACCTCGCGGGCGCGCTCGGCAAGCCGCTGTGGGTCATGCTGCCGTTCGCACCCGACTGGCGCTGGTTCACCGGCGACGACTGCCCGTGGTATCCGCAGGCCAGGATCGCTCGCCAGCCCGCGCCGGGCGCGTGGCTCGACGTGGCGGCCATGGTCGCCGACAAGCTGCGTGAAGCCTGAACGCAGACGAAAAAGGGAGCGCAGCGCGCTCCCTTTTTCAATGCGATGCATGCGGCCGGCGCCGCACGATGTGCGGGCGCCTGTCAGGCCGCCTTGTACTGATTGCGCGCGTCGGGCGTGCGGTACAGCACGAGCGTCGCAATCAGCCCGCAAATTGCCGCCACGCTCAGCCACAGCCCCGGCGCCGCCTTGTTGCCCGTCTGGTGGATCAGCAGCGTCGAGATCGCCGGCGTGAAGCCGCCGATCGTCGTCGCCAGGCTGTACGCAAGCGAGAAGCCGGCCGTGCGCACGTCGGCCGGCATCACTTCGGTCAGCGCGACGACCATCGCGCCGTTGTACGACGCGTACAGGAACGACAGCCACAACTCGACCGCGAGCAGCCGCAGGAACGACGGATCGCCGACGAGCCACAGCACGGCCGGGTAAGCCGACAGCAGCGTCAGCACCGTGAACGCGATCAGCACCGGGCGGCGGCCGATGCGATCGGACAGCGCGCCGGACAGCGGCAGCCATACGAGGTTGGAAATGCCGACGCAGACGGTTACGACGAGCGCGTCGAGCGACGACAGGTGCAGCACTTCCTTGCCGAAGGTCGGCGTGTACGCGGTGATCATGTAGAACGACACCGTCGTCATGATCACCATCCCCATGCCGGCAACCACGATGCCCCAGTTGTCGAGCATCGAGCGCATGATCTCGCCCATCGACGGGCGGTGGCGCTTCGCGAGAAACTCGTCCGTTTCCTTCAGCGAACGACGGATCAGGAACAGGAACGGCACGATCAGGCAGCCGATCAGGAACGGAATGCGCCAGCCCCATGCGGTCATTTCCTCGACCGGCAGCGCGCGGTTCAGCAGCACGCCGACGAACGCGGCGAACACGACGGCCACCTGCTGGCTGCCCGACTGCCACGACGTATAGAACCCCTTGTGGCCCTTCGTCGCGATCTCCGACAGGTAGACCGACACGCCGCCGAGTTCGACGCCCGCCGAGAAACCCTGCAGCAGCCGGCCGAGCAGCACGAGCACCGGCGCGAGCACGCCGATCGTCGCGTAGCCGGGTATCGAGGCCACCGTGAGCGTGCCGAGCGCCATCAGCCCGAGCGTCAGGATCAGCCCCTTGCGGCGGCCGTGATGGTCGATGTACGCGCCGAGCACGATCGCACCGACCGGCCGCATCAGGAAGCCCGCGCCGAATACCGACAGCGACAGCATCAGCGACGCGAATGCGTTGCCGCTCGGGAAGTAGGTTTTCGCGATGGCCGATGCGTAATACCCGTAGACCATGAAGTCGTACATTTCCAGGAAGTTGCCGCTGACGACCCGGAATACGGTGCGGAATTTCGATTCCTGCACGATGGCGTGTGACGCTGTGGACATGTTTTTCTCGCTCAGCTCGGATGGCGCGAATCCGCGCCGCATGGATCAGACGACGCCCGCGGCGCCGTCCGGCGCGCACGGGCATCGCTGCCCGCCGGCGGCGCGCCGCACGACGACGCGCGCACCGGCATGGTCCGCGAATGATGCCACGCCAAGCCGACATTTGCCTTTTGTCGCCCCTGCTGCCGCCGTCGCGGCATTCGACTCGTACGAGTCGCCCCGAAACGGGCGCGAAAATCAGATTGATCTGATCGACCGGCTCTCGCCGGCCGACCACAATGTCACGATTTGCGACGAGATTTCCGCGCCGCTGCCGGCACGGTTGCCTGTGTCGCACGGCGCACCGCCCTCATGACTCCATCGCCCCTCGTCCCCGTCGAAGGCGCGCTCGCCCGCCCTCGCATCGCTCCGCTCGATCACGTACCGCCGTTCGGCCGCGAATGGACCTTTCGCGGCGCGCCCGGTGCACGGCCCGGCAAGCATTGCCTCGCCACACTGACGACATCCTGCATCGACGTCGACCGGCCGCACCGCGCGTGCCGCTGGCAGCCGTGGCCCACGGCGGCGTCAGCGCCGCAATCGGCAGGGCTGCCGGTCACGCCGGCTGCCGTTGCCGACACGCGCTCCCGACGTACCGTCCGAGGCGCTCGCGACCGACGCGCGATGTACGCAATCTGCTGGAGCGTCGGCGCGTTCGGCATCATCGGCTGGCTGATCGCCGCGCACGAACCGTTCACGGGCTTCGAGCCTGCGCACACGATCCAGATGGGCGGCATTGCGCCGGATCACGCCACGTCATCGACCGCTACCATACGGGTTGCCGCGGTTCAGCCCGATACGCCGACATACCCTGCATCGCAGCGCACGGTGGCGACACCTGTCGCGAAAACTGCAGAATCTCCACCGGCCACGTACCACGCCGCGCCTCGTCCGGCGTCGCTTCGCCCGAAGGCAACGTCCGACGTGCAGCGCACCGCCACTGCATCGCCACGTCGAACAAGCATCACGCGCACGACGGCAGCACCGACCCGGTCACCGACCGTGCCGCATCTGGCTGCACGGCCGCCAGTCCTGAGCGATACAGCCGACGCCCGCACACGCGATCGGCTCGCCTCGCCGCCGCACGCACCGGACACACGCGATGCGCGCGACACGCTCGACGATCCGCTCACGCTGATCGCAATGGCAAACGCGCTGCGCGGCGCGCAGCCTGCCCGTTCGGCGCCTGCACCGGCCGCCGGCTTCGACTGGACGTCGCAACTGTCCCACCGCCGAGTGACCGACGCACCGGACGCGTTCGCACACTGACACCCTGCAATAAAAAACCCGGCGAAGATCGCTTCGCCGGGTTTTGCTTGTCTCTCTCCGTCCGTCGGACGACTCGTTACTTGTGCGAGGGCAGCCCCGTCTCGGTCTGCTTCTCGAGTTGCCGCACCTGCTCCTGCAGATCACGCAACTGCATCTGCGCGGCCCGCTTCTCGACCTGCAGTGCGTGCGTCTGCTCCTGGGCCGACTTCTGCCGCTGCGCGACTTCGGCCTGCTGGCTGCGCGCGACGCTCAGATCGGCCTGCAACTGCTGCGCACGATTCGCCTGCAGCGCGATCACGCGTTCGAGAAACGTCTTCTGCGCCTGCAGCTCGGTACGGCGGATCTCGATATCCGCGAGCTGCACGGTCTGCTGGACGAAGTTCGCATACACCATCTCCGCGCGACTTTTCTCCTGCGACCGGATCACGCGCCACAGATGCTTGTCCTGGAAAAGCGCGACGTAGTACGTCATCTCGCGCGGATCGAACATCAGGCTCGCGCCGTAGCTGCCGTTGTACGTCGTGCGCATCTCGACGATCCGGCCGTCGTGCAGCATCTGCGTCAATTCGGCGACGTTGCCTTGCGCGCTTGCGTCCGACGCGGATGCCGCCGGCACCGCATCGCCGCTCAGGCTCGTGACCGCCGGACGCGTACCGGCGACCGGCGCGGTCGCGTCGGCGGACCAGGCCGCGCCCGCTTGCGCGCAGGCGGCCAGTGCAACGATCCACGTTGCGCATCGTGCAGGGGAAAAGTTTCGGAAAGCCAACGTCAGACTCCGGCGAACGAATCGGAACTCGCGATTATCGTTCAAAACGAAACGACCGCATCTCGAATTTATCGGGATGCGGCCGGCCTGCGTGCGACACGAAGAATGCGGCTTGCTACAGACGGGTTTCGCGCGCCGCGCGCAGGAACGCATCGAGCAGCGGCGTGCAGTCGAGCAGCTCCGAGCCGCCCGCGCGATGGAACTCGGGATGCCATTGCACGCCGACGACGAACGGCGAACGGCGATGGCGAATGCCCTCGATGATCCCGTCGCCGGCCGACACCGCCTCGATGTTCAGATCGCGGCCGAGATCACGGATCGCCTGGTGGTGGATCGAGTTGACGATCGCTTCGCTGCGCCCGGGGAACATGCTCGCGAGCGTCGACGAGTCGGGAAAGCGGATGGCGTGGCGATGCTGGTCGTAATGCTCGCTCACGTGCGCATTCGCGGTCGGTACATCGGTGGCGATGTCCTGGTACAGCGAGCCTCCGAACGCGACGTTGATCAACTGGCAGCCGCGACAGACGCCGAGCACGGGTTTGCCGGATTCGACGAACTCGTGCAGCAGCTCGAGTTCGTACATGTCGCGCACGCGGTCGCCCGGCCATTCGGGGCGGGCGTCCGACGCCGCATAGGTTTGCGGCGACACGTCGGCGCCGCCTTGCAGCAGCAGGCCGTCGAGATGCTTCGCGTAGTCGCGCAGGCGGATATTGCTCGGGTGAATCATGCCCTGGTGGCCGACGGTCGGAATCATGAACACGAGCACGTCGCGCGACATCACCCAGTGTGCGATCGATTCCTCGAGATACTGCAGCGTCTTGCCCCGCAGCCCCTTCGCGCCCGGTTCCGGATGGAAGATCCGCGCCGACACGCCGATACGCAGCGTGCGCTGCGTGATGCGCTGGCCGGCGCGGTCGAACAGCCGGCGCGCGCGCGCCGCGATGATCCGGCCGAACACCGACCACGGCGTGTCGCTCTGCTTCAGGTAGGCCGGCGGCGCATTCTGCGCGCTCGCGGGCGGCGGCCGCGGCGTATCGAAATCGGGCGGCGCGCCGAACCCGGGCGGCGGCGAGCCGGGTTTCGGCGGCGCGGCGGCGCCATCGCCCGCGGTGCCCGCCGCACCCGGCTCGGATGCGGCCGTGACGGGCGACGCGCCGTCCACGGCGACGTTTTGCGCGGCAGCCTGCGCTGCCGGCGCATCGGGCGTTTTCGCCGGATCGGGACGGGGAGAATCGGAAGAAGCGGAAGAGGTGCCGGGCAGACCGGCCGGGGAAAGCGTGTTTTCGCTCATGACGATGGTCTGGTACGTCGCTCACGCGTATGGATAAACGAGGATTCATTATGCTTCAGTGCACGATCGCGCGGTAAACCTGCAACATCCTGTCGACATTGTTGCAAGTCGGTGGCACGCCGCGCCGGGGAGCGCCCGCGTTCGCGTGCCGGCGACGCCACCCCGTCGCCGCGTGCACTGGACACCAGTGATATATCACAATAATATCCACGGATTATCCATGCTTCCCGATCGCCCGCGCCATGATCGCGCCCCGTCCGGCCGCCGCGCCGCAACCCGCATGAATGCCCTGACCGACGTCATCCGCGACCGACCCGCCGCGTCGGCGATCAGTCTCGCCGACCGCGCCTACGCGCTGATCCAGCGCGACATCATCACGATGCGCCTTAAGCCGGGCGCCGCGCTCAACGAGGCCGACCTCGTCGCGCGCACGGGGATCGGCCGCACGCCCGTGCACCAGGCCGTGCACCGGCTCGTGCTCGAAGGGCTGCTGTCCGTGATGCCGCGCAAGGGGCTGATGGTGCAGCCGCTGTCGCTCGACGACATCGTCGCGGTAATCGACGTGCGGCGCATCAACGAAGCGCACTGCGCCGAACTCGCCGCGCGCCATGCGACGCCCGACGATCTCGCGCGCATGGCCGCGCTGCTCGACGACGGGCAGGCCTGCGTCGGCACGCACGACGTCGAGGGCATGATGGAACTCGACCGCGCGTTTCATCAGGCGATCGCGGCGGCCGCGCGCAATGCGGTCCTCGCCGAGATCCTGCGCGCGCTGCACGAGCGCTCGCTGCGCTTCTGGTTCGTCACGCTGTCCGAACCTCACCATCTCGCCGACGTCCAGCACGAGCATCGCGAACTGTTCGAACGGCTGTCCGCGCGCGACGCCGCCGGAGCGCGCGCGGCCGTCGAACGCCATATCGATTCGTTCCGCTCCACGCTTCTTCAACATCTTCGCCCCTGAGCCGCCCATGACCACGTTCACGCCCTTCCCCCCGCTCGCCCAGCTCGCCGCCGACCTCGCCGCCGGCCGGACCACGAGCCGCGCGCTCGTCGACGCCGCGCTCGACCGGATCGCCGATCCGTCGGGCCAGGGCGTCGTCGTCTTCACCGAAGTCGATGCCGACAACGCGCGCGCGGCTGCCGACGCGCACGACCGGCTGCGCGCCGCGGGCACCGTGCTGTCGCCGCTCGCGGGCATTCCCGTGTCGGTGAAGGACCTGTTCGACGTTGCGGGCCAGGTGACGCGCGCGGGCTCGCGCGTGCTCGATGGCGCTCCGGCTGCGCGCACCGATGCGGTCGCCGTCGCGCGGCTCAAGCGCGCGGGCGCCGTGCTGGTCGGCCGCACCAACATGAGCGAATTCGCGTTCTCCGGGCTCGGGCTGAATCCGCACTTCGGCAATCCGCGCTCGCCGTACCATCGCGACGTGCCGGGCGATGCGCGGATTTCCGGCGGCTCGTCGTCGGGCGCGGCCGCGTCCGTCGCCGACGGGATGGCCGCCGTCGCGCTCGGCACCGACACGGGCGGCTCGATCCGCATTCCGGCCGCCCTGTGCGGGCTGACGGGCTTCAAGCCGACCGCGAGCCGGATCCCGACGCAAGGCGGCGTGCCGCTGTCGACGACGCTCGACTCGTTCGGCCCGATCGGCCTGACGGTCGCCTGCTGCGCGCTCGTCGACCGGATGCTCGCGGGCCTCGAACCGCACGTGCCGGCCGCGCGGCCGCTCGAAGGCGTGCGGCTCGGCGTGCTGACGAACTATGTAACGGACGGCGTCGATGCCGACGTCGCGGCCGCGCTCGACGCCGCGCTCAAGCATCTCGAAGCCGCCGGCGCGATCGTCACGGAAGTGCGCTTCTCCGCACTCGACCGGCTGCCGGACATCAACCGCTTCGGCTTCTCTCCGATCGAGGCGTACGCGTGGCATCGCCCCCTGCTCGCTCAGCACCGCGACCGGTACGACCCGCGCGTGCTGACGCGGATCCTGAAGGGCGAACCCGCGAGCGCGGCCGACTATCTCGACCTGCTCGCCGCGCGCGCCGCGATGCTCGACGAAGCCGCGCACACGGTCTGGTCGCGCTTCGACGCGCTCGTCGCGCCGACGGTGCCGGTCGTGCCGCCTCGCATCGCCGAACTCGAAGCGGACGACGCCGCGTTCACGCGCACCAATGCGCTGATCCTGCGCAACCCGAGCGCGTTCAACTTCCTCGACGCGTGCGCGTTGTCGCTGCCGTGCCATCCGCGCGACGCGGCGCCGGTCGGCCTGATGCTCGCGGCGGCACCGCATCGCGACGACGCGCTGCTCGCGATCGGCCAGTCGGTCGAAGCCGTGCTGAACACGATCCGCTGACCGCGCCAGCCGATCGACGGCGGCGATGCGCGCGGTGCGGCAGGGTGCCGCACGCGCGCTGTCAGTTTCGTGCCAGACCGTTCGCGCTAAAATCGCGCGATTGTTTTTCCGGACCGACCCACGAGGAACCCCGCCGACATGAACGACTACACGCTTGCGCTACGCCGCGAACGCCGCCTGCTGATGCTGCTCGGATGGGTGTGCATCGCCCTGCTGGCCGGTGCGCTGTACCTGCAGTACGTGAAGAACGAAGATCCGTGCCCGCTGTGCATCATCCAGCGCTACTTCTTCGCCGCGATCGGGATCTTCGCGTTCCTGGCCGCCGGGATCCGCAACTGGCGCGGCGTCTGGGTGCTCGAGCTGCTGATCGCGATCGCCGCGGCCGGCGGCGTCGGCACCGCCGCGCGGCACCTGTCGATCCAGATGAATCCGGGCTTCAGCTGCGGCTTCGACACGCTGCAGCCGATCGTCGACAGCCTGCCGCCCGCGCAGTGGTTCCCCGGCATGTTCAAGGTCGCCGGGCTGTGCGAGACCGTCTACCCGCCGATCCTCGGCATCCTGCTGCCCGGCTGGGCGCTGATCGGCTTCGCCGCGATCCTGATTGCGGTCGTCGCGAGCCTCTGGCGCCATCGCCGCAAGCTCGCGGCCTGACCGGCCGGCCGCTTTAGCGACTCCCTGCGCGCGCGGCCCGCTCAGTCGGGCCGCTCAGTCGGGCCGCTCAGTCGGGCCGCGCCGCCGCCGGTCCGTCGTCGCCCGGCCGTGCCGGACGCCTTCGCAAGCCGCATCCGGCCAGCCACACGTAAACCCCTATCCCGCCGCTGCCCGGATTTCCGGGCGAACGCGCGTCGCGCGACTGCCGCATCCGCGCCCCGTCACGCCTGCGTTTCGGCCCGATGTGCACGCACCGGTGCCCCGATACCGCGCGGCGGGCCTATGATCGACATGATCGCCGCCTGATAGCCCGGATCACCGCCCGGCAATGTTCCCGTCGCCTTGCGGTGCTATCTTCCTGACTGGATGGCGATCTACGTGCGCGAGGCCAGGCGGTCTCACCGCCCCCTGCGTAACGCGCGCCCGATCCGCAATGTCGACTGGATTCATCATGACAACGCAAACCATCCGCATCCGTCACCCTCATGGCGTCCGCGTGTCCGGCGGCGCCGCCGTTCGCACGCGCGTTCAGCGCGCTGCCGCCGCACTGCATCGGCGGTGCGGCCGGCCTGCTCCGCTCCCGTCCGTCCTCGCTGCCGCCGCGTCCGCCAGCCCGCGCCGCGTGTCGTGCCGCGTCGTCCCGAACGGAGCGTGCTGATGGAAGCCTGGCTCGGCGATCTGCAGCAACTGCTCGCGCACGGCGAAGCGGCCGTGCTCGTGACGGTCGCGCACACCGACGGCTCCGCGCCGCGCGAAGCCGGCACCAAGATGCTCGTCACGCGCGACACGGCCCGCCATACGATCGGCGGCGGTCATCTGGAATGGAAGGCAATCGAGATCGCGCGGCATCTGCTGAAGGATGGCGCGCACGTGCCCCACGCGCGCAGGCTCGAACGGCTCGCGCTCGGCCCGAGCCTCGGCCAGTGCTGCGGCGGTGCGGTCGTGCTCGCGTTCGAGCGGCTCGACGTCGGCGATCTCGGCTGGATCATGTCGCTATCGAAGCGCGTCGCGGCCGGCGCCGCGACCGTGCGTAGCGTATCATTCGGCCCCTCGCCGGGCGCGCCGCTGTTGAGCGAGCCCGAATCGGAGGCCGCGCGTGCCGACTGCCTGCTGTGGGAAACCGGCGGCGTGTCGCTGATGACCGAAACGATCGCGCCGTATGCGTTCCCCGTCATGCTGTTCGGCGCCGGGCACATCGGCACCGCGCTCGTGAAGGTGCTGGCGACGCTGCCGTGCCAGGTGCGCTGGATCGACGGGCCCGATGCGATGTTCCCGCCGGCCGACGTGCTCGCCGGCATCGGCAATCTCGCGATCGAGGCGGCCGCCGCGCCGGCGGACGCCGTCGACACGGCACCGCCGCAGTCCTACTTCGTCGTGATGACGCACGACCACGCACTCGATTTCGTGCTGGCCGAGCGCATCCTGCGACGCGGCGACTATGCGTACTTCGGGATGACCGGCTCGCACGCGAAACGCGTGCAGTTCGATCATCGCCTTGCGGCCATCGGCATCGACCCGTCCCAGGTCGCACGGATGCGCTGCCCGATCGGTGTCGAAGGCATCATCGACAAGGCCCCCGAAGTGATCGCGATCTCGGTGGCCGCGCAGTTGCTGCAGGCCGTCGAGGCGAACGCGAACGCGCAGGCTTCCCCTACCTACTGACCGACCAAGAACGACGCCATGACCCCGACATTCAAGGACAAGATTGCCCGTGCGCCGAAAGCGGAGCTGCACATCCATATCGAAGGCTCGCTCGAGCCCGAACTGATTTTCGCGCTCGCGCAGCGCAACGGCGTGAAGCTCGCGTACGACTCGATCGACGCGCTGCGCGCCGCGTACGCGTTCACCGACCTGCAGTCGTTCCTCGATATCTATTACGCAGGCGCGAGCGTGCTGCTGACCGAGCAGGATTTCTACGACATGACGGCCGCGTATTGCGAACGCGCGCTCGCCGACAACGTCGTCCATACCGAACTGTTCTTCGACCCGCAGACGCACACCGAACGCGGCGTGCCGATCGAGACGGTCGTCGCGGGCATCGAGCGCGCACTCGCCGATGCCGAACAGCGCGGGCTGTCGAGCAAGCTGATTCTGTGCTTCCTGCGCCACCTGTCCGAAGAGGACGCGCTCGCGACGTTCGAATCCGCATTGCCGCTGTTCGAGCGCTATCGCCATCGCCTGATCGGCGTGGGCCTCGACTCGTCCGAGCTCGGCCATCCGCCGACGAAGTTTGCACGCGTGTTCGACAAGGCACGCGCGCTGGGGCTGAAGCTCGTCGCGCACGCGGGCGAGGAAGGCCCGCCGGCCTATATCTACGAAGCGCTCGACGTGCTGAAGGTCGACCGGATCGACCACGGCGTGCGCAGCATCGAGGACGCGGCGCTCGTCGAACGCCTCGCGCGCACGCGCACGGCGCTCACCGTCTGCCCGCTGTCGAACCTGAAGCTGTGCGTGTTCGACGACATGGCGAAGCACACGCTGAAGGCGCTGCTCGACCGCGGCGTCGCGGTGACGATCAACTCCGACGATCCGGCCTATTTCGGCGGCTACGTCAATGAAAACTACTTCGCGACGGCCGAAGGGCTGCGCCTCACCGATGCCGAAGTCCATGCGGTGATCCGCAACGGCTTCGAGGCGTCGTTCATCGACCCGGCGCAGCGCGACGCACTGATCGCGCGCCTCGACGCGTACTGGCAGGCCGCGTGACGGCCCGCATCGAGGTGCGCCAGACAGATGAAACACGGTAACGGCATCCGCTTCGCGACTCCCGGTCCGGCCCTGCGTCGAGCCGAACGCATGCATGCGCCCGGCGCGAACGCGTTCAACGCGTTCGCTGCCCGCGTGGCGGCGACGCAGTCCGTCGCCGCCCGCCGGCGCGTGCGGTCGCGGCTTGCCGTCCCGTTCGCCGCCGCATCGGTCGCGATCGCCAACGCTGCGAGATTCGCGGGCAATCACGCGCTGGCGGCCGCGGCCGCCACGAACGCCTGCGCAATCGCATCCGGACACGCCGCACGCAGTGTGTCGCGGCGACTCGCGAAGCGCCGCCCAGCAGTCGCGCGGGCGGTGCCGTCCATGCCGTCGCCCGCGCGGCGTCGATCGCTTTCTTCTGTTCGCCTTACCTTGATGCAGGACCATTCGTCATGACGCAAACCGCTTTTCGTTCCCAACTGCTGACCTTCAACGGCGACCCGGCCAAATCGAGCCAGGCCGCGAACTACGAGACCGACGGCCTCCTGATCGTCGACGACGGCAAGGTCGTCGCGGCCGGTCCGTATGCGCAGCTCGCCGCGACGCTCGCGCGCGACGCGATCGTCCATGACCTGCGCGACAAGCTGATCGTGCCCGGCTTCATCGACACGCACATCCACTATCCGCAGACGGACATGATCGCGTCGCCGGCGCCGGGCCTGCTGCCGTGGCTCGACAAGTACACGTTCCCGACCGAGCGCCAGTTCGGCGATCCCGAGCATGCGCGCGAAGTCGCCGACTTCTTCGTCGACGAACTGCTCGCCTGCGGCACGACGAGCGCGCTCGTCTACTGCACGGTGCACAAGCAGTCGGCCGACGCGCTGTTTGCGGCGAGCGATGCGCGCGACCTGCGGATGATCGCGGGCAAGGTGCTGATGGACCGCAACTGCCCCGAATTCCTGCGCGACACCGCGCAATCGGGTTATGACGACAGCGCCGAGCTGATCGGCCGCTGGCACGGCAAGGGCCGCCAGATGTATGCGCTCACGCCGCGCTTCGCGCCGACGTCGACCGAGGCGCAGCTCGAAGCGTGCGGCGAACTCGCGCGCCGCCATCCGGACGTGTTCGTGCAGAGCCACGTCGCGGAAAACGTCGATGAAGTGAAATGGGTGGCCGAGCTGTTCCCCGGCCATCGCAGCTATCTCGACATCTACGACCGCTACGGGCTGCTGCGACCGCGCGCGGTGTACGGCCACTGCATCCACCTCGACGACGAGGACCGCCGCCGGATGGCCGAGACACGCACCGTCGTCGCGCACTGCCCGACGTCGAACTTCTTCCTCGGCAGCGGGCTGTTCGATTTCGACAAGGCCGGCGAATACGACGTGCCCGTCACGCTCGCCACCGACGTCGGCGGCGGCACGTCGTTCTCGATGCTGCAGACGATGAACGAGGCGCACAAGGTCGCGCGGCTGTCGGGCCACCACCTGACCGCGACGCGGATGTTCTGGCTCGCGACGGCCGGCGCCGCGCAGGCGCTCGACCTCGCCGACACGGTCGGCACGCTCGCGCCGCGCACCGAGGCCGATTTCGTCGTGCTCGATCCGCAGGCCACGCCGCTGCTCGCGCGCCGCACGAAGCGCGCGGATTCGCTCGAGGAGCTGCTGTTCGCGTTCGCGCTGCTCGGCGACGACCGCGCGGTGTACCGCACCTATGCGGCCGGCAAGCTCGTCCACGAACGCGGCGCGGCCCGCCGCGCGGCCGCAGCGTAACGGCTTACCGGGCTTCCGTCCCGGCATGCGCGGCGACGCATCCACCACCGCGCATGCCGGGTAGCCGAAGGCGCCACGCGCCGATCGTGTCCCGTGCGCCTCGCAACCCTACCCGGCCGCATTCCCCCGCGCGACACACCGTGCTAGAATTCGCCGCTCATTGGGGAGTAGCCGCTCCGCTCGATGTCCCGCGCCCCCGGCGCGCATCGTGACGGAGGCGTCCGTCAACAGACTTGGCCGTTCGGCCATGGCGGGCGCAGCCACCTAGGCCTGGCGAGACCGATGGTTCACAGTGCGCCGCATCAGGGCCCGGCGCGCTGTGGATCGTCGCTCGCACGCACAACATCGGCCCGCGGAACCCCATACGTGTCTCAAGCCTTCCTGATTTCCACCGGCGCCGTCGCCCTCGCTGAAATCGGCGACAAAACCCAGCTGCTTTCCCTCGTACTGGCCGCGCGCTATCGCAAGCCGGTGCCGATCATCCTCGGCGTGCTCGTCGCGACGCTCGTGAACCACGGTTTCGCCGGCGCGCTCGGCGAATGGCTCGGCGCGCTCGTCACACCGTCGATCATGCGCTGGGCGCTTGCGTTCTCGTTCATCGCGATGGGGTTGTGGATCCTCGTGCCGGACAAGCTCGATGCCGACGAAGCCAATGCCAACCGTTCGCGGCTCGGCGTGTTCGGCGCGACCCTCGTCGCGTTCTTCCTCGCGGAAATGGGCGACAAGACGCAGATCGCGACCGTCGCGCTGGCCGCGCGCTTCCAGGACTACATCGGTGTCGTGGCCGGCACGACGTTCGGGATGATGCTCGCGAACGTGCCGGCGATCCTGCTAGGCGACCGCTTCGCGCACCGTCTGCCGACGAAGCTCGTGCACGGCATCGCGGCCGTGCTGTTCGTCGTGCTCGGCGCGCTGGCGCTGCTGGGCATCGGGGCCTGACGGCAGAAGGTGGCCGGCGCGGCCGGGCGGCCGCGCCGTTGCTGACGCAGCGTTACTTCGCGAGCGCCGCGCCCGAAGCCGGCGCAGCCGGCACCGCACGCTCGTTGGCGGCCGGCGCCGCCGGCCCGCCGCGCTTGTCGACCGGCAACCGGACCGAGCGGACCGCGCCGTTCGACAGCGGGAAATCGGCGAGCGCGCTGCGCGCAAGGAACGGCATCGCGTACAGCAGCGTGCCGTTGTCGCCGGTCGTGCGCGCGGACACGTTGTAGACCTCCTTGCCCGTCGCGCGCTCGGTAATGCGGATGCCGAGCGCGTAGTCGAACACCTGGTACGTCTGCGCGACGTAGCCGGCCGGCATCGGCCCCCAGGGCCCCCACGGGCCCCACGGCCCGTGCCGCCAGTACGGCCCCGGCCCGACGAACCAGGGGTCGTAGTAGACGGGTTGCGGCACCGTCACGAGATCGCTGCCGACCGCATAGGTCAGCCCGACGAGATACCGCGCCTGCCCCTGCGGCACCTGCCGGAACGCATACGCGGACAGCTCGCTCGCGACGATCGGCTCGTAGGTCGACTGCTCGATGCTGTTCTTCTGCGCCTCGGTGCGCGTAAACGCATAGGTGCGTGTCGCGTCGCTGCCGCTCCAGTCGGAGAAGGCCGTGACCTGGGTCGTCACATAGCTGGTACAGCCTGTCAGCAGCGCCACGCACAGCGCCGCCGCCCGGCCCGCACCGCGAAAAATCCATTCGGGTTTCATGTTGATCCTCGTCGATCCGTCACCCGTTCGTCGCACCGCGCGAACCGGACGGGATGCCGATAATACGCGGACCGCCGAAAGCGGTAAAAAGTTCGCGCGGCACGCAGCCGCAAGCCTTTGTACAATGGCCCGGTTCGCCCGGCCCGTGCCGCGGGCCCGTCCCCCACTCCACCGATCTCGACGACCATGTCCGACAACGCCTCCTCCACCGTGATCCGCCGCGCCGACTACACGCCGCCGGCCTTCCTCATCGATTCCGTCGCGCTCGAATTCGATCTCGCGCCGGCCCGCACGATCGTCAGGAATACGATGCGCGTGCGCCGCAATCCGGACGCCGCGCCCGCGCCGCACCTGGAGTTGATGGGCGAAGCGCTCGAATTCCTCGACGCACGGCTGGATGGTGCGCCGTTTGGCGCCGTGCGTGCGCACGAGCACGGGCTGACCGTCGAGAACGTCCCCGACGCATTCGAGCTGACGCTCGAAAGCGCATGCGCGCCCGACCAGAATACGACGTTGTCGGGCCTGTACGTGTCGAGCGGCAACTTCTTCACGCAATGCGAAGCCGAAGGCTTCCGCCGCATCACCTACTTCCTCGACCGCCCCGATGTGATGGCCTCGTACACGGTCACGCTGCGCGCCGACAAGGCCGCGTACCCGGTGCTGCTGTCGAACGGCAACCTCGTCGATTCGGGCGATCTGCCCGACGGCCGCCACTTCGCGAAATGGGAAGACCCGTTCCGCAAGCCCAGCTACCTGTTCGCGCTCGTCGCGGGCAAGCTCGTCGCGATCGAGGAAAAGATCACGACCGGCTCGGGCAAGGAGAAACTGCTGCAGGTGTGGGTCGAGCCGGCCGATCTCGACAAGACGCGTCACGCGATGGATTCGCTGATCCACTCGATCCGCTGGGACGAAAAGCGCTTCGGCCTCGAGCTCGATCTCGACCGCTTCATGATCGTCGCGGTCGGCGACTTCAACATGGGCGCGATGGAAAACAAGGGGCTCAACATCTTCAACACGAAGTACGTGCTGGCGAACCCCGAGACCGCGACCGACACCGACTTCGCGAACATCGAATCGGTGGTCGGCCACGAGTACTTCCACAACTGGACGGGCAACCGCGTGACCTGCCGCGACTGGTTCCAGCTGAGCCTGAAGGAAGGCCTGACGGTGTTCCGTGACCAGGAATTCTCGGCCGACATGGCCGCGGGCGACGAAGTCGAATCGGCGGCGCGCGCGGTCAAGCGCATCGAGGACGTGCGCGTGCTGCGCCAGCTGCAGTTCGCCGAGGATGCGGGCCCGATGGCGCACCCGGTGCGCCCGGAGAGCTACGTCGAGATCAACAACTTCTACACGATGACCGTCTACGAGAAAGGCTCGGAAGTCGTGCGGATGTATCAGACGCTGTTCGGCCGCGACGGCTTCCGCAAGGGGATGGACCTGTACTTCAAGCGCCACGACGGCCATGCGGTGACCTGCGACGACTTCCGTCACGCGATGGCCGACGCGAACGGGCGCGACCTCGCGCAGTTCGAGCGCTGGTACAGCCAGGCCGGCACGCCGCGCGTGTCGGTGCGCACCGCGTACGATGCAGCCGCGCGCCGCTATACGGTCACGCTCGCGCAGGGCTACGGCGACGCGTCGCCGGCCGCGCGCGAAACGCAGCAGGGGCCGCTGCTGATTCCGTTCGCGATCGGCCTGATCGGCCGCGACGGGCGCGACCTGCCGCTGCGCCTCGACGGCGAAGCCGCCGCATCGGGCACGACGCGCGTGCTCGACTTCACCGGCACCGAGCAGACCTTCACGTTCGTCGACGTGCCCGAAGCACCGCTGCCGTCGCTGCTGCGCAATTTCTCGTCGCCGGTGATCGTCGAGTACGACTACAGCGACGACGATCTCGCCTTCCTGCTCGCGCACGACAGCGATCCGTTCAACCGCTGGGAAGCCGGCCAGCGCCTCGCGACGCGCGCGCTGCTGACGCTTGCAGCACGTGCCGCCGCGAACGAGCCGCTCACGCTGGGCGAGAACTTCGTCGCCGCGTTCCGCCGCGTGCTGACCGATGCGACGCTGTCGCCGGCGTTCCGCGAACTCGCGCTGACGCTGCCGTCGGAAACCTATCTCGCCGACCAGATGGCCGAGGCCGATCCGGCCGCCGTGCATCGCGCGCGGCTGTTCGTGCGCCGCCAGCTCGCGACCGCGTTGCGCGCCGACTGGCTCGCCGCGTACCAGCAGCACCAGACGCCCGGCGCATACGAACCGACGCCGGAGGCCTCCGGCCGCCGCGCGCTGAAGAACCTCGCGCTCGCGTATCTGGCCGAACTCGACGACCCGGCCGACGCCGTGCGCCTTGCGACCGCACAGTACGACGCGGCGAACAACATGACCGATCGCGCGGCCGCGCTCGGCGCGCTGCTGTCCGCCGCGGCCGCGGGTGCGGACGAACCGGCCGAGCATGCGCTCGACGATTTCTACCGTCGCTTCGAGAAGGAAGCGCTCGTGATCGACAAATGGTTCGCGATGCAGGCGGCGCAGCGCGGCACGCCCGCGCAGCCGACGCTCGCGAAGGTTCGCAAGCTGCTCGCGCACCCCGCGTTCAACCTGAAGAACCCGAACCGCGCGCGCTCGCTGATCTTCAGCTTCTGCGCGGCCAACCCCGCGCAGTTCCATGCGGCGGACGGCTCGGGTTACGCGTTCTGGGCCGAACAGGTGCTCGCGCTCGACGCGATCAACCCGCAGGTCGCGGCGCGCCTCGCACGCTCGCTCGAACTGTGGCGTCGCTTCACGCCCGCACTGCGCGACCGGATGCGCGCAGCGCTCGAGCAGGTTGCCGCCGGCGCGAAATCGCGCGACGTGCGCGAGATCGTCGAGAAGGCACTCGCCTGACGAAAGCGACCGCATCGCGCCTGCGCGATAAAGCCGGTGCCGCGTGACGCGGCGCCGGCTTTTTTATTTTGCGCGAGTGCGATTGGAACCGGGCGGAATCGCGGGGTCCGATCGCGCAATTTGCCGCCGCTGCGATGCGCACCTCGCCCGTCGCCAACGCCGGAAACCGGGCCGATCCGGCCGCCCGGCCTTGTAACCGGACGAAAAAAGCCGGCGGCACGCGAGGCGCGACGGGTAAAATTGCGGCAATTCAAGGATTCTTTGGCCTTTCGGAGTCTGTCATGTCCATTGCCCGCCGCACCACGCTGTCGAAGTTCCTGATCGAACAGCAACGTGAGACCAACAACCTCCCCGCCGACCTGCGCCTGCTGATCGAAGTCGTCGCCCGCGCGTGCAAGGCGATCAGCTACAACGTGTCGAAGGGCGCGCTCGGCGAAGCGCTCGGTACCGCCGGCAGCGAGAACGTCCAGGGCGAAGTGCAGAAGAAGCTCGACATCCTGTCGAACGAGATCCTGCTCGACGCGAACGAATGGGGCGGCAACCTCGCCGCGATGGCGTCGGAAGAAATGGAAACGTTCTTCCCGATCCCCGCGAACTACCCGCGCGGCGAATACCTGCTCGTGTTCGATCCGCTCGACGGCTCGTCGAACATCGACGTGAACGTGTCGATCGGCACGATCTTCTCGGTGCTGCGCTGCCCGGACGGCAAGCAGGCCACCGAGGAATCGTTCCTGCAGCCCGGCACCGAGCAGGTCGCGGCCGGCTACGCCGTCTACGGCCCGCAAACGGTATTCGTGCTGACGACCGGCAACGGCGTGAACTGCTTCACGCTCGACCGCGAAGTCGGCTCGTGGGTGCTCACGCAGAGCAACATGCAGATCCCGGCCGACACGCGCGAATACGCGATCAACGCATCGAACGCGCGCCACTGGTACGACCCGGTCAAGCGCTATGTCGACGAGCTGAACGCCGGCAAGGACGGCCCGCGCGGCGACAACTTCAACATGCGCTGGATCGCATCGATGGTCGCCGACGTGCACCGGATCCTGAACCGCGGCGGCATCTTCATGTACCCGGCCGACAAGCGCACGCCCGATCGCCCGGGCAAGCTGCGCCTGATGTACGAAGCGAATCCGATGTCGTTCATCGTCGAACAGGCGGGCGGCGCCGCGACGACCGGCACGCAGCGCATCATGGAAGTGCAGCCGACGGGCCTGCACCAGCGCGTGCCCGTGTTCCTCGGTTCGAAGAACGAAGTCGAGCGCGTCACCGGCTATCACGACGAAGCCGAATAATTTGCACTGCAGCACTGGACGGAGATGCGCGACGCAAGTACAATCGCGCCTCGCGATGTGGCCCTGACCGGCCGCATCGCAGTGAAGTGAAAGCGGGAAGTCCGCCGGATCGACGGTTTCGCGAAGCAACAGCAGTAGCAAGCTGAAAAAAAGTTCGCAAAACCTATTGCCAAGATCTCGGATTTGACCATATAATTTCATTTCTCTGCTGCCGGTGTAGCTCAGTTGGTAGAGCAGCGCATTCGTAATGCGAAGGTCGTAGGTTCGACTCCTATCTCCGGCACCAAGACATAAAGGTCTGACAAGCATCGCTTGTCAGACCTTTTCTCTTTTCCGGCGCCGAAATCGTACGCCCGCCCTCTCCCGCGCCACGTCCGCTTGCGCGGCATCTCCCGCGTCGCGCTCCGGCGATTGAAATCGCCGGACCACTCTGCCCTCTCCCGCAACACGGCAACCACACTCCGCGCACCAACCTGACCGATCTCGTCGCACCGCGCTTCACCGCGTTCTGCTTCACGCTCGATGGCGTGTCCGATCCGGGCGCTGGCCGATCTCGAACGACGCCTGCACGATGCGCGGATACCGTTCGCACTCGTCACGCTCGCACGGCACGCGGCGCTGCGGCAACCGGCCTGTGTCGGCCATGACGACGACAGCCGGCTGTTCGACATGTACGCGCGCGATGGCACCGTCAACCTGGGGCGCACTGACGAACATGTACTCGGCCGCTGGCAAGACGCTCGCACCGACGACACGGCCGCCACGCTCGAACGCGCGCTGGGTCCGCACGCATCGACCGATCCTTAGGAGACCGCATGATGCCCGACGCCGAACGCGACACGCCCTATACCGACCTGTTCCGCACGATGCCCCATCTCGGCGAAGCCGACGCATCGCTCTTTCTCGCCCGTTTCGCACTGCTGTCGATCGAGGCGATCAGCGATACCGCGACCGTCGCGCGGCTGATCGTCGACGCAGGCAACGGACTGCCCGATGCGGGCATGCAAGCGTCGACGCGCGAAGGGCATGGTTCCTGACTGACGGACTTTATCGACGACCATTTCTTACGGATTCATTGCGCCACGCATCGTCCGCGCACGAGCCGCACCGTACGCAGACGAATTCCCTGGAAAATCCGCATAAGGGTGCATAACATTACTTAACGATTCTGACCCGTCTATCGCGTTACATTGCGTGGGCGGCGCGGCGGGTCGCAATGCCGCCTTCACCCAGCTTGCGGCGCGACAGCCGAAGTCCGGTCATTTCGACTCAACACAAGGAGAGGACCACCATGACTCATGGCTTGATTATGTGGCTCATCATCGGCGCGATCGCCGGCTGGCTTGCCGGCGTGCTCGTCAAGGGCGGCGGCTTCGGGCTGATCGTCGACATCATCGTCGGGATCGTCGGCGCGGTGATCGGCGGCTGGCTCGCCGGGCTCCTCGGCATCAGCATCGGCAGCGGCTTCATCGGCTCGGTGATCGTCGCGGTCATCGGCGCGGTGATCCTGCTGTTCGTGATCCGGCTATTCAAGCGAGCGGCCTGACGCTTCTCTCCACGCGCCTTCGGGCGCGTTTTCGCATCAGGCCGGCGCGCGGTCCGTTCGCCGCGCGCCACCGGCTCGTTCAGCGCTTCACGCGCCGCGACCAGCCGCCGGGCACGTCGGCCGCCAGCAATCCGCTGCGCGCTGCGCGTGCGCCATCGCGCCCGACCCACACGGTGCGCGGCATTTCCCCTCTCCATCCCGCATCGAACGCCGCGAACCACTGCGCAACGCCGGCAGCGAACGATTTCACAGCGACCACTTCAGTTCTCCATAGAACGTTCGGCCCGGATACGGATGGAACACGTAGTAGCGGCGGTCCGTCAGGTTGTCGATGCCGACCGACGCGGTCCAGTGACGGTCGAAGCGGTAGCGCGCCTTCAGGTCGACGACCGTGAACGAGCTCGTGCCGCCGTAGACGTCCGGATTCACGTCGCTGTTGTCGAGCGTGTTGAACTGGCGGCCCGAATAGCGCACGCCGACGCTCGCAAGCCAGTGCTCGTCGAAGCGATACGACGCGAGCAGGTTCGCGCGCATGCGCGGAATACGTGGAAAGCGCGAGCCGACATACGCGGGATTCGCGGCATCGGCGAGGATCTGCGCGTTGCTCGCCGACACGTTCGCATCGATCGCGAGCCCCATCAGCCCGACGTTCTCGCCGCTGAACGCGAGCTCGACGCCGCGCACGCGCACGCGGTCGACGTTCGAGATGTTGGTGACGGTCGACGCGCCCGACACGGTGGTCTGGCTGTAGATCGAATCGCGCAGGTCGCTCTGGAACACGCTGGCGCGCACGACGCCGACGCCCACGTCGTGTTCGGCCGTAAAGTCCCAGTCGATCGCCCTTTCCGGCCGCAGGTTCGGGTTGTTGTTGACGATCGCGTTGTTCGAGATCGTGCCCTGGAACAGCTCGCCGACCGTCGGGAATCGCGTGCCGGTCGCGAACGACAGCCGGAAACGCCAGACGTCCGTCGCGTCCCACTGCAGCGCGACTTTCGGTGACAGCGCGTTCGCGCCGCGGTCCGCATAGCCGAGCGTGCCGGTCGCGTTGCCGAGCGCGCCGCCGTACGCATCCCAGCGCTCGTAGCGCAGCCCAAGCGTCGCGAGCCAGCCCGGCGCGAAGCGCCACGCATCCTGCCCGAACAGCGCCTGCGTACGCGTATCGCCGCGATAGACGCTCGACAACGACGTGGTCGGCCCGGCCAGCCAGTCGGCCGTGTTGTACGTGACGTTGCGCAGGAAGTAATTGTCGTAGTGGTAGCCGAACGTGAACGTGTGACCCTTCACTTCCGGCGCCTCGGCCTTCAGGTCGAGCGTGCGCCAGCCCGTGCCGTCGCCCTGGAACAGCGTGCCCGCGCCGCCCTGCACGGTCGACGCCGCGCGCAGCACGTCGCGCGACACGTCGTACGCGGACACGACGCCCGACAGCCGCCAGCCGGAATCGAGCCGGCCGTTCAGGCCGAGCGCATACAGCCAGTTCTCCTGGTCGCCGCGCTGCGGCGCGAACGCATTCGGCGCGATGGTCATGTTCCGGCCGCCGATCGACACGTTGCCGCCGTAGACCGGATTTCCGGCCGCATCGCGCAGGAAGGTCTCGCCGTGCTGCCGGTAATGGTTCTCCCAATGGCCGAGCGTGAGCGTCGCGTCGACGTGGTCGGTGAACGCATAGCCCATCCGGACCGTCTCGTTGAGCTGCTCGGTCCGCTCGATCGTCTGCGCGCCGACGATCGTCCGCGGCTTGCCGTTGGGCCCGATGTCGGTCGCGGCGCCGGCCACGGGCACGGCACCGCCCAGCTTCGGGTTGTAGGCCGGATTGGGGCTCGCGTACTGCATCGGCTGCCCGTTGTTCTCCAGCCGGTCGAGCGACAGCGCGAACCAGAACCGGCCGATGCGGTTCGCGACCCGCGCGGTCTGGTGATTGCCGCCGAAGCTGTCCGCGAACCCGTAGCCGTCGTGGTAGCGCTGCGTAAAGAACTGCGTCGACAGCGACGCCTCGAGTTTTTCCGGGCGGCGCGTCGTGAGCAGCACGGTCGAGCCGATCGAGTTGCCGGGATACAGCGCGGAAAAGGGGCCATAAAGCACGTCGACGCGCGCGATGTCGTCAGGCGAAATCAGCGACCAGCGCGGCGGGTACGCGTAGCTCGAGCCGAGCAGGTTCGACAGCAGCACGCCATCGGCATAGACAAGCCCGCGTGCGCTCTGCAGTTCGTTGAAGTCGCGGCCCGCGAACACGCTGTTGCGGTCGCCGATATAGCGCTTGCGAACCATCAGGCTCGGCGCGTACTTCAGCGCGTCCTCGGTGGTGACGTTGGTATGCGTATCGATCTGCTCGCGCGTGATCGACTCGACGACGGCCGGCGTATCCGGATCGACGGGTTGCCGCTGCGCGGTCACGCTAACGGCGGTCAGCGTATCGCCGGCCGGTGCAGCCGACGCGGCTGCGACTGCAGAGGCCGGCGCGGCACCGGCTGAACGATCGATACCGCTGCGGGCCGGATCGTTGCGTGCATCATCGGGCGAGGCCGCGTGGGCGGCTGGCCACGCGAAAGCGGCCGCGCACGCGAGCGCGAGCCGGCCGAGCGACGACCGCGCGGCGAAGGTAGACGACATGAGTGAATTCCTGAAAACGTGATCGGACGCCGCCGGACACGAGCGGACACGCCGCGCACGAACGGCGCGGCGCGCGGGCCCGGCCGCGGGCAGCACGCGCGCCACCGGGGCGCGCGAACGACATCAATCAGATCGGGGCGTTTTCAGGCGGGGCGCGCGGCTGCGCGAGACGAATGCCCTTGCGGGGGAAATCGGGAACGGCCGGGGTGGCCGCGCGGTAGGCGAACGTCCGTACGAAGCCCGGCATAGCGGGCAGGCTCGCGCCGAGTGCGACGTTCGCCGCGAAGCCCGGGCAGTACACGCAGTGCGGCACGCCGGCATGATCGAACGACGATGTGTCGCGGTCGTCGCCCGACTGCGCGAGCACGACCTGGCGGGCGCCCGCTGCACTGCACAACTCGAGCGTGAGCTCGCCGGAGCCGCTCGACGCAAGACGCGCATAGCCGATGACGGGCGACAGTACGTTCAGTACCAACGCCAGCCATACAAGGCCGATCCATCGCGTCGTTCGTTTCATCGCGGTCCAGGAAAAAGTGCGCGCAAGTATAACAAGCGGCCCGATCGTTACCGATCGCTCAGGACGCAATAGTCGGCATCGCAGCGCATGTGCCGTTAATACAACAGAGACAAAATCTAACGATTCGTCTCTGGCACAAATCCAAGCACGAGGTTGATAATCATCGAACCTGCTGGAGAAACAACCATGGACGAAAGACCAACTCGCATGCCACCGCCCGAGCAAGTGATGAGCCCGGATCCGGAACCCGTCGGCGTGGAATTCCTCGCCGAATTGCCCGAGCACGTCCGGGCATTCTTCGACGAGCAGCACAAGCTGTACTCGCCGAAGTGAACGCCTGTTCGGTTCTGTAACCGCCGCGTGTCGATCATCGCTATCGTGCGGTTCATCGCTGCGCATCGCGCGCAATTCGCGTCGCACCCGGGCCGCAACAGCCTGACGGTGCCGGATCAGCTCGCCTGCTGATTCTCCTGTCGCGTCGCTACGCCGCGCGACTGTCTTCGTCTATTCTTCTGGTTTTCCACGTCCGGCCCGCCCGGCTCTCCCGATCATTCCGATGAAGCAAGCCATTCGTGCCAGCGTCGCTGTCGCCGCGCTCGGCGTCGCCCTCTTTTCGTCGCCGCGCATCGCCACCGCAGACGGCGATGACACCGCCCTCACCAACGTCGTCGCGCTCGCGTCACAGCGCCTCGCGCTCGCCGAACCGGTCGCGCGATGGAAATGGGCGAATCACAAGGCGATCGAGGACCAGCCGCGCGAAGCGGCACTGCTCACGTCGGTCGAGAAGCGCGCGGCAGAGGCCGGCGTCGATCCTGCGTTCGCACGGACGTTCTTCGAGGATCAGATCGCTGCGAGCAAGGACATACAGAACGCACTGTTCGCGACCTGGCGCGCGACGCGGCCGCCCGAGGGCACACCACCCGATCTCGCGACCAGCACGCGCCCGGCGCTCGACCGGCTGACGCAGAAAATGCTCGCGGGCCTCGCGCAAGTCGCGCCGCTGCGCGATGCGCCCGATTGCCAGGCGCGGCTTGCTCGCAGCATCGCGAACTGGAAGACGCTCACACGCTACGACTCGACGCAGACGCGGGCGCTCGACACTGCGCTGTCGCATGTCTGTTCGGCCGGCGGCGCAAGCGCGATCGGCTGACGCGGCAGGCAGGCACCGCAGGCGCGGATTGCGCCGCTGCGCTCAACCTGCGGGCGTCAGCGCAGCAAGCGGGATCAGTTGAAGCCCGCGCGCGAGATGCGTCTGCAGCAGGCGATGAGTAAAGGGTTCGAACGTGCCGTCCGCCGCGTCGGCCACGAGCCGGACGGCCGCATCGAGCGATTCGGCCGAACCGAGGTAGCGCCAGCCGTCGATCACATGGAACAGGCGGCGCTCGCCGTTCGCCTCGAACGCAACGGCCCCGTCGAACGGCCAGGGCGCACCGCCCGCACGGGCCGTATCGGCCGCCGGGCGCCGGTTGTACGACGGACGCAGCCGGGCGATCCATTGCGCTTCGGCCAGCATCGCGCCCAGTTCATTACCGGTCTCGTGCCATTCGACACGCCGCACCTGCTGCGCGAGCCGCATTTCCTTCGAAGAGCGCCGCTCGCCCGTCAGCAGCGCACGCAGCCGCTGCCGCACGCGCACGCTGCGACCGACATACAGCGCTGCGTCACCCTCCCCGAACAAAGCGTATGCGCCACACCCGGCCGGCGCGGTGTCGAGCCAGGCTTCGGTCAGATCGCCGGCCAGACGGAAATGGCGCGTCGTACGCGCGATCTGGTCGCGCAGCCGCTCGAGCGGCACGATGTCGTGCAGCTGACGCCAGAACTGCCAGAGCAGGTCGGCATCCGCGAGCGCCCGGTGGCGCGCAGCCGGAACGAGACCATGCCGTTCGATCAACGCATCGAGCCCGTGCCGCGATTCGCGCGGGAACAGCGCGCGTGACAGCCGCACCGTACACAGCACATCGGGATTGAACGCGAAGCCGGCACGCTCGAACTCGGCGCGCAGGAAACCGCGGTCGAAACTCGCGTTGTGTGCAACGAACAGCTTGCCGTCGAGCCGCTCGAACAGCGCCGGCGCAAGCGACGCGAACGACGGCGCGTCGCGCACCATCTCGTCCGAAATGCCCGTCAGTTGCTGGATGAATGGCGGAATCGACTGGCCCGGATTGACGAGCGTCGTCCACGTCGACACGCCGAGCGGGCCGATTTCGACCACGCCGATTTCGGTGATGCGATGCTCGGCGGACGAGCCACCGGTGGTTTCAAGGTCGACGAAGACGAGCGGTTGTTCGCTGGCGGGATCGGACAGGCGGGAATCGGACATGAAAAGACACGGAAACGATGCTTCCGTGAGTATGCACCGGCACGCGTGTTCGCCGCCAGCACGGACGGGAACGATCCGCCCCCGGAAAACAAAAAGCCCCCGCCATGCGGGGGCCGGACGTGATCGGCAATGCGTGGCGCGTCAGACCGCCTGGATATTCGCTGCCTGCTTGCCTTTCGGCCCGACTTTCACGTCGAATGAAACACGCTGATTTTCCTTCAACGTCTTGAAGCCGTCCATCCGGATTTCGGAAAAGTGCGCAAACAAATCTTCGCCGCCATTGTCCGACGTAATAAAGCCAAAACCTTTAGCATCGTTAAACCATTTCACGATACCGGTATCCATGTCTTCGTTCCCCACTCGTTTAGATCAAAAAAGCTATTTTTATAGCCGTTTCCCGAAATCCCGAAACATTGCGCCAGCACCCGCACCAGCACGCCGCCCGAGGACGGAGTGCTGACTTTATAAATTGGACAATCCGGGTGCGTCAAGAAAATTTTTGACGACCTCTTTATCAAAAAAGCGCTAATGCCATTGGAATCGGTACCCCATCGCCTTTGATTAATTGATTCCCATCAAAAACCTGTCAATATTACCGGGATCGGATCAGCAATAATCTCGGCCATGAAAATCCTACCGGGGACAAATCGACTCGGTAAAATCCTCGGGTTTTTTCCGGGTTGCGGAAATCCGGGGACGTTGCGATGCTGGTGTAACGCCGAAAGGAAGGAGAAGGTCATGTGGCTGGACGGAATCAAGCGCTTCGCGAGCCGGCTCGGACGCGTACGTCGCAAGTCCCGCGCCTTGGCCGAGTCCGCTCGCGAAGCGCCGTGCGACACCGAGTTCGATACGACGTGGCACGGCGATCACTGGCAGAACCTGCTCGCATCGCCGCTGGACGCACGCCACTACGTGATGGAAGACTGGACCTATACGCCGCCGCACACCGAGACCGAGGAAGCTGCGCCGGCGGGCAAGCGCAAGAAGCGGCGCTCGTACGCGCAATAGCACACGGAAAGCGGGCAAAAAAAAGCGCGACTGGGAAGTCGCGCCGACAAAGGTTTGGAGATCTTTTCCGTCAACGAAAAAGTCTGCTTCGGAAAGCAGAGATCGCAGTATAGCGAGAGAACAACCTTTCATTAGCCATGCTCCACACAAACCTCTATTGCCGATGCGTCAATAATCGCGCTAGAGCTGCCGCCCCCTCCTTCTGATCGCCTGTCGCGATCACGCAACGCCCGTTACGCAGTCCTGATCACCATTTCCATTCGCTGCGCTGCCGCAAACCCTTGATGGATAACGGTTTCCACATGTTTGTCTATCTTTGCGGATTCCAAAATACACTATTGCTTAAAGCGTGACCCTCGTCCGCTCCGAGCACTCCGTACACTGCAAATGGCTTTCTGATACGCGCACCGCCGCTCTGCCGGGCCGGTCACAGCGTCACCCAAACATGCCGGTTCGGCAGCAGGTTCGATCGATATCATCCTGTTTGGAGACAGATCCATGAAAAAGACCCTGATTGTCGCCGCCTTGTCGGGCGCGTTCGCGACCGTCGCCCATGCGCAAAGCAGCGTCACGCTATACGGACTGATCGACGCCGGCATTACCTACACGAACAACCAGCACGGCCACAGCGCGTGGCAGGAAACGAGCGGCTCGATCAACGGCAGTCGCTGGGGCCTGCGCGGCACCGAGGATCTCGGCGGCGGCCTGAAAGCGATCTTCACGTTGGAAAACGGCTTCGGCATCAACAACGGCACGCTGAAGCAGAACGGCCGCGAATTCGGCCGGCAAGCGTTCGTCGGCCTCGCGCACGACAGCTACGGTTCGCTGACCTTGGGCCGGCAATACGACAGCGTCGTCGACTATCTCGGCCCGCTGTCGCTGACCGGTACGCAGTACGGCGGCACCCAGTTCGCGCACCCGTTCGACAACGACAACCTGAACAACTCGTTCCGGATCAACAACTCGGTCAAGTACCAGAGCGCGAACTACAACGGGCTGAAGTTCGGCGCGTTGTACGGCTTCTCGAATTCGTCCAGCTTCTCGAACAACCGCGCGTACAGCGTCGGCGCGTCGTACAGCTTCATGGGCTTCAACGTCGCGGCCGCGTACATGCAGCTGAACAACAACATCAATTCGCTGGCGCTCGCGGCAACCGATCCTGGCGCGGTCGCCGGCGACTGGACCTTCGCGGCCAGCCGCCAGCGCACCTGGGGCGGGGGCCTCAACTACACGTTCGGGCCGGCGACCGCGGGCTTCGTGTTCACGCAGACGCGCCTGACCAATTCGGCCGGCATCAGCGCGGGCCAATCCGGCGTGTCGGGCGGCATTCCGCTGGCGGGCGGCACCCGCTTCAACAACTACGAACTGAACGGCCGCTATGCGCTCACGCCGGCGCTGTCGCTCGCGGGCTCGTACACGTACACCGACGGCCGTCTCGACGGCCAGAAGCCGAGCTGGCACCAGTTCAACCTGCAGGCCGACTATGCGCTGTCGAAGCGCACCGACGTATACCTGCAGGGCGAATATCAGCGGGTGCTGGCGGACGGCCTGCCGATCGGCGCCAACATCAACGGGCTGGGCGCCGCATCGTCGACCAACAAGCAGATCGCGGTCACGACCGGCCTGCGCCATCGCTTCTGAGCGACCGGCGCATCCGCTTCACGCCGGATGACGAAGCGCCCCGCCGGGGCGCTTTTTCTTTGCCGGAATACGTGGGCCGCCGCTCAGGCGCCCGGTGCCGGATAGCGGACGTCGAGTATGTCGATCGGCTGCGGGCCGGCCGGCGTCATCAGCGTAACGGTATCGCCGATCTTCGCCTTGATCAGCGCACGCGCGACCGGCGAAATCCAGCTGACGCAGCCGTGGTCGAGATCGACCTCGTCGATCCCGACGATCGTGACCGTGTGGTCCTCGCCGTCCGGCGTCTCGTAATCGACCGTTGCGCCGAAGAACACCTGGTCGACATTCTCCTGACGACTCGCGTCGACGACTTCGGCGAGATCGAGCCGCTTCGTCAGGAAGCGGATGCGGCGATCGATCTCGCGAAGCCGCCGCTTGCCGTAGATGTAGTCGCCGTTCTCCGACCGGTCGCCGTTCGACGCGGCCCACGACACGAGCCGCACGACCTCGGGGCGCTCGACGTCGATCAGGTTCAGCAGCTCGTCCCGCAGCCGCTTGTGGCCGGCCGGCGTGATGTAGTTCTTCGCGCCCGCGGGAATCGCGGGTTGAGCCTGGTCGAGATCGTCGTCGTCACCGTCCGACTCTTTGACAAACGCCTTGTTCATGATGCAGATTCAACACGTGGATGACTGATGCTCCAAGGGTACACGAAGGGCGCCCCGCCAAGGTCGCGCCGCGTAATTCGCGAATAAGGCTTCCCTTTTTATACAACCCTGCTATAATTTCGCTTCTGCGTGCGGCTGTAGCTCAGTTGGATAGAGTACTTGGCTACGAACCAAGGGGTCGTGGGTTCGAATCCTGCCAGCCGCGCCACCTTTTCGAGGGCCTTCCAAACCGAAGGCCCTTTCAGTTCGAAGTAGTAGTGTTTTGTTTTGCGTGCGGCTGTAGCTCAGTTGGATAGAGTACTTGGCTACGAACCAAGGGGTCGTGGGTTCGAATCCTGCCAGCCGCGCCACCTTTTTGGGGGCCTTCCCATCGCAGAAGGTTCCGACAGTTGAAGCAGTACCGTTTTGCGTGCGGCTGTAGCTCAGTTGGATAGAGTACTTGGCTACGAACCAAGGGGTCGTGGGTTCGAATCCTGCCAGCCGCGCCACCTTAAAAGGGCTTTCCTCCGGGAAGGCCCTTTTTCTTTTCTGCCCCTCCCCCGTCATTCACGCCCCGATTTGCGAGCGCCCGATGCGCTTCGGAAGAGCGCCGGCAAGGCCGCACCTTCGCTCCACAGCACACATGAAAACGGCGGCCATCGGCCGCCGTTGAACGATCTCCCGCAAGACGGGTACGCGTCAATAATCCTGCCGTTCGCGCTCGATGCGCATGCCGCCGTCGTGGCGCGCATGCGCGCCGTCGTCGGTCGAGCGCTCGCGCATGATCCGCATCACGTCCGGATTGGTTCGCACGCGCCGCATCACGTTCGCGAGATGCACGCGATCGCTGACCTGGATCACGAAACGCAGCACCGTCGATTCGTGCGTCAGATCCTCGTCCATCGCGATATGGACGATGTTCGCGTCGGCCGACGTGATGTCCGCCGCGACGCGTGCAAAGATGCCCTTCGTGTTCTTCACGAGCGCCTTCACCGCGACATCGAACAGTCGGCCCGGCTGCGGCGCCCATTCGACGTCGATCCAGCGGCCCGGATCGCGGCGATGGATGCGCTGCGCGACGCGGCAATCGGTCGTATGAATCGCCATCCCCAAGCCGATGCCGATGTAGCCCATGATCGCATCGCCCGGAATCGGCCGGCAGCATGCCGACAACTGCACGGACATCCCTTCGGTACCGGTAATCACGACCGGCGGCGCATGATGCGCCGGATGCCGCTCGGACTTCGGCAGGTCGTCGTCCGCGTCGCGGCCGCTCATCAGCACCTCGATGCGCTTGGCCATCACCGCGGCGACGCGGCGGCCGAGGCCGATATCCGCGAAAATTTCCTGACGGCTCTTGTTGCCCGTCCACTGCACGAGCTTTTCCCACACCTCCGGCGCAACGTCGGCCAGCGCGAGACCATAGCCCTTCAGGCTCTGGTCGACGAGCCGCTCGCCAAGCTGCACGGATTCGTTCAGGCGCATCGTCTTCAGGTAGTGACGAATCGCCGAGCGCGCCTTGCCGGTACGCACGAAGCCGAGCCACGCGGGGTTCGGCTTCGAGTACGGCGCGGTGATCACCTCGACGATGTCGCCGCTCTTCAGCTCGGTGCGCAGCGGCAGCAGTTCGTTGTTGATCTTCACGGCCACGCACTGGTTGCCGAGATCGCTGTGGATCGAATAGGCGAAATCGAGCGCCGTCGCGCCGCGCGGCAGCGCCATGATCTTCGACTTCGGCGTGAACACGTAGACCGCGTCGGGGAACAGGTCGATCTTCACGTGCTCGAGGAATTCGCTCGAATCGCCGGCTTCGCTCTGGATGTCGAGCAACGACTTCAGCCACTGGTGCGCGCGCTTCTGCACGTCGCTGAGATCCGCACTGCCGTTCTTGTACAGCCAGTGCGCGGCGACCCCCGCCTCGGCAATCTCGTGCATCTTGCGCGTGCGCACCTGGAACTCGATCGGCGCGCCGAACGGGCCGACGAGCGTCGTGTGCAGCGACTGATAGCCGTTGATCTTCGGGATCGCGATGTAGTCCTTGAACTTGCCGGGCACCGGCTTGTACAGCGAGTGCAGCGCGCCGATGCACGTGTAGCAGTCGAGCGGGCTGTCTACGACGACGCGAAAGCCGTACACGTCGAGTACCTGCGAGAACGACAACTGCTTGTCGCGCATCTTGCGGTAGACGCTGTAGATGGTTTTTTCGCGGCCGGTGATCTCGGCGTCGATCTTCGCGTCGGCCATCGCGCGCTGCGCGGCCTCGAGGATCTTGCTGATCACTTCGCGGCGGTTGCCGCGCGCGGCCTTCACGGCCTTCTCGAGCGTCGCGTAGCGATGCGGATTGAAGTTCGCGAAGCTCATGTCCTGCAGCTCGCGATACGTGTTGTTCAACCCGAGCCGGTGCGCGATCGGCGCATAGATGTCGAGCGTTTCCCGCGCGACGCGGCGGCGCTTTTCCATCGGCACCGCGCCGAGCGTGCGCATGTTGTGCAGGCGGTCGGCGAGCTTGACGAGGATGACCCGCACGTCGCGCGCCATCGCCAGCAGCATCTTGCGGAAGTTTTCCGCCTGCGCTTCCTCGCGGCTGCGGAATTCCATCTTGTCGAGCTTCGACAAGCCGTCGACCAGTTCGGCGACCTTCGGGCCGAACCGTTCGGCCAGCTCGTTCTTGGTCACGCCCTGGTCTTCCATCACGTCGTGCAGCAGCGCGGCCATCACGGCCTGCGCGTCGAGCTTCCAGCCGGCGCAGATTTCGGCGACGGCGACGGGATGGGTGATGTAGGGTTCGCCGCTCTGGCGATATTGACCGAGGTGGGCTTCGTCGCTGAAGTGGAACGCCGCCTTGACCTCTTTGATTTCGTCCGGGGCGAGATACTCGGCAAGCGCGGCCGTCAGTTTCGCGATCGAAACGACGCCGTGCTTGCGCGGCTGCTCCGGAGTGGCGGTCGGCCCGAACAGATGCCGGAAGGACTGTTCGAGGACCGCGTCGATGTACTGGCGCGCAGGCGACTGGGCCGTGGCTTCGGTGGTCGAATCCGCGGAGGCGGACGATGGGGTGGTGCTCATATTCGCCTCCAGGTCGAGTCGTTGCGCGCGTGGACTACATGGCTGGAACGGGCCGGATGCGCGTTACACCGGCACCTTCTTCAGCATCTCGACACCGACCTGGCCGGCGGCGATCTCGCGCAGCGCGACGACGGTCGGCTTGTCGCGGCTTTCGATCTTCGGCGTATGGCCTTGCGCGAGCTGCCGCGCGCGATAGGTGGCGGCGAGCGCCAGTTCGAAGCGATTCGGGATTTGCTTCAGGCAGTCTTCGACGGTAATGCGAGCCATGTTGGTAATTCCTTCTGAATATAGTGCTTATTCTACCTTATGTCCCTCGTGCCCCGCGTCATTCCGCGTGGGGCAGATGGATGCCGAGCTCGATGAACAGCTCGGCGTGTCGCGCGTACTGCGAAGCAAAGCGCAGGCGCGTCGCCGCGACGATGCATTCGAGCTCCGCGAGCGCACGCTCGAAATTCTCGTTGATCACCACGTATTCCGCTTCCGACGCGTGCGCGATCTCGCTGCCGGCGGCAAGCAGACGCCGCGTGATCACGTTCGGCTCGTCCTGGCCGCGCTTCTTCAAACGCTCCTCGAGCGCGTCGAGCGACGGCGGCAGGATGAAGATGCCGACCGCATTGCGGAACTGCTTCTTCACCTGCAATGCGCCCTGCCAGTCGATCTCGAGCAGCACGTCGTGGCCGTTCTTCATCTGTTCTTCGATCCAGACGCGCGACGTGCCGTAATAGTTGCCGTGCACTTCCGCGCTCTCGAGGAATTCGTGCGCCGCGTGACGCGTGCGGAAATCGTCGACGGTCGTGAAGTGGTAATGCTGGCCGTCCTGTTCGCCCGGGCGCGGCTTGCGCGTCGTGTACGAGATCGACAGGCAGATGTCGCTGTCCTTCGACAGCAGCGCATTCACGAGCGTCGACTTGCCGGCGCCCGACGGTGCGACGACCATGAACAGGTTGCCGGGATAGACGCCGCCGTGCAGCGAATGCGCGGCGTGGCCGTCGTGAGTGGATTCGATCATGTTGCGTTACTCCAGGTTTTGCACTTGCTCGCGCATCTGCTCGATCAACAGCTTGAGCGCCATCGACGCGTCGGCCAGTTCCTTCGCCGCCGCCTTCGAGCCGAGCGTGTTCGCTTCGCGATTCAGCTCCTGCATCATGAAGTCGAGACGCTTGCCGACGCGGCCGCCCTTCTCGATCACATGACGCGTTTCGTTCAGGTGCGCGGTGAGCCGCGACAGCTCTTCCGCGATGTCGATCCGGATCCCGTACATCGTCACTTCCTGACGAATGCGTTCCGCGGCTTCCTCGCGCGTCACGATCGGCGCGCTGCCTTCGGGCGCCGCGATGCCGAGCGCTTCCTGCAGCCGCTCGACGATCTTCTGCTGATGCTTCGCGATCAGCTCCGGCACGAGCGGCGTGATGCGCGCGACGATCGCTTCCATCTCGGCGACGTTCGACAGCAGCATCGTCGCCAGTTGCGCGCCTTCGCGCGAACGCACGACGACGAGTTCGCCGATCGCTTCCTTGCCGCATGCGAGCACCGCGTCGCGGATCGCGTCGGCCGACACGCCGCTTTCGGCGATCACGCCGGGCCAGCGCAGGATCTCGCCCGCGCGCAGGCGGCCGACGCCCGGGAACGAGTCGAGCACCGCGCGCTCGAGATCGGCAAGCTGGCCGAGCGCCGACTGGTTCAGCGCGCCCGCGCCGATGCTCTGTTCGCCGCGCTGCAGGTTGATGCGCACGTCGACCTTGCCGCGCGACAGCTTGTTCATCAGCATTTCGCGCAGCGCGGGTTCGCACGCGCGCACGTCGTCCGGCATCCGGAAATTCAGGTCGAGGAAGCGCGAGTTCACGGTGCGCAGTTCGACCGACACGCTGGTGCCGCCGTTGCCGGTGGCCGTTGCGAGTTCGCGCGTCGCGCTCGCGTAGCCCGTCATGCTGTAGATCATGGTTCGTCTCGCCGTCTGGTTGCCCTCGCGGGCGGGGATATGTCGAGGCGCCCGGCGCATCGGACCAGCGCGGGGCGGGAAGCGCGCATTATCCCATTTTTGCGGACCACCCCGCCGGGCAAGCCCGCCGTTCGGCGCTAAAATCGGGGTTTCCTCTCCTTCCGCGATTCCCACATGACGTCCTCCCTTTCCCGCCCGAGCGGCCGCCGCGCCGACGAACTGCGCAAGGTCGCCCTCACGCGCCACTACACGAAACATGCGGAAGGCTCCGTGCTGGTCGAATTCGGCGACACCAAGGTGCTCTGCACCGCGAGCGTCGCCGAGCGCGTGCCCGAATTCCTGCGCGATCGCGGGCAAGGCTGGCTGACCGCCGAATACGGGATGCTGCCGCGCGCGACGCACACGCGCAGCGACCGCGAAGCCGCGCGCGGCAAGCAGACGGGCCGCACGCAGGAAATTCAGCGCCTGATCGGCCGCGCGCTGCGCGCGGTGTTCGATCTCGAGGCGCTCGGCCCGCGCACGATCCACATCGACTGCGACGTGATCCAGGCTGACGGCGGCACGCGCACGGCGAGCATCACCGGCGCATTCGTCGCCGCGCACGATGCCGTGTCGAAGCTGATGGCGGCCGGCAAGCTCACGCGCTCGCCGCTCACCGACCACGTCGCCGCGATCTCGGTCGGCGTGTACGAAGGCGCACCGGTGCTCGACCTCGACTACGCGGAAGATTCGCGCTGCGACACCGACATGAACGTCGTGATGACGGGCGCCGGCGGTTTCGTCGAAGTCCAGGGCACGGCCGAAGGCGTGCCGTTCTCGCGCGCCGAGATGAACGCGCTGCTCGACCTCGCGCAGGGCGGGATCGCCGAGCTCGTGCAGCTGCAGAAGGACGTCCTGGGCGCCGGCCATGCCTGACGATCGCACCATCGCGCCGCTGTCGCGCATCGTTCTCGCGTCGAACAACCCCGGCAAGCTGCGCGAATTCACCGCGCTGTTCTCGACGGTCGGCATCGAGATCGTGCCGCAGGGCGACCTTGCGGTGCCCGAGGCGGACGAACCTTTCGGCACGTTCATCGAGAACGCGCTGACGAAGGCACGGCACGCGTCGCGGCTCACCGGGCTGCCGGCGATCGCCGACGATTCGGGCCTGTGCGTGCGCGTGCTGCGCGGCGCGCCGGGCGTCTATTCGGCGCGCTACGCGCAGCGCGCCGGCCGCGACAACGGCGACGCGGCGAACAACGCGTATCTCGTCGAGCAGTTGCGCGGCGTCGACGACCGGCGCGCATACTATTGCTGCGTGCTCGCGCTCGTGCGCCATGCGGACGATCCCGAGCCGCTGTTCGCCGAAGGGCGCTGGGCCGGCGAGATCGTCGACGCGCCGCGCGGCGAGCACGGATTCGGCTACGACCCGTATTTCTACCTGCCGTCGCTCGGCGCGACGGCAGCCGAACTCGAGCCGGCCGTGAAGAACACGCACAGCCATCGCGCGCTTGCGCTGAAGGCGCTGCTTGCGCGGCTCGCGGAGGAAGCATGACCGTGCCCGATACCTATCCGCTGCGGGAGGTCGCATGAGCCAGGCCGCGGAAACCGGCGCGCGCGTCGTGGCGACGTTCACGTCGCCCGGACAGGTGCGGCTCACGTCGCTGCCGCCGCTCGCGCTGTACGTGCATTTTCCGTGGTGCGTGCGCAAGTGCCCGTACTGCGATTTCAACTCGCACGAGTGGAAAGGCGAACGATTCCCTGAAACCGAGTATCTCGACGCGCTGCGCGCCGATCTCGAGCAGGCGCTGCCGCTCGTGTGGGGACGGCAGGTGCATACCGTGTTCATCGGCGGCGGCACGCCGAGCCTGCTGTCGGCGGCCGGTCTCGACCGGATGCTGTCCGACGTGCGCGCGCTGCTGCCGCTCGACGCCGATGCCGAGATCACGCTCGAGGCGAATCCGGGCACGTTCGAGGCCGCGAAGTTCGCGCAGTTCCGCGCAAGCGGCGTGAACCGGCTGTCGGTCGGCATCCAGAGCTTCAACGAGGCGCACCTGAAGGCGCTCGGCCGGATTCACGACACCGCGCAGGCGCGCGCGGCCGTCGAGATCGCCGCGAAGAACTTCGACAACTTCAACCTCGACCTGATGTTCGCGCTGCCGAACCAGACGCTCGACGAATGCCGCACGGACATCGAGACCGCGCTGTCGTTCGCGCCGCCGCATCTGTCGCTGTATCACCTGACGCTCGAGCCGAACACGCTGTTCGCGAAGTTCCCGCCGGTCGTCCCCGACGACGACGCGTCGGCCGACATGCAGGAATGGATCCACGCGCGCACGGCCGAGGCCGGCTACGGGCGCTACGAGGTTTCCGCTTACGCGAAGCCGAATCATCAGTGCAAGCACAACCTGAACTACTGGCGCTTCGGCGACTATCTCGGGATCGGCGCGGGCGCGCACACGAAGCTGTCGTTCCCGAACCGGATCCTGCGGCAGGCACGCTACAAGCATCCGGCGACCTTCATCGAGCAGGCGATGGCCGGCGCGGCCGTGCAGGAAGAGCGTGAAGTCGGCGCGCGCGACCTGCCGTTCGAGTTCATGCTGAACACGCTGCGGCTCGTCGAGGGCTTCCCCGTGCACAGCTTCGCCGAACGCACGGGCCTGCCGATGAGCACGATCGAGCCGGCGCTGAAGGAAGCGGAACGGCGCGGGCTGATCACGCGCGATTTCACGCAGATCGCGCCGACGCCGCTCGGCCAGCGTTTCCTCAACGACCTGCAGGAATTGTTCCTGCGCGACGATTGAAGCGATGCCGACTCCGGTCGACAGCGGCGGCATTTCGGTTACAATGCCGCCTCGCGTGGAAGCGTGGCCGAGCGGTTTAAGGCACTGGTCTTGAAAACCAGCGACGGGAAACTGTCCGTGAGTTCGAATCTCACCGCTTCCGCCAGGAAATTCGCCAAACCCCGTCCATTCGCTGAATGACGGGGTTTTTGTTTGTCCGCACGCCCCTGCCCCAACGTTCCGACGCATCGCACCGGTTGCCGTTACAATCCCGCGCTCCGATTCGCGAAAACGGGAAACCCACGTCATGAAACCCTTCATCGTCTCGTCGCTCGTCGCCATGCTGGCTGCCGTCAGCACGCACGCGGCGGCCGACACCGCCTCCGGCAGCGGCGCGCAGGCGTCGTGCGCGATCGCTTACGTGACCGGCGTCGGCGGCTCGCCGCGCGGCCTGAGCGAATACCTCGCGAGCCCGTCGCCCTACAACTACCTGAAGGACAACGATCTCCAGTGCAAGGTGTCGGACGACGGGCGCACGTCGAACTGCACCGGCGTGACCTACCTGCGGAACGAACAGGTCAGCGTATACGACGATTCCGATCCGGCAACGCTGACCGTCGTGGCGCGCGTGGAGCTCGACCACGGCCAGAAGTACCCGGTGATCGTCGTCGTGCAGCGAAAGGACGCGCGCTGCAAACAGTGACGCAGCCATGCGCGCGAGCGCGTCCGTCGAGGCGGAACTCGCGCTCGCGGCAGCGCACAACCGAATCCGCGCAACGGCCGCTGTCGCGCCCCGCCGGAAGCCTCCCGGCCCGCCCCGCGATCACCTAGAATTCGTTCAACACGGCGACACGACCGCCGCCGCGTACTCGATGCCGCACACGCCACCCCTGCGCGCGGCACACGGAGATCGCCATGACCGAACTGTCGACACCGACGGATCACGTCGATTACGAAGGCTTCGAGATCCATGTCGTGCCGGCCGCCGCGCCCGGCAGCGACACGCGCTACACGTACACCGGCTACGTGTGCCATCCGGGCGCGAATCCCGCACTGCCCGGCCACGCAGTGCCGTTCCACGCGGACGGCGAGGAAAGCTTCGCGAGCATCGATGAAGCAGTCCACGAAGCCGTGCACATCGGCAAGAGCATCATCGACGGCACGCATCCCGACCTGTCGGTGCTGTCGCTCGTCACGCACGGCTTCTGAACCGGACGAAGGACATCGCATGTGATTGTGCGGGTGTCGGTCGCAGTGCCGCATTCGGCGACCGCTACGCGCAGCCGGACGATCGACGCGAGCCTGCGCGAGACTCGCGCGCCGCGCCTTTCAAGCTTTCAAACTTGCAACATGGCGCGCCGGCATGCGCGTGCGCTGCCGTAACGCGAGCGAGTCGAGCGCGCTGTCACATGTCACGTCACATCGCGACGTGCGATGCGGCGCCCGACCGTCATCATCAGCGATCGCAACGTCTCGCATCGCGCGTTATGCGTTTCTCCCGATATCGGCTTGCGTGCGCACGCCTATCATTTTTTTATAGTCACTTCTGGCTATCTCCCATGCGCCCCGTTCTCCATCCGCGCGTCGACCGGCTGCGTGTTGCTGCGCTGGCCGTCGCCACCATGCTTGCCGCATGCACGATCACGCCGCCGCCGTCGCTGCACCCGGTCCTGACGATTCCGTCGATCACGCGCAGCGCGAGCCGCGCCCAGTATCGCGTCGAGATCGCGCAACGCGTTGCCGAACGCAATCCGTCCGGCGTACTGCACGGCACACCGCAGGCGATGCTCCGCTCGCTCGTCGTCGTCGCATTCACCGTCGATCGCAACGGCCGCCTCGTCAACGCCTCCGTCTATCGCAGCAACGGCGACAGCGAAGCGGAAGCGCTCGCGCTCGCGTCGCTGCGCCGCTCGGCGCCGCTGCCGGCGCCGCCGTCGCGACTGCTCGACGGCAACGGTCAGATCGAAATGATGGAAGGCTGGCTCTTCAACGACGACGGCCACTTCCAGTTGCAAAGCACTGCGTCCGCGCAGGCGCAATCGCTCGACTGACCGCCCGCCGCGCCGCGATTGCCGGTGTGCGGCGGCGCTGGCTATAATTTTCCGCAATCGCGCGGCCATCACGCCGCGCGCGCGTTCGCGCGCCCCACCCGGCATGCGAGCCGACCACGCCGGCACCGGGCGGCGGCGACGTACCCGTCTCCATCGTCGACCGGCGGGTGACGTTCGCGCCACGGCGCGCGTCCACGCCTCCACCGCATCATCCGCTCGGCTGCCCCCGGCAGGCGTCCGCCTGCCCGAGCGCACGCACAGCCGACCGCCCCAACGACAAAACGGAGACATCCATGTCCGCATCTCCCCCGGCCGTTGCACACGCAACCGGCTCGGCCGGCGCCGTCAGCCACCGGCGCATCGTGTTCGCGAGCTTCATCGGCACCGCGATCGAGTTCTACGATTTCTATGTGTACGCGACGGCCGCCGCGCTCGTCATCGGCCCCGTCTTCTTCCCGCACGGCTCCGCGACCGCGCAGGCGCTGTCCGCATTCGTCACGTTCGGCATCGCGTTCATTGCGCGCCCGATCGGCTCGTTCCTGTTCGGGCATTTCGGCGACCGCATCGGCCGCAAATCGACGCTCGTCGCGTCGCTGCTCGTGATGGGCGTGTCCACCACCGCGATCGGCTTCGTGCCCGGCTACGACGCGATCGGCACGCTCGCGCCGGTGCTGCTGTGCGTGCTGCGCTTCGGCCAGGGGATCGGCCTCGGCGGCGAATGGGGCGGCGCAGCGCTGCTCGCGACCGAGCACGCGCCGCAGGGCAAGCGCGGCTGGTTCGGGATGTTCCCGCAGCTCGGGCCCTCGGTCGGCTTCCTGATGTCGAACGGGCTGTTCTTCGCGCTCGCGCTATCGCTGTCCGACGAGCAGTTCCGCAGCTGGGGCTGGCGCATCCCGTTCCTGGTCAGCGCAGTGCTCGTCGCGGTCGGCCTGTACGTGCGGCTCAAGATCACCGAAACGCCCGCGTTCCAGGCGGCGCTCGACCGCAACGAGCGCGTGCGCGTGCCGGTCGCGACGCTCGTCACGCAACACTGGCAGCCGACGCTGCTCGGCGCGCTCGCGATGGTCGTCTGCTACACGCTGTTCTATATCTCGACGGTGTTCTCGCTGTCGTACGGCGTGTCGGCGCTGCATATTCCGCGCCAGAGCTTCCTCGGCCTGCTGTGTTTCGCGGTCGTGTTCATGGGGCTCGCGACGCCGCTTTCCGCGTGGGCATCGGACCGTTTCGGCCGCAAGCCGGTGCTCGTGGTCGGCGCAATCGCCGCGCTGCTGTCGGGTTTTGCAATGGAACCGCTGCTCGGCAGCGGCTCGATGCCGCTCGTCGCGCTGTTCCTGACGATCGAACTGTTCCTGATGGGCGTGACGTTCGCGCCGATGGGCGCGTTGCTGCCGGAACTGTTCCCGACCAACGTCCGCTACACGGGCGCGGGCGTCGCGTACAACCTCGGCGGGATTCTCGGCGCATCGATCGCGCCGTATATCGCGCAACTGCTGGCTGCGCGCGGCGGGCTGTCGTGGGTTGGCGGCTACGTCTCGGTCGCGGCGGCGATCAGCCTGGTCGGCGTGCTGCTGATGCGCGAAACGCGCGACGCGTCGCTCGTCTGAGACTCCGGGGCGGCCCGGGTTGTGCAGCGACCGGCACTACCTATACTCGATCCTGGGCGCGCCGCTGCGCGCCCCCCGGATCCCGCCCCGAAGGAGCCGCCGCCATGAACATCCGCCTCGGCAATGCCGATCTCGTCCTGATCCTCGCGCTCGCGCTGGGTGGCGCGCTGCTGCTCGCGCTGCGCTTCCGGCCGAAGACATGGCGCGGCCTCGTGTTCGAGGCGCTGCTGGCGAATCTGGCGGCCATCGCCGCCGTCATCACGGTCGAGGCGCTGCTGGCCTGAACCGGCCCGGCCCGCTGCGTCAGGCGGTCAGCCGCGCGCGCAGCGCGCCATACGCAGGATCGACCGTATCGATCGCGTCGAGCGCCTGCTCGACGGACGGGATCGTGCCCGGCTCGCCGATCGACAGTGCATTCGGTGCGCCGCCGATGCCGCAATGGTGACGCGACGTCGCGACGAAAATCATCACGGTCGGCCGCTGCAGCGCGTGCGCCATATGCACGAACCCCGTATCGACCCCCACCACGAGCGCGGCCCGGCCGAGCGCCGCACCGAGTTCGCGCACGGTCATCGCGGGCAGCACGATCGCGCCCGGCGCGCGCGCGGCGATGTCCTGCGCATCGTCATGCTCGGCAGCCGATCCCCACGGCACCAGCACGCGCACGCCACGCGCCATCATCTGCGTGGCGAGCGCGGCCCAGTGGTCGGCCGGCCATTTCTTGTCGGGATTGGACGTCGCATGGAACAGCAGCATGAACGGCGCGCCGTCGGTCACGGCGGCCGGCAGGCTCGCGTCCTGCGGCGCGACGATGCCGTACGTGGCGACGCCTTCGGGCACGTAGCCGAACGCCTCGCCGGCGCTCACGCGCATCCCGTGCCATGCGTCGCAGTCCGGCCGCGGGCCGAAGCGATGCGAATACGCGAAGCGTGCGCCCGTTTCGCCGAGATCCTGCGTCTGGTAGCCGAAGCGGCGCGCGGCGCGCGCCAGCGCGGAAATGATCGCGCTCTTGTAGACGCCGTGCAGGTCGATGACGGCATCGTAGCGGTGCGCGCGCAACGCGCCGATCGACGCCGAGATCGCCTTCAGGTCGCCGGCATTCCGGAGCTTCTTGAAGCGTCGCAGCGGTGCGCACAGGACGGCGCTCACGCCCGGGTGCCAGCGCACGACCTCGGCGCACGATTCGTCGACGGCCCAGTCGACCGTCACGCCGGGAAAGGCGCGATGCAGGTCCGCGACGACGGGTAGCGTCTGGACGACGTCGCCGAGCGACGTCACTTTTACGATGAGGATGCGTTTCACGATATGTGGGGATTGACGACCATTTCGGCATGCTAGCGACGGTTGCCGTGCGCGAACATTACTTCGACATTACGTTTGTAACAAAATGCATCAAGCTTGCGAAACGCTGTCGCACACGGCGTGGCTGCGGTTCGTTCTTATAATGCGGTCTTTGCCTTCCGGCCCGCGCCGATGCCACGCCCCGCCCTTCCCGCGCTGTTTCCTGCTCTCACCCGCCGCTCGCTGCGAATCTGGCGCCAGTACGGCGTTTTCTGGCTAGGCGCGATCGTCGTCGGCCTCGCGGCCGTGCTCTATGCGCGGCTGATCGACTGGGGCTACGAGACGTTCCGCACGATGCGCGATCATGCCACGTGGCTGCCGCTGCTGCTGACGCCGGCGATCGCCGCCCTGTCGGTATGGATCACACGCCGCTTCTTCCGCGGCGCCGAGGGCAGCGGCATCCCGCAGGTAATCGCGACGCTGCATGCGCGCCCGAGTGCGTTCGGCGCACGGCTGCTGACGCTGCGCATCCTGTTCGGCAAGGTGCTGGTCTCGTTCCTGGGCATTCTGGGCGGCTTCACGATCGGCCGCGAAGGGCCGACCGTGCAGGTCGGCGCGGCGCTGATGTTCAACCTGCGGCGCTTCTACCCGCGCTCGAACGCGCAGATCGAACGCCAGCTGGTGCTGGCCGGCGCGGCGGCCGGGCTGTCGGCCGCATTCAATACGCCGCTCGCCGGAATCGTGTTCGCGATCGAGGAGCTGACCCGCAGCTTCTCCGCGCGCGCGAGCGGCGTGCTGATCACCGCGATCATCCTCGCCGGCGTCGTCGCGCTCGGCCTGAACGGCAACTACACGTATTTCGGCACGATCGATGCCGGCCTCCATTTTCCGAAGCTGCTGGCGCTCGCGGTGCTGGTCACCGCGATCGTGACGGGCATCGCGGGCGGCCTGTTCTGCTGGCTGCTGCTCAATACGGGCCGCTGGCTGCCTGCGCAACTGCTCGGCCTGTATCGCGAGCGGCCGATCGCGTTCGCCGCGCTATGCGGCTTCGTGATCGCCGTCGCCGGCCTCGTGTCGGGCGGCACGACGTTCGGCAGCGGCTATGCCGAGGCGCGCGGCCTGCTCGACGGCCGCGAGCAGTTGTCGGTGTTCTACCCGTTCCTGAAAATGGTGTCGATGGTCGCGTCGTACCTGCCGGGCATCCCGGGCGGGATCTTCGCACCGTCGCTGTCGATCGGCGCCGGGTTCGGCAACCTGCTGCACATCGTGTTCGGCAACATGAGCCTGCCGATGCTGATCGCGCTCGCGATGGTCGGCTATCTTGCGGCCGTCACGCAGTCGCCGATCACGTCGTTCGTGATCGTGATGGAGATGATCAACGGCCACGCGCTCGTGATTTCGCTGATGGCCACCGCGCTCGTGTCGAGCCGCGTGTCGCGCTTTTTCGCGCCGCCGCTCTACGAAACGCTCGCGCAGCGCTATCTCGCGCCGCCCGCTGCGGCCGCAGAACCGGCCGCGGCCACCGCGGCGGGTGCCGCGACGACCGGCGTCACTGAGCCGCAGGATGCGACCGCCGCGCCCGCCGATCCGCTCGACACGCTGCGCGACGAAGGCAGCGACGCGCCGGCTGCCGCTGCGCCGGGCGAACACGCCGCACACGCGACGGCAGCGCACGACGCTGGGCCGGCGGCGCCCGGCACGCACGCCCCGGCGCAGCCCGGCCCACGCGACGCTCAGTAGATCACGACGGGTGCCGGCCGGTAGTAGACGGGCCGCGCCGGCACGACGATGCACCCGGCCAGCGTGATCGCGACGAGCGCGATGGCGATTGCGGTTCTTTTCATCACGCGCCTCCATCACGCCCAGTGGCCGCGGGTCCAGAACCAGTTCGGACCGCGCTGGTCCCAATGGCCCGGCACCCATTGCATGCCGACGCGCTCGGCTTCCCAGTGACCACCGATCCACACGTAGCGCCCATGGTCCCAGTGCCAGTGACCGCGCTCCCACACATAGCCCGCCCGCACCGTCGGCAGGACCTCGTAGCGCACGGGCGGCGGCGCATTCGGCGCGACGACGACGATTTCCTCGGTACGCACGGCGACCGGCTCGGCGACGACCACGCGGCCCTGCGGCGCGATCACGGGTGCGCCGACGAGAATCTCGTCCGCATGCGCGGCAAACGGCGCGGCGACGGCTGACAGGCCCGCGGCAAACAGCGCGAGCGAAACGATACGACGGTGAACGGTAGAGACAGCCATCACAACCTCCTGGTTGAACAAGTAACGCAAAGCGTATTCGTTCAATGCGGGAGGACCGATAACGGCCGACAGACGCGTTGTTACGGCGTGCCCGAAAGTGCAACAGGGCGTAAGACGCGCACGGCGGCGGATGCCGCCGTGCGGAGGGACAGGCAAGGGTCAGGCTTGCGGGATCTCGATCTTCACTTCGAGGACTTCGAGATCGTCCTGGCGCTCGAGGCTCACGCGGATGTCATCGTCCGAAATATGGACGTACTTCGAAATGACCGCGACGAGCTCCTTCTGCAGCGCCGGCAGGTAGTCGGCCGGCGGCCGGCCGCCGACCCGTTCGTGCGCGATGATGAGCTGCAGGCGCTCCTTCGCGACCGATGCGGACTTCTTCTTCTCGCCGAGGAGAAACGAAAGGATGGACATGGGCGGCCTCCGTTACTTGCTGCCGAAGAGGCGCTGCAGCAGGCCCGGCTTCTGGTAATCGGTGAAGCGCAGCGGCTTGTCCTCGCCGAGGAAGCGCGCGACGACGTCCTTGTACGCTTCGGCGACGTCGGTGCCGTCGATGTGCACGGCCGGCAGGCCCTGGTTCGACGCGTGCAGCACGGCTTCCGACTCGGGCACCACGCCGATCAGCTTGATGCGCAGGATCTCGCTGATGTCCTCGAGCGACAGCATCTCGCCTTCGCTCACGCGCTTCGGGCTGTAGCGCGTGATCAGCAGGTGTTCCTTGATCGGATCCTTGCCTTCGGTCGCGCGCTTCGTCTTCGACGACAGGATGCCGAGAATGCGGTCCGAGTCGCGCACCGACGACACTTCCGGGTTCGTGACGATCAGCGCTTCGTCCGCAAAGTACATCGCGTGCAGCGCGCCGGCCTCGATGCCGGCCGGCGAATCGCAGACGATGTATTCGAAGTCCATCGCGACCAGGTCGTTCAGCACCTTCTCGACGCCGTCGCGCGTCAGCGCATCCTTGTCGCGCGTCTGCGACGCCGGCAGGATGAACAGGTTCTCGCACTTCTTGTCCTTGATCAGCGCCTGGTTCAGGTTCGCTTCGCCCTGGATCACGTTCACGAGGTCGTACACCACGCGGCGCTCGCAGCCCATGATGAGATCGAGGTTGCGCAGGCCGACGTCGAAGTCGATCACGGCCGTCTTGTGGCCGCGCAGCGCGATACCGGACGCAAAGCTCGCGCTCGTCGTCGTCTTGCCCACGCCGCCCTTGCCCGAGGTCACCACGATGATTTTTGCCATTTACCCAATACCCTGTGTTCGTCAATGAGAGCCGATCGATCCGGCGCGCACCGCGTGAATTACGTCAGGCGCAGCGGTTCGATCATCAGTTTTTCCTCTTCGAGCCGGATCTGCACCGCCTTGCCCAGTACTTCGGCGGGCAACGGGTTCTCGGTTGTTCGATAGATACCCGCGATCGAAATCAGTTCCGGTTCGAGACACGTGCAGAAAATGCGCGCGTCGTGATTGCCGTGCACGCCCGCGAGTGCGCGGCCGCGCAACGGCGCGTAGATGTGGATATTGCCTTCCGCGATGATCTCCGCGCCGTGACTGACCGGCGCGAGCACCACGAGGTCTCCTTTCGCGTAAATCTGCTGCCCCGAACGCAACGGCCGGTCGATCACGAGCGTCTGGCCGCCCGTCTGGTTCGACGCCGGCGCCGGCTCGGACGCCTGCTCGGGCGCCGCCGCGGCGGCTGCAGCGACGACGGCCTCGGCGACCGGCGACGCTTCCGAGCCCTCGGCCGGCTTCGGCGCGCGGCGATCGCGCGCCTCGAGCAACGGCAGGCCGGCTTCCCCCGCCCAGCCCTGCGTTGCCGATGCGACCACGCCCACCGGACGCATCCGCACATCGTTCAGCATCTGGCGGATATCGGCCAGCGCGACGCGCTCGCCCTCCGCCAGACGGCGGACGTCGATCGCGACGACATCGTCGGCAAAAAACTCGGGAGTCGCTTCGAAGCGCTTGACCAGTTCGGCACGCAACGCGTCGAGATCGGTCGTCTTCACGGTGAACAGCAACGTATCGACCGATCCGCTGCGCAGCTCGAAGAATGGCGATTTTTTAAGCGACATGGACACTCTGCAAAAATTTTTTGCGTATTTTACAGGCGTCCACGCGCGCGGCCATTATTTTTGGGACACCGGGTTGCGATGGCCCTGGCGGGCGCGCAACCGGCAGGCGGGCAGGCAAGCGGGCGACCAGACCTTCATCGCGCCGCGCGGGCGTCACTTCAGTGCTTCACTTGCGACACGAACAGCGACTTCATCGCGCCGGGCATCCGCGCGATCGGCGCGTGTTCGCCGGTGTTGCCGAAACCCGCGCGCTCGTAGAAACGGATCGCGTTGCGGTTCGCATCGGCGATCCATGCATAGACCTCCTGAGCGCCGCGCTCGGCGAGCCACGCGGTGGCCGTTTCCAGCAGCAGCACGCCGCCGCGCAGGTGACGCACCGCGTGCGCGACCCACAGCTCGCTGACGAACGCACGCCGATCGGGCGTGTTGTCGAAATACGCGCCGATCATGCCGGCCGGATGGCCTTCGGTGTACAGCAGGAAAGTCGTCGACTCGTCGGACACGGCACGTTGCGCGGCAATTGCCGACGCGGCGTCCGTTTCGACGTTCAGCAATTCGGCCTCCGGCGCTTCGCCGGGTGCGTAGGGCTCACGCAGCGACGCGGCGCGGAGTTCGCGATACACGCCGCCCTGGTCGGCAACGATACGACGAACGGTCAAGGTCGAACTCATGCAGGCACAGCCCCCTTCGGACAGCAAGCTAGTAGCTTCAACCGAAAGCGGGGCATGAGTCAAATCGTAATTTTCAAACGGCGGCGCGAATCGAAAGGCGACAGGCGTCGCCGCCGGCGGCGTGTACCAACCGGTGTGCAGGTGCAGCATCGGCGTATCGACGCGTGTCGATGGACGGCAGCCGCGGCCTCTTCGTTCGACGCCTCGCTTCGTTCGCCTTGCGATACGCGGCAGACGCGTTTCGGGCGCTTTGCATCTCGTCCCGAAGGCCGTAATGTTCCGTAACATATGTAGCCGAAACAGGTGCCCCGCCGATACCAGCCCCATTTCGCTTATTGCGCCGCAACATTCGTTGCGAGCCCGCGAGGCGATACCCGCGCGCCACACGCGCCAATCATCTGATAAACACGCGGATCACGCGAGCCGATCCGGCCTCCCCGGCATGTTTCAATCGGCGCGCGCCGGCCCTTCCCGACATGCGTCGCACGCGCCCCTTCGTTTGGAGCGTCGCGCCTAGCGCCGGGGTTTGGAAAGCGTGCGCACGGGTCGTATAACAGGCAGAACCGGACGACGATCCGGTGCCACCGCGCGTGTCGCGGGCCAACGAGGATTCGAACAACCGTGCATGCGGTCGCCTACCGGGCCGGCCGACTGGAGGGAGACAATGGCAATGACCGACGGATCGGCTTCGGGCTGGTCGGATGGCAAGCGATATCTGTGGCTGCTCGGCGCGCTGACGATCACGCTGCCGATCCTCTCCGCCCAGCTCGCGCTTTCGACGGGCTTTCACGTGTTCTGGTGGTTCGGCCCGCTGTTCGCGTTCGGCGTGATCCCGATCCTCGACACGCTGATCGGCGACGATCGCGACAATCCGCCCGAAGCCGTCGTGCCGCACCTCGAACGGGAGCGTTATTACCGGTTCATCGTCTATCTCGCGACGCTCGTCGAGTACGTCGCGTTCTTCATGTGCGTATGGATCGTCGGCACGCACACGCTCGCGTGGTACGACTACGTCGGCTTCGCGCTGTCGCTCGGCGCCGCGACGGGCATCTCGATCAATACCGCGCACGAGCTCGGGCACAAGACGAACCGCTTCGAACGCTGGCTCGCGAAGATCACGCTCGCGCCGGTCGCGTACGGTCACTTCTACGTCGAGCACAACCGCGGCCACCACGTACGCGTCGCGACGGCCGAGGACCCGGCGAGCGCGCGCTACGGCGAGTCGTTCTGGGCGTTCCTGCCGCGCACCGTGACCGGCAGCATCCGCTCGGCATGGCGGCTTGAAAAAGCACGCCTCGAGCGGCTTGGCCATTCGCCGTGGACCTGGCGCAACGAGGTGCTGCACGCATGGGCGATGACCGTCGTCGTGTGGGGCATCGCAATCGCGATGGCCGGCAAAGTGGTGATCCCGTTCCTCGTGATCCAGGCTGTCTACGGCGCGTCGCTGCTCGAAGTCGTGAACTACGTCGAGCACTACGGGCTCGGCCGCCGCAAGCTGCCGAGCGGCCGCTACGAGCGCTGCACGCCGCAGCATTCGTGGAACAGCAATCACGTCGTCACCAACCTGTTCCTGTACCAGTTGCAGCGGCATGCCGACCATCACGCGAATCCGACGCGCTCGTACCAGGCGCTGCGCCACTTCGACGACTCGCCGCAACTGCCGGCCGGCTACGCGACGATGATCCTGTTCGCGTACGTGCCGCCGCTCTGGTATCGCGTGATGAATCCGCGCGTCGTCGCGCACTATCGCGGCGACATGGCGCAATCGAACATCAAGCCGTCGATTCGCGACAGGGTGCTCGCGCAGTATCCGGCCGCGGCGTGATTGCGGATGGCGGGCCGGCGGGAGTCGGCACGCGCTCGCCATGGCGCACACCGCTGAACGCTGCCGCCGCGCAGGCATCCGGTTCCTTCGGAACCCGGCCACCGCGTGCCGCAGCGCGTTCGCCTGCTCGACGAGCGCCGCGGATGTCCACGACTGCGAGACGGCAGTCAGCTGTGCAAAACCTTCAGGGCTTTCGACAGCTGGTTCGTCATTGGGTCGCGGTGCTTGCCATGCGGCGCAGTTGCATCGAAGACGCGACACGCTCGTGTCGCGCAGTTCGTCGTCATCGCATCAGCACGTCCGATGTGCCGATGGCCAAAACCGTTGCCACTGCAACGGCAATCGACACATCGCGCCGCAGCCCCAAAACGAAAAACCCCTTGATCCTTCCGGGTCAAGGGGTTTCGTGTTCTGGCGGAGAGGGTGGGATTCGAACCCACGGTACGGGGAAACCGTACGCCTGATTTCGAGTCAGGTACATTCGACCACTCTGCCACCTCTCCGTTTTACTGCATTTCCCGGTTGGTCATGTCCGGGAAAGAAAAGATTATAAAACGATCTTTTCTGAGCTGACAAGCCCCTTCCGCAAATTTTTTTGCGAGGGCTTAGGCAGCCGATTTCACGACGCCTGTGCAGGCGCGTCGATCCGCTCCATGCCGCCCATGTACGGACGCAGCACTTCCGGCACCGTGACCGAGCCGTCCGCATTCTGGTAGTTCTCCAGCACCGCGACGAGCGTACGGCCAACCGCAAGACCCGAACCGTTCAGCGTATGCACGAGCTCGGGCTTGCCCTGCGCGTTGCGGAAACGCGCCTGCATCCGGCGCGCCTGGAACGCCTCGGTGTTCGAGCAGCTCGAGATCTCGCGATAGGTGTTCTGCGCGGGCAGCCACACCTCGAGGTCGAACGTCTTCGCGGCCGAGAAGCCCATGTCGCCCGTGCACAGCGTGATAACGCGGTACGGCAAGCCGAGCTTCTGCAGGATCGCTTCCGCATGGCCGACCATCTCGTCGAGCGCCGCGTACGACGTTTCCGGCGCGACGACCTGCACCATCTCGACCTTGTCGAACTGGTGCTGGCGGATCATCCCGCGCGTGTCGCGGCCATACGAACCGGCTTCCGAGCGGAAGCACGGGGAATGCGCGGTCAGCTTGATCGGCAGCGCGGACGCGTCGACGATCGACTCGCGCACGGTGTTCGTCAGCGAGATCTCGGACGTGGAGATCAGGTATTGCGTGACCGTGTTCTCCGCGCCACCCTTTTCGACCCGGAACATGTCGTCCGCGAACTTCGGCAGCTGGCCCGTGCCGTAGAGGATCTCCGGGTTCACGATGTACGGCGTGTACGTCTCGGTATAGCCGTGCTGCTGCGTGTGCGTGTCGATCATGAACTGCGCGAGTGCGCGGTGCAGGCGTGCGATCGGGCCGCGCAGCATCGTGAAGCGCGCGCCGGCGAGCTTCGCGCCCGTCTCGAAATCGAGGCCGAGCGGCGTGCCGACATCGACGTGATCCTTCACCTCGAAATCGAACTGGCGCGGCGTGCCCCAGCGGCGCGCCTCGACGTTGTCGGCTTCGTCGTTGCCGACCGGCACGCTTTCGTGCGCGACGTTCGGCATGCCCAGCATCAGGTCGGACAGGCGTGCCTGGATGTCGCCGAGCTTGGCTTCTCCCGCCTTCATCTCGTCGCCGATCCCGCCGACCTCGGCCATCACGGCCGACGTGTCCTCGCCCTTCCCCTTCATCGCGCCGATCTGCTTCGACAGGCTGTTGCGGCGCGCCTGGAGCTCTTCGGTGCGGGTCTGGATCGCGCGGCGTTCCGCTTCGAGTGCGGAGAACGCGGCGATGTCGAGGGTGTAGCCGCGATCGGCGAGGCGCTTCGCGACGCCGTCGAGGTCTTTGCGCAGCAACTGGATGTCGAGCATGGGAGGACTTGGAAAATCGTTGTATGAGACGGGAATTCTAACGCACCGCGCGACCGCCACGGCACCGGCCTGATGGACGATGCCCGAAAACGGCCGGTCGTGGCAGTATCGCCATGCCGGCTCGCCTGAGCGGCCGGGGCGTCACATTGTGCCAAACCATTGCGGACAGCGAACCGCCTGCACCGGCCGCACGCAACGCGCCGTACGACGCCCCCGCCTCCGCATCACCGCCCTTCAAAGGAACCCGATGGCCATCGAACTGGACAAGGAAGTACGCGACCGCGCAATCGCGTCGCTGCAACGCTATTTCACAGAAAACATGGACGAGCCGATCGGCAACATCCAGGCTGGCGCGCTGCTGCACTTCTTCGTCGAGGAGATCGCGCCCGCGATCTACAACCTCGCGATCGCCGACGCGCAGGAACGCCTGCACGCGCGAGTCGCCGAGCTCGACATCGACTGCCACGAAGAGCCGTTCGAGTACTGGAAGAAACAACAGCCGGGCCGCAAGCGCTGACGCATCCGGAACGGCGCCGGCCGGGCCGCGCGTCGCCCGTCAACCCTTCTTGCCGGCCTCGCGGTCGAGCTCGCGCAGCCACGCGAGCTTGTCGGCGATCTTCGATTCGAGCCCGCGCGGCACCGGCTTGTACCAGTGCGGCTCGCGCACCCCGTCCGGCAGGTACGTCTCGCCGGCCGCATACGCGTTCGGTTCGTCGTGCGCGTAACGGTACGCGTGGCCGTAGCCGAGTTCCTTCATCAGCTTGGTCGGCGCGTTGCGCAGATGCACGGGCACCTCGCGCGACTTGTCCTGCTTCACGAACGCCATCGCCTGGTTGAACGCGTTGTAGCCCGCGTTGCTCTTCGCCGCGCACGCGAGATAGATCACCGCCTGCCCGAGCGCGAGTTCGCCTTCCGGCGAGCCGAGCCGCTCGTAGGTCTCTGCCGCGTCGTTCGCCATCTGCAGCGCGCGCGGATCGGCGAGGCCGATGTCTTCCCACGCCATCCGCACGATGCGCCGCGCGAGATACTTCGGATCCGCGCCGCCGTCGATCATCCGGCAGAACCAGTACAGCGCGCCGTCGGGGCTCGACCCGCGCACCGACTTGTGCAGCGCCGAGATCTGGTCGTAGAAGTTGTCGCCGCCCTTGTCGAAGCGACGCGCGTTCAGCGTCATCGCGCTGCTGACGAAATCGGCGTCGATCGTCGCGACGCCGGCCGACGATGCTGCCGTCTGCGCCTGTTCGAGCAGGTTCAGGAAGCGCCGCGCGTCGCCGTCCGCATAACCGACCAGCGTATCGATCGCCTTGTCGTCGAACGCGAGGCCGTCGAGCGCGATTTCCTGCGCGCGCTTCAGCAACTGGCGCATCTCGTCGTCGTCCAGCGACTTCAGCACGTACACCTGCGCACGCGACAGCAAGGCCGAGTTGACCTCGAAGCTCGGGTTCTCGGTCGTAGCTCCAATGAAGGTCACAAGCCCCGACTCGACGAACGGCAGCAATGCATCCTGCTGCCCCTTGTTGAAGCGGTGGATCTCGTCGACGAACAGGATGGTGTGGCGACCGGTGCGGTTCAGCGTGTCCTTCGCCTGCTCCATCGATTCGCGGATGTCCTTCACGCCGCCGAGAACCGCGGACAGCGCAATGAACTCGCAGTCGAACGCGAGCGCGGTGAGCCGCGCGAGCGTCGTCTTGCCGACGCCGGGCGGCCCCCAAAGGATCATCGAATGCGGCTTGCCCGATTCGAACGCGAGCCGCAGCGGCTTGCCTTCGCCCAGCAAATGCGTCTGGCCGATCACCTCGGCGAGCGTCTTCGGCCGCAGCGCCTCGGCGAGCGGCCGGCGCGGCTCGACTTGAAACAGGTCGGACATGAACCCTCGCTCCACATCAAACGATGGCGGCCGAACCGGCCGCCGGACCCGACATTATGACAGCCGCGCAACGGCGCCGCCGCGCCCGGTGCCCAGTGGCCCGCGCCTGCGGCCAGCTCCCGAAACGACACGGGCCTGCCGTCGCCGGCAGGCCCGTTGCGGAAAAGCGGCGCGCGGCGCCGGTCAGCCGTTGATCACGTCGGCGCCCTTCGGCACGACGAACTTGAACGTATCGCCCTTCAGCGGCGGATTCGTCTGAATGTTCGTAAACGTCAGCAGCGTGACGTTGCCGAACACGTCATGCAGCTCCATCGCGGCGAGCGTGCCGTTCCGGAAGCCGATGCCGATCCGCTGGAATTGCGTGTCCTGCGCCTTCGGCAGCATCTCGAGCCATTCGATGCCGCCCTTCTCGCCGGCATCGCGCAGCGTGTAGTTCTTGTCGAGATCGTTGCTGCCGAACAGGATCGCGGCGGGGCTCGCGCCCAGCGCGCCGTTCAGCTTGCGCTCGGTGACCTGGTTCAGGTCGCGGTCGTACACGTAGAGCTTGTCGCCGTCGGCCTGCAGCACCTGCTGGTACGGCTTCTGGTACGTCCAGATGAACTTGCCCGGCCGCGCGAATACGAACGTGCCGCTCGAATTGTCGGTGGGCTTCGGCGCGGCCTGCACGGCGCTCGCGCCCTTGGCCGGTGCCTTGACGATCTGTTGCGTGAAGTCGCCCTTCGCCGAACGCACCTGCGACACGAAGGCCTTCAGTTGCTCGGTGCCGCCCGCGAACGCGTGCGTCGCCGCGAGCATCAGCGATGCGCCGGCGAGCGCCGCACCGAGCCAGCGCCGCGTCGAACGAAGAGACATTGCGAACGAATGTTGCTGCATATTGCGGTTTTCTCCGTGGGTGGCCGGCGCTGCGGGCGCCGCGGACTCATTCCGCGTCGCGCGCCGGCACAAGAATTTCGCGGTTGCCGCTCGACGACATCGCCGATACGAGCCCCGACTGCTCCATCTGCTCGAGCAGCCGTGCCGCGCGGTTATAGCCGATCCGCAGATGCCGCTGCACGAGCGAGATCGACGCGCGGCGGTTCTTGATGACGATCTCGACCGCCTGGTCGTACAGCGGATCAGACTCGCCGCCGCCTTCGCCGGTTCCCGCGCCGGCCGAGCCCTCGTCGCCGTCGGCGGTGCCGCCTTCGAGCAGGCCTTCGACGTAATTCGGCTCGCCCTGCTCCTTGAGCTTCTCGACGACGCGATGCACTTCGTCGTCGCCGACGAACGCGCCGTGCACGCGCACGGGCAGCCCGCTGCCCGGCGGCAGGTACAGCATGTCGCCCATCCCGAGCAGCGATTCGGCGCCCATCTGATCGAGAATCGTGCGCGAGTCGATCTTCGACGACACCTGGAATGCGATCCGCGTCGGCACGTTCGCCTTGATGAGGCCGGTGATCACGTCGACCGACGGACGCTGCGTCGCGAGGATCAGGTGGATGCCGGCCGCGCGCGCCTTCTGCGCGATCCGCGCGATCAGTTCCTCGACCTTCTTGCCGACGACCATCATCAGGTCGGCCAGCTCGTCGATCACGACGACGATGTTCGGCAGGCGGCCAAGCGGCTCGGGATCTTCCGGCGTCAGGCTGAACGGGTTCGGCAGCTTTTCCTCGCGCTTGGCCGCGTCGTCGATCTTGTTGTTGTAGCCCGCGAGGTTGCGCACGCCGAGCTTGCTCATCAGCTTGTAGCGACGCTCCATCTCCGCGACCGTCCAGTTCAGCGCGTGGCCGGCCTGGCGCATGTCGGTGACGACCGGGCACAGCAGGTGCGGGATGCCTTCGTAGACGCTCATTTCGAGCATCTTCGGATCGATCAGGATCAGGCGCACCTGCTCGGCGGTCGCCTTGTACAGCAGCGACAGGATCATCGCGTTGATCCCGACCGACTTGCCCGAACCGGTCGTGCCGGCGACGAGCAGGTGCGGCATCTTCGCGAGATCCGCGCACACGGGCTTGCCGCCGATGTCCTTGCCGAGGCTCAGCGTCAGCGCCGACGATGCGGCCGCATACACCTCGGAGCCGATGATCTCGGACAGGTGCACGGTCTGGCGGCGCTGGTTCGGCAGTTCGAGCGCCATGTAGTTCTTGCCGGGGATCGTCTCGACGACGCGGATCGACACGAGCGACAGCGAGCGCGCGAGATCCTTCGCGAGGTTGACGATCTGGCTGCCCTTCACGCCGGTGGCCGGCTCGATCTCGTAGCGCGTGACGACCGGGCCCGGATACGCGGCGACCACACTCGCCTCGACACCGAAATCCTTCAGCTTCTTCTCGATCAGGCGCGACGTGAATTCGAGCGTATCGGCCGAAATCGCTTCCTGCGTCTTCGGCGCGGGATCGAGCAGCGACACCGGCGGCAGCGTCGAATCGCCCGGCAGGTCGGTGAACAGCGGCACCTGGCGCTCGCGCTCGACGCGCTCGGACTTCGCCGGCGTGACGACCGGCGGCACGATCGTCACGGGCTCGTGATCCTCGATGCGTACGCGCTCCTCTTCGACCTTGCCTTCGCGGCGCACGGCCGCGGCCTCGCCGAGCTTGCGGTCGCGCTCGGCCTCGCGGCGCAGCTTCGCGACGTTGACGGCGGACAGGATCGCGCCGCCGACGCGCTCGGCGACCGACAGCCACGAGAAGCGGAAATACAGCGACAGGCCGATCGCGAGCGCGATCAGCAGCAGCAGCGTGCCGCCCGTGAAGCCGAACGCATGCGACATCGCACCGGCTACGGCCTCGCCGACGACGCCGCCCGGCGCACGCGGCAACTGCACCTTCAGCGACCACATCCGCAGCGCCTCGATGCCGTCGCACGCGAGCACGACGAGCACGAACGCGAAGATCTCGGTGAGCCAGCCGATCGGCCGCTCCGGTTCGTCGGGAATCGCCTCGTGGCGCGTGATGCGGCGGTAGTTGACGGCGATGCGCCGGCCGAGCGGCACGATCAGCCAGTAGGCCGACAGGCCGAACAGCAGCAGGATGATGTCGGCCGTCCACGCGCCGACGCGGCCGGCCCAGTTCGAGATGTGGTCCACCTGCGCGGCGTGCGTCCAGCTCGGATCGCGCCGGCTGTAGCTCAGCAGGGCCATCACCAGAAATGCGCATAGCGCGACCTGGAGAATCCAGCGGATCTCCGTGAGGAGCTTCGACATCCGGTGCGGCAACGCCTGTGCCTGGGCGGAATAAGGAGCTTTTGCCATGAATCCGTATAAAGAGGACGAGCCGTGCGCCCGCCTGTCGTTCGATCGCGCTTATTGTAAACGCTGCACCGGGCCGCCAAGTGTAAATGACGGTTACATAACGGGGACGGGGTGCCGAACCGGGCGCCGCCGGCGACCGCAAGCCGGCCGGACGACCGCTCCCTTGACCGGACCTGCGACAACGCACCGCTGCAAGCCGGCCGCCTGCCCGGCCCGCCGCGCCGGCGCGGGAGGCTCGCCGCGAAACGCTATCGGCACGATTGAAACTCTCGTTCGGCAGCGCAGCAACGGGGCCTTTATAATGCGCGACTGATACCCATCTATGACGGCATCCCGGTCAACCCCGGATCGTACGGCGAGCCCTATCCCGCCCGCCGCGGCCGCCTTTTACGGATTCGCACATGTCCACGCCCAAACACGCCAAAGTCCTGATTCTCGGTTCCGGCCCCGCCGGCTACACGGCTGCCGTCTATGCAGCACGCGCCAACCTGTCCCCGGTGCTGATCACCGGCATCGCGCAGGGCGGCCAGCTGATGACCACGACCGATGTCGAAAACTGGCCGGCAGATGCGAAAGGCGTGCAGGGTCCGGAGCTGATGGCGCGCTTCCTCGAGCACGCCGAGCGCTTCAATACCGAAATCGTCTTCGACCACATCCACACCGCGAAACTGCACGAGCAGCCGATCCGCCTGATCGGCGACTCGGGCGAATACACGTGCGACTCGCTGATCATCGCGACCGGCGCGTCCGCGCAGTATCTCGGCCTGCCGTCCGAAGAACACTTCATGGGCAAGGGCGTGTCGGCCTGCGCGACCTGCGACGGCTTCTTCTATCGCGGCCAGGAAGTCGCGGTGATCGGCGGCGGCAACACGGCCGTCGAGGAAGCGCTCTACCTGACGGGCATCGCGAAGAAGGTCACGGTGATCCACCGCCGCGACAAGTTCCGCGCGGAGCCGATCCTGATCGACCGCCTGCTGGAGAAGGAAAAGGAAGGCGTCGTCGACATCAAGTGGGATCACGTGCTCGACGAAGTGACGGGTGCGGATTCGGGCGTCACGGGCCTGCGCATCAAGAACGTGAAGACCGGCGCGACGGAAGACCTGAACGTGCAGGGCGTGTTCGTCGCGATCGGCCACAAACCGAACACCGACCTGTTCCAGGGCCAGCTCGAGATGAAGGACGGCTACATCCTGACGAAGAGCGGCCTGCACGGCAACGCGACGTCGACGAGCGTGCCGGGCGTGTTCGCCGCAGGCGACGTGCAGGACAACGTGTACCGCCAGGCGATCACGAGCGCGGGCACGGGCTGCATGGCCGCGCTCGACGCGCAGCGCTACCTCGAAAGCCTGCACGACAAGAAGTAAGCCGCAAGCCGTGCGGCGCCGGGCGCTACAATGGCGTCCGCTGCCGCGAAGCGGGCCCGACCGGAAAGCCGCTGCCGCCGCGCAGCGGCTTTTTTTTGCCCGCGCGCCCGAACGCGCCTGCCCTGTTATCGAATCATGGCGAAGAACCAGCCCCATCCGAGCGATCCCGCGAAGCGGCAGATCGCCGCCCGTCCCGCGAACCCCGCGCCGGCCGCCGCGCCGCCCGCGCCCGATCCGGCCGCATTGCGCGGCCAGGGCCTCGCCGGCCTCGGCGCGCTGCGCAAGTCGCTGCAAGGCGAAGCCGATCGCCGCGAACGCGAGCGCATCGAAACCGCGAAGGCCGAGCGCAAGGCGGAAGCCGACGCGAACCTGTTCCGCAACGAAATCGGCGCGATCCGGCCGCTGAACGCGCCGCCGCGCGCAGCGTCCGGCCGCATGCCGCCCGACCCGGTGCCGAAGCAGACGCAGCGCGACGAGGAAGCCGTGCTGAACGCGACACTGTCCGACGAATTCGATCCCGAAACGCTGCTCGACAGCGACGACTCGCTGTATTACCACCGCCCCGGCATCAGCCGCGACGTGGTGCGCAAGCTGAGGAGCGGCGCGTGGATCGTGCAGGCGCAGCTCGACCTGCACGGGATGCGCCGCGACGAGGCGCGCGACGCGCTTGCCGAATTCATCCGCGAAGCCGGCAAGAAGGGGCTGCGCTGCCTGCGCGTGATCCACGGCAAGGGGCTCGGCTCGATCGGCAAGGAACCCGTGCTGAAGGGCAAGGTGCGCGCGTGGCTCGTGCAGAAGGAAGAAGTGATCGCGTTCTGCGAGGCGCGCGGCATCGACGGCGGCGCGGGCGCGGTGCTCGTGCTGCTGCAGCCACTCGCGGCGCCGGCCGACCGGGGGCCGCGTGCCGCATCCTAGGCTGACGCTCGCGATCGCCGTACTGGAGGCGATCGCCACGCTGGCGTTTGCGATTTCGGGTTTCATCGAGGCACGCAAGAACCGCCTCGACTCGGTCGGCACGTTCGTCGTCGCGCTCGCCACCGCGTTCGGCGGCGGCACGCTGCGCGACATCCTGCTCGAGCGCCGGCCGTTCTACTGGGTCGTGCACGACGACTACGTGATCGCGATCTTCGTGCTCGCGCTGTTCGCGCCGTTCGTGCTGCGGATGCTGTCGCGGCTGTCGGCCGAGCGGCTGCTGCTGGTCGCCGACGCGATCGGGCTCGGCATCTTCAGCATCTCGGGCACGTCGATCGCACTCGACGCCGAAATGCCGCGCTTCATCGCGGTGATGATGGGCGTGATCACCGGCGTGGTCGGCGGGATCATCCGCGACGTGCTGTGCAACGACATCCCGCTGATCCTGCGCGATTCGCGGCCTTACGCGACCTGCGCATTCGTCGGCTGCTGGTTCTACCTGCTGCTCGTGTGGCTGCAGTTCGATTCGGTGTACAGCGTGCTGCTCGCGACCGGCTTCATCCTCGCCGCGCGGCTGGCGACGTTCAAGTTCGACGTGCGGCTGCCGCACTGACTGCCGCCGCAGCGCCAACTTCAGCGCCAGAACAAAAGGGGCCGCTCATTCGAGTCGGCCCCTTCTCCTTCATTCAGCGCGAACGCCGCATCACGCGATCCGTTCTTCCGATGCCGGATCGAACAGCACGGCCTTCGACACGTCGAACAGCAGCGACTGCGTCTGCCCCGGCTGCGGGTTCGCGGCCGGATGCACGCGGCTCACGATGCGCTTGCCGTTCACCTGCGCGAACACGTGCGTGTCCGGCCCGGTCGGCTCGGTCACGTCGACGCGCACGTCGATCGGCTGCAGGCTCGACGCCTCGCCGTTGTGCGCGTTGCGTGCGTCGGTGATGCGCTCCGGACGCAGGCCGAGGATCACTTCGCGGCCGACGTGGCCGTTCATCCGCTTCGCGTCGAACGGCAGCTTCAGCGCGCTGCGCGCGAGGCCCGTGTCGATCTCGAGCGCGATCCCGCTGCCCTGCTCGACCAGCTTGCCGTTGATGAAGTTCATCGGCGGCGCGCCGATGAAGCCGGCAACGAACAGGTTCGCCGGCGAATCGTAGATCTCCTGCGGCGCGCCGAACTGCTGGACCACGCCGTCCTTCATCACCGCGATCCGGTCGCCGAGCGTCATCGCCTCGATCTGGTCGTGCGTCACGTAGACGATCGTCGTGCCGAGGCGCTGGTGCAGCAGCTTGATTTCCGCGCGCATCTCGATGCGCAGCTTCGCGTCGAGGTTCGACAGCGGCTCGTCGAACAGGAACAGCGACGGATCGCGCGCGAGCGCGCGGCCCATCGCGACGCGCTGGCGCTGGCCGCCCGACAGCTGGCCCGGCTTGCGGTCGAGCAGGTGCTGAATCTGCAGCATCTGCGACACGCGGTCGACGATCTGCTGCTGCTCGTTCTTCGGCACCTTGCGGATGTTCAGGCCGAACGAGATGTTCTCGCGCACCGTCATCGACGGATACAGCGCATACGACTGGAACACCATCGCGATGTCGCGATCCTTCGGCGACAGGTCGTTGACGACCTTGCCGTCGATGCAGATCTCGCCGCTCGTCACGGTCTCGAGCCCGGCGATCATGTTGAGCAGCGTCGATTTCCCGCAGCCCGAACCGCCGACCAGGATCAGGAACTGTCCGTCCTCGATCTCGATGTCGACACCCTTCAGGACCGGCACCCCGTTCGGGTAGGTCTTGTACACGTCACGGATGGAAAGGCTTGCCATGCTGTGAATCCTCTGTCTCGTCTCGCGCGGCGCTACGGCGCCGCGTCGGGTTCGTTTCGATGCGCCGCGCGACGTGCGCGGCCGGTTCGTCGTATCGGATAAGGCCGCGCCTACCCCTTCACCGCGCCCGCCGTCAGCCCGCGCACGAAGTAGCGGCCGGCGACGATGTAGACGAGCAGCGTCGGCAGCGCGGCGATGATCGCGCCGGCCATGTCGACGTTGTACTCCTTCACGCCCGTCGACGTGTTGACGAGGTTGTTCAGCGCCACCGTGATCGGCATCGAATCGACGCCGGAGAACACGATCCCGAACAGGAAGTCGTTCCAGATCTGCGTGAACTGCCAGATCAGGCACACCATGAAGATCGGCAGCGACACGGGCAGCAGGATCTTCGTGAAGATCGTGAAGAAGCCCGCGCCGTCGATGCGCGCGGCCTTCACGAGCTCGGACGGCACGCTCACGTAGAAGTTGCGGAAGAACATCGTCGTGAACGCGATCCCGTACACGACGTGCACGAACACGAGGCCGGGAATCGTATTGGCGAGGCCGAGCATCCCCTGCAGGCGCGCCATCGGCAGCAGGATCACCTGGAACGGGATGAAGCAGCCGACCAGCATCATCGTGAACAGCGCGTCCGCGCCGCGAAAGCGCCAGTGCGTGAGCACGTAGCCGTTGAACGCGCCGATCAGCGACGAGATCAGCACGGCCGGGATCACCATCTGCAGCGAATTCAGGAAGAACGGCTTCATCCCGTCGCAGCGCACGCCGGTACACGCACCGCTCCACGCCTTCACCCAGGGCTCGACGGTCCAGTTGGTGGGCGGCGTCAGCAGGTTGCCGGTGCGCAGCTGGTCGAGGTCCTTGAACGACGTCGACAGCATCACGTAGATCGGGAACAGGAAATACAGCGCGAACAGGATCAGCGCCGCGTAGATCACTGCCCGGCTGATCGTCATCTTAGGCTGCATTGCGGGTGCTCCTCGATTCCATATACATCAGCGGCACCAGCACCGCGACCACGGTCGCGAGCATCATCACCGACGACGCCGCGCCGAGCCCGAGCTGGCCGCGGTTGAACGAAAACGTATACATGAACATCGCCGGCAGCGACGACGACGTGCCCGGGCCGCCCGCCGTCAGCGCGACGACGAGGTCGAAGGTCTTGATCGTGATGTGGCACAGGATCAGCAGCACCGAGAAGAACACCGGCCGCATGCTCGGGATCACGATCTTGCGGTAGATGGTCGGCAGCGTCGCGCCGTCGACCTGTGCGGCCTTGAAGATCTCGGCGTCGACGCCGCGCAGCCCTGCCAGGAACAGCGCCATCACGAAGCCGGTCGACTGCCACACGGCCGCGACCACCACGCAGAAGATCGCCTTGTCCGGATCGTCGAGCCAGCCGAACGAGAAGCTCGTCCAGCCCCAGTCGTGCATCACCTTCTCGAGGCCGAGGCCCGGGTTCAGGATCCACTGCCACGCGGTGCCGGTGACGATGAACGACAGCGCCATCGGGTACAGGAAGATCGCGCGCAGCGCGCCTTCGTTGCGGATCCGCTGGTCGAGCAGGATCGCGAGGAACAGCCCGAGCGCGACGCAGATCGCGATGAACGGAATCCCGAACCAGCCGAGGTTCGCGGCGGAGGTCCACCACACGTCGTTCTGGAACAGGTCCGAGTAACGGCCGAAGCCGTCGAATTCGTAGTTCGGCAACAGTCGCGAGTTGGTCAGCGACAGATAGCCGGTAATCAGGATGAAGCCGTAGATGAACACCACGGCGATCGCGACGCTCGGCGCGAGCACGAGCTTCGGAATCCAGCGATCGGCGAGGGCCGACATCGGCGACGTACGCCGTGCATCGGCACCGCCGGATCCGTTTCCGCTAAGAGGGGCAGCCACTTGATTCGACTCCTGGAACGAGGGCGACGCTGGCCGGGCCGGCGCCGGGTACGGCACGGGCCCGCGGGCGAGCCCGTTTGCTGCACATGCAAAAACGCCCGGCCGATGAAGCGTGTCCGGCCGGGCGCCTGTCGTGCGTTACTTGACCTTCGCGGCCTTCGCGAGCGCGGCGACCGCGCTCTTCGAATCCTGCTGCGAGTTCATGAACTTCGTCACGACGTCCGTGATCGCGCCGGCGGTCGCATCGCTCTGCGCCATCCCGTGCGCGAGCGACGGCACGAAACCGCCCGACTTGATCGCGGTCTGTTCGTCCGCATACGACTTCTTCGCGCAGTCGTCGAACTTGTCCATCTTCACGCCGAGGCGCACCGGCACCGAGCCCTTCAGCAGGCTGAACTGCTCCTGGAAGTCCGGCGTCATGATCGTCTTCGCGAGCGCGAGCTGGCCCGGCGTCGCGGCCTTGTCGCCCTTCTGCTGGAAGAACACGAACGAGTCGACGTTGAACGTGTACGAATTCGCCGTGCCCGGCACCGCCGCGCAGATGTAGTCCTTGCCCGCCTTCTTGCCCGCGTTCTCGAACTCGCCCTTCGCCCAGTCGCCCATGAACTGCATGCCGGCCTTGCCGTTGATGACCATCGCGGTCGCGAGGTTCCAGTCGCGGCCGTTACGGCCGGTATCGAAGTAGCCCTGGATCTTGCGCACCGTGTCGAACACGGACAGCATCTGCGGCGACGTCAGCGTCGCCTGGTCGAGATCGACCAGCGCCTTCTTGTAGAACGCCGGGCCCTGCGACAGCACGACGTCTTCCCACAGGGTCAGGTCCTGCCACGGCTGGCCGCCCATCGCGACCGGCTGGATGCCCGCGGCCTTCAGCTTGTCGGCCACCGCGAAGAATTCAGGCCAGGTGGTCGGCACCTTCGCGCCGATCTTGTCGAGCGCGGCCTTGTTGATGTACAGCCAGTTCACGCGGTGCACCGAGAACGGCGCGGCAACGGTGTGGCCCTTGTACTTGATGATCTTGTCGATTTCCGGCGGCAGGTTCTGCTTCCAGTCGCCGGCGGCGGAATCGATGTTGACGAGCACGCCCTGGTCGGCCCAGTCCTGGATCAGCGGGCCCTTGATCTGCGCGGCCGACGGTGCGTCGCCGCTGATCACCTTGGTCTTCAGCGCGGTCATCGCCGCGGCGCCGGCGCCGCCCGCGACCGCGAAGTCCTTCCACACGTAGCCCTGCTTCTGCACGTCGTCCTTCAGCACGCCGACGGCCTTCGACTCGCCGCCCGAGGTCCACCAGTGCAGCACCGTTACATTCTCGGCTGCCTGCGCCGCCACGGCGCCAGCCATCAGACCTGCCGCGCAGAGCGCACCCATGATCGAGCGAACTTTCATTACTTATCTCCTCCAGACTGAATCAACTCGTGAGGTTCCCTGACCGGGAACCGGCTTCTTGATAACGACGGGGAAATCGAGCCGCGGGACGCATGCAGCGTACGGGGCCGATGACCGGCCGGGCTCTTACAGAAAGCGTGAATCGAGATTCAACGGCGTGTCTCCTCTTTGTGTTTCTGGCCCGCCGCGATGATGCGACGCGAGCCCGGGGCCAACGGTGCGCGGACGATGCGCGCCGTCAATGTCCGATAACATTCGGCACAAGGCGCTCCCGAAGGCGAAGCTCGCGCAGTTCATCGACCGCACTTCTTTTTTTCTTCACCCAGGTGCTACCCCTTGCGGCGGATTGTAGTTAAACTACAATTCAGTGTCAAAAATATTTTTATCGCACTACGGATTGCTTCCCAGCACCCCAAAACCCGGCGGAGACACATGCATACCGATTCCAGCTTTACCTTCGTACTTTTCGGCGGCACCGGCGATCTGTCGATGCGCAAGATCCTGCCTGCGCTGTTCGAAGCGCATCGTGCGAACATGCTGGCGGAGAGCGGCCGGATCGTCGCCGTGGCGCGGCACGAATCGGATCAGGCGGGTTATCTCGAGTGGGTCGACACGCATGTGAAGCCGCATGCGGTCAAGGCGGCCGGCAAGGCGTTCGACGAAGCCGCGTGGAAGTCCTTTCTCCAGCGCATCGAGTACGTGAAGCTCGATCTCGGCCGCGCGGAAGACTACGTCGTGCTGCGCGATGCGATCGCATCGCTGCCCGGCATCCGCGTGTTCTATCTGGCGACGGGCCCGTCGCTGTTCGTGCCGATCTGCAACGCGCTCGCGTCGGTCGGCCTGAGCGAAGGCTCGCGCATCGTGCTCGAGAAGCCGCTCGGCTACGACCTGCGCTCGTCGAATGCGATCAACGACGCGGTCGGCGAGATCTTCGCGGAAGGCCAGATCTACCGGATCGACCACTACCTCGGCAAGGAGCCGGTGCAGAACCTGCTCGCGCTGCGCTTCGGCAATGCGCTGTTCGAGCCGCTGTGGCGCCGCGAATGGGTCGAGAGCATCCAGATCACGATCGCCGAGGAGCTCGGCGTCGAAGCGCGCGGCGATTTCTACGACAACACCGGCGCGCTGCGCGACATGGTGCAGAACCACCTGCTGCAGCTGCTGTCGATCGTCGCGATGGAGCCGCCGCACTCGATGGATTCCGACTCGGTGCGCGACGAGAAGCTGCGCGTGCTGCGCGCGCTGAAGCCGGTCGATCCGCGCGAGATCGGCAAGGTTGCCGTGCGCGGCCAGTATCATGCGGGCGTGATCAAGGGCGCGCAGGTGCCGGCCTACGCGACCGAGCCGGGCGTGAAGCCCGACAGCCAGACCGAAACCTTCGTCGCGCTGAAGGTCGAGATCGAGAACTGGCGCTGGGCCGGCGTGCCGTTCTTCCTGCGCACCGGCAAGCGTCTCGCCGACCGCGTCGCGGAGATCGTCGTCAACTTCCGCCCGGTGCCGCATTCGGCGCTCGGGCCGACCGCGCTGCGTCCCGGTTCGAACCGCCTCGTGATCCGGCTGCAGCCGAACGAGACGATCCGCCTGTACTGCCTCGCGAAGCAGCCCGGCGAAGGGATGAACCTCGCGAGCGTGCACCTCGACCTCGCGTTCGACCGGTTCTTCAAGGAAGGGCAGATGGAGGCGTACCAGCGCCTGCTGCTCGACGTGATCAACGGCCGGCTCGCGCTGTTCGTGCGGCGCGACGAACAGGAGGCCGCATGGCGCTGGGTCGAGCCGATCCTGAACGAATGGGCGCGCTCGCTGAAGCCGCCGAAGCCGTACGCGGCGGGCACGTGGGGGCCGGCCGCGGCGAGCGCGATGCTCGCGCAGCACGACACCTGCTGGCTCGAAGAAGAAAACTGATGCAGGCCGTTGCCGCGCGCGTGACCGCGTGCGGCAACGTGCCCCACGATTCGTACGATTTGAACATACAAAGCAGTCCGGAGGAGATGTGATCGAGATCCACGCTTTCGACACCCAGGAAGCGCAAAGCGAAGCGCTCGCGCGCGCCGTCGGCGACGCGCTGCGCGCCGCGCTCGCCGGCCCCGCGCGCCCGACGCTCGCGGTGTCCGGCGGCACGAGCCCGCGCCCGTTCCTGCAAACGCTGTCGCATGCGGCGCTCGACTGGGCCGGCGTCGACGTGACGCTGGTCGACGACCGCTGGGTGCCGGAAAACGACGCGGCCAGCAACGCGCACCTCGTGCGCGACACGCTGCTGCAGCACGCGGCGGCCCCTGCCCGCTTCCTGCCGCTCGTCGACACGCGCGCCACGCTCGACGCGCACGTCGCCGCGCTGAACGCGAACGCCGACTACCGCGTGCCGAACGTCGCGGTGCTCGGCATGGGCGAAGACGGCCACACCGCGTCGATCTTCGCCGACGCGCCCGAATGGGACCACGCGATCGCGACGCCCGAGCGTTTCGTCGCCGTACATCCGGGCGCCGCGCCGCATGCGCGCGTGAGCTTTTCGCTCGATGCGCTCAAGCGCGTCGACCGGCTGTTCCTGCTGATCGCGGGCCCCGCCAAGCGCGCCGTGCTCGACGCCGCGGCCGCGTCGCTGCAGAAGAACGCGATTTCCCAACTGGCCAACGACAAGGGGACCCAGCTCGATGTCTACTGGTGCGCAAACTAAGGCGGTCGTCGCGGGTCAGCATGCCGACGGCCCGCGCCTGCTCGCGGACGTCGGCGGCACCAACGCGCGCTTCGCGCTGGAAACCGGCCCGGGCGAGATCACGCAGATCCGCGTATATCCCGGCGCCGACTATCCGACGATCACCGACGCGATCCGCAAGTACCTGAAGGACGTGAAGATCAGCCGCGTGAACCACGCGGCGATCGCGATCGCCAATCCGGTCGACGGCGACCAGGTCACGATGACCAACCACGACTGGAGCTTCTCGATCGAGGCGACGCGCCGTGCGCTCGGCTTCGACACGCTGCTCGTCGTCAACGATTTCACCGCGCTCGCGATGGCGCTGCCGGGCCTGACCGACGCGCAGCGCGTGCAGGTCGGCGGCGGCACGCGCCGCCAGAACAGCGTGATCGGGCTGCTCGGGCCCGGCACCGGGCTCGGCGTGTCGGGGCTGATTCCGGCCGACGACCGCTGGATCGCGCTCGGCAGCGAGGGCGGCCACGCGTCGTTCGCGCCGCAGGACGAGCGCGAGGACCTGGTGCTGCAATACGCGCGCAAGAAGTTTCCGCACGTGTCGTTCGAGCGCGTGTGCGCGGGCCCCGGCATGGAGATCATCTATCGCGCGCTCGCCGCGCGCGACAAGAAGCGCGTCGCCGCAAGCGTCGACACGGTCGAGATCGTCGAGCGCGCGCATGCGGGCGAAGCGCTCGCGCTCGAGACGGTCGAATGCTTCTGCGGGATTCTCGGTGCGTTCGCCGGCAGCGTCGCGCTGACGCTCGGCGCGCTCGGCGGCGTGTACATCGGCGGCGGCGTCGCGCTGAAGCTCGGCGAACTGTTCACGCGCTCGTCGTTCCGCGCGCGCTTCGAGGCGAAGGGCCGCTTCACGCACTATCTCGAGAACATCCCGACCTACCTGATCACCGCCGAATACCCGGCGTTCCTCGGCGTGTCGGCGATCCTCGCGGAGCAACTGTCGAACCGCTCGGGCGGCGCGTCGTCGGCCGTGTTCGAGCGGATCCGCCAGATGCGCGATGCGCTGACGCCGGCCGAGCGCCGCGTCGCCGATCTCGCGCTGAACCATCCGCGCTCGATCATCAACGATCCGATCGTCGACATCGCGCGCAAGGCCGACGTGAGCCAGCCGACCGTGATCCGCTTCTGCCGCTCGCTCGGCTGCCAGGGGCTGTCGGACTTCAAGCTGAAGCTCGCCACCGGCCTCACCGGCACGATCCCGATGAGCCACAGCCAGGTGCATCTCGGCGACACGGCCACCGACTTCGGCGCGAAGGTGCTCGACAACACGGTGTCGGCGATCCTGCAGTTGCGCGAGCACCTGAACTTCGAGCATGTCGAGAACGCGATCGAGATCCTGAACGGCGCGCGGCGCATCGAGTTCTACGGGCTCGGCAACTCGAACATCGTCGCGCAGGACGCGCACTACAAGTTCTTCCGCTTCGGGATCCCGACGATCGCGTACGGCGACCTGTACATGCAGGCCGCGTCGGCCGCGCTGCTCGGCAAGGGCGACGTGATCGTCGCGGTGTCGAAGTCGGGGCGTGCGCCCGAGCTGCTGCGCGTGCTCGACGTCGCGATGCAGGCCGGCGCGAAGGTGATCGCGATCACGTCGAGCAACACGCCGCTCGCGAAGCGCGCGACCGTCGCGCTCGAAACCGACCATATCGAGATGCGCGAGTCGCAGCTGTCGATGATCTCGCGGATCCTGCATCTGCTGATGATCGACATCCTCGCGGTCGGCGTCGCGATCCGCCGCGCGTCGCCGAACGGCGAACTGCCCGAGGCCGTCGCGCAGGCGAAGGCGCGCGCGAGCGACGACGAAACGGCCGACGTGCTCGACTGGCTGAGCCACGGCGCGTCGCCGGCGGCGAAGGACGTCGCGCGGGATTGATGCACGGCGCGGCGTCAGCCGCTTCGCGCACCCCAAGAAAAAACGCCACCGGCGCATCGCGCACGGTGGCGTTTTTCTTTGTGCCGCCCGGCTGCGCCGGTTCAGGCGCCCGCTTTCACCGGCCGCCCGTGCCAGCGCAGCACGAGGAAGCGTCCGGCCAGACACAGCACGCCCGTGACGCCGATCGTCACGCCCATCGCGAACGGCGTGCCGTCCGCGAGTGCGCCGATCGCGACGCTCGCGAGCGCGCCGAGCGCGAGCTGCATCGCGCCGAACACGGCGGCCGACGCGCCCGCGTTGTGCGGATAGCGATGCATGAGGTCGGTCGTGCAGTTCGCGGACAGGATCCCGACCACGCCGACGACGAAGAACAGGCACACGACGATCGACCACAGCCCGCCCCACCCGGTCAGCGCGACGAGCGCGACCGCGAGCGACGCGATGCAGCTCACGAGCGACGCGGCCGCGATGATGCGCAGCGAGCCGACGCGGCCGACGAGCCGCGTGTTCGCGAAGTTGCCGATCATGATCCCGACGACGTTCAGGCCGAACAGCAGCCCGTAGTGCTGCGGCGACACGTGGAAATACTCGATGTACACGAACGGCGTCGCGGTGATGTACGAGAACATCGACGCGAATGCCATCCCGCCGCACAGCATGTGCCCCCATGCGACGGGGTCGGACAGGATGCGCCCGTACGACGCGAACGACGCGAGCACGGCCGTGCTCTTGCGCCGCTCCTTCGGCCAGGTTTCGGGCACGCGCAGGTACGCGGTCGCCGCGCATACCGCGCCGAACACGGCCAGCACGACAAACACGCCGCGCCAGCCCGAGAAGCGCAGGATCTGGCCGCCGATCAGCGGCGCGAGCAGCGGCCCGACCGCGGTGACGATCGCGACCATCGACAGCACCTTCGCCGCGTCGCTCGGCTCGTGCGCGTCGCGCGCGATCGCGCGTGCCAGCACCGACGCGGCGCCGGCGCCGAGCGCCTGCAGGAAGCGCACGACGATCAGCATGTCGATCGAGCCCGACACGAAGCAGCCGATGCTCGCGAGCGTGAACAGCGCGATGCCGCCGAGCAGCACGGGCCGGCGGCCCCACGTGTCGGACAGCGGGCCGTACAGCAGCATGCCGATCGAGAAGCCGGCCATGAAGCTCGTCAGCGTGCGCTGCGCGGCGCCGGGGCTGACGGAGAAGCCGTCGGCGATCGACGGCAGGCTCGGCAGGTACATGTCGGTGGCGATCGGCCCGCAGGCGGCGAGCGCGCCGAGCAACAGGATCAGCCGGGCATCGGGCCGGCGCCGGACGACGTGAGACATGGGTATCCGGAATGGAGCCCGCGCGCATCGGGACGCGCGTGGCGGTGAAGACGGGAGGCCGCGCCGCGGACGGCGCGCTCGGGCCCATGATTGTACGCGCAACTTTTTTGCGTGCTGCGGGCCGCGTGCGGCAGCAGGCCGGGAAACACCGGCGCGGCGCCCGTCTCGCGGGATCGCGCGCGGATTCGATTAAGCTTGCTGCTGCCTGCTTCTCTTGTCTGACCAATTCGACGCACGACCGAACCGATGACCGCTTTCCTGCTGATCTGGAGCCCCAAGAAATGGCCATGGCCCGAACTGCCCGACGTCGCCGCGCGCGTGAAGGCCGGCGAGGCCGTGCATGACGTGTGGGGCTGCGGCTTCGCGCGCGGCATCCTGCCGGGCGACCGCGTATTCCTGCACCGCGTCGCGAAGGAGCCCAAGGGCGTGTTCGGCTCCGGCTACGTGACGCGCGCGCCGTACGAGGTGCCCGATCCGTCGACGAAGCGCGGTTACCGGCTATGCATCGACTTCGTGTACGACTGGCTGGTCGACGCGCACCAGGACGTCGTGATCGCGCGCGACGCGCTGCGCGTCCACCCGTACTCGGTGCAGACCTGGGATGCGCAGAGCTCCGGCACGTCGATCAAGCCGATGGTCGAAGGCCCGCTCGAGAAGCGTTGGGCGGAGCTGACCGGCAAGCGCAAGCCGCCGCGATAACCGGGCCGATCGCCGGGACAAATCGGGCCCTCCTTTCCAGTCCGCGTGCCGAAAGGCCGCAGACCGTCTCGCGGGCCCGCCGCGCGCGTCTCCGGTACAATCAGACGATCGTTCCGCCCAGGCGCCGCGGCCCGTGCACAGGCCCCCGCGCCCTTCTCTCGCAGGTTTCGCCCATGTCCAATAATCAGATCCTCTTCGAACGCGCCCAGAATACCATTCCCGGCGGCGTCAACTCGCCGGTGCGCGCATTCCGTTCGGTCGGCGGCACGCCGCGTTTCGTCGCGCGCGCGCAAGGCCCGTATTTCTGGGATGCCGACGGCAAGCAATACATCGACTACATCGGCTCGTGGGGCCCGATGATCGTCGGCCACGTCCATCCGGAAGTGCTGTCGGCCGTGCAGAACGTGCTGGCCGACGGCTTCTCGTTCGGCGCGCCGACCGAGGCCGAGATCGAGATCGCCGAGGAAATCTGCAAGCTCGTGCCGTCGATCGAGCAGGTGCGGATGGTGTCGAGCGGCACCGAGGCCACGATGAGCGCACTGCGTCTCGCGCGCGGCTTCACGGGCCGCAGCCGCATCGTCAAGTTCGAGGGCTGCTACCACGGCCACGCGGACAGCCTGCTCGTGAAGGCCGGCTCCGGCCTGCTGACGTTCGGCAACCCGACGTCGGCCGGCGTGCCCGCCGACATCGCGAAGCACACGACCGTCCTCGAATACAACAACGTCGCCGCGCTCGAGGAAGCGTTCGGCGCGTTCGGCGATGAAATCGCCGCGGTGATCGTCGAGCCGGTGGCCGGCAACATGAACCTCGTGCGCGGCACGCCCGAATTCCTGAATGCGCTGCGCGCGCTGTGCACGAAGCACGGCGCCGTGCTGATCTTCGACGAGGTGATGTGCGGGTTCCGCGTCGCGCTCGGCGGCGCGCAGGCGTACTACGGGATCACGGCCGACCTCACCTGCCTCGGCAAGGTGATCGGCGGCGGGATGCCGGCCGCCGCGTTCGGCGGCCGCCGCGACATCATGGCCCACCTCGCGCCGCTCGGCGGCGTCTACCAGGCCGGCACGCTGTCGGGCAACCCGATCGCGGTCGCCGCGGGCCTGAAGACGCTGCAGCTGATCCAGGCGCCGGGCTTCTACGACGCGCTCACCGCGCAGACGAAGCGTCTCGCCGACGGCCTCGCGGCCGAAGCGCGCGCGGCCGGCGTGCCGTTCGCGGCCGACTCGATCGGCGCGATGTTCGGCCTCTACTTCGCGGAGCGCGTGCCGACCAGCTTCGCGGAAGTCACGAAGAGCGACACCGAGCGCTTCAACCGCTTCTTCCACCTGATGCTCGACGAGGGCGTGTACTTCGCGCCGTCCGCGTACGAGGCAGGTTTCGTGTCGAGCACGCACGACGACGCGGTGATCGACGCGACGCTCGCGGCCGCGCGCCGCGCGTTCGCGGCACTCGCCGCCTGACCCGGGGCCGCGCGCATGTTCTCGGATACCGATTTCGCCCATATGGAGCGCGCGCTCGCGCTCGCCGCGCGCGGCATGTATACGACGGCGCCGAATCCGCGCGTCGGCTGCGTGATCGTCAAGGACGGCGACGTGATCGGCGAAGGCTTCACGCAGCCGGCCGGCCAGGACCACGCGGAAGTGCAGGCGCTGAAGGACGCGCGCTCGCGCGGCCACGACGTCGCGGGCTCGACCGTCTACGTGACGCTCGAGCCGTGCAGCCATTTCGGCCGCACGCCGCCGTGCGCGAACGCGCTGAGCGAAGCGCGCGTCGCGAAGGTCGTCGCCGCGATGGAAGACCCGAATCCGCAGGTGTCGGGGCGCGGCCTCGGCATGCTGCGCGACGCGGGCATCGACGTGCGCTGCGGGCTGCTCGCGCATGAAGCCGGCGAACTGAACATCGGCTTCGTGTCGCGGATGACGCGCGGCCGCCCGTGGGTGCGGATGAAGACCGCCGCGTCGCTCGACGGCCGCACCGCGCTGCCGTCCGGCGAAAGCCAGTGGATCACCGGCGAAGCCGCGCGCCTCGACGGGCACGCGTGGCGTGCGCGCGCCTGCGCGATCCTCACCGGCATCGGCACCGTGCGCGAGGACAACCCGCTGCTGACCGTGCGCGGCATCGACACGCCGCGCCAGCCGCAGCGCATCCTGGTCGACAGCCGCCTCGACCTGCCGCTCGACGCACGGCTGCTCGAAGGCCCTCCGCTGCTGATCTTCTGCGGCCGGCTCGATGCGAGCGGCGAAATGCGCGCGAACGTGTTGAAGTCGCGCGGCGCGGAAATCGTGTCGCTCGCGAATGCGCACGGCAAGGTCGACCTGCCCGCGATGCTCGCGGCGCTCGGCGCGCGCGGCGTCAACGAACTGCACGTCGAGGCCGGCCACAAGCTGAACGGCTCGCTGCTGCGCGAGCATTGCGTCGACGAATTGCTCGTCTATCTCGCGCCGAGCCTGCTGGGCGCCGACGCGGCCGGCATGTTCGACCTCGCCGCGCCGGCGAGCCTCGACGCACGCACGCGACTGTCGTTTCACGGTATCGAGCGGATCGGCGACGATCTGCGGATCCTGGCGCGTGTCGCGCCGCCCGACGCCACGCACTGAACGGGACCGTCACGATGTTTACCGGAATTGTCGCGGCCGTCGGCCGCATCGAATCGATCGATCCGCTCGGCACGTCGGCCGATGCCGGAGTGCGCCTGACCGTGCTGGCCGGCGGGCTCGACCTCGCCGATGTCGCGCTGGGCGACAGCATCGCGATCCAGGGCGCGTGCATGACGGTGATCGACAAGACCGACGCCGCGTTCGACGTCGACGTGTCGCGCGAAAGCCTGAACCGCACGGTCGGCCTCGCGCAACCCGGCGAAGTGAACCTCGAGAAGGCGCTGCGCGCGCACGACCGCCTCGGCGGGCACATCGTGTCGGGCCACGTCGACGGCCTCGGCACCGTGACCCGCTTCGCTCCGGTCGGCGAGTCGCACGAGCTGCGGATCGTCGCGCCGCGCGAGCTCGGCCGCTATCTCGCGTACAAGGGGTCGATCACGGTCAACGGCGTGAGCCTGACCGTCAACACGATCGACGATCGTGCGGACGGCTGCGAATTCTCGATCAACCTGATTCCGCATACGGTCGAGGTCACGACGCTGCGCCACCTGAAGGCCGGCGACAAGGTCAATCTCGAAGTCGACATGATCGCGCGGTATGTGGAGCGGATGCTGTCGACGTCGCAAGGCATGCATCAGGACTGATCGTCCTTTTTCGTGCTTTCTTGAGAATGGGGGCCGGCGGTTCGGCCCCGGGCCGCCCGGGTCCGCATCGCCGCCGTTTTCCGACAATCGCCGGCCGTCGCGCGCGAACCGCTACGTGTACCGGCGAGCCGCTCCATGAGCGCATTGCCGCCTCGTCGGGCGATCCGTCTTTCAGCGCTTCACCGCCTCGTCGATGACGGGACGACTCCCTGGCCCCATTTCCAACCGCCGCCTGTCCGGTCGGCCGGTCGATTCCGATATCTGCGGTCCATCGCAACAATTCCCGTCGCATCCGCTCGTCGACTCGCGGGCCCGATCCTCGGCCGAACGGCCAACGACGCGCACGGGTCATGCCGTCGCGCTAAGATGCGTCGACAGCGGTTTCAACGCCGCAACGCACGACGCGCCGCGTACCGGCCGCCCCTCTTCCCACAGGAGTCGTTCCCATGTCCATCTCGATGTACCAGGCTTCGCTGCCCGTCCTGATCCGCGGCCTGACCAACCTGCAGCACATCCTCGGCAAGGCGCAGGCGCACGCGGCCGAGAAGCAGATCGACCCGTCGGTGTTCGTCGGCGCGCGCCTCTACCCGGACATGCTGCCGCTCGTCCGCCAGGTCTACATCGCGACCGACACGGCCAAGGGCTGCGCCGCGCGGCTCTCCGGCGCCGAGATTCCGAGCTACCCGGACGTCGAGCAGACTTTCGACGAACTGCACGCGCGCATCCAGAAGACGATCGACTACCTGAAAAGCTTCGACGCCGCGCAGATCGACGGCAGCGAGGCGCGCCAGATCGTGCTGAAGATGCGCGTCGGCCCGATCGAGTTCACCGGCCAGTCGTACCTGCTGAACTTCGTGCTGCCCAATTTCTTCTTCCACGTGACGACCGCGTACGACATCCTGCGCCACAGCGGCGTCGAGCTCGGCAAGCTCGACTACCTCGGCGGACGCAACGAGCACGCGTGACGCATGACGCGCGGCGGCCCGGCCGGGCCTGCCGCGCAGGCCGGCCGCACCGACTTCCGGAGCGCTTGCCGGCCGGGCGCAACCCGCGCCAGCCGAAACGCCGTCCGGCTGGCGTAAAATACGCACTTTCCTCTTTCTCGCCCCCTTATGACGCTCGCCTCCACGCTCGACATCATCGCCGAGCTGAAAGCCGGCCGGATGGTGATCCTGGTCGACGAAGAAGACCGCGAAAACGAGGGCGACCTCGTGATCGCCGCCGAATTCGTCACACCGGAAGCGATCAACTTCATGGCCAGGTACGGCCGCGGCCTGGTTTGTCTGACGTTGACGCAGGAACGCTGCAAGCAGCTGCACCTGCCGCTGATGACCTACCGCAACGGCACGCAGTACGGCACCGCGTTCACGGTCAGCATCGAAGCGGCCGAAGGCGTGACGACCGGCATCTCGGCCGCCGACCGTGCGCACACGATCGCCACGGCGGTCGCGCACGACGTGCGTCCCGAGCACATCGTGCAGCCGGGCCACGTGTTCCCGATCATGGCGCAGCCGGGCGGCGTGCTCGTGCGTGCGGGCCACACCGAGGCCGGCTGCGACTTCACCGCGCTCGCGGGCCTCACGCCGGCCGCGGTGATCTGCGAGATCATCAAGGACGACGGCACGATGGCGCGCCTGCCCGACCTGATCGAATTCGCGAAGGAACACGGTCTGAAGATCGGCACGATCGCCGACCTGATCCACTATCGCAGCCGCACCGAATCGATCATCGAGCGGATCGCCGAGCGCACGATGCAGACCGCGCACGGCACGTTCCGCGCGGTGCTGTACCGCGACCAGCCGAGCGGTTCGCCGCACATCGCGCTGGTGCGCGGCGCGCCGTCGCCCGACGTCGATACGCCGGTGCGCGTGCACGAGCCGCTGTCGGTGCTCGACCTGCTCGAAACCGGCGTGTCGACGCACTCGTGGACGCTCGACGCCGCGATGCGCGAGATCGCGGAACGCGACCTCGGCGTGATCGTGCTGCTCAACTGCGGCGACACGAAGGAACACCTGATCGACGTCTTCAAGGCGTTCGACGAGGAAGAAAAGGCCGCTGCGCTGAAGCGCCGGCCGGTCGATTTCAAGACGTTCGGCATCGGCGCGCAGATCCTGCGCGATGTCGGCGTCGGCAAGATGCAGGTGCTGTCGAATCCGCGCAAGCTGGGCAGCATGTCCGGCTACGGCCTCGAAGTCACGGGCTTCATTCCGATGCCCGGCGGCGAAGCCAAGTCCTGCCCGGCGTCCAACGCGTAACCCGCCACGGCGCTTTCGCCCTATAACCGTTCATCCACACCACGGACAAGATCATGGAAATCGGACAATACCAACCGAATCTCGAAGGCGACGGCCTGCGTATCGGCATCGTGCAATCGCGCTTCAACGAACCCGTGTGCAACGGTCTCGCCGACGCGTGCGTCGAGGAACTGGAGCGCCTCGGTGTCACCGGTGAAGACGTGCTGCTCGTGTCGGTGCCCGGCGCGCTGGAAATCCCGCTCGCGCTGCAGAAGCTGGCAGAAAGCGGCCAGTTCGACGCGCTGATCGCGCTCGGCGCGGTGATCCGCGGCGAGACCTACCACTTCGAACTCGTGTCGAACGAGAGCGGCGCGGGCATCACCCGCATCGGCCTCGACTTCAACCTGCCGATCGCGAACGCGGTCCTGACGACCGAAAATGACGAGCAGGCCGTCGCGCGCATGACCGAAAAGGGTCGTGACGCGGCGCGCGTCGCCGTCGAGATGGCCAACCTGACGATGGCGCTCGACCAGCTCGGCGACGATGACGAGGACGAAGAAGAGGACGAAGACGACGAAGAGGAGCGCGCATGAAGAAGAGCGCCCGCCGACAATCGCGCGAGCTGGCGACGCAGGGCCTGTATCAGTGGCTGCTGTCGAGCGCGCCCTCCGGCGAGATCGACGCGCAACTGCGCGGCGCGCTCGGTTACGACAAGGCTGACAAGGAGCTGCTCGAAGCCATCCTGCACGGCGTGATCCGCGAGCACGCGACGCTCGTCGAAGCGCTGACGCCATCGCTGGACCGTCCGATCGAGCAGTTGTCGCCGGTCGAACGCGCCGTGCTGCTGATCGCGACGTTCGAGCTCACGCACCACGTCGAAACGCCGTATCGCGTGATCATCAACGAAGCGGTCGAACTCGCGAAGACGTTCGGCGGCTCCGACGGCTACAAGTACGTGAACGGCGTGCTCGACAAGCTCGCCGCGAAGCTGCGCCCCGCCGAAACGCAGGCGCGCCGCAACGGCTGATACCGTTTGTTTGTCCACGGGCGCGCAAGCGCCCGTTTTTCATTCTCTCCCCCTCCCGACCGATGAATACCACCGCCGATTCGCTCGTCACGCTCGCCGCACGCGTCGACGCGATCCAGCCCTTCTATGTGATGGAACTGATGAAGGAGGCACAGCGGCTCGAGTCCTCCGGGCGCGATGTTATCCACATGGGCATCGGCGAACCGGATTTCACCGCGCCGGAGCCTGTCGTCGAAGCGGCCGCGGCCGCGCTGCGCCGCGGCGTCACGCAGTACACGAGCGCACTCGGCATTGCGCCGCTGCGCGAGGCGATCGCCGCGCACTATGCGCGCGCGTACGGCCTCACGATCAGCCCCGAACGGATCGTCGTGACGGCCGGCGCGTCGGCCGCGCTGCTGCTCGCGTGCCTCGCGCTCGTCGGCCGCGACGACGAGGTGCTGATGCCCGACCCGTCGTATCCGTGCAACCGGCACTTCGTCGCGGCGGCCGAAGGCCGCGCGGTGCTCGTGCCGAGCGGCCCGGACGCGCGCTTCCAGCTCACCGAGGACGACGTCCGCACACGCTGGGGCGACCGCACGCGCGGCGTGCTGCTCGCGTCGCCGTCGAACCCGACCGGCACGTCGCTCGAACCCGACGAACTGAAGCGAATCGTCGCAGCCGTGCGCGCACGCGGCGGCTTCACGATCGTCGACGAGATCTACCAGGGGCTCAGCTACGACGCGGCGCCCGTGTCGGCACTGTCGTTCGGCGACGATGTCATCACGGTGAACAGCTTCTCGAAGTATTTCAGCATGACCGGCTGGCGGCTCGGCTGGCTCGTCGTGCCGCCCGCGCTGGTCGGCACGTTCGAAAAGCTTGCGCAGAACCTGTTCATCTGCCCGTCCGCACTCGCGCAGCACGCGGCGCTCGCGTGCTTCGAGCCGGCCACGCTCGACATCTACGAGGCGCGCCGGCTCGAATTCAAGCGCCGCCGCGATTTCATCGCACCGGCGCTCGAACGGCTCGGCTTCACGGTTCCGGTGATGCCCGACGGCGCGTTCTACGTGTATGCGCATTGCGGCGGCGTCGCCCATCCGGCAGCCGGCGACAGCGCCGCGCTCACGCAGGCGATGCTGCACGACGCGGGCGTCGTGCTGGTGCCCGGCATGGACTTCGGCGTCCATGCGCCGCGCGACTATATCCGTCTGTCCTATGCGACGGCCTACTCGCGGCTCGAAGAGGCGGTCGATCGGCTCGCGACGCTGTTCGGGCAGCACTGACGCCGCGGCCGGCACACCGGCCGTTTCGCGCACCGCA